>NZ_CP048263.1:1803369-2404493 GCF_019469165.1 Gilliamella sp. ESL0443 | reverse complement strand
TGGATAAAAATAAGAGTTATAAACAGGATTAACTAAAAAAAGATCCGATCAATTAACAGCATTAGACGATCATTAAGATCCTATAAAATAATCATAAAAAAGAGTTATCAACAAAAATGATCCAAACTAATAATAGTAAAAATAAAAAAGATCACAAAAAGATCTTATTTAATTTAAATGATGATCAAAATAGATCATTTGACGTAATAAAAAAGATGAGTAAAATTCCTTACGCTAAATAAAACCAAATCACCTGATCAAAATAATGATCATCTATCTGTAAAATAAAAAACGAGGCTTTATATGTTTTATCCAGATCTTTTTGATGTCATCGTCGTTGGTGGTGGCCATGCCGGAACAGAAGCAGCAATGGCATCAGCAAGAATGGGCCGAAAAACATTACTTTTAACCCATAATATCAATACGTTAGGACAAATGTCATGTAACCCTGCTATTGGTGGTATTGGTAAGGGACATTTGGTAAAAGAAATTGATGCAATGGGTGGATTAATGGCACATGCTATTGATCTTTCTGGGATCCAATTTAGGATCTTAAACAGCAGCAAAGGTCCTGCTGTAAGAGCAACACGAGCTCAAGCGGATCGATCTTTGTATCGTAAAGTAATACGAACAACCCTTGAAAACCAAGAAAACTTAATGTTATTTCAACAATCAGTTGAAGACGTGATCATTGAAAACGATCAGATCACGGGGGTGGTTACACAAATGGGTGTTTCATTTAAAGCAAGATCTGTTGTATTAACTACTGGCACTTTCTTAGATGGCAAAATCCATATAGGACTTGATAATTATAGTGGCGGTAGAACGGGTGATCCTGCTTCGATAGGTCTTTCCAAATCGTTGCATCAATATCCATTTAGAATGGGTCGTTTAAAAACAGGAACGCCGCCTCGTATCGATGCTAGAACCATAGATTTTTCTAAATTAGGTACACAATACGGTGATGATCCTGTGCCTGTATTTTCATTTTTAGGTGATGCTAAACAGCATCCTAAACAAATTCCTTGTTATATAACAAGTACTAATGAAACCACACATGATATTATTCGAAACAGCTTAGATCGTAGCCCTATGTATACAGGTGTTATTGAAGGTGTAGGTCCACGATATTGTCCATCAATCGAAGATAAAATAATGCGTTTTGCTGATCGTAACTCGCACCAGATCTATTTAGAACCGGAAGGTTTAGACAGTAATGAAATTTATCCAAATGGAATATCAACAAGTTTACCTTTTGACACACAATTAGCTTTTGTTCGCAGTATGAAAGGACTGGAAAATGCCAATATAGTCAGACCAGGTTATGCGATTGAATATGATTACTTTGATCCTCGTGATCTCAAACCAACTCTTGAAAGTAAAGTGATCAAAGGCTTGTTTTTAGCAGGACAGATCAATGGTACTACAGGTTATGAAGAAGCCGCTGCTCAAGGTATGCTGGCAGGATTAAATGCAGCTCGTTTTGTTTATGATCAAGATCAATGGTATCCAACGCGTGATCAAGCTTATTTAGGGGTTTTGGTTGATGATCTTTGTACTTTAGGTACTAATGAACCTTATCGTATGTTTACTTCACGAGCTGAATATCGCTTAATGTTACGTGAAGATAATGCAGATATTCGTTTAACAGAAATTGGACGACAACTTGGAATGGTTGATGATTACCGTTGGCAACGTTTTAACGAAAAATTTGAAGCTATTGAACAAGAAAGAGCACGTCTTCGTGACATTTGGGTTCATCCTCACATTGAAACAATTGATGAAGTTAATGCGGTATTAAGCGCTAACCTTACCAAAGAAGCCAATGGAGAAGAGCTGCTTAAACGCCCTGAAATGAGCTACAAAACTCTACAATCCCTGTCTCTATTTGCACCAGGGCTAAGTGATGATCAAGCAGCAGAACAAGTTGAAATTCAAGTTAAGTATGACGGCTATATAAAACTACAAATTGAAGAAATAGAAAGACAAAAACGAAATGAGGAAACTCTCATACCTGAACATATAGATTATGCTGAAATATCAGGGTTATCTAACGAAGTTGTTGCTAAATTAAAACAACATAAGCCGGTTTCAATTGGCCAAGCTTCACGTATTTCAGGTATTACACCAGCTGCAATTTCAATGTTATTAGTTTATTTAAAAAAGAAGAACTATGTTAAAAAAGAAACTCATTAATCTTATTGATCAAACGGATCTTCCAATCAATTGTCAGCAAATTGATCAACTGATCAATTACGTTGAAATGCTTAATAAATGGAATAAAGCTTACAACCTAACAGCGGTGCGTGATCCTAATGAAATGTTAATAAAACATATTATGGATAGCTTAGTTGTTTCACCTTATTTAGTTGGTAGCACGTTTATTGATGTAGGTACAGGCCCTGGATTACCAGGGATTCCTTTAGCAATCATCAATCCAGACAAACAATTTGATCTCGTTGACAGTTTAGGTAAAAGGCTCCGTTTTTTAAAACAAGTTCAATTTGAATTAAAGCTACCAAATATTCAACCAATTCAAAGCCGTATTGAAGAATATAATCAAAAAAAATTCGATGGGGTAATAAGTCGAGCATTTGCTTCTTTACAAGATATGTTAACCTGGTGTAAACATCTTCCTAATGAACAAGGATTATTTTATGCGTTAAAAGGCAGTGATCTTGATCCTATCCCTGAAGGATTTACGCTGAAACAAGATATAAAACTTACTATACCTGAATTGAATGCTGAAAGACGATTAATGATCATTGAATAAAAAATAAATTGATCTAATCACTTTTTAGATCAATTTTTACGTCTTTTCAAATAATCCTTAATACCATCAACTATGGCTTTAGAAACCTGATTTTGGAAGGCTACTGTTTTAAGTTTTTGCTCTTCAGCTATATTACTAATAAAGGCTGTTTCAACTAAAACTGATGGAATATCTGGCGCTTTTAACACTGCAAAACCTGCTTTTTCTATCGATGGTTTATGTAATTTATTTACATTTTTCATTCGATTTAAAATAGCACTCCCTAATAATACACCATTAGAAAGGGTTGTTTTTTGCACTAAATCTAAAATAGTGTTATCTAAATATTTATCACCACTTCGGCTAACACCACCTATTTGGTCTGCATCATTTTGAGTTTGCGCTAAATAACTTGCAGCAGAACTACTAGCTCCACGTGTTGATAAAGCAAATACAGATGACCCTCTAACAGATCGACTCGCAAAAGCATCAGCATGGATAGAGACAAATAGATCCGCATGTAAAGATCTCGCTTTCGCTACTCGAACTTTTAATGGAATAAAAACATCTTCATTACGAGTCATATAAACTTTTATATTTGGTTCTTTTTTTAGCAAACTATATGTTCGTCTGGCAATTTGCAAAACAATGTCTTTTTCTCGTGTTCTTTTGTAGCCAATCGCACCAGGATCCTCACCACCATGACCAGGATCGAGCATAACAATAATAGGCGAGTTTTTATTTTTATTCGTTGGCGATTTTATTTGCGCTTGTTTTTTATTTAGATCCCCTTTTTGATACTCTTCTAAAAGAGCAAGTAAAGGATCATCATTAGCTGTAGCCGGTTTAGACGGATAAAGATCAACGACTAATCGATGTTTAAATTCAGCAATCGGTGGTAATGTAAACGTATTAGGATCAATACCCTGTTTTAATTCGATCATAATACGTACAGTTTTAGGATCTAACTGTAATGCACGTATAGATTTAATAAAAGGATCACGACTTAAAACTTTTGTCGAAACGGCTTTTAATATTGGATTTAAATTGAGATTATCAATATCAATCACCATACGATCAGGGTTATATAATTGTGCGCTTTTATAATTAAGCTTAACGTTTGATTCTAACGTTATTCGTGTATAGGTTGATGAAGGCCAAACACGCACAGCCACAACTTGAGCCATTGCCGCAGCAAAGCCAACTCGTGTAACAGATAATAGACAAGTAGCAATAATGCCTTTGATCAAAAAGCGCTTTGTTGGACTAAAAGTTTTCGACATACCTAGACACTTTTATATTAGTAATATTAATAGGCCAAGAATAATAGCATAAAATAAAACGATATTAAAAAGAATGATTATCATAATCAGTTGTTTTTTCGATAGATTAATTACTAATTAGACATTATTTTCTAAATAAAGCATATAAATATAGTTTTTTATATTAATTATAGACCCTACAATCACAAAGGATTACAATATGGCACGCTAAAATCACGGATTTAAACCCGTTTTCATTTTAACAATTAAATATAGCTGAGTTATTGATGAGCAAAAAATTACATATCAAAACTTGGGGTTGCCAAATGAATGAATATGATTCAACAAAAATGGCAGATCTCCTTGAATCCACCCATGGTTTAACTTTAACAGAAAATGCCGAAGAAGCAGATATTTTACTATTAAATACTTGCTCTATTCGAGAAAAAGCCCAAGAAAAAGTCTTTCATCAACTAGGCCGTTGGAAAAATTTAAAACAACATAACCCTGATATCATCATTGGTGTAGGTGGTTGCGTAGCATCACAAGAAGGTGCACATATCCGTAAGCGTGCTCCTTTTGTTGATATTATTTTTGGACCACAAACTTTTCATCGTTTACCCGAGATGATTGAACAAATTCGTAGTGGTAATGGCCATCATGTGGTTGATGTTAGTTTTCCTGAAATTGAAAAATTTGACCGTTTACCCGAACCTCGCAGTGAAGGTCCAACAGCTTTTGTTTCAATTATGGAAGGATGTAATAAATACTGTACTTATTGTGTGGTACCTTACACCCGTGGTGAAGAGGTGAGCCGACCTTGTGATGATGTAATTTATGAAATAGCTCAACTTGCTGAACAAGGTGTACGCGAAGTTAATTTACTGGGTCAAAATGTAAATGCTTATCGAGGGCCAACTTTCGATGGTGATATTTGTTCTTTCGCTGAACTACTACGCTTAGTTGCTGCTATTGATGGTATTGATCGCATTCGCTTTACAACCAGCCATCCAATTGAATTTACTGATGATATCATCGATGTATATCGTGATACGCCAGAACTGGTTAACTTTTTACATTTGCCGGTACAAAGTGGTTCAGACCGAGTGTTAAATTTAATGAAACGCACTCATACAGCAATTGAATATAAATCAATCATTCGCAAATTACGCAAAGTTCGTCCTGACATTCAAATTAGTTCAGACTTTATTGTTGGATTCCCTGGTGAAACCCAAGAAGATTTTGAACAAACCATGAAACTCATTGCTGATGTTAATTTTGATTTAAGTTATAGCTTTGTCTATTCAGCACGACCAGGTACACCTGCTGCTGAAATGGAAGATAACGTTTCTGAAGAAGAGAAAAAACAAAGGCTCTATATTCTCCAAGAACGAATCAATCAACAAGCAATGCAATTTAGTCGTCGCATGTTAAATACTGTGCAACGTATTTTAGTTGAAGGCCCTTCTAAAAAGGATCTTATGGAATTAACTGGACGAACAGAAAATAATCGTATTGTTAATTTTGAAGGTAGTCCGGATATGATTGGTAAATTTGTTGATGTTGAAATTACCGATGTTTATCCTAACTCATTGCGTGGTAAAGTAGTAAGAACAGAGGATCAGATGAATTTACGTGTAAGTGAATCACCAATATCGGTCATCTCTCGTACCCGTAAAGAAAACGATTTAGGTGTGGCTATCTATCAACCATAATTAAATAATGATTGAAATAATAATATATAACATGTTGATAAATTTTGGCTCAAAAGAACGTGTTTAAAATAAACGATTTGGGGACATATCTTTGAATATTACGACATATGAAACAATGCTTGAACCAGCAGATAATCAGCGGCTTAATAGTCTTTGTGGTCCTTATGATGACAATATCAAACAACTTGAACGACGATTAGGATTAGAAATAAACCATCGGGGTAATCAATTTGCTATTACTGGCGATATAATTTGTGCAAAAGCGGCAACTGAGATTTTACAATCGCTGTATAAACAAACTAAAGTAAAAGACAGTATTGTCGATATAGAACCAGAGCAGATACATTTAGCTATTAAAGAATCAGGTGCGTTAGAAAAAGCTAATGAACACGCACCTAGTTATGTTGATCTGCATGGTAGCAAACAAGTGATGATAAAGACCAAGCGAGGAGTAATAAAACCCCGCACGCCTAATCAAGCACAATATATTGCTCATGTATTAGATTATGATATCTCTTTTGGTATCGGTCCTGCTGGTACAGGTAAAACCTATTTAGCTGTAGCTGCCGCAGTTGATGCACTTGAAAAACAACAAGTTAGACGAATTGTATTAACACGCCCTGCAGTTGAAGCCGGTGAAAAATTGGGTTTTTTACCAGGTGATTTAAGCCAAAAAGTCGATCCTTATTTGCGTCCGCTTTACGATGCTTTATTTGAAATGCTTGGTTTTGAAAAAGTCGAAAAACTAATTGAAAAAAGTGTGATTGAAGTTGCTCCGTTAGCTTATATGCGTGGGCGTACACTCAATGATGCATTTATTATTCTTGATGAAAGCCAAAACACAACAATAGAACAAATGAAAATGTTTTTAACCCGCATTGGTTTTAATTCTAAAGCGGTAATAACGGGTGATATAACCCAAATAGATTTACCTCGTCATCAAAAATCTGGGTTACGTCACGCAATAGAAGTATTAAATGAAGTTGAAGATATTAGTTTTAATTTTTTCAAGAGTGAAGATGTAGTTCGCCATCCTGTGGTAGCTAGAATTGTTAATGCTTATGAAAAATGGGAACAAAAAGAACATCTATAAACAGAATTTAGAGGAGTTAGATTATCTCTATTTCAGGTAAAACAAAAAAAGGCTATATTCGCGATCACTCCGCAGAAACAAACTTATTTTTGCGTAGAGCACTGTTTGCATTTGTCGTAATTATACTACTAATTTTTGTATTATTAGCCAATTTAGCTGATTTGCAAATATCGAATTTTAGTTATTACAGCACCAAATCGAACAATAATCGTATTGAAATTATCCCTATTCCTCCAAGTCGCGGTATGATTTATGATCGTAATGGCACGCCATTAGCGATAAATAATATTACCTATCAACTTAATATTGTTCCTGACAAAACTAAAAACCTTAATGAGCAATTTGAACAATTAAAAAAGATTGTTGATTTAACTGATGAAGATATTGAAAACTTCCAAAAGGAGCGACGAAATTATCGATCTCATCGTCCTGTACCACTTAAAGAAAACTTAACCGAAAAACAAATTGCTCGGTTTATTGTTGATCAGCATCGATTTCCTTTTGTATCAATTGTAAAAATTCAACATCGATATTATCCATACGGTGCTTCACTTACCCATATTCTTGGTTATATATCTAAAATAAACAGTCAAGATAAGCAACGTCTAGAAGAAGAAAATAAAGCTAGCAATTATGTGGCTACCTTTAATATTGGAAAAATGGGGATTGAACGATATTACGAAGATGTTTTACATGGCACGGCGGGTAACGAAAAGGTTGAAGTCAATAGCCGAGGTCGTATTGTTCGCTTACTTGAACAACATCCACCACAAGCGGGTGAAGATATCTATTTATCCATTAATCTCAAATTACAACTCTATATTGAATCACTGCTTGCTGGCCGTAAAGCATCGGTTGTTGCTATTAATCCAAATAATGGTGAAATATTAGCAATGGTATCAAGCCCAAGTTATGATTCAAACGACTTTGTAGGTGGTATTTCAAGTAAGAAATATAGTGAGTTACTTAATGATCCAAGTAAACCACTATTTAACCGTGCATTGCTCGGTGCTTATCCCCCAGCTTCAACTGTTAAACCATTTATTTCGATAGCAGCATTAAGTGAAGGCGTTGTTTCACCAAAAAGTGTGGTTAACGATCCGGGTTGGTGGCAATTACCGGGCACTGAAAGACGTTATCGAGACTGGTTAAAATGGGGGCATGGTCATGTCGATGTATTACGAGCGATAGAAGAATCAGTAGATACCTATTTTTACCAAGTTGCATATGACATGGGGATAGATCGCTTAAATTTATGGATGACTAAGTTTGGTTATGGCCAGCGAACAGGCATTGATATCTCGCCTAGTGAAGAGACACGAGCTGTCATGCCAAGTCGTGAATGGAAATTAAAACGCCATAAAAAATCTTGGTTACAAGGAGACACTATTCCTGTCGGTATAGGTCAAGGTTATTGGACAGCAACGCCAATGCAAATGGCTAAAGCATTAACTACACTAATTAATAATGGTAAAACCTATACACCACACTTTTTATTATATAAAAAGAGCGACATTATCAATACCAATCAAAATCAACCACTGATTGATCCATCAAAATATATTGAAAAAAACAGTCTTGTTGATGTTAATCCAACCTATTGGGCATTAGCAAAAGAAGGTATGCATCGAGTAATGTTTGGTGCTCGAGGCACTGCGCGTAAAGTTTATGCAGGCGCTAAATATCAAGCCGCGGGTAAATCAGGTACTGCTCAAGTTTATGGTTTAAAAGAAAACGAAACCTATAATGCACATAGAATACCTGAACATTTACGCGATCATGCTTTATTTATTGCTTACGCACCTTACGATAAACCGAAAATAGCCTTAGCGATTGTTCTGGAAAATGGTGGAGGAGGAAGCTCCAATGGTGGTGCAGTCGCACGTAAGATACTAGATTATTATCTTGAAGGTGATAACTCAACGGAATTAAACGATGAATCACCTAATACAGGACATGAAGATTAATGATGAATAATATTAAGAAATCTTTTTGGCAAAAGATACATATCGATCCGCTTTTTTGCTTATTTATCACCTTACTACTTGGTTATAGCCTTTATATTCTATGGAGTGCTAGCGGTCAAGATATAGATATGATGCAAAAAAGAGTGATCCAAATATTACTTGGTTTTTTTGTGATGATTGTCTTTGCACAGTTTTCACCAAGAAGTTATGAACAGTGGGCACCTTATCTTTATATTGCCTGTATTTTTATATTACTATTGGTTGATATTTTTGGCTACACCAGTAAAGGCGCTCAACGCTGGTTAGACTTAGGAGTTATTCGTTTTCAACCCTCAGAAATTGCTAAAATTGCTGTTCCTTTAATGGTAGCTAAATTTATTCATCGTGATGGTTGCCCTCCACCACTAAAAACGACCTTACAAACATTAGCTATTATCGGTGTGCCAACACTATTGGTGGCAATGCAACCCGATTTGGGAACAGCTATTTTAATTGTCATGTCTGGTATTTTTATTATCTTTTTGGCTGGTATTAATTGGCGATTTATTCTTGTTGCTTTGATATTGTTGGCTATCTTCGTACCGATTATGTGGTTCTACTTAATGCACGATTATCAACGTGAACGAGTATTAACGCTAATTAATCCTGAACGTGACCCTAATGGTACTGGCTATCATATTCTTCAATCTAAAACAGCAATTGGATCAGGTGGAATATGGGGCAAAGGCTGGCTAGAAGGTACCCAGTCACAGTTAGAATTTTTACCTGAACGCCATACTGATTTCATTTTTTCAGTCATCGCAGAAGAGTTTGGTTTTATTGGCTCGATTATTTTGCTGGTCTTATTCTTATGCTTAATAATTAGAGGTTTGATTATTGCCTCTCAAGCACAAACGACTTTTGGCCGAATCCTTTCTGGTGGTTTAATTTTGGTCTTTTTTGTCTATGTATTTATTAATATCGGTATGGTCAGTGGAATATTGCCAGTAGTTGGTGTACCATTACCACTAATAAGTTATGGTGGCTCATCATTAGTCGTTTTAATGGCAAGTTTTGGCATTATGATGTCTATTCACACTCATCGATATATGTTATCTAAAAACATTTAACGGAATTTTTATAAATGAAAAAGAAATTTAAATTATCTTTTGGATTATTAGTGCTCGCAATATGTTCTTCTGCTTCTGCGGAAATGGCTTTTCCTATACCGGCTATTCCACAACTAGATGCTGAAGCGTATATCTTAATGGATGCCAAATCTGGCGAAATTTTAGCGCAATATAATGCGGAACAACAACGCGATCCAGCAAGTTTAACTAAAATGATGACAAGTTATGTTGTTGGTCAAGCCTTAGAATCAGGCCGAATTAAAAATGATGATATGGTATTAGTGAGTAAAGATGCGTGGGCAACAGGTAACCCAGTATTAAAAGGCTCATCATTAATGTTTTTAGAAGTCGGTAAGACTGTTTCGGTCTCTGATTTAAATAAAGGTATCATTATTCAATCGGGTAACGACGCATGTATTGCTATGGCTGAACATGTTGCAGGTAGCCAAGGTGCTTTTGTTAATTTGATGAATGAATATGCGAAAAAAATTGGATTACAACACACTCATTTTGAAACTGTGCACGGGCTTGATGCACCGGGTCAATATACCACAGCTAAAGATATGGCGTTGTTAGGTCAGGCTTTAATCCGTGACTTACCAAAAGAATATGCAATTTATAAAGAAAAAGAATTTACCTACAATCTTTCTAAACCTCAAATGAATCGTAATGGATTACTTTGGGATACTACATTAAATGTAGATGGCATTAAAACTGGACATACTAACGCAGCCGGTTATAACCTTGTTGCTTCTGCTGTTGATGGTAATACACGTTTAATTTCAGCGGTATTGGGTGGTCGAACATTTAAAGGTCGTGAAGAAGAAAGTAAAAAATTACTTACGTGGGGATTCAGATTCTTTGAAACGGCAAATCCAGTAAAACCCAATGATCCACTCGCGATTGAGTCAATTTGGTATGGTGATGAAAATAAAGTTAAATTAGGTGCGATCAATGGCGCTTATATCACAGTGCCGAAAGGTCGTTCAGCAGATGTTAAAGTGCAATATACCATTGATGATTATATTTATGCACCAATAACCAAAGGAACCGCGGTTGGTAAAATTCAATTTTTATTGGATGATAAAGTTATCAATGAACAATCTTTAGTTGCGCTTGAAAATATTGAGGAAACTGGATTCTTCGGCGGCATTTGGGATTGGATATGTTTACAATTCCATAAATTATTTAATTAATTTTTTCTTAATAACCGCTGTGTGACTTTTGTTTACGCAGCGGTTTTTTATTTTAAGCAAAATTTGATTTTATCAAGCGTTAATTATCTCTAATTTAGGCGTTCAAAAACCCCGTTCCTCAACTTTTTTTGTCTAAGTAGATACATCAGCAAGATAGATTAAGATGCGAGAAATTGTTGAAAAGATCTGTTCTAAAATTGATTCGACAAACAATGGTAAAGCAGAAAATAGATACGATAACATCGTTAGCCCACATAATAATGTAAGCGGGTAGCCGACCACAAAAATTGATAGTTGTGGTGTAAATCTATTTAATAAGCCCAATGACAGATTAATAATAAGTAATAATGTCATTAATGGTAATGCCAACATAATACCGTTATTAAATAATAGACCCGTTATTTCGATTAAGGCTAAATAGCCGTTTTGTTTTAAAGGATAGACCGTAATAGGAATGATATCAAAACTGTTAGCTAATCCGTAAAGTAACCATAAATGACCATCTAAACTAAGAAATATCAACATAGCAATAATATTAATTAAACGTGATAATACCGAGGTTGATGGACCGCTGATAGGATCATAAAAAGTGGCCATTCCTAATCCTATTTGCATACTAATTAATTCCCCCGAAAATCTAACCGTCATAAAGGTAAGTTGTATTGCAAAACCAATTAGGATGCCAATCATGATTTGCTGAGCAATAATCCAGATGCCCATTAATGAATAAAGGGTAAGGTTGTCGTCTAACTTTGGTAAAGGTAACACAATGACTATAAGTATTGCTAAACCTATTTTTACACGGTTTGGTACTTCTTTTTCGCCAGTGATTGGTGCGACCATAATTAAAGCTAAAATACGAACAAAAGGGAGAAAACTTGATTGAACCCAAGCAAAAAAATCAATATTCAATAGATCGACAATAGCTAAATCCATTAAGGTTAACTTGTTAGGTTGGGAATGCTAGTGATGACAAGGCGAATATAGTCGATCATTGTGGTTAGCATTGATGGACCTAAAATAATTAATACTAGAATAACAGCCAAAATTTTTGGGATGAAAGATAACGTCATCTCATTAATTTGGGTTGCTGCTTGTAGTAAACTGATGATTAATCCTGTGACCAGTGCCGCTATTAATAAAGGACCAGCAAGCGATGCTGCAACCTTGATGGCTTGTATGGCGAAATGGCTAATATATTCAGATGGCATTATATTCCTTTACTTTAACTAAAAAAACTTTGTGCTAACGAACCTAATAGTAAGTGCCAGCCATCAGCTAATACAAACAACATAATTTTAAATGGTAGAGATACCGTTGCTGGTGGCACCATCATCATCCCTAACGCCATTAAGGTACTGGCGACAACTAAATCAATTACTAAGAAAGGAATAAACAGTGTAAAGCCAATTTGAAAAGCGGTTTTGAGTTCACTAACGATAAAAGCCGGCACCAAAATTCGTAGTGGGATATCTTCACGAGTTTGAATTTCATTCGTATGAGACATATTTACAAATAACCCTAAATCGCTTTCACGAGTCTGAGAGAGCATAAATTCACGAAGCGGTTTTGTTGCTTCATTTAACCCTTCTTGCATGGTGATTTGTTGTTTCGAATAAGGTACATACGCCTCTTGATATATTTTATCGAGTGTTGGTGACATGATAAAAAATGTCATAAATAACGCAATGCCTATTATCACTTGATTAGGTGGTGCAGATTGTGTGCCAAGTGCACTTCGCAATAATCCTAATACAATAATGATCCGAGTAAAACTCGTCATTAGTAGTAGAATAATTGGGATAAAAGTGAGTAAAGTTAAAAAGACTAAGGTTTCAACAGGTAAAGGCCAACTTTGTCCTTCTTGATAGGGTGTTTGAGAAACAATTGTTAATGGTGATAATTGAGCAAAACTACATTGACTAAAAAACAGTACGTTTAGCAAAATAATATGTATTAACCGCACTATTTTACCTCTTGTCTAACACAGATTGTAATATCTGATTAAACAGGTTACTTTTTGACAATTGCTCAACCTCAGCGGGCTCAGCTAATAACATTTCAGTGCGTTGTTCATTTATGGTATGCAGTAATGTCATTTGTTGTGCAGTAACACCAACTACCAGTAATTGATGATCAACATAAACCAGAAGAATGCGCTCTTTAGCACTTATATTATAAGTTGCTTTAATATCAATGAATTGTTTCGTAGACTTTTTCCAACCAATTCGTTTTATTATCCATGCTAAAAATAAGATAACAGCAATTACACAAAAAAATGCCATGCCGATCTGGCTATATAGGCTTGATTCTACTGGAATGGCGGATAAAGTTTGGGTCATGGTTATCTCATTTTTAACGGCTTAATCTACGAACACGTTCTGATGGAGTAATAATATCGGTAATTCGTACTCCATAATTATCTCCAACTACAACGATTTCACCTTGCGCAATTAAATAGCCATTAATAAGGATGTCTAAAGGTTCACCAGCTAAACCGTCTAAGGCTATAACTGAACCCTGAGTTAAATTTAAAAGATCTTTAATGGCCATTTTGGTTCTACCAAGTTCTACGCTTAGATTAACTGGAATATCTAGGATAAGGTTAATATCTTGCTTTTTTACGTCTGTTGGTTGTGGTGAAAGGGTTTCGAAAATAGCTTCTTTCATTACTGATTCATCACTAATATTTAGTTGGCTATCATCACTTGGTATATCACTCATTGAACACTCCTTCATTCAATTGTTCTAAAACTGGATTGCTTATCTGATCTACTTGGATTGCATATTGTTTATTGACGCTACCATAATGACCTTTTAATACTGGTACACCGCCAATGGTGACATCAAGGCTTGTTGGTTTTTCGATATCCAAAATATCACTGACTTTTAATGCTAATAATTTGGCAACAGTTGTTTGAATGTTTGTAAAGTTTGCGACTAACTCAACGGTTGATTGTTTAATACCACTCGTCAGTGAGCTCATCCACACGTTATCATCTTGGTGAGTTTGGTTTTCTATCGGTGGTTTAATTAATAGCTCTTTAATTGGTTCAACCATTGCATAAGGAATACATATGCAAAATGTTCCTTTAAAATTACCAATTTCGACTAAAAATGATGAAGTTAACACAACATCGTCAGGCGAGCTGGTAATGTTGGTAAATTTGCTTTCTACTTCAGAGCGGATGTATTCGGTTTCAATATTGTATACATCAATCCAGGAGCTTTGATAAGTTGTTAAAGCAAGACTTAATACTCGTCGAATAATCTCTTGCTCAGTATGAGTAAACTCTCGTACTTCAGTATCAACATTAGTAGTATGGCCATCCCCACCAAAAAGAGTATCAACAACAATAAATACTAATTCAGGTGAAAATGAAAATAAGCAACTTCCCCGCAAAGGGTTAAGATGAACTAAATTTAAATGATTGGTTGCTGAAACATGTGAAAACTCTTTAAACGTTTGGGGTTCAATGGGTGAGGTTATAACATCAGTATTTCGGCGTAATAAATTAAATAATCCAATTCTAAATTGACGTGCAAAGCGTTCATTAATAATCTCTAACGCGGTTAGTCTTTCTGGGATAAAGCTATGTTTAACTGATATATCATAAGGCTTAACTTCAGTCCGTTTACTTTGTTGTAAATGATAATTTTGCTCAGCATCATTTTTTATGCTGGCTGAATTATTTTGTGAATGCAAAGATTCACTTTTATCGGTATTAGGTTGAAGCTTATCAGACATGATAATTACCTTACAATGAAATCAGTAAATAGAACTTCATCAATTTTTACTGAATGTTTTGCATCATATTGGCGAGATAATGCCATTTTTATCTGCTCTTGTAATTCAAGTTTGCCTGACTCTTTCTTTAAATTATTAACGTACTGTTTTGAAGTTAACAAAAGTACGTCACTTCTTACTTCAGGAAGATAATCTAATAAAACGGTTTTTTGTTCTTCATCAGCGACGCGTAACACCATACCAACGTATAGAATTTTATTGATTTCTAAATTTTCTTTAGATGGTGGAAGTGAAATTGTGAAAGGTTTTAATGTTAAAAAAACCGGTGATAACACTTCTGGTTCTACATGGGGCGTCGTTTTAGGAGAATCTTGTAACCATAAATAAGCAGCAAAACCTGTTGCTAAAAGGGTAATTAAAATAAGTACTAGATTTAAAATACTTATTTTTTTCTTGGTAGTTTGCATATTTATTATTGTCTCAATGAAAATTAATGAAATGTCTATTTAAATAGCCAAAAATTACCAAAATAATAAATCATGCTTTGAGAATTAATTGGAAGAATAGGCAGTAAAAATATGACCTATTCAACCTTTTTAATCTCTAGCTATCAAAACGTAGTACTGTTTCAATTACTATTATTTAGGCAAAAATACTTAATCCTGATTGAACAATGTTTGATGGATGATCAAGTTCATGAAGTGTTTGATTTTTATCGTCCATTAATTGCTCTATTTCAAACTCTTGTTTATAAGGTGATGAGGAGTCATTCATCATTGAAAAATCACTAATATCGGTCTGCTCTAACATAATACCTTGTTCTTCCAATGAAGTTCTTAATTGCGGTAAAGCTGATTCTAACACGCTTTTAACCATATTATGTGCAACAGCCATGTGAAGGTTCATTTTGTCATCAACTATTGCCAATTTAATATGCAGCGAACCCAATTCTTCAGGATGTAATTTGATTTCCGCATTTTGGATACCTTGACGACAAACGAGACTAATTTTTTCGTTTAATGTTTTTTGCCATTCAGTAATATCCATTGGCATAGGTAAATTTATATTTAACGTTTTTTGACTTTCAATTAATGGTGTTGATGTGGTTAATTGATTTGGGCTATGGACTAGTAATGTAGGTTCTTGTTCAAAGTGGTTAATATCAAAATTGGTGATAGGTAAATCGATATTATTATTTTGAGTATTAGTAAGAGTTGGTAATGGTTGATTTGAGGTTTTAACTGAATTTATATTGGTTGATATATTATGTTCATCATTCGTTAGCAAACTCGTTTGTTTATTTGGCTTAATGATTACTTGTTCACTACTATTAATAATAGTTAGAATTTCTGCTGCTTTTTCATCTACATTGAGTGTTATATCATCAGAAACTGGTGCCTTTAAAAGTATATCATTAGCTGTAGTATTAATTTTTAATTCACGTATTGCTGGCTGTTCAGTATGATTATGCTCATTATTAATTATGGGCTCTTCATCGACTTGCAAAGTTAGTGGAAATAGTGTGAATAATTCATCACTATCTTCCTCTTCTTGATCATCTAATTGATGATCGAGTTTGTTCTCGAGAATATTAGCTTTGGCTAGGCTATTATTTTCGCCTAACTCTTGTTTTTCATTAAACTGTAATAAAATCTGAAAAAAATCGTCTTCAATAATTGATACTTCATTCAATTCTATAGGTGATATTAATGGGATATCGCTAAATTGATTAATATTCATTCAACATTCTCCTTGCTAACTGCTGCTGTGCAAATTCATCGGTTAATTTTTGTTGTAAACGGCTTTGCTGTAGCAGTCGTTTTTTATCTTGTTTATCCAATAATGTGGTGTAAGTATTGAGACTTTTTTGTGATTGATTTAGCTCATTGGTAATCTGTTTTTGTTTAATTTCTAAAGTTAACAATAACTTTTTTTGTTGTGTGATCCCTTGCTCAATAGCAGTAATAAAAGCATTAAAATTGTTCAGTTCTGATCCTGTAATGCCAACTGATAACGCTTTATTTAAGCGCTGTTGGTACTCATTATAGTAATCATTCAATACATTTAGTTGTGATTGAGCATTACGCTTATTATCATGCGCATTTTTTAATTTAATCAATTTGTCGTCGACTGATTTTTCAGCTAACTTTTTTAATGTTAAAAAGGCAAATTTACCATTATATTGATTGGCCATTGTTCTTTCCTAAGTTTGAATCAACAATTCTTGCTAACTGTTGATAAGCGTCTTGATAACTACAATGTTCATAAATTCCTTGTTGTAAAAATTGTTGCATATCAGGAAAAAGCGTTATTGCCTTATCTAATAAAGGATCGGTTCCTGCTACATAAGCGCCAACATTAATTAAGTCACGATTTCGTTGGAAACTTGAAAATAATTGCTTAAATAACCGTGATTTTTTTTCGTCTTTGGTTAGTTCTGTCATCACGCGACTTATTGATGCTTCAATATCAATAGCTGGATAATGACCTGATTCAGCAAGAGAACGGGATAAAACAATATGTCCGTCGAGAATTGCTCTAGCTGAGTCAGCGATAGGATCTTGCTGGTCATCACCTTCGGTTAGCACGGTATAAAAAGCGGTAATAGCGCCTTTGCCTTCAGCGTCATTACCGGCTCTTTCAACTAATGCTGGTAATTTTGCAAATACTGAAGGAGGATATCCTTTAGTCGCTGGTGGTTCACCGATCGCTAAGGCTATTTCACGTTGTGCCATGGCGTATCGTGTTAATGAATCCATAATGAGTAATACATTAAATCCTTGGTCACGAAATTTTTCAGCAATTTTAGTCGCGTAGGCTGCACCTTGTAGACGTAATAATGGCGATACATCAGCAGGCGCGGCAACAACAACAGATCGAGCTAAGCCCTCTTCACCTAAAATATTTTCAATAAAATCTTTTACTTCTCGACCTCGCTCACCGATTAAACCAACCACAATAATATCGGCTTTGGTGTATCTTGCCATCATGCCAAGTAAAACACTTTTACCAACGCCTGAACCTGCAAAAAGCCCCATTCGCTGACCTTGACCAACGGTTAATAATGCATTGATTGCACGAATGCCAACATCGAGAACTTGATGAATTGGTGTTCGGGTTAGCGGATTTAGTGTTTTATTAATTAATCCTTCATATTCGATATCTTCAGGTAATGGTTTGCCATCGAGAGGTTTTCCCATTGCATCGACAACTCGGCCTAATAACCCCATACCAATTGGTAAAACTTTGTGGCTAAAATGTGTTAAATCATATTGTGATGTATAAACTCTTGCATCGAGTAATATACCGTCTGTTGATTCAAACGGCATGAGGTATAGTGTTTTTCCTTTAAAACCAATTACTTCACACTCAACCGCTTGGATTTTGCCATCTAATTGTCGTTCAACAAAACAGTTGGATCCTAATGGTAGTTTTAAACCAATAGCTTCTAGAACAAGACCAGACGCTTTAACCAATCGACCATATTGACGAATTAAAGATGCAGACTCTAATTTCTGTTTAGCACTATCAATTTTAGTTGCCCATTGCGTACAAAAGCTCACCTTAACGCTCATCTCCATGCACTGTGTCAGAAATAATTTGCCAGTGATTGGTTATACTTGCGTCGATCTCATTTGTTTCAGTAAATATTTTGCAGCCACCTAATTCTATATTTGCATCGGCAATAAATTGCCATTCGTTTTTTAGTTGATCATCTAGCTGTGGCTCTAGCCATAAAAAATCATTCGGATTGATTCGAACCACAATCGGTGCAATTGTATTTTGTTCAATTAATGACTTGATCGAATGCATTAATTGCTTTTGTTTTACTTTGGATAACGAACCAACAGTTTTTTCAGCGGCAAGTAAAGCGAGATCAAATAGCTTTGGTACAATTTTTTCATCAATTTGATTAATTGACTGCTGAAAATGAATTGCTAGATTTTTGATGGATTCAACAGTATTTAATTTTTCTTCGTTTATCTGTTGTTCTATTTTCTCCAGGCCTTCTTGTTGGCCTATTGTTAACCCTTCCTCATACCCTGTTTGTTTACCAATATTGAAACCTTCTTCTTTACCTAGATTAAAACCTTCTTGATAGGCTTCTTCTCGTGCTTGTTGTTTGATATTTTCAAGTTCTAGCGTTATTTCAGGGCTATTAATATCAATAAAATTGGTATCGGCCTCATCGACTATTTCAAGTTCTGGTTCACACTCTTCTAGCCCATCGGTTTCAGGAATGAGTGGTGATGATTCTGCTAAATCTTGAAAGTGTAATGGTTTCCAAGTTAAGGTATTAGCTTGATTATACATATTCATCATCACCGCTACTTAAGATCATCTCACCGGTTTCAGCTAAACGACGAGCAATAACCAAAATTTTCTTCTGTTCGGTTTCAACTTGTGACAAGCGCACTGGTGGTCTGTTTTCTAAATCTTCACGTAATATAGATGCAGCACGTTGCGACATATTCGATAATAATTTTTCCCGTAATGGTTCTGTCGCACCTTTCAGGGCAATAATTAAGGTTTCATTATCCACATCTTTGAGTAGACGTTGGATACTTCTATCATCCACATCAACCAGATTTTCGAATAAGAACATTTCATCAATGATTTTTTGAGCTAACTCATTGTCATAATCACGTAATGCATTGATAACCAATTCTTCTTGTTGTGATTTCATCAGGTTGATGATTTCTGCTGCGGTGCGGATACCCCCCATATTATTAAGTTTAATATTTTGTCCATGTAGTAAAGTTGATAACGATGTTGATAATACCTCTAACGCTGAAGGCTCTACTCCACCGAAGGTTGCAATACGTAGCATTACATCATTACGCAGATCATCATCAAATAGATTTAATATCTCAGCAGCTAAGTCACGATTTAAGTGAACTAAAATTGTGGCGATAATTTGTGGATGCTCTTTCTTAACCAAATCAACAGCTCTGGCCGCATCAACAAAGTTAAGCATTTTTAAGCCATCGGTAGTATCTTCAATATCGGTATCTAATAGTTCATCAAGTAGACGGCTGGCTTTATCACTACCAATTGATTTTTCGAGAACTTTTCGTAGATAGCCATTAGTATCGGTATTTAATACGGCACAATCATCAAGTGTGGTTTGACACTCATTAAGAATATTTTTGAGTTGTTCTTGTGTTAATTGTGGCAATCCCATCATGGCACTACTAATTTGTTGTACCTCTTTATGGTCTAAAAATTGCATTACTTTTGCAGCTAATTCTTCACCTAAAATCATTAAAATTGTCGCTGCTTTTTGAGATTCACTTAAATTCATTACTCGGTGTCCTTCTTGTTCATCCAACCACGAATAATGAGAGCCATTACACGAGGATCTTTTTCGACAATTTTTCGGATGTATTGCTGTTGTTGCATATTATCTTCAAAAATTTTCTGTTGCAGTTTACTGTGTGCTTTATAATCAAGCTTATCTTCAGCGCCCATCGTGCCGTCAGATTTATCCGTATTGAGGTATTGTCTTTGAATCTTAACCCATACCGAACGCAGTACTTTTCGCCATGCATACCATATTATTAAGATATAAATTAGATATTTAATTGCCGTTTTCAGCATGTCGTAAACTTCATGTTTTTGTAAAAAGGTGATGGCGTCATTTTCATCATCTATTTGATCTGTAAATTTCAAATTTGCTACCGTTAATGAATCACCACGCAAGTCAGAAAATCCCATAGCTTGACGTGCTAGTGCTTCAATATGAGTAAGCTCTTCTTTATCGAGTTTTACCCATTTTTCGACCGCTTCATTTTTTTGATTTTCTTCATTTGACGATGCAATTTTATTGATTGTCGCAAATTTGTAATTAACTAGAACCGCGACAGATAAGCGCTTGATACGACCTTCAGGAATTTTGCTATGAATAATTTGACGATTAACTTCAAAGTTCAACGTATTATTGGATTGTAAATGATACATTTTTTGCTTGTCGTCTTTATCTTTTACTTCATTCTCTCCATCAATTGGTGCACTTGGTGTTGGTACTGGTTGGTTAGATAAAGCCCCTGGTACACCACCAATAGCATTGCTTGATGCTAATTGACGGTTTTCAACTTGCTGCTTACTGCGAATGGTTTGATTGTTAACATCGCTATTAGGATCATAGATTTCGGATGTTGATTCCTGACGGCTAAAGTCAATGTCAGCATTAACTTGAACTTTAACATTTTGTTTACCTAAAATTGGTATAATGATTTTTTCTACGCGTTCACGCACCAAATTTTCGATTCGTTCACTATATTCTAATTGGGCAACATTAACGTTAGTATCGCGGTATTTTTCTCCAGTCAATAAATTACCGTTTTGATCGATGATAGTGACTTTATCCGCTTGTAATTCCGGCACACTACTTGAAATTAAGTGGATAATAGCGTCAATTTGACCTTGAGATAGCGAGCGACCAGGTAATAAAGTTAATGCGACTGATGCAGAAGGGAATTTTCTTTCTCTAACAAATAAAGAGGGTTTTGGCATAGCCAAATGCACTCTGGCATCATCAACACTACTAATGATTGAAATCGTTCTGGATAATTCGCCTTCTAATGCTCGTTGATAATTGATTTGTTCATTGAACTGGCTCATTCCAAAACTTTCTTTATCAAGCAGTTCAAAACCGATAGCACCGCCTTTAGGTAAACCTTGTTGAGCAATTCGTAGGCGAGTATCATAAATTTTATTTTCGGGAATTAAGATCGTTGTGCCGGATGATGAAAACTTATAAGGAATATTCATCTTATCAAGTTGGCTAATGATTTCACCGCCATCTTTATCATTCAAATTACTAAATAGCACACCGTAATCATCACTCTTAAGCCATAAATAGGTGATACTACTTATAGCTATTACGATCACTCCTACAATAAGGAGCAGCATTTTTCGATTTTGTTTTAATTGATTGATAAATGGTAACTTATTCAATATTGATTCGCCTTTGTTACCTACTGACTGGCTATCCATATGTATCCTAATTCTAAACAGGTTAGATTAATTCTAGGGTCTATTATCTGTGTATTTATAAAAATCAATAGCTAAAAAAGCACATGCTTTACCCTTTAGTTATCGCTTTTAGATTGTTATCTTTGTGATAATTTAAGCGGTAATTTTATTAAGATGAATATAATTAATATGATGAACAGTATCGAGGCTTTTAATCCGGCAACTAAATTGGATTTTTCTTCGAATCAACAGGTAAGTAAAGAGCAAAATTTTGTTGCTGAATTAAAAATGGCATTAGATAAAATTAGCCAAACTCAAATTGAGGCAAGTAAGCAAGCTAAAGCTTTTGAAATGGGTGAACCTAATGTTTCATTAAATGAAGTAATGGTTAATATGCAAAAGTCTTCGGTTTCTTTGCAATTTGGCGTGCAAGTTAGAAATAAGTTAGTAGCAGCGTATCAAGAAATCATGAATATGAATGTTTAATTTATTAATGATTCTATTTGTTTAAAAATCGCCATTCATCAACTGCCAATTTTTATCAAAAATTGGTTTTCATCTATATTGTTAAAAAGTCAGCCTACTATTCACCTTTTATAACCTTAACTAGTTTAATTTGATAATAAAAAAAGTTGAGGAGCGGGGTTTTTAGCGATTCTAATATGCAAAAAAACCCCGCTCCTCAATTATTTTTAGTCTATTTTTTTGATTACTTAGTGAATTATGCTAGGTTGGCAATTTTTTGGTAACTGTCTATTTTAGTTTGATAATTAACCTGCTCGCCAATGAGTCTGGTAAGTTCATCATGCCGTAGATGTATTAATTGTTCTAATTGCTCTTGATAACCCAAAATATTATTGATATACATTCGAATCATATCTTGCTGTGGTGATGGTATCGTATCAATTAGTTGGATATCTTTAGATAATTGGTGGTATTGAGCTTGCCAGCTGATTAATAATTCCCAGTTTTCTTTTTGTGCATTAATTAGCATTTGCTCAACAACATAATTAAGCTTTTCATATTGTTCTAATAATAAATTATTATTTAAAACTGATATTCCCATAACTATGCTATCTCCCGCCAAGCTTGAGCAATGTTATCAAGCAAATTAAAACAGACTTGCAGTTTGTCTTTATCATTATGTAAATTGGCTAAAACCAACTGCTGACTGATGTATTGATATAATTGATCTAAATTTTCGGCAATTTCACCACCTTGCTCTAGATCAAGTGAACTCTTAAGTCCATTATCTATAATATTAATTGCTTTCGAAATGGCTTGCCCTTTGCCTGCAATATTCCCTTTTTCTATATATAACTCAGCTAAACGAATAGCATTAAGTGCGCCCTCGAATAATAAAACAATAAGCTGATGTGGCGAAGCCTGATTAACACTCGTTTCTAAATTAACTTGCTTATAAGCTTGAACTCCCATTTTTATATTCCTTATTTTTTCATGTTCGCCATCATTTCGAATTGTGTGGTTAAGTAATTGCTCATACCATTTAATTCATTGATCAAGATATCTAATTTAGTAAACTGTACACGATAACGTTCAATAGTTTGGTCAATAGAGTTGTTAACTTGATCATAGCGTTTATCTAATGATTTTAAGGTTGAGTTTAAGCCGTTAGTTGCGGTATCAATCATGCCATCACTATCAATGAAGCTACTCACTTTGGCACATACTTCGTTAGCTATGCCTGTCGTTTCACCATCACCAATAAATAGCATGGCGACTGCTTCACTGTTTTCTTTGAGGGCTTTTTCTAATTCGTTTTCTTTAATAATTAGCTTGCCATTACTATCCATATTGATACCGATTTGAGCCAATACAGAGATTTCACCAGCTTGACCTTTCGAAAAGATAGATCGGATACTTTGATCTATATTACGTAGTGTTGAATCACCAACCAGTGGTCCATTATTACTATTTAATTCATCTGAATTGGCATCACTAGCAGTAAATTGAGTTAAGGTTGATATCGTTGATTGTAATTGATTAAATGCCTCCACCCACTCTTTAAGTGCCTCTTGGGTTTTTTCGTTATCTGCGTTAATAGTTAAATTTTGCGATGTGGTGGTTACTGCTTTTAAAGTGATATCAACGCCAGGGATGACATCTTTAACGGTATTTGATGCACTATTGACGGTAATACCATTAAAACTAAATTTAGCATCTTGCGCTTTAGCGACTTCGCTCATTGCTGATGAATCAGCTTGATTAATATCAAAACCAACTAATGAATTGAGTTTTTCATCATCGGATGATATTGAAGTTATAGTTTGTTGTTCACCCGTTTCTTTAGATGTGATAACCAGTTGATAGCTATCGGTTCCTGAACGAACAATTGTTGCATTAACGGGAGATTCACTGATTGAGCCATCTTCATTAACCACTTTAGCTTGGTTAATTGCATTTGCGATTGATTCTAAGGATGTTTCATCTTTGCCTAAAGTGACATTTAATTTTTGACCATTAGCTTGTTCGATGGTGATTGTTCGCGTTTCATTATTGTTACCTAACGCTGTTTGTTTATCGTTTATTGTATTAGTAGCAACGCTGTGTGCGCTAGCAAGTTGTTGCACACTCACTGCATAATTACCTAATTGAGCATTGCTACTTACGTTAGTAGTAAAGTAGTTGTCATTGCCCGATACCGTTCTAGCTTGGAACAGCTCTTTTTTTTGTAGTTTTGCTGTTGCGCTATTAAATGTTGATAATGCACTTTTTAATTTGCCAAAACCGCTTATTTTATTATTAATTGTTTTTTGCTGTGCTTTTATTGGCGTAAGACGGTTTTTTTCTACCGCTTCTAATTGATCTAATACTTCATTTAAATCAATACCAGAACCAATCCCCAATATACTCATTGCCATGTTTTATTATCCTATTATAAATTCTTTCATCTCTTGTTTTATCGACTGATGTAATAAAAAGTTTAGATATTTTTACTAATAAATAATTAGGTTTTGGCAATGCATATATTGCTAGGCGATTTTATCTATTCAAAAACCAGTTATTTATTCAGTTATCAATGTTATATCCATATCAATTTTGCACTGTAAAAAGATGTAGGTGATATATTGCTGCTGGAGTTATAAATTATCTTTTTAATCAATGAGCTTTGATATTCCAGAGTGTTAAAAGCTAAATGTTTTTAAGGATGGTGGGCGTAATTTAAAAATAAAATTAAGTAGTGATCTTTCTAATATAATTTCTATTATTAGTAAATATATTGCAATTATTTAAATAGATAGGAGTTTAGGCGGTTTTGCCTTGGCCTTTATTAAATAAGGCTATCAACTGTTTTTTACCGATTAATTTACATATAAAAATGTATTAGGACCTCTGAGCGTTTTATCAAACTTAATTAGTTATTCGGTTTTATTCGACGACATAAAATAAAAATTAAAAAAATATTAAAGTTTCTTTTTTTAATACCGATAACTAAATCATCAGCAAAAGTATTGAATAATATTTTCAATATCTCGTTGATCTAACTAATCATATTAAAGGAGATAAAAATGGCACAGGTAATTAATACCAATACTATGTCTTTAATGGCAAGAAACAATCTGAATAATTCTCAAAGTGTTCTTGGAACTGCAATTGAGCGTCTATCATCAGGTATGCGTATCAATAGCGCTAAAGATGATGCAGCAGGTCAAGCAATCGCTAATCGTTTTTCTTCAAATATTCGTGGTTTAACTCAAGCTGCACGTAATGCAAATGACGGTATCTCTTTAGCTCAAACAACTGAAGGTGCATTAAACGAAATTAATAACAACGTTCAACGTATTCGTGAATTGACTGTTCAAGCGGCAAATGGTACAAACTCTCAAAGCGATTTAGAATCAATTCAAAACGAAATTGATCAACGTTTAGAAGAGATAGACCGTGTATCTAAACAAACTGATTTCAATGGTACTAAAGTATTATCTGCTGATAAAACACTTAAAATACAAGTGGGTGCAAATGATGGTGAAACTATTGAAATCAATTTGAAAAAAATTGACAGTACTGAACTCGGTTTAGCTTCATTTAATGTTTCTTCAAGCCCAACAGCAGATCCTTTAAAAACACTTGATGCTGCATTATCAAAAATTGATGAATTACGTGGTGAGCTTGGTGCGGTACAAAATCGTTTTGAGTCAACTGTAACTAACATCAACAATACAGTAAATAACTTAAGCTCTGCGCGTAGCCGTATTGAAGATGCAGATTATGCTGAAGAAGTCTCTAATATGACTCGTGGTCAAATTTTACAACAAGCAGGTACTTCAGTATTAGCACAAGCTAACCAAGTACCTCAATCTGTACTGTCTTTATTACAATAAAGTATATCTCTAAAATTTTACTTTAATTTTTATACTATAGTAATAATGGTATTTTTTAATACCATTATTGCTAATAATGTTAATTACCTATTTTTTAATACTTTATTCTTGCCATTAACTCAGTCAATTATCGTCATAATATTCCTTAGCATTTTTTACAATGGTTTAGGAAATGAGTGATAACCTGTATAACTCTCAGGGTGTAGTGAATCAAATCGATTGGCAACAATATATCTATTTAGTTCGTAATGAAGCGTTGAAATTAGCTGTTCGTTTACCAACGACGATTGAGCTTGATGACTTGTTACAAGTTGGTTATATCGGTTTATTAGAATGCATAAAACGTTATGATGCTGCACAAGGTTATACTTTTACTACATTTGCTATTCCTAGAATAAAGGGAGCAATGTTAGATGAGTTGCGTAGTCGTGACTGGCTACCAAGGCAAACCCGAAAAAAAATTAAAGATGTCACTAACGCCATTAATGAATTGGAACAAATTTTAGGTGTCCCACCTAATGATCACCAGATAGCTGCACATCTGCAATTGTCTCTTACTGAATATCGCAAGGTGTTATTAGATTCAAATTATAGCCAAATCTGTTCTTACGATGAGATACAAAAAAAACTCGGCGATAATTTGGATGCGCTGATTGAGCCTGATTCCGATAACAATCCTTTTGCTTTTATTATTAATGATGAAATTCGCAATATTATTGTTCAACAAATTGATAACTTACCTGAAAAAGAAAAAATGGTTTTAGCGCTCTATTATCAAGAAGAGTTGAATTTAAAAGAGATTGGAAAAGTGTTAGATATTAGCGAATCTCGCGTAAGTCAATTACATAGCCAAGCAATAAAACGAATACAAAGTAAAATTAATATATAAAAAACAGAATAAAACAGTAAAACATGAAAAAATAAATTGAAAATAAATCGAAATGATTTTTTTATTGACCTTTTGCTTTTAAAAATGTAACTTTAAGTGAAAAAAAACGAATTAAGATATTTTTTACTGATTTCGCATTTTTTTATGCGAGAAAAATATAAATTTTGGTGAGTAAATTGGGAAATATACAAGAAGACGATATTTTGAAATGTATACATCATTTAAATCTTTCAACGCTTTTATTAAGCCAAAGGATGATAGAGAAAGATAAAGTGATGGCAATGTATCGATTAGGAATTGATGAAAAAACCGCTGATATTTTGAGTAATTTAAGTGCTTCTCAAATGTTGGTTTTATCTGAAACCAATCAATTAACGTTTCAATTTCGATTTAAAAATTCAGCAATGATGGAAAAATTAACTGAAGAGTCTCGCGTTAGTGATATAAAGCAGATGCATACAGGGATCCTTCTATCAAGCTTACTTTTAGATTCTATTAATAAGTAGGTAAATGATAAAAATGAGTAGCAAAAGCATTATTCAAAAATATAAAGAAGTCCAATTAGCTATTCGATTAATTACACTCGGCGCTAGAATTCAAATGTTGGAAAGTGAAACTAATTTAAGTCGTGGAAAGCTGATTAAATTATATAAAGAAATCCAAGGATGCCCACCACCTAAAGGTTTACTTCCTTTTTCTACGACGTGGTTTATGACTTGGGAGCCTAATATTCATTCAAGCATGTTTTATAATGCTTATCGATTTTTAGTCAAGCATGGTACTAAATCTGGAGTTCATGCAATTGTTAAAGCTTATCAACTTTATTTAGAGCAATGTTCCCTTCATCACGATGAAGAGCCGGTTTTAGGCTTAACTCGTGCATGGATTTTAGTTAAATTTGTTGAAAGTAATGTTATGCAGCAATCGTGTTGCAAAGAGTGTAAAGGGCGATTTATTACACACGCTTACCAGCCACATAATAGTTTTGTTTGCAGTTTATGCCAACCGCCATCAAGGGCCGAAAAAAATAATAAAACGCATAAAGAAAGCCAAGCAAAATGCTTACAAGTTTTATCAATACCTAGTGCATTCAACTTAGTCACCGCAAATCAGGTAACGGTTTAGATAAGCAATTAATTAAAAAAGTTTAGTTACATTTTATAGAGATAAAGGAAAGCCAATGCTAATAATTATAGGATATATTGTTGTTATCGCTTCTGCTTTAGTTGGTTATGTGCTAAGTGGAGGGTATTTGGCAGTACTTTTTCAACCATTAGAGTTTTTGATAATTGGTGGTACAGCTATTGGTGCTTTCATTGTAAGTAATGAAAAGAAAGCAATAATGGCTACACTTAAATCGTTAGGTAGTTTATTTAAAACATCAAAATATAATAAAACTCTTTATTTAACATTAATTAATTTAATGTACACCATTTTAACTAAGATACGTCAAAATGGGGGGTTATCTATTGAAGAAGATATTGATAATCCAAAAGAGAGTGAGTTATTTAAAAAGTATCCACTTATTCTTGCCAATCCACAAATATGCGATTTTATCACTGATTATTTACGCTTAATGATTAGCGGAAATATGGAAGTTTATGAAATTGAAGCATTAATGAATGAAGAAATTGAGACGTATACCCATGAATTAGAAAAACCTGCAGATGCGATTTCTAGTGTGGGCGATGGGTTACCTGCTTTTGGGATTGTGGCTGCGGTTATGGGAGTGATTAACACATTAGCACAAGCAGATAGGCCTGCTAGCGAGTTGGGTGAACTTATTGCACATGCTATGGTTGGAACCTTTTTAGGAATTTTACTGGCTTATGGGTTTGTTTCGCCACTAGCTGCTTTATTAAGACAGAAGAATGCTGATACAGTAAAAATTTTAGAATGTACTAAAGTTATTCTTATTGCCAGCATGCATGATTATGCTCCACAGATTTGTATAGAATTTGGTCGAAAAACTATTTTTTCGCATGAGCGACCATCTTTCTTTGAATTAGAAAAATATATTCAAGAAGTGAAAGATAAAAATGCTAACCCAACAGAAAATAATGAATAATGAAAGATAAGCCAGTAAGAATAATTATTTCTAAAAAAAAGTCAGGGCATGGCGGTGGCCATCATGGTGGTTCGTGGAAGATTGCTTATGCAGATTTCATGACTGCTATGATGGCACTTTTTTTAGTCATGTGGTTGATAGCCAAATCCAGCCCGCAAGAATTACAAGGAATTGCCGAATATTTCAGAACGCCATTAATACTAGGTCAAAATGGTGGTAAAAATATTAGCGATAGCGAAAGCCCTATTCCTGGTGGTGGCGATGATGTCAGTAAAAGTTTGGGTGAAGAGCAACAGAGCATAATAAATGAACAACCAATAGATCCCAATGTAGTTGAAAGAAATCAATTGCTCGAAACTGCTCGTAAAATTTATGAGGCGTTTGAACTTGATCCTAGACTGCAAAAATTAGCGGCTAATCTTATTGTTGAACTAACTGAAATGGGGTTAAGAATTCAGATTTTAGCAACTGATGATAAACCAATGTTTGATGTTGGTAGTGCAGTTATTCATCCTAATATGCAAGAAATTCTTCACGCTCTAGCACCAATAATAAACGATTTACCCAATAAAATGACCTTATCTGGGCATACTGATGAGCGTCAATATATAACAGGTGATAGAGGTTATAGTAACTGGGAGTTATCTGCTGATAGAGCAAATTCGTCAAGACGAGAGCTTATCGCTGCTGGATTAGATTCAAGCAAAATTATTCGAATTATTGGTTTAGCTGATACAGTTGGTTTAAACAATCCTAATTATAGTAAAGATGCTAATCGTCGTATTAGTATTTTAATTTTGAATAAGTCAGCTCAAAAATATATTGAAGATGAAAATACAATGACTGGAATAGATTTTTTAAAACAAGCAACTAAATCTGAACAATAGCATTGGAATTACTTAGGTTAAGCGTGTTAAAAAATTAAATTTCAATTATTTTCTAAAAATAACTAAAGTTTTATCTTTTTTATCCGATATAAGAATAACCCTTTAAGTTAATAATTTGATTATTGACTAAATATATTTAGGAGCTTTTATGTCAAATTCATTGATGAATACCGGTATTAGTGGATTAAATGCTGCGCAAAATATGCTTAATGTTATAAGCAATAATATTAGTAATGCGCATACCGTTGGTTACAATCGTCAACAACAAATTTTGCAACAAGCAAATGGCACTAAATATAATTATGGTTTTGTTGGTAACGGTGTATCTGTATCATCAGTTAATCGGGCATATAATAGTTTTGTGGTTGGTCAATTACGTCAATCTCAATCACAAAATGGCTCTATAAAGGCTTATTACAATGAATTGTCAAAAGTCGATAATTTATTAGCGGAGAATGATAATAGTATTTCCTCGCAACTAAATAGTCTGTTTGCAAGTTTAAATAAACTTTCTTCAAATGCGGGTGATGCCGCTTCCAAACAAACAGTAATAAATGATCTTAGCTCGTTAGTCAGTCAGTTTAATAAAACGGAATTGAATTTAAAAAATCAGATTGCCAATATCAATACTGAAATTGTTAATAATGTTGATACCATTAACTCTTATACCCAACAAATTGCTGATCTTAACCAAAAAATAGCAAGATTACAGGCAGTAAGTGGTGGTCATGAGCCGAATGCATTGCTTGATGAACGCGATCAACTGGTTAATGAATTAAGCGAGATGATAGGCATCACTGTTACTGAGCAAAATGGACAATACAATATTTCACTACCTAATGGTTTAAGTTTAGTGCAAGGGTCATCGGCAACTCAGTTATCTGTACAACCGTCTAAAGATGATCCTGCTTTAAATACAATTATTTACACTCATAATTCTGGTGCGACTCAAGAACTATCAAGTCAAAATATCGCATCAGGCCGATTAAATGGATTATTAGCTTTTCGTGATGGACCACTCCTAGAAGCTCGCAATCAATTAGGTTTGATTGCGTTAAATCTAGCAGAACGATTTAATGAAGTACATATGTCAGGGGTTGATATTAATGGCGAACCAGGTCAGAAATTATTCGATTATCATAGCCCAACTAGTATTGCTAACGCCCAAAATCAAGGTAATGCCACTGCTAAAATTAACTATAACTCAGTGACAGACGTCAAAGCATCTGATTATAAAATTGAGTTTAATGGTAACGATTGGGTCGTAACCAGATTATCTGATAACAAGCAAATTACCCCACAAGTTGAAGATGGTAAATTATTGTTTGATGGATTATCTATTGAAATAAATGGTGATCCAGTAGCGGGTGATAGTATCTTACTTAAACCTGTTGCAGATGTAGCATCATCACTCCAGCTACTAGTTAAGGATGTCAACAAACTAGCAACAGGTATTAATGATGATGAAAATGGTAATGGCGATAATCGTAATGTAGCTAAATTGCTTGATATCCAAAATGAAAAATTAATTAATGGCACTAAAACGTTAAATAGTGCTTATAACGCCTTAGTTAGTTATGTGGGAAGTGAAACACAGACAGCTAAAATTTCAGCGCAATCTAGTCATAATATTACTCAAGAAATTTATGAGCAAAATCAATCAATATCAGGCGTTAATATTGAAGAAGAATATATCTCTATGCAGGTTTATATGCAGTATTACCAAGCTAATGCAAAGATTATTGATGCGGCAACCACAATATTCGATACCATTTTAGGTTTAGCTAAATAATAGAAGGGTTTAAATATGCGTGTTAGTACTAATGCAATGTATCAAAAAAATTTAACGAGTATTTTAAATACCAACAGTAAATGGCAAAAATCAGGATTGCATTTAGCAACCGGTAAAAAAATCTTATCACCTTCTGATGATCCTATGGGGTCATCGCAAGCATTAATTTTAAAACAGGCTCAATCAAGAAATACTCAGTATCAATCAGCTCGTGAAAGTGTTAATAACTCGTTAAGTCGCCAAGATACAGTACTAAAAGAAGCGAATACTGTTATCCAATCAATTCAAGAGACACTAGTTTATGCGGGTAATGAGACGTTAAACGATGAAAATAGACGTGACTTAGCCAATAAATTACAAGGACTAAAAGATCAATTAATTTCGTTAGCTAATGCTAAAGACACTAATGGCAATTATATCTTTGCTGGAAATAAAAATGATACACCTCCTTTTGTTGTGGATGAATCTGGTAAAGTTAATTATGTCGGTGGTTCCACAACGATTAATATTTTTATTGATGATACGCGTGAAGTGTCATTAAGTTTTACTGGTGATCAGATTTTTATGTCAGGCGCCAATAGTTCTGTGGAAAGTGATGTTTTTGCTAGCATTGACTATGCATTAGAAGTACTGCAAATCGGTTTAGATGATAATGACCCTGATGCGATTACGCAATTCAGAGAAGGTTTATCGAAAGCTAGTCAAGGCGTTGATAATTCGTTTGAAAATATCTCAACAGTTAGGGCTGCAGGGGGTAATGTGTTGGCGGAAGTTGAACGATTAACTGCACTAGGTAAAACCTTGGACATTGATTTTCAGACACAAATTAGCCAAATTGAAGATGTTGATTGGTATGAAGCCATTGCAGATTATGTGATGTTACAGGCGAATTTACAAGCAGCTCAATATACTTTTATGAATATGCAAAATATGTCCTTATTTCAAATGAAATAACTTTCTGTCATCACTTATTTAAATCGTTAATAAACAGGAGGCTTATGCCTCCTATTTATTAACTTCATTAAAATTTAGTTAATTTATTTAGTTATTATTTAAAGGCAATTTGTCTAAAACCTGATATTGATTTTTGCGGTGTATTTCTAGCAATTTCTTCAATTCGACTAATAATTTGAATTAACTTTTCGCTATAGTTAGGATCGGTTGCATAGTGTGCATCTTGCAGTGCTTTGGCTGCGGTTCTTGCATCAGGTGCGTTAACAACGGCACGATAACGTGGGCTTTTGGTAAGTAAATCAAGATAATCTGTTAATGCATGTTGTTTACTTTTATAAACTCTAAATTCATCTTGAATCTTAACCATATTGTTATTTAAAAATTCTCGTGTTGTTAACCGAGTTGAATTGCCTTTCCATGATGATGTCGCTTTTATGCCAAAATAGTTATGACTTGGTTGATTGTCGGCTGTTTTTATCTGCTTTTTACCCCAACCTGTTTCTAAGGCCGCTTGTGCAATGATAACCTCATAAGGAATACCTGACATTTTGGATGCCTTTTTAGCGGGTTCAAACCACTCAACTATAAATTGCGTGATATGGTCTTTATCAGAATCATTAACTGCTGGCGGTAATGGTTTGACGTTAGTATTCGTTAATTTATTCGTTTGCTGGTAAAGCATTTGACCTAATGCCGCAGGCGATGAATTTGAATCACTAAATAAAGATTGTGCTAATTCTATATTATTAGCCTGAGATTGTGGGGTAATAGATCTATTTGGCTGATTATTTAATTGTTTGGCAATAATATTGGCAAGACCTAATCCTTTACCGGCGGTCTGTTGAGCAATTTGCTGATCAAATATTGAGGTAAATAACTGCATTGCAGATTGATTAAATAATCCACCATTAGGAACGGCTTTTCGCATAGATTGCATCATCATATTGACGAATAGTGTTTCAAACTGATCGGCAACTTGCTTGACACTTTCACTTGATCCACTAACAGCGTTACGCCTTAATTGGCCAATGCTCGAAAAATCATAAGCAAAGCGATTAATAGACTGATTAACTAGGTTTTTCATAATAATTATGCTTTAAATCGTTTCTAATGCAGCGTGCAAACAACCAGCGGTTTTTAATGCCTCAAGTATCGACATTAATTCTGTTGGATTTGCGCCTAATAAATTAAGTGAGCTAATTACTCGGTTTAAATCAGCGCCAGAAGCTAAATTATGTAATGCTCCGCCATCTTGTTCGATGCTGACCTCATCATCAGGAACAACTACGGTTTGTCCTCCGGCTAACGGAGTGTTAGGCTGGCTAACTTTTAATTTGTTATTGACCACCACAGATAAATTACCATGAGCAACGGCACAATTGTCTAATTGAACTTTTTGATTCATCACCACCACGCCAGTGCGCGTATTAATGACTACTTTTGCTGAAATTGGTGAAGCACTAATTTGTAGGTTTTGAATCTTTGATAATAATTTAACTCTTGCCTGGCTATCTTGTGGCATGTTCAATTTAACCGTCATACCATCTAAAGCAACTGCGATATTTTTTTGTACCTTGTTAATTGCTTCAGCGATTTTTGATGCCATGGTAAAGTCAAAATGGTTAAGGTGTAAGTGAATGGAACTTTTTTCATCTAAGCGGGTTGTTAATTCCCTCTCAATTGTCGCTCCACTCGGGATAGTTGCACCAGCCATTTGATTAACTGTTACACTACTCCCTTTGCTGCTTGCGCCCATACCACCAACAAAAAGATTACCTTGAGCAATGGCATAAACTTGATTGTCGGCACCTTTCAATGGCGTCATAATCAATGTGCCACCGCGAAGGCTTTTGGCATTGCCTAATGAAGAGACAACCACATCAATTTGTTGCCCAACTCGTGCATAAGAAGGTAATTTAGCTGTTACCATTACCGCAGCAACATTTTTTAATTGCATGTTACTACCTGATGGTACGGTAATACCTAATTGTGAAAGCATGTTGGTTATACTTTGAATGGTAAATGGTGTTTGTGAAGTTTGATCCCCAGTACCATCTAGCCCAACAACAATTCCATAGCCTACTAAGGCGTTTTCACGCACGCCTTGAATAGTTACTAAATCCCTTATTCGTTCGGCATAACTATAGGGCGTGCCCACTATCATTATTAAAATAATAAAAGTTCGTAATATATTAAGCATAATCAGATTCATTAAAATGGTGAAAGATTAAAAAACAGGCGTTGTAACCAACCCATAGTTTGAGCTTCATCAATGTAGCCATTACCTACATATTCAATGCGAGCATCGGCAACTTGAGTTGAAATAACGGTATTGTTACCACTTATTGTCCTTGGGTTAACAACGCCTGAAAATCGAATAAATTCTGTTCCCTGATTTATTGCAATTTGTTTTTCACCAATTACTTTTAAATTGCCATTAATCATGACATCTTGAACGGTGACGGTGATGGTTCCACTAAATGTATTTTTTGCATTAGCGCCACCAGAACCTTTAAAATCGTTACTGCCTGAGATATCAGTATCTACTTTGCCTCGACCAACTAGCCCATCTAAAAAGTGAGGAACGGTTTTTACACCTAAATTTACCCCACCATTACGGCCAGCATTAATAGATGAACTTTTGCTCGCACTCACATTTTCTTGTAATACAATAGTTAATACATCACCAATATTGCGAGGTCTACGATCTTCAAACATTGGTTGATAGCCAAAACTACTTGGTTGTGATGCTTGATATATTGAGCCACTTGAATTAACAATTTCTGGCATTTGAGGAACAATACTGGTTTGCCCTTCAACTAATGCTTTTTTAGGTAATTGGCTACAACCGACTAATAACATCATTACTAAAATATAAAGATATCTCATTATCATAGTTTTATAACTGATTTAAACGTTGCAACATTTGGTCAGACGCTGATATTGCTTTACTGTTAATTTCGTAAGCACGTTGTACTTGAATCATATTAACTAACTCTTCTGCAACATTTACGTTAGAGGTTTCGATATAACCTTGATACAGCAATCCAGCACCATTTAATCCCGGTGTATTTTCAGTTGGAGCACCGGAGCTCTCGGTTTCTAAATAGAGATTTTCACCAACACTTTCTAACCCAGTGTCATTAATAAAAGTATGTAATGTTAATTGACCAACTTGCACTTGAGTTGATTGATTGGCTAAGGTCACACTAACAATACCATCCCGTGCCACGGTCATTTTTATCGCATTTGATGGAATGTTGATAGTTGGTTGAATTTCGTAACCAGCAGCAGTAACTAATTGACCATTTTGGTTAACTTGAAAAGCGCCACTTCGAGTATAAGCTAGCGTTCCATCAGGCATCAGAACTTGGAAAAAACCTTGTCCATTAATAGCGATATCACTGCTATTATCAGTTAATTCTAAATTTCCTTGGCTATGGATTCGTTCGGTAGCTACAGGTCTAACACCGGTACCAATTTGTAATCCAGAGGGTAGTGTTGTTTGTTCAGATGATTGAGCGCCGGGTTGGCGAATAGTTTGATATAACAGATCTTCAAAAACAGCACGTTGGCGTTTAAAGCCACCAGTACTAACGTTGGCTAAATTATTGGAAATTATATCCATATTCATTTGTTGTGCAGTTAGCCCAGTTTTTGCAATCCATAATGATTTAATCATTGCTTTTTCCTATTTTAATTATGTTAACGATAATATTTGATTGGCTCTTTGTGCATTTTCATCTGCTGTAGTAATTTGCTTCATCTGCATTTCAAATTGACGAGAATGGCTAATCAAATTCACCATTGCAGTAACAGGATTAACATTACTGCCTTCTAATACTCCAGACATCAGTTTTGCGTTAGGATTATCTTGTAATACTGCACCACGATTGTTAACAGGTGTTGCATGAAAAAAACCGTCATCGCCACGTACCAACTCATTAGGTTCAAGGTGAACTTTCTTTATTTTTCCAACTTGAGCAATGGTTGTGCGTTTATCACCTGCACCTAACGCTGATAAAGTTCCGTCGGCACTGATACTAACCTGTGAACGCTGAGGAACTGTTAATACGCCATTATCACCAAGTAATGGATGACCTTGGATATTAAGCGTGCCATTTTCATCAATTTGAATGGCACCATTACGGGTATATGCTTCACTACCATCAGCTAATTGTACAGCTAGCCAATCATCTTCTGATAAAGCAACGTCTAAATCTCGCCCAGTGTAATTAAATGCACCCATTGTTGAATCATAGGTAGGCGTGGTTGCTGCAACCATGGTCCTTGTTGGCATACTATTACCCACAATAGGAACGGCTTTCATTGCCGCTAATTGAGCACGAAAGCCTACTGTTGATACATTAGCTAAATTATGACTGGTTATGGATTGTTGATTTAATGTTTGGCTTGCACCAGACATGGCAGTATAAATAACGCGATCCATAAATATTCCTTAAATTATCTCAAATTAACTAATGTATTAAGAATTTGATCTTGTGTCTTAATGGTTTGAGAATTAGATTGATAATTACGTTGAGCAACAATCATATTGACTAATTCTTGGCTCATATCGACATTAGATGATTCAACGGCACCACTGGCTAATGATCCAAAAGTACCTGTATTGGCTGAGCCTAATACTTCACCACCAGAATTAAGTGTTGAACGCCAGTTATTATTCCCTGCTGACTCTAATCCATTAACATTGGCAAAATCAGCCATGGCAATTTGACCTAATAACATGGTTTGTTGGTTGGAATAAACACCATAAATAGTGCCGTCATTGTTAATACTATAACCAACTAAATCACCTGCTGCATAACCATCTACGATAGGCGTTTTTATGCTACCGACTTCTTTACCCATATTTTGTTGCGTACTGTTTGCAAGTGATAATGTAAAGCTATTATCTTCTGATCCATTTATGCCATTAATATTGATAGTCATTTCGGGATCGCTGATTAATTTGCCTGATGAATCAAATTCCATTTTTCCTAATGCTTGTAGGGTTGCATTAGGATCGCTACTATCAAGGTAATGAACATCCCATTGGTTATCTGCTGTTTTTACATAAAAAAGCTGAACATTGCGTTGATTACCTAATGAATCATAAGTGGTGATAGTGGTTGAATAATTAAATGTGTCAGCATCTGTTGCATTAATCGGTTGTTTTTCAGGAACTTTACTATTTGAATTTAGATTTGTTTGCAAAGCAGCTTTATTGGTTGCTGATGCATTTAACATTTCTTGTGAAATTTTTAATGGACCAGGTGCTGAACCTTGTTGAATTTGTGGTGGAGTACCTGTCGCAAGATAACCAGTCAAATTGAAACCGTCAGCAGATACGATATTACGTTCAGCATCTAATTGAAACTGACCATTACGGGTATAGTAGATTTGTCCACTACTATCAACTAATCTGAAAAATCCATTACCTGAAATCGCTACATCTAAACTGTTGTTGGTTGAAGTTGTTGTGCCGTCATTAAAATTTTGCATAACAGCAGCAACTTTAACACCCATTCCTACTTTTGAACCGGCATAGATATCAGCAAATGAAATACTAGCACTTTTAAAGCCAACTGTTGCAGAATTGGCAATATTATTACCAATAACATCTAATTGTTTAGAAGCGGCATTCATACCACTGATTGCTTGAGAAAATCCCATATAAACTTATTCCCCTTTAAAGAATTTGACGCACTTCGTCAATACTAATTGAACCAAGTATCCCTAAATCAAGTAATACTTTATTATTAACTTTGCTATTAATTACTCCGTAAACAACAGAGTAAGCTAATGGTGTTGATGTGACTTTTTGCCCCTCGTAAGTAGCATTAACTGAAAACGTGTAGCTACCATCTGGAGCTAAAGTTCCATCGTTAAGTTCTCCATCCCAAGTAAAAGAGCTGACACCAGCCGGGATGGATCCAAGATCGACTTCTCGTACAACATTACCATTTTCATCTTTTATGGTGATAACAACCGAATCAGCATCACGCATAAGTTCAAAACCAAACGGCGTAGTAATGGTCTCTTTATCACTTTTTGAACCATCTATTTCTGAAGTTGCGACTAATATTTTATTACCAGGAACCATAACGCCTTTACCAATCATATTGCTCGCGTTGACTGATAAACTATCGTCAATCTGGCCTGAAACCATACCTAACGTTGTATTAAGTCGTTCAATGCCTGCTAATGTATTAATTTGCGCCAATTGCGAGGTTAACTGACTATTATCCATTGGATTAGTTGGATCTTGATTCTTCATTTGGGCAATAAGTAATGTTAAAAAGTTATCTTGTAATTCCTGACTAGAATTACCATCAGATGAACCTTTCCTCACTGCTTGTGGACTAGCCATATTTGACGATTCTGAAACTGGTACATTCGAAATACCCATGAATTAAGCCCCTTTATTGCCCTAAGGTAAGTGTTTTAAGCATTAAGCTTTTTACGGTATTAATGACTTCCACATTTGCTTGGTAGCTACGAGATGCTGAAATGGTATTGACCATCTCTGCCACTACATCTACATTAGGTTTTTGAATGTAACCTTTCTCATCAGCTAAAGGGTGCTTAGGGTCATAGACTAAATTCATTGGTGATGGGTCTTCGATGACCTCAGATACTTTTACTCCAGCTACGCTATTGGGATAATTATTATCATCGACTTGGAAAATAACTTGTTTAGCTCGATAAGCTTGACCTGAAGTACTTGTAACACTATCAGCATTTGCTAAATTACTCGCACTAACATTCATTCGTTGAGTTTGTGCCATTAAAGCAGAACCAGAGATAGAAAAAATAGAGAAGCTCATAATGGTTATCCTTGCTGCAATACAGATACTACATTTTTAAATTGTTCACCTAAAAATGTTAAATTACTTTGATAATGGATACTGTTATCCATAAAGGCTGTTCTTTCTTGATCCATTTCAACAGTATTACCATCAGCAGATGATTGATAAGGAATGCGATACAGAAGTTGATAATCAGCTGAGCCGATGGTTTGGATATGCTTTGCTGATGTTATATTAAGTTTTATATTATTAAGCGTATGTTGATTATTGATAGCTTTTTTTAATTCAATATTAAAATCAATATCTCTAGCTTGATAATTAGGCGTATCACTATTGGCAATATTGGTCGCAAGTATATTTTGTCGTTTTTCACGAACATTTAATGCTTGTTGATGAAAGTTAACAAAAGTATCTAATTTATTTAGCATAAAATCATCTCATCTTTTTTTATGTAGAGAATTTTAAGCAAATCAAAAAAAAATCATCGTATAAATAACGATAAAAATTGCCCTTATTTCAACATTCAATAAATTAGCTGATAAAGTAAAATTTAGTTACCAATAATGTTGTGAACAAATATGTCTCAGTTTATAAAATATATAAGCCTTTTAGGTGTGTTGTGTAGCTCAAAAATAGCTTTGGCTAACTCAATGGAAAAACAGATTAGCAATCTAATCTATCAACAAATTAGCGAAGCTAATATTGATAATATTGCTATTGATTACCTCACTTTGAAACCTCAGTTAAATTGTGATTCACCAACATTTGCGATTTTAAATAAAAATAAGCAGTGGGGTAATTTAACTATTACTGCTAAATGTGAAAACATTACTAAATATATTCAAGTTTATGTTGCTGTTACTGGGAGTTATGTTATGGCGAATCAGCCGATAAGTGCAGGAACATTAATGACAGAGCAGCAAGTGAAAATGCAATCTGGGCGGTTAGATAAATTACCACCTGCTGTAATTTTGAATAAATCAGAGGTTATCAATCATATTGCTTTAAGAAATATTAATAATGGTGAGCCTATTAAAAATTCAATGTTACAGAAAAATTGGCATGTTAAAGCAGGTCAAACAGTAAAAGTAATTGTTAATGGTGAGGGATATTCAATTGCTGCTAATGGCAAAACACTAAGCAATGGTGCCTTGGGTGAATTAATAAATATCAAACTTAATACAGGCAATATTGTTCAGGGTGTTGTTACAGAAAAAGGTATCACAATTTTAAACAAATAAAATTAATGATTTTCTGATTTTTGCCGATAATTAGATTAAACCTCCCCTATAAACCTCAACGTTAATTGAAGGAATTTTATGAGTATAGATGCAACAAAAATGGTTACCGCCGTATCAGGGGTACTTAATCGTATAAATGAGCAAAATAAAAAAACTAATGCATCTGTGCAAAACTCAAGTAACTTAACGTTAAATGTTAAGTTAAGCCAAAATACTATAGCAATGTTGCATTCAACTGAAAATGATATCGATATTAGTAAAATTGAAAAGATAAAACAGGCCATTACTGAAGGTAGATTAGTGATCAATCCAAATAAAATTGCCGATGAAATTATTAAGCAAACTTTTGAAAATATTGAAATCTAATTGATTTTGAAGGAATGTCGTCATGTTAGAATTAGATAACATTTTTAATAATGTAACAGTTATGTTACAAGCCCTGTCAGATATTTTAGAAGCTGAACAACAAATATTATTTAAAAATAATTCAGTAAATCAATTGAGTGAGATTATAAACCAAAAAAGCCAATTACTCATTGAGTTAAAATTACTGGATGAAAAAAGACTAAAAGTTAGTCAGCAATGCAATATTCAGTCACCTTATAGTGAAAAACAAGAGTTAGCATTAAAATGGCAAGCTATCACAAAAATGACTCAGCGATTAGCTCAAATCAATCGGGAAAACGGAGTGCTTATTCAAAATCGAATGAACGTAACGCAACATTCAATAGATTATTTGAAAAGCATGAATAATCCTGCTGTTTATACCCATAATGGTTATCAACAACCAGAAACTATTTCATCTAAACGCGCTAAAGTTTAATCATTTTGAAGTTGTTTTACGGTAAACGAGATAAATAACTATTAAATTAGGGTCTTATTAAGCCAATAACTTTCTCAAGTTGCGTTCATACTGTGCTGTAAACGGTAATTAGGCAATAAAATTGATTTAATGAAGATATGGCTGATGATAGTGATCTAGATAAAAGCGAACAACCCACCGATAGCAAATTAAAAAAAGCCAAGGAAAAGGGACAAATCCCACGATCTCGCGAGTTAACATCGTTAATTATTTTGTTGGTTAGTATCCTATTATTTTGGATGATGGGCAGTCATTTTGTTGCTAATTTAAAAACAATTATTCAACACGCTATGTTGGTTGCATACCGAACAGATGATGATAAACAAATTATTTTCAATTTAATTAATTTATTAACCGCTGGATTTTGGTCGATTTTACCTATTTTTTTCGGATTAGTCATTATTGCCATCATTGCACCTATGGGAGTTGGTGGTTTACTTTTTAGTTTGCAATCAATTAAACCCAATTTTGGTAAATTGAATCCGATTAGCGGATTTAAAAGAATGTTTAGTATTCGAATTTTTTTAGAGTTATTTAAAAGCCTGCTTAAAGTTGTTTTAATCGGTTTTGCCGTGACATTGTTTCTAATCAATCAATTTCCAAATATGCTTTCGCTGCCAAATATGTATTTAAATAGTGCATTATCTAACGTTATGCAACTGCTTATTTATTCAGGAATATTAACTATTTTAGCTTTAATTCCTATGGTTGGATTTGATATTTTTTATCAAATCTGGAGTAATTTAAAAAAATTAAGAATGTCTAAACAAGAGATTAAAGACGAGTTCAAGGAGCAAGAAGGTAATCCACAAATTAAAGGCCGCATTCGCCAGATGCAACAAGCAATAGCAAGACGTCGAATGATGAAAGATGTACCAAAAGCCAATGTTATTATCACTAACCCAACTCATTATGCTGTTGCACTACAATATGATGATAAAACTATGTCTGCCCCTAAACTGATAGCTAAAGGTACCGACAATATCGCTATCAAAATTAAAGAAATTGCCCAAGAGCATCGCATTCCACAATTAGAGGCTCCCCCTCTCGCTCGGGCTTTATATCGCTATGGTGAAATAGGACAAACCATTCCAGCCGAACTCTATGCTGCCGTTGCGCAAATTTTAGCCTGGGTTTATCAATTAAAACGTTGGCATAAACATGGTGGTGATAAGCCTCAAAAACCAACGAATATACCGATCCCTGAATCTTTATCCGTGAATGAGTAAAAGTAAATCTCTATGATGAAATCAAAATTAGCCAATTTATTATCAGTAAATCTATCTAAAAGTGGTCATTATCGAATTTTAACAGGGCCAATGCTTATTTTATTGATTCTTTCAATGATGGTATTACCTTTACCTGCATTTATATTAGATCTGTTTTTTACTTTTAATATTGCATTATCAATTATTATTTTGATTGTTGCCTTGTTTACTAAGCGGGTTTTAGATTTTGCAGCGTTTCCTACAGTTCTGCTTTTTGCAACGTTATTACGACTATCTCTAAATGTTGCTTCAACTCGGGTTGTACTGTTAAAAGGTCATACTGGTAGTGATGCAGCAGGTAGAGTTATTGAGGCTTTTGGACATTTTTTAGTGGGCGGTAATTTCGCTATTGGTATTGTTGTCTTTATTATTTTAGTGATTATCAACTTCATGGTAATCACTAAAGGTGCCGGTAGGATAGCTGAAGTTGGTGCTCGCTTTGCATTGGATGGTATGCCGGGTAAGCAGATGGCAATCGATGCTGATCTCAATGCTGGATTAATTGGTGAAGATGAAGCCAAAGCACGGCGCGCGGAAGTTACTCAGGAAGCCGATTTTTATGGCTCAATGGATGGTGCGAGTAAGTTTGTACGTGGTGATGCCATTGCTGGTTTACTAATAATGGCCATAACTATTGTTGGTGGATTATTAGTTGGGATAATGCAGCATGGTATGACATTTTCAGATGCGAGTAAAACCTATGTATTATTGACTATTGGTGATGGTCTAGTTGCACAAATTCCCTCACTGATTATTTCTACCGCTGCGGGTGTAATTGTGACTCGGGTTACCTCACAAGAAAACATTAGCGACCAAATGCTTAAACAGTTATTTAATAACCCTCAAGTATTAATCTTAACTGCGGTTGTTATTGGTCTGCTTGGACTGATTCCAGGGATGCCAAATTTAGTATTTTTAATGTTTACTGCGGTATTATCAGTAATTTCTTGGTGGTTAACCAAACAAAAGAAAGTTGAGAAATCAGTTGCCGCTCCACCCAAAAGTGTTGCAGCGCCAACAAATATTGACGCTTCATGGTCTGATGTCAATATTGAAGATATCTTAGCGATGGAAGTTGGATACGGGCTCATTCCTATGGTTGATCAAAACCAAAATGGTGAATTACTTGGTCGAATTCGTAGTTTGCGTAAAAAGTTTGCGCAAACATTAGGCTTTTTACCGCCTCAAGTTCATATTCGCGATAATCTCTCGTTATCACCTTATCAATATAAAATTTTTATAAAAGGTGGTGAAATTGGTCAAGGCGAAATAATGAATAATAAATGGTTAGCGATCAACCCCGGCACAGTAACCGAAACTATCGAAGGCATTGAAACTATTGAGCCGGCTTTTGGTTTACCTGCTGTTTGGATAGATGAAAATGACAAAGAAAATGCACAAATATTGGGTTACACTGTTGTTGATACTAGTACCATGATTGCCACCCATTTCAATCATTTGTTACATCAATTTGCCAGTGATTTATTGGGACGATTAGAGACACAAGAATTATTGGATCGAATAAAGCAGGATATTCCTAAATTAGTCGAAGATTTTATTCCTGACGTAGTGCCTTTAACTACTTTTCATAAAATTCTACAAAACTTACTTTCTGAAAAAGTGTCGATTCGTGATATGCGCACAATTATTGAGACGATTTGTGAACAGGCACCAAATCAAAATGATGCCTATCATTTACTCAGTATTGTTAGAATAGCGCTAGGGCGTGTGATTACCCAACAATGGTTTCCTGGGACGGAACCGATAAGAGTAATTGGATTAAATATTGATTTAGAAAGAATATTACTGCAAGCTTTGCAAAATACTAGTAATGTTGAACCGGGACTAGCAGAACATATTCTTCAACAACTCAAACAAGCATTAAATCAGCAAGATGCAATGGGAGCGCCGCCTGTTTTATTGGTTAATCACACATTAAGAGCTATGCTCTCCCAGTTTTTAAGACCTAATTTTCCTCAATTAGCTGTGTTATCTAATTTAGAAATACCTGATAACCGAAAGATCCAAGTGACATATCAAATTGGCAGTGAATTATGATAAATTTACTGCACAATATTGATCGTCATTTAATCTATTTTTTTTCAAATATTGTCCCTTTTTTGAAAGGTGAGTTTTTAAATGAGAATTTAGTGAGCAATATATAACTTATACCACCAACAACAAAGCCGACAATCCATGTTAAGCTCACTTCATAAAATGCAGCTGCTGATCCAATAAGCATCGCTAGAATAGCAGCGGGGTTAAATCCAGCAAATTGACCGTTGTTATCATATAGTGTATTTACATCAATTTTTTGGCGACGTAACAGATAGTATTCCACCAACAAAATTGCCACAATTGGTCCCAAAAATGCGGAGTAAATTAGAATAAATAAACCTAATCCTTTTGCTGAGGTATCCTGAACAAGAACCCAAGGAAAAGAAGCGATAGCTAATAATCCTGTAATGGTTACTGCTACTTTATATTTAGCTTTTGTTAATAACGTAATTACGTAAGCTGGTGGGATGATATTAGCAACGATATTTACAGCAATGGTGCCTAATACAATAAAGGATGATACCACGATGGTGATATATGGATTATTTACTACAATCGCAAATGCTTTAACTGGATTAGAGTTACCTGTGACTGAAGCTAACATCACACCAATAGTAATAATAAAACCGTAAGCAACAAAAATTGGTAGAAAATAGAGGAGCCCCCTTTTTCTATCACTAAAACCAGCTTTTAGTTCTCGTGAGTAATCAGCTGCACTAAGAAAAATTGCAGCGTAATTACCTAAGAACATCATAATGAAGCCGCAGAATGGTAATCCCCAAGTCCCTTCGGTATTTACCCATTTGTCTATAATAATCTCTTGATGATTATTGAGTAATATAATAAAGACATAAATTAACGCACAAAGAATAACAATTGAAATTAACGTTTCTACCCATTTTATTGCATGGAATCCATAAAGCGACAAAGCGATTTGGAAAAATTGTAAAATAAGAAAACAGATAAATATATTATTAAAATCACCATTAGATAATATTCTAATAATTTCATTGAGCGCAGTTGCACCTATCCAACTTTGAAATCCATACCAAACAATAGCAGGAATACCGCGGAGTAATGAAGAAATAATAGCGCCTTTTATACCAAATGACATGCGAAGTTGTACCACATAAGGAATACCTGTGCGATATCCTAAGCGATCATTAAAAACAAAAATTGTCGTGATAATCAATATTGCAATTAACGTTGCGGCAAAAGTTTGGAAAATATTCATGGTGGCAACACCAGCTACAACTAAGCTTGCACCTAAGGTCATATTACCTAAATTCATGCCATCGCCAATCCACATAAAAGAATAGGCTAAAGGATTCATAGTTCGATCTTTGCTAGATTTGGGTAATAAAGAACTATCAATCTGCATTGATGTATTTGGTGATTGTGCTGTATTATTCTTCATGACTTTCCTTCCCTACTTATTTCTGTCGTTTCAATTCCATTATTAACGCCGAATAAATTCACCTCTTGGTGTTGAATTAATACCGGCATTAATTTGATAAATAGTTTTGCCTCGTAATAATGTTTGAACCACTTGTGCACCAATTTGTCGTCCTACATAAGGACTAAATTTATTACGATATTCGAGATCTTGTTCTTTTAATACATAGCTAGAATGAGGTTTAATAAAGATGATGTCAGCATCTTTACCTACTTGAATTGAGCCTTTAGTTGGTAAGTTGTATCTTTCAGCAGGGTTTTTAGCGATGATATCGGCAAATTGTTTTAATGACATACCCCGTTTTTGTACGGCTTCATCAAACATAATATCCACATTATTTTGAACACCAGAAATTCCGCCCCAAGCATCAAAGGCATTGGCTTTGTCTTTTAAATCGTAAGTACATGGTGAATGGTCAGACACCGCAGTGATGATGTGGCCAGCAAATAGATATTTCCATAATCCTTCTTGAGCTTGCTGATCACGGATTGGTGGTGAACATTTTGCAATTGGTCCAATAGCATCCAATTGGTCTGTAGTAAAATAGAGGTAATGGATACAGGTTTCGCACGTCACATTAATGCCTTCTTGGCATGCTTTGATAACCTCTTCAACTCCTTCTGGACAAGCGACATGGCATATATGAATCGGGCACCCAGTTTGTTTAGCGAAAAAGATTGCTCGACGAATGGCTTCAACTTCAGTAAATGCCGGACGGGTTGCTACATATTGTGATAATTTACTTTCGCCTCGTGCTTTAGCTTGTTGCCCTAAAATATCAGTAATTGTGGCATTTTCTGCATGGATAGCTAGCACTTTACCGGTTTTAGCAATTTGGCGCATTCCTTCCCATAATGCGTAATCATTTACATTGGCAAAATCACCGTCAAGGTTTGGATCACCACAGGTTGCCATAAAACATTTAAATGCCGCGACACCTTCTTCGACTTGTTCTGCAATACCATTATTGGTCAGATTATAAGGAACTAATCCACCATAAGATGCTACATCGACATAAAGTTTTCCCTCACCAGCAGCATATTTGGTACGAAGAGTTTCGCCACTTGTAGTCGCAGGGAGTTGGTTAAGAGGCATTTCAACAAAGGTTGTTACGCCACCTTTTGCACATGCTTTTGTTCCTGTGATATAGCCTTCCCACTCATGACGAACACCACCTGGTTCACTAATATGAACATGAATATCAACCATTCCAGGACTAACAATCAAGCCATTAGCATCAATAATTTCATCTGCTTGCACTAAATTAGGGCCAATTGCTGCAATTTTGCCATTTTTTATTGCAATATCGGTATAAATTTCGCCAGATTCGAGAATGACAAGACCATTTTTAATAATGAGATCGTACTGCATAATAATTTTCCCAACTAAATTGATTACAAATTAGACACATAATCATTCATATTATCAGTATTATTTGTTTTATCAAATTTTCATAATAATCTTTATATTTATGCAATAAACGTGCCACTAAATCAAAAAGTAAGTAATAACTGACATGATTTGGTTTTCTTTAAGTGGAATTGCACTAAAATGATCCATTTATATCTGTTTGACTCAATGTTTTGCACTATTTTGGGGGATTAGATAGGAAAATCGAATAAAACATTAGAAAAATTAGATTATGTGCCTTACATTAAAGTCAACCTTTTGGTTATCGCTACTAATGTAAGGCCTTGTAAATATTATTTAGTAGCCACAGTAAAACGTTGTTTAATGTGTTTTGCATTCTCCGCTTCATCAATCATCGCGATTGCATAGTCAGCATAGCTGATTTGACTTTTCCCTTGGCTATTAACCAAAATTTGCTCGCCACCAACAATATAATGACCAGTTCTTGGACCATCAGCAATAAACTCAATTGCTGGGCTTAGATAGGTCCAATTTACATCATTACAAGTTCTTAATTGATCTAAAGCTTTTGCCATGTTATTGGCTAATGGTTTAAATTCATCCGGAAAATCCGGAGAGTCAACTAAACGAATAGTATGCTCAGGATTGACATATAAACTACCTGCACCGCCAACAACTAATAAACGATTAGGTTTACCGCTTAAAATATCAGTTAAGTGTTTTAAGCTAGTTTGATGTTGTGGAAGGGTTTCTGGTGTCCATGCTGCAAAAGCATCAATAATGACATCAAAAGGTTTCAAATCTTCATAAGTTAGATCAAACAGATCTTTAACTAGAATTTTTGCCTTAGGGTCAACATGAGCGTTGGGATTACGAACAATCGCCGTTACATCATGTCCACGCGCAATTGCTTCTTTAACTATCAGACTACCTGACTTACCACTAGCACCAATAACCGCAATTTTCATTTTTTACTCCTTTATTAATTTATAAGTATTGTTTGATTCAGGTTTTAAATTGGAAAAATCTTTTAACAATTTGATATTTTTAGGTTAATATTCTAAGTATCTATTGTAAAGTAGGTACCAAGCAGTAATATAGTTACCGAAATGATACTGTTATTGAATTTAAAGGATTTTTAACTAATGTCACTCAACGGAATTTTACCTCCTTGCCCTGTCGAAATTACCCTTATGTTAATGGGTGATAAATGGAAAGTCTTAATCGTTCGTGATTTATTAACAGGTACAAAACGCTTTGGAGAATTAAAAAAATCACTAAACGGTATATCTCAAAAAGTCTTAACTCAACATCTAAGAACAATGGAAAAAAACGGCTTAGTCAGCCGCAAAGTCTATGCCCAAGTACCACCTAAAGTGGAATACACATTGACCGATGTCGGGCAAAGTTTAAAACAAGTGCATGATGCTATGTTAGCGTGGGGAAGTGCTTATAAATCAAAACAAAGTGCTAATAAATAGGTTTCATTTATAAAATAATTTTTCTATTTATACATAAGTAATGTTAGTAAACTAATAGCATGATTTTCATTAAGCAGAAAATTATGGCTAAATAGCCTCAAATTTAGAACAAATGAAATAAAATTCATCCGGCTTTGAGTCTTTATCCTGACCAATAACGATTGTATTTGGGTAGAGATTGTTGTCGGTAATAGGGGTAATTTCCTTTCGGAATATGTCTGTATCATTTAAAGGAATAGGTTCTTCACAGCTGCGTAATATAGGGTTAACCTCAATCAATTTAGCGAACTTGTACATATCACCTTTGGCTTTAGCATAAAAAGATGTGACAAAATTATCGCTTTCATAACGAATCATATTAACCCATACATTCTTAACTTTGATAGGTTGCTCAAAATAGTATTCGATTTCATTTATACTATCTTGTTTTTTTATAGTAATTTTTTGTTTTGCAAGTTCAGCAATGATCTTTTTATCTTCTATGGCAAAAGGCTTTGACTGACATAATAAAGCAGATCTAAATTGTTCTGTTATAGTCTTTGTGTCATCACTAGACGCATAGCCAGATAAACTCAAAAAATATAGCGTGTAACCTAAAAGTAAATATGATTTTTTCATAATTAATTGTCTATGTGAGGTTATTAATGCTTTGTTGATTCTGTTTTATTCCTCTATCAAATCTCAATCTAATTATAAATGAAGAATAAGTAATAGTTAATAATTTTGATATTAACTTACTAGCCACCCTATCGCCATTTTGTTAAAACTATATTACTATGATTTAATTGATTTTCATTATAAAAATTGATTATGAATAAGCCATCACCGAATTTAACCATTAAAGATATTGCCAAATTGAGCGGGGTAAGTAAATCCACTGTTTCGCGAGTTATTAATCACGACCCAATGGTGAAGGAATCGACACGTAACAAAGTGATGGCAATTGTTGAACAATATCAATTTACCCCATCCAAATCAGCTAGAGCAATGCGTGGTTATGGTAATAAAGTGATTGGTATAATTGTTACTCGCCTTGATTCCATATCCGAAAATCATGCAGTTCGAAACATGTTGCCTGTTTTTTATGCAAATGGGTATGATCCGATTATCATTGAGAGCCAATTTAGCCCGCAAAAAGTCGAAGAACACCTGACAATGTTAAAAGAAAAGCAAGCTGACGGTGTAGTGATTTTTGCTTTTACAGGATTGAATAGCTCTCGGCTGACATTTTGGCAAGATAAATGTGTGGTTATTGCTAGGCCTTTTTCTGATTATACTTGCATTTGTTATGATGATGTAGGGGCGGTAAACAAAGCATTAACCTATTTATATCAAAAGCATAAAAAAATTGGCTATATTGGTATTACTAAACAAGATCAGACTACTGGTGAATTACGCTACCAAGCGTATACTAATTTTTGTCATACTCATAAACTTAAGCCAAATGCGGTGCTTGGTAAATTAAGTTATTATTCTGGTTATGAACTTGCCGAGTCAGTATTGGTTGATTCACCAACAGCAATCGTTTGTGCTACCGATTCAATTGCTTTAGGCCTAAATAAATTCTTATCTGAAAAAAATATCAATAATATTGTTGTTATTAGCATTGGTAGTAGCGATCTGCTTAAATTCTTGTTTGCCAAAACAATTACAGTCGATCTTGGTTTTGATAAAGCGGGTACTTATGCTGCAAACGAGTTATTGCAAATACTACAAAGTGGAGCAAAACCTAAAATTATTACGGTTCCTTCCCAAATACTCATTTAACTATTTTTGAGTGATATATTGCCTAAAATTGTGAGGTTTATCACAAAAAGGGAACGTTCCCATTTATTTAAATAATAATTCAATTTATGCTTAATTGTTAACAAATTAGGGTCGAAATAATTAAAAAATTTTGGCTTAAATTGAAAATAAGGAGACTTAACAATGGCAAAAGCACCTAAAGTTTCAACAAAATCAATTATGCAATTGATTGAACTTGTTGGAGGAAAAGAAAACATTGCTAGTGTTACCCATTGTTTGACAAGATTAAGGTTTGCGCTTGCTAATCCCAAATTAGCCAATGTTGAAACGATTGAAGGATTGTCTTTTGTCAAAGGATGCTTTAATAATGCCGGGCAGTTTCAGGTTATTATTGGAACGGATGTTGATAGTTATTACAAATTATTGATTGAGCAATTAAATATTGACGAAGCGACCAAAGAGCAAACAAAAGCCGCAGCTAAACAAAATATGTCATGGTTTGAACGGTTAATCTCAAATTTAGCTGAAATTTTTGTACCATTATTACCTGCAATGATTGCGGGTGGTTTATTACTCGGCTTGCGTAATGTAATTGGTGAAATGCCAACTATTAACGATAAACCGCTTACTGACACGTATACTTGGTTGGTACCTATACATAGTTTCCTTTGGTTACCGTGTGAAGCGATTTTCCACTTTTTACCGGTGGCTATTTGCTGGTCTACAGTCAAAAAAATGGGCGGTTCTCCTGTGTTAGGGATTGTTTTAGGCATAACATTGGTTTCTCCACAACTGATGAATGCTTATAATCTAGGGAAAATCGTTCCTGACGTGTGGGATTTTGGTTGGTTTACGATTCAAAAAGTCGGCTATCAAGCACAAGTGATTCCATCTATTTTTGCTGGTTTGGCATTGGGATGGATCGAAACTCGATTACGTAGAATTGTCCCTAATTACCTAACTTTAGTGATTGTCCCAATCGTATCACTGCTATTAGCCGTCGTCCTTGCACATTTTCTTTTAGGGCCAATCGGACGAATGTTAGGCAATGGTATTGCTTATGTGGTTAAATATTTAATGACTGGTGATTATGCCTTCATTGGGTCAGCAATTTTTGGATTCTTTTATGCACCGTTGGTTATTACTGGAATTCACCATACTACATTAGCTATCGATATGCAGATGACAGAAAGTATGGGCGGTACACCGATTTGGCCAATCATTGCTTTATCCAATATTGCTCAAGCTTCAGCCGTTGTTGGCATTATTTTGATCAGTCGAAAACATAATGAGCGCGAAGTTTCCATTCCTGCTGCTATATCCGGCTATCTAGGTGTTACTGAGCCAGCTATGTACGGTATTAACTTACGCTATAAATTCCCAATGTTCTGTGCCATGGTCGGTGCAGCTAGTGCTGGGTTAATCTGTGGTTTATATGGTGTATTATCTAATGGTATCGGTGTGGGGGGATTGCCTGGTATCTTATCAATAAAACCTGTTTATTGGTCAATTTATGCCTTAGCAATGCTAGTAGCGATTATTGTTCCGATCGCATTAACTATCATTGTTTATAAAATAAAACAGAAAAAAGGCACACTAAATATCCAATAATGATTATAAATAGTAATTCACCCATTTTATGTGAATTTAATTTTACTGATTAAAAATAAAGAGTAAGCAATGAATAAAATAGATATCCCGTGGTGGCAAAATGGCACTATCTATCAAATCTATCCCAAAAGCTTTCAAGCCAGTGGCGCAGGTTCAACGGGGGATTTATTAGGCATTATCAGCCGATTAGATTATCTGAAAAATCTGGGCATTAGTGCGATTTGGTTAACGCCAATTTATCCCTCTCCGCAAGTTGATAATGGCTATGATGTATCAGATTATTATGATATCGATCCGGCTTATGGCACGATGCATGACTTTGAATTATTGGTGAAGCAGGCGCATGAACGTGATATCCGGATTATGATGGATATGGTCTTTAACCACACTTCAACAGAGCATCCATGGTTTAAATCCGCCTTAGATAAAACCAGCCCTTTTCGATCGTTTTATATTTGGAAAGACGCCAAAGCTGACGGCTCAGAACCTAATAATTGGCGGTCAAAATTTGGCGGCAAAGCTTGGCAGTGGCATGAGCAATCAGGACAATACTATTTACACCTGTTTGCAAAGCAGCAAGCCGATCTCAATTGGGAAAATCCAACTGTCCGCCAAGAGATTAAAAACGTCTGTCAATTTTGGGCGGATAAAGGGGTTGATGCATTAAGGTTGGATGTGATCAATTTGGTTTCTAAACAGCAAGAGTTTCCGGATGACGTACAAGGTGACGGACGAAAATATTATACGGATGGCCCGAAAATACACGAATTTTTACAAGAGTTAAGTCGAGATGTTTTTCAACCTAATGACTTAAAAACCGTGGGTGAAATGTCATCAACTACATTAGAAAACTGTCAAAAATATTCCGCATTGGATGGCAAAGAGTTGACCATGACGTTTAATTTTCATCATTTAAAAATTGATTATCCAAATGGGGAAAAATGGACGCTGGCTAAACCCGATTTACTTGAACTCAAAAAGATACTTGGCTATTGGCAAATGGGTATGCACGGTAAGGCGTGGAATGCGATTTTCTGGTGTAATCACGATCAACCTCGCATTGTGTCACGTTTAGGTAACGAAGACCAATACCACAACGAATCGGCCAAAATGCTGGCGATGATTCTTTATGGACTACAAGGCACGCCGTATCTTTATCAAGGTGAAGAGATTGGGATGACCAATCCCCATTTTACCGATATTTCGCAATATAAAGATGTGGAAAGTCTTAACATCTATCAAGAAAAAATTGCCGAAGGTGTGTCAGAGTCTGATATGTTAGCGATTCTTGCCAGTAAATCACGGGACAATAGCCGAACACCAATGCAATGGGGCAACACCGCCAACGCCGGATTTAGTCAAGGTAAACCTTGGATTGAGGTGGCAAACAATTACCCGAAAATTAATGTTAAAGCAGCGCTTGACGATCCTAATTCCATTTTTTATTGCTATCAAACTTTAATCACATTACGAAAAACATACCCGATCTTTATTTTCGGTGACTATCAAGATCTAACGCCTGATAATGCTGATTGTTGGTGCTATATCAGACATTGGAATAATCAAACGTTACTTGTGATAGCCAATCTGACCGAAAATATGGTTAAATGGCAATTGCCTAAAGCATTAGAAAATCGTCATTGGCAAAGATTGCTAGGTAATTATGAATACCAAACTGTATTAAAGCCCGAAATGGAGTTGCAACCTTATGAGGCTATGTATTGGTTGCATCTAGGAATTTCTAAATAATTGATTTATATTTCCTAAATTGCATATATTTCATAATTTTTTATGGTTGTATCTTTTATAATTTATACATCGAAAAAAAGTGAATGATTTAAAATAAATCTCTTGAATTAAATGGTTTGGGAGATAAATAGTGTAGTGTTTGTTATAAAAATAAACACTTATACTCTTATTGCTTAGAGTATTGATAATAATGATTACAATCTACTTATAAGCTGATTATTTTTTAATATTTAATGTCAATTATAAAAAATACTCCTGCATATTAATTAAAATTTGTAATAATTTAGATCAACTATTTTTGATACAGCTTACTTATTAGCAAAATAAATTAATCAGTGTAAATATTAAAATGGTATAGACTCCTCAATATTTTTTACAAATAGAATAGTTTGGGTTAGTTGTGTTCTTCCTTATTTCTGTCATCGTGGTGATTGTTTCTAAGATAAAACAACATATAAAGAATAATTGCGCCAATAAAGTTTAAAAGATAACCCCAACAAACAATAATAAACCATTTTATACCAAGCAATGGCAAAGCAATGGGTAATACAGTTGTAGCTATTAATAAATAAAAAATTGAAAAAAACGTTATATAATTAAGCAGTTTGTTGAAATAACAGAATTTTTTACTCATTAAAAAATGAGTGAACATAAATTTGCGTTCATTTGATTTATCTTCTTTATCAATAAAAAACAGAATGATTTTTTTAATTATTTTTAATATAAAAATAAATACAGCACCAATTAAATTGATAAATGAATAAAACAATATTGGTAAAGTAACAACCAAGCAAAATAAGAAATCAGTATCTCCTGTACAATAGATACAAAGGAACAAAAGAAATAAATGACCTAGTGCATATAAAAATAAACTAAAAAAAGTTATCGAAGTATGATCATTTTGATTCATATCACTTTGGGGAATAAATATTTGCACAATAACACGAAAAAAAACGTATAACGATATAACTATACAAACAATATTTAGAACTAAAATTAGTAAGGTACCACAAAATAACAATATTCCCTTATTAAATACTAGCAAAGCATATGGGGCTTCTAATAATATTCGAATAGCGTGCATTACTGTAAAACAAATTAGTGATAACTTCAGTAAATCATTTGAATTGAAGATTAAATAATTTTGTCTATCCCTTTCCATTTCCATTATTCCTTAATTTTATGAAGTACTTTATGCATATTACTCATTATCATTGATAATGTGTTACTTAAGTATGATTATTTACATTAAAGTAGCATACACATCTCAATAATTTTAACATTAGAATCATTGATGCCAATGTTAAAATTTAATTCACTAATCTGTAAAAAAATCACATCAGTTTATATGCCTAACCAAATTTGCCGATAACGTTGGCGTCGCTTTACTCGGCAATAATTCGCCAATATGGAAAACCCTTGCTTTTCCATTATCCATAGAAAACAGGACTTCCATTTAGCGGCGGTATTGGAGTTAATCCCTAATTGCTGATTAGCGGTTTTGAGGGTTTCACCTTGTAGCAATAAGTCAACAAAAGGCAACCACAGTTCGCAATGAGATAAATGATTTAATTGATATTTTTTGAGCGGATTAAACGTACGTCGACAGCTTCGGCAACGAAAATTAAGGCGGTGACCAATACGAACCGTCAGAGGTGATTCGCAATAATCGCAAGGCATGACGGATGTACTGAGCAAATCTTTAAGCCATGATTTAAATGCTTGGGCTTGCTGACTGACCTGGTCAGGGGTGGTTTGCTCAAGGTCTAATACCGCTTGATAAAGGTCAGGCTCATGCTGCTCCAGCAATTGCCGTATAACATTATCCCGTCTACGAGCTGCACGTGGTGATAGGTTGAACCGGACTGCAATAAAACTGTGGGGCTGAGCCGTTAAGGTGTACGGAGCAATATCAATCAGCAATGATGTAGGTTTAAGGCGCAGGCATAAAGGACTTGCTGCAACTAACTTCGGCAACTGTTGCAAAAATCGCTCTGCAGCAGGCTGTTGCTTACTCGGTAAAATTGCATGATACATCATTACGCTCCTTATAACGGTATAGACTCCTCAAAAATTTTCACAAACACTATAACCTAAAAAGTAAACTCTTGGAATTGTTTAATTAACAACTGCCCAGCCTAAACAGAATATGCTATATTATTTTTTAACTGATTTTACAAGGCGATAAGATAGATATAAAACTCACTCTTTAAGCACTTTAAACAAGATCCTGAGCAATTTTGGGCAGATGTTTTGAATGTTTGCGATAGTGAACCTTATTATAAAGAGCTTAGTGCTATAAAATATGGAATTAACCCGATAATACTAACCGCTTGTCGGTATTATCGCTTACCTATTCCAATAGATTACTTTAAATTTTTGACCAAAACTGAAACCAATTAAATATGTCCAAGCACAAAGAACTTATTGATGTAATACGAGGAATAACGAGTAGCTTTAATAGCCGGAATAATGACTTTCAAGGTTACTGGGCTTTAGGTATATTGTATCAATTTGCAAAAACAAACCATATTTTCTCATTAAAGTTCGATTTACTAAATCAGGTTATTAAACCAGACACGGCATATTTTCAACCAATCGTATCTAAATATAATTCTAAACTTTACCGCTTATTGAATGCTAAAGATATCAATTTGCAATGCTTGAAAAGCGCGATCATTGCAATCGATTTTGACCATTACACTAAACATCACGATCACATCAAATATCCAGTTGGTGCCCCCTATGTTATGATTGGCGAACTCATTGATAATCGTGGAAAAATATTTAAATCAACAATATATGGAAAATGCCAACCTCATGATCCAACTAAAGAACAACAAAGTAGTCGAATTAATAAACATTAGACTAAACTTTCGCCCTTACGCTCCACGCGCAGTGGAACAGAGAGCCAGAGGGGTTGGTTTGAACCCCTCGGTCGCCTGAACACCTGAACTTCAATATTGCACGGCTGCTTTCAAGACGAAACCCATTGCACTAACCTAAAGGAAAATCTGCAAATATCTTATCGAAGAAAATTATGGTAATTAGTAAGTTTGGTAATTTAAAGTTGATAGCAGTAAAGATTAAATAAATATCGAGGATCGCTTCTCGATAATTTTTATCCCTTCACACCCCCACTTGCCTTAATTGATGCACTATCTCGACCAATGCATTTTGCGCAGCCATAAAAGCATCAATATCTTTGTATGCCATTGGGATTTCATCAATCATATTAGCATCTTTTCGACATTCGACATGTGCCGTTGATTTGATTTGATCTTTAATGGTAAATCTGTTTCTCGTCGCTGTTGGGCTTATCACTCACTACACAATATGAAAAAAACTATCTGCTTTGACTAGTCATTGTTAAATATAGCTTTTTGCGATTTCGAGAACCAAAAAACAGAAGAGTAATGATGCCGACAGGCTGAAAAAATATTTGGTGGGCTGAGTTGGGATGAGATTCAACAGCCCCTAGAGCAAATTAGAGATCATGCATTAAAGACCAAATAATTGCTTCACCATTTGTTGATTGTATTTATCCTGACCACGCCAATAAGTGGCATATACCCAATCGTGTTTTCCCCTTGTTGGGCGCTCATAAGAAGCGGGTTGTAAAATCCCCACACAAGCCAAAATCTCAATAACGATGTTACGTTCATCTTGATTGGATTTAAAGTTAGGTAGATCCGTCAGTTTATCACTCAGTGAACCCGGATAATCATCTTGCTGACAGGATGCAATAATGGCTAATATCCCTTTTAAAATAGCTATATCATCTTTGGTCGGTTCAGAGATTGCCTGTTTAGTGAATTGCATGAGATCAAAGTAGGTATAAAGTAAATCACCATGACGAACTCCCCCCATAGTTAGTAATATTTTTCAGTGGTTCACTATTTTTTTGTAATTGAGATAGTCCTAAATTCTTGGTTAATTCATAGAGAGTTAAATAATCTGATATACAACTATATTGATTGCAAAAAGTTCTAAACTGTTTTATTAAATAAGCATCTAAATAACATTCTTTAATTTTGAGATGAAAGTTTTTTGAATTATCGATAGGATGTATAATTCCCGCCACCTCATATACTGCGATGGTCGCATAAATACACAAACCGACTAATGTATCTTGCCCTTGTGATGATAATTCATCAAAGTTAAGGTTAGCTTTTTCGAGGTCTTCGGAAATTATTTCTTTGTACAAATTTAATTGCGCTAAGAAATTTGCTTCTTCACCTGTGTTGCTATCATTAAGCTCTAAATAAATTCCACAAATATAAGTTTGGTAGTAATTAAATTTAGTTGTATTAAAAACAAAATGTAACACAGACTGTTTATATCGTTTTACTATTTTTGCTAATGATTTACTAACATATTTATCGATTAATTTATTCGAGCATTGCCAAGGTGAATATAATAACCCTTTAAACAATGTGTTGATTTCAGGGTTACTATTTTGTTTATTGGTAATTATTTCTAACAAATCAATTTGTTCTTGACTCATTGATTATTTGTTCTTTTTATTGTGTTGCGCACGTTCAATCTGAATTTTTTCAAGTAAGGATGCCGCTGAATTTTCACCCGTAATTAAATCAGGATTTTTAGCGCGCCATTGGGCGGTTAATTCACCACGAAAAGCTTTGGCTAAAATTGATTGCGGTAAATGATTCACTTTTTCTAAAGCTGTATTAACCTGTTGTTCAATTTTATCAGCATAGGCAAATAATTGTTCTATACGACGGACGATTTCGTTTTGTTCTTGGATTGAGGGTAAATTAATTTTAAGTTTATATGCATCTTCACGATTTAAGCCTGGTATAGCGGTAGACCTATTTAATTGATTTAATCCCAAAGTTTGTAATAAATAAAAAATAAATTTAAGATTACTTTTTATTTTTAATACAACATAATATGTAGTATCAATTGGCCATCCTGAACTATCAGACCAAGTAATTTCACCATAGCTTCCTTTACGACCAACAATTATAAATGGTCCGTTTACTAATTTTTGTTTATGTTTACCTATTTCACCATTTGATCCATATACAGGATAACCGTCACCACTTCGAGATTTCGCTGGTAATGATTTGCCGTATGCTAATTCTAAAACATTACCTAATATAATGTTATTAGAACGGGAATGGTAAGCACAATCTTTCGTTAACTTACCACTCACAGCATCCGATAACACTGACTGCCGAAACTGTTTGAGAAGTTCAGGAATTTGTTCAAGGTGTGATTTTGTTTCTTGTACTTCAGCTAGTAATAAATCAAGTTTTTCAGCTATGATTTTTTGTTCAAATAAAGGAGGTAGTAAAATGGATATTTTTTCAATAGTATTTCCTGATATATTTGGTTGTGCTCCTCCATAAGATGCTTTAAGAATTTTATCTTTGATAAATAGAATTAAATAGTTTCTGAATAAATGATTTCCAAATTTTTCTGATAACAGTTTAATATTACCTACCCGTTGATTTTGATAGGCGATCTTCATACCTTTATATACACCAATTTTTCCTGTTGTCGCACCTGACATAGCTATTAATAAATCACCATTTTCTATATCAAACCCATCAACTTTATTTATTACATGAACTGCATTTGAATCTGAAGCATATTCCCCATCAATGTCAGATATTCTTATAACAGGATGTGAATCTTCAGATGATTCAACATAATCTTTACTTTTGAATGAAAAACCATTTTTAATATATAAATAGCGACCAATTATTGTATACAGCCATCCTTCCGGTAAAAGAATATCGCTCATTATTCAGTTTCTCCCAAAGCACTCAACAAACTCTCCAACTTATCCAAAGCAACTATTAACTCATCTTTAGCTTGCTTGGCGAGTATGGCTGGTTCTGGGAGTTTGGTTGCATCCACACTATTTTTATCTTTTAACCAACTGATATCGAGTGAATCCTGTTTTGTGTCAGCAATCCAATCGCGGCTAAAACAGCGCCATCTTGATTGCGCTAGTTGATCATTAACGTCTAAGTTTTCTTGACTGGCTGACGAGTCAGCTTCGATATCATCTGAACTGAATGACCATTCACCTTCCTGTCTTGGGCTGGTACCGTCGGGATTGATACCATAAACAGTTTCAAATGGTTGTAAATATTGCTCAGTAAATGGTGTACGTTTACCAAAGCTAGGCATGTTGGTACGTAAATCATAAACCCAAACATTTTGCGTACAGTTTTCTTGTTGTAGTTTGTCTGTTACTGAGCCCTTAGTAAAAAATAGCACATTGGTTTTTACACCTTGGGCATAAAAAATACCGGTCGGTAAGCGTAGTATTGTATGTAAATTACATTTATTCATTAAATCGCGTCGAATATCAGTCCCTTTACCCGCTTCAAACAATACATTATCAGGCAATACCACGGCAGCGCGACCACCGGGTTTCAAATTGCGGTAAATATGTTGTAAAAAAGCTAATTGCTTGTTGGTAGTTTCATAAGTTAAATCATCACGAGTAATACTGGCATCGCCACCTTTACTGGTACCAAACGGCGGATTAGCGAGGATTATATCTGCAGGCTCTAGGTTTTGCCCAACTTGACCAAGTGAATTGCCTAATAAAATTGCACCATCATTACCGCCTTCTATACCGTGTAATAAACAATTCATTAAGGCAAGTCGACGAGTATTTGGTACTAATTCAACACCAATAAACGCTTCGTTTTTTTGAAAATCAGCATCTTTAGCATCAAGATCATAATAATCGTTGGTTTGTTGCCGTAAATACTGATCTGCTGCGACAAGAAATCCTGCCGTTCCGGCAGCAGGATCTTGGATGATATGTTTTATTTGTGGTTTAATACACCTCACCATACAATTAATCAGTGGTCTTGGCGTAAAATACTGACCAGCACCGGATTTTGTTTCATTGGCATTTTTTTCTAATAATCCTTCATAAAGATCACCCAGCCCATCCTTTTGAATACTAAACCAATCAATTTGATCTAATGTTTTGATCAGTTGTTCCAAATGGCGCGGTTCTCGTAATCGAGTTTGTGCATCGTCATAAATGGCGCTTATTAATGGGTCATTATGTATTGTCACTTCAATGTATTTTTCTGGATTTTTAGGATCGATTTCTTGACGCTTACCTGTTGATAAGGCTAATAGCATAGCTTTATAATCATTTAATAAGGTAATACCTGATTTATCATTGAGATTAGTCCAACGACAACCAACAGGTAAAGGATGTTTTTGCAAAATCCCTGCTTCGGTATTTTCATGTACCATTTTAATAAATAATAAAAGTACTAATTCAGTTACATAATCTGAATAGTTAATACCATCATCACGCAATACATCACATAAATTCCACAGTTTTTGTACAATATTGTTATTACTCATTTTTTATCCCAAGTTTATACTCGAATACTTAATAGGCAAGACTAGTATTTTCATCGCCATTATGAATTAGAGTAAATGTATAGTTTAGCAACTTCAAGTAACTTTGCTATATTATGCGGTAAGTGCTGGCCAAATAGCCTCGCTTAATTCATCTAATACCGTATCAAGTTGATTGCCCAATATTTTATCAAGCTGCTTTACGCCACCACTATCAGTAAAGCGTTGATTAATAAATTCCTTATCAATGACGACTTCAAAGATGACTTGTTTGGCTAAACGATCTAGCCAATTGCGTTGAGCCGGTGTCCAACTATGGCTTTGGTAGATTTGTTGCATGGCTTGTTTAACACGTTGTTCAAAAGGAATTAATGGTTCGCCCAAAGCAGCACGTCGAATATAACCAATAATACTCGCTGCAATATCTTGATTAGTTTGATTGCGTACGGCAGTGCGTAAATTAGCTTCCGAATAACCTGCACCATCCAATAACAGTTTAACTTCTTTCAATTGCGCACGGGTTAAATCACGTGGGCGGTTAACAACCACAGACAACGCAGCACTTTCATTTAATTGATTATGTATGAAATGATTAAAACTGTCTAAATAATCCTCGGGTTTTTGGTGAGAACCATAACTTTGCGAGCGTTCACGAAGATGATCTTCATGTTGAGAAATGAGTGGTAAACGTTCACTACCTAGCAATCGATTGACTTCGTTTAATTGATTAATTAACCCATGATGTTGTTTGATAAAATTAGCAGCAGATTCAGGACCAATTTCATGTAAATAGTTATGTAATTTTTTGGGTTCAACATCCCATAAGGTTTGTAATTCATCTAACTTTTGTCTTAATTCAGGCTTATTTTCCGCTTTTTGCTCTGCCTTACGCAAGATTCGCATTACTTTTTGATTTAATTGATTTAAAATTACATCAGCATAAGTTTCCCCCGCCATATCGCCTGGTGTTTGTAATGCTTTAGCTAATAATTTAGGATCACTTAGTTCATCAATTAATTGTTGAAGGGTGATATTAGAATCTTTAACTAACGGTTGCATGGTATTAACGTCTTTTAGTGCGGCATAAATATCAACAGGATCATATATTCGAAATACCGTTTTACCTATGCTATCACATCGTCTTGTTGCACGACCAATCATTTGTTCATATAAGATACGGGATTTGACTCGGCGCATGAAGACTAAATTACAAATTTTAGGCACATCAATACCGGTTGTTAATAAATCAACAGTGATAGCTATATTTGGATGGCGTTCATTTTTATATTGTTTGATTAATTGATCAACTTTATCACTCTGCCCGGTAATCTTAGCGACAGCAGCTTGATTATATTCACCATTATAGAGATTCTTAAATGCATCATCTAATAAGCGTTTAACCATATCTGCATGCAGATCGGTAGCACAGAAGATTAATGTTTTTTCTTCACCAAACGGATCGAGTTCATTTACCAATTGTTCGCAAATTACTCGGTTAAAGTTTTCATTTATAACCCGACGATTAAACGCGTCGACTTCAAAATTAAGCTCATCTTCTAATTCAGCAGTTTCAACTTCACCGGTTTGCGTATTGATGGCGCTGACTTTTTCACCTTTGGTAAACGTAATACCATTTTGTGTTAATAAAGTTTGGTAACGTATTGGCGGTTCGTGATCAATTAACCAGTCATCGGCAACAGCTTCTCGATATGAATAAATATAAACAGGCTTACCAAAAATATCACTAGTATGTTTTGCTGGTGTTGCCGTTAGCGCAATTTTTACCGCATCAAAATAATCTAATACTCGACGATAACTTGATAAATATTGCGTGGTGTCACGTATTGTCATCTCACCTTCTGTCATCTCTTGATCTAATGTATAACCACGGTGCGCCTCGTCAATTATAATACAATCAAACTGATCGATTAAAGGTGGATTATCACTCATAAAAATGCGTTTAACCATTGCTTGCACGGTTGCCACTTGTATTCGTGTTTCAGCTTCAGTAGCCATAGAACCAAGCTCGGCTAAGTTATAAATTTTAGATAAAGTGAGATTTTGTTCTAACGGGGCTTCATTAAAAGAATCTATTGCTTGATTTCCTAGAGCGGTACGATCAACTAAAAATAGAATTCGTTTAAATCGTTCAGTTTTTAAAAAGCGGTATATCAAACCTATAATTGTTCGAGTTTTACCTGTTCCTGTTGCCATAGCAAGTAAAGCGGTTCGTATCCCCTTGGAAAGGGCATTTTCGGTAGCAACAATTGCTTTTTCTTGATAATCCCTTAATTGCAAATAGGCAAATGGTTCTTGCTGAAGTTGTTGCTCAGCGTTTTCTCGGCTACGATTAAGTAGATCTAAGAGTCCTTGTGGTGAATGAAAGGATAATAAAGGACGCTTTAAATTGGCGCCATCACGAACATCACGAAACCATGTTCCTGACTGTTCAGCTAATTGCTTAATGTATGGACGACCATTACAAGAATAAACAAAAGGAATTTTGTAGTGGCAATCTGATTCATCAGGCCAAGCAATCGTTCTTTTTTCAAGTTCCCATGCACCAATCAATGGTGGTAATACTTGGAAGCCTTTACTATAACGTTCAGCTTGACCAATTTTTCCAGAAACATTTTTATTCTTTTTCTTAGCTTCAACAACTGCAATTGGTGTTAATCCCGCAAATAAAACATAATCAGCCCATCCTTTTTCGCCTTTATGTTCTGTCGGCCATTCGGCAATGGCTAAATATTTATTTTTTTCTGGGCGAGTACCCTTTTTATAATTTAAGTGTTCGGTGTCAGCTTGCCAACCCGCTTCAATAAGCTGCATATCAATTAAAATTCGTGTGAGCTCTTCGCTTAATTCTATTTGTTGACTTGCTTTCTTAGCTTTCTTACTCATTGTATTACGAGATGCTTTTTGAGCTTTTATATCTTGTTGAGCAAGTGCTTGTTGTAAATCCTTAATCTTTATTTCATATTCTTTCTGTTGTTTGAGTATCATTGCCTCATTTTCTTGGGCCTGTTGAGATAAGGATCGCGCCTCTTCATCCATTTTTAATGCTAACGTTTCAAATTCAGTCTTTTCTTTAGCGAGTAATTCATTAAATTGTTGACTTGAATTGAGTTCAATATTGGCTTGTTCTAGTTCTATTTTAAGTTTACTGATTTCTGACTGTAAACTGCGCAGATGCTCGCTCGGGTCAACAAGTGGTTTAAAAGGTCCTGGTTTAAATTGCACACCAGCTTGACTAAAAGATTGGTGAAACCATATCGCTAATTTGTAAGCAACTAAAAGTCCATCTTTTGCTTCTTTGTGCTTGGTTTTAAATTGATGAGTAGCTTTATTCCCTTCAATACGTAAAGTATGAAAAAGATTACGGATAATGGGGTCTAATTTGAGTTCATTACTAATCTTATACAACAAATCAGACTGCGAAGTGCGTTCATTAAATTCAATACCAGCCTTGGCAGCAATATGTTGTGCCATTGCTTCAGCCAATTGCCGTAATTTCATTAATGTGGTATTAGGATCACTACTAAATGCTCGCTCTGCTGTACACGCTAATTCGACAAATAGTGGATCGTGTTCAGCGAGAAAACCAAAATTCGATTGCTCTTTAATTATTATCATTAAGCACTATCTCCATTGACGTTATATCCCTTTCTCTTTTTTATTATCGCAAATTTTGTCTAATTTTATAGCTATTTTTATTTTTTGACGTACAAAATAATCTTTCGGAATATCTAATCAATATCGATTAGACCGCTTGTTGCAAACCGATACCCAGCAGTTAACCTAGCACTTAATAACTTATCTTTTATATAAAAACTTTCATAAAACAGCCTATTAGAAAATTAGGAAGAACATTTAATATTTTGAATATTTAGATAAGTACGACAAAGACAATTAACTATAATTAATTGTTTATATTTAATAAATTTTTTAGGTGGCATTGGAGTTAAATGAAAATCTATCATCTTATGCGAAATATTGTTGACTAAATATTTAAGTGATCGTGTAGTTGATCAACATCAACATATAAATATGCTGAATAAATATGATATTGCCAAAACTTAGTATTCGTTCTCGTGATAATAGTCAGAGAAAGTTGAATCACATTCATCAATTAATCTCGATAAATGTGATTACAGTTGCAGCGAATCATTGCGGTGATTTTTTGATTTCGGTAAATACTTTAAATCTTAATATAATTAAAAAAGCAGCGCCGGCAATTAAACACAGCCAAATTACCCAATTAAGCACAGTACTTTTATTGTTTTGAAGTAAAAGCCAAACTAAAGATGGTAGTAAAATGCCTAAAACAAAATTACCTCAAACATTATCAATACCCAGCCACTAAACCATCCCCTCTCGGGTCGGTTGCGCCCATTAGTAGATGATGATTTGCATCGATAAGAATGGCACCGGCATGCCCCATGGTATCGGTGTAATCATCAACAATTTGCACATCATGTCCACGTAATTTGAGGGAATGAATCACATCGTTAGGTATGCGTCCCTCCACTTTAAGATTATTGGATGATGCACCCCATGTGCGGCCATGTAACCATCTTGGTGCATTAATGGCATCTTGAGGTGTCATGCCAAAATCAACAATTCGTGTCACAATTGCCGCTTGCGTTTGTGGTTGTCCTTCTCCGCCCATGGTGCCATAAACCAGATAAGGTTTATTATCTTTTAAAAGCATGGCTGGATTTAACGTATGAAAGGTGCGTTTATTTGGCTCTAAACGATTAATATGGTTAGGATCTAACGAGAAAAAACTACCACGATTTTGCAATAAAATTCCTGTATCTTTAGCAACAATGCCAGAACCAAAATCATGATAAATACTTTGAATAATAGATACCGCATTTCCTTCTGCATCAACAACACCAAACCAAACGGTATCACCTTTAGGATCTAATGGCTTTATTTCTACACGAGCCTTTTGCATATCAATCTGTTTTGCTTGTTGCTGACCATGTTGGGTAGATAATAAGAGATCAAGCGGAATCTGATTAAAATCGGGATCAGTAAGGTATTTATCTCGATCAGCAAATGCTTGTTTTGTTGCTTCAATTATTAAATGGTAATAATCCGCACTGCCTTCCCCCAAAGATTTTATATCAAAATTATTGAGTATATTTAGAATCTCTAACGATGCCATACCTTGTGTATTGGGTGGTAGATTATAGGCAGTATATTGTCGATAATTAACATGGATCGGGGCTACCCATGTAGCACGATGCTTAGCAAAATCATCTAAAGTCAATACACCACCATGGCTTTGCAGATCGTTGACAATATTTTTAGCAATATCACCCTGATAAAATTCCTTAGCGCCTTTATTTGCAATAATTTTTAATGTGTTAGCTAAATCGGGTTGTTTAAGAATTTCGCCAATTTGGTAAGCTTGTCCATTGTTTTTTAAGAATACTTTTTTAAACTCCGAAAAACGCTGTAACTCCCGAAACTCTTTGTCTTTTGGATCAATATTAACCGTAGACCAATAATTTAGGCTAGGTGAAACCGAAAATCCATTTTCGGCATAATCAATTGCTGATGCAAATAGCGTGTGCCATGGTAGTGCATTATTCATATTTTTAGAGGCATATTGGTACGCTTCATCCCAACCGGAAACCACCCCTGGAACGGTATTGGCTGCCAGATAACCTCGCGACGGAATTTTATGGAAACCTTGATTTTTATAATAGTCTATCGTGGCCAAACTACCAGAACGACCGCTGGCATTTAGCCCTTTTAGTTCTTTGGTTTTAGCGTTGTAGATTAACCAAAAGTTATCGCCACCTATGGTATTCATTTGAGGATAAACTACAGCAAGCGTTGAGGCTACGGCAATCGCTGCATCAACCGCATTGCCTCCTTTACGTAATATATCAATTCCAGCTTGAGTCGCTAAATAATTGGGGGACGTCACCATGACATTGGTCGTTATCGGGTTAAGACAACGCGAAGGGGTATCACAGTACTTCCCTGTATTGGATAGCGGTATATCAGCAGCGCCAGATAAATGACTAATAAGCAATAAACTTATTAATATTGGGTATCTTTTCCTCATTTTAGAAGTTCCTCAATTGTTAACTGTAACATTTTGAGGAATGCATTTTCTATGCCAAGAATAAACTATTTAAATTTTGCAGCTAAAATGATTATGACCAAACGATAATACCGATCTGAATTGCCTTATAATGCAAGCGGTGTTCCGCGATACTGCAAATACGGCTGTTTAATCCATTGTTGAGCATCAATAATCGCCAGCTCTCGAGCATTTTGTTGTTTGGTGATATCGAGCACGTGATTGGCGGCATTGGCGGCCAGTTCAAAGGCGGTTAATTGGGATTGTCCATTGACTAAATGCGCAGTAAACAGACTACAAATTAAATCGCCCACGCCTAATGGACGGTGTGGAAAATCATATAATGGTCGAGCCAGATGATAGCTTTGTGATGGTGTGGCTAAAATCATTTCAAATAATTCAGTCGTTTTACCGGCATGCAGCAGATTTTTAACCAATATGGCTTGAATCGGCTTATTTTGCAGTGTTTTTATCGCGTTAAGCACATCGTTAAACGTTTTGATTTCCAGATTCGATAATATCTGTAACTCCAATAAATTTGGCGTGATATAGTCAGCATATTTGATTGCTTGCTTAGTGAAGAAATCAATAATATTTTGTGGCAAGGAACTGCCTTTATTGATGTCGCCCCCCATAACCGGATCGCAAACATAAATCGCATTATGATTATAAAATTTTATCTTTTTTACGGCCTCAAGGATCTCTTCACCTTGTTCGGCAAGTCCAATATAGCCCGAAATAATGGCGTCAATAGATGACAATACGCCAATTTTTTCTAAACTATTGACGATTCGAGTGATTTGCTGAGCGCCCAGCACAATGCCGTCATAATGTGGATAAACCGTATTACTCGATAACTGAACGGTGTGTATTGGCATCACTTCGACACCTTGTAATTGCATCGCTAGCGTCGCCACTTTATTACCGGCATAACCATAAACAACATTGGACTGAATTGATAAAACGGTTTTCATATATTGACCTTATTATTCATCATAATAACGATATTTGCTTAACAAGTAGATGCAGATAATGGATATCAGTGCTAAACCGCAATAAAACAAGGCTAAGGGTAACCAAAAACTTTTGAAGGTATAAATAACATAACCACCTATCATTGGAATTAAGCTACCAAAAATAGCCGCACATCCTTGATAACTCATTGATAACCCAGTATAGCGCATTCTGGCAGGGAAAATACGGCTCAAATACCCAGCTATCACACCATAAAAGCCGCTGTAACAAATCACATTTAGCGAAATCCCAATAATAAAACTGGTTTTTGTGCCTGAATTTATAATCGGGAATAACAAGAATACCGATGCCATTGCCAACATTGATGTACAAATCAAAAAGCGTGTTGCCGAGAATTTTTCTGACCAATAAGAGATAAACGGTTGAGCAACAAAATGGACAATAGCGATCCAAAACAGTGCATCAACTATCACTGATTTTTCGACACCAAGTACCAAAGTAGTATAACCAATCATTAAGGTATTGGAAAAGATACCGCTAAATGACAGCACATTAGCACCAATCGCTAATATTAATAATGGCAATGCTTTTTTAAATACTTCAATAATCGGTGCTGACTCTTGCTTTAAGTCTGCTTGTTTTTTAGATGCTTCAACAAAAACCGGCGATTCGGTTAACGTCACTCTAGCAATAATGCCAATAATTAACAAAATAGCACTGGCTAAAAAAGGAATACGCCAATAACCACTATCAATCAGTTCATTAACAGGTAAACGAATAATATAAGAAAAAACCAGTAATGCTAAAATATTGCCGGCAGGGCTTCCCCACTGAGCAAAGGATGAAAAGAAATTTTTCAATCCTTTCGGCGCATGTTCATTTGTCATCAACACGGCACCACCCCACTCACCACCAACAGCGACACCTTGTAATATTCGCAACGCAACCAATAACGTTGGTGCCAAAATACCTGCTTGTTGATAAGACGGTAATAACCCAACAAAAGTGGTCGCCGTCCCCATTAAAAGCAAAGTGATAATAAGTGATTTTTTACGCCCTAAACGGTCACCAATATGCCCAAATAACATAGCACCTAAAGGACGGGATAAAAAACCTACTGCAAAGGTAGCAAATGCCCCTAAAATTTGTACAAACTCGTTATCAGACGGAAAAAATAGCTGACCAAAAATCAATACCGATGCTAACGCATAGATATAAAAATCATACCATTCAATAGTAGTACCAATAAAAGCAGCAAAAGCCACTTTTTTTGCAGATGAATTTGACATAAGTAAACCTTGGGTAGAGGAATGTATGACCAATAATGAATAATAAAACTAGCACAAAGCTATCAACATCACAATTCGTTATCTGAAAAGAGATTAAAAATTATATATAGAAATTTAATAATATTTCTATTTTACTAAATACGTTCAACTTGATGTATGCGAATTAATTATAACACTTTAGCTTTGGGCTTCCGATAACTTTTATCTTATTGTAGTAATAACATCTTCCATCAAATTTGAATATGCACAAATCGCATAATGGTATATAAAATTGATATTTCCTTATTTATCGATAATCGCTTTTAATTAGATTTAATAAAAATATAGGTAAGGAATCATTATGGGATTGATCGCGCCTCATGCTAGTGACAGTTTACAACCTTTACAGGTTAATGACGATGAACGGCTAGCCCTGCAACAATATGCAAAAAATTTACCAGCAATTACCTTATCCAGTCGTGAAACTGGAGATTTAGTCATGTTAGGCATCGGGGGTTTTACACCTCTGTATGGCTTTATGCGAGAAGAGGACTGGCGTAGCGTTTGCGATAATATGCATTTAGCGAACGGGGTTTTTTGGCCAATTCCCATAACTGTATCGGTGACCGATGCTCAAGCTGAAACCCTAAAATTAGGTGATGAAATCGCTTTAAAAACATCAGATGGGCAGATAATCGGTATTTTGAATGTGGATAGTATTTATCGCCCAGATAAACAATATGAAGCTAATCAGGTGTTTACAACGACAGATCCAAGTCATCCTGGTGTTGCAATGCTGATGGCTCAACCACCGGTTAATTTAGGTGGTAAAGTCCGAGTTTTGCACGATAATGGCTTTAAAGCACAGTTTGGTCAATATGCTTTAACGCCACAACAGACACGGGAACGCTTTAATCAATTAGGTTGGAAAAAAATAGCGGCCTTTCAAACTCGTAATCCAATGCATCGTTCACACGAATATTTAGTTAAAACCGTGTTAGAACTTTTTGATGGTGTGCTTATCCATTCATTATTTGGTAACTTAAAACCCGGCGATGTACCGGTCAACATTCGTCTTAAAGCAATTAATAGTTTAATTCATAATTACTTTGTGCCAGATTCCGTTATTCATTCCGGTTACCCTTTAGATATGCGCTATGCTGGGCCGAAAGAGGCGTTACTACATGCTCTTTTTAGACAAAATTATGGTTGTAGTCATCTTATCGTCGGCCGCGATCATGCTGGGGTTAGGGATTTTTACTCACCGTTTGCTGCGCAAGAGATCTTTAGCCATTTGCAAGACAACGATTTACTCATTAAGCCAATTAAGATTGACTGGACATTTTATTGCCACAAATGTGACGGTATGGCATCAACGAAAACCTGTCCACACGATAGTGCTGATCGCGTTCTTATTTCTGGCACGGAGGTCAGACGGCGTTTACAAGCCAAAGAACCAATACCAGAAACATTTAGTCGGCCAGAAGTCGTTGCTGAGTTATATCAATGGGTTGATAAGTAATCAGCTAAATAGTTAATCATCCATAAATCAATAAAGGGAAAAGCCATGCTAGATTTAACTAAAGTTAACCAAAAATTGCAAAATCAGTCACCGTTAACCATTATTGAATGGGCACTGAAAAAACAACAAGATATTCCCGTTAAAAGTATTATCAGTACCCATTTTGGCCCTTATGAGGCAGTACTTTTGCACCTTGTTACCCAAATCGATCCGAATATTAAGGTTGTTTGGGTTGATAACGGCTATGCCACCAATGCAACTTATCGCGTAGCCAATGAAATTACTAAGCAACTTAATCTTAATCTGCATATTTTTGTCCCACAAAGGACGACTGCTTATTTAAATGTGCGATATGGCGGGCTACCTGAACTTGATACGCCGGAACATACCGAGTTTACACAAATTGTTAAAATTGAACCGTTTAACCGTGCTTTGTCTACGCTTAAACCCACATTGTGGTTTACTGCACTACGCCGTGAACAATCTGCGCTAAGGCAAGAACTCAATATTGTAACAAAAGCAGGGGACAATTTATTTAAGATCGCCCCAATACTCGATTGGACGAGTCAAGATATGCAGAATTATATCGAAAAACATAATTTACCTAACGAAATGGACTACGTCGATCCAACTAAAGGACCACAAGGTAGAGAGTGCGGTTTACATAAAATAACTTTTTGATTTTTTATAAATAAACAACATTAGACTTTACTGGCAAAAGGTAAGTGAATCTAAGTTGGTTGGATTTACCATAGCACGTTAAGGTTACGAGCCAATAGCAATTTAACGATAGCTAAACGCTATCAGATAAGGTCATCGTATGAGTACACAACAATTTCCTTTTAATTGTGATGAATTAAAAAAAATTATTGAAAATTACAACGATAAGCAGCTAGCTTGGTTATCGGGTTATTTATGGGGACGGGCGGAAAAAAGTTCCGTCGAACAAGTTTTACCGAGTACCACTCCCCCCTCCAATATGACTCAAGCGGAGCAAAAAGTCACAATCATATCGGCATCACAAACCGGTAATGCCCGCCGAGTAGCTAACGAGTTAAGTCAGGATATTGAACGTTTGGGTATTGCGGTGACTCATCTGCCGGCAGGAGAATATAAAGCTAAAAAACTCAGTCAGGAAGAGATTTTAATATTGGTGACCTCAACCCAAGGTGAGGGCGAGCCACCGGAAGAGGCGTTGTCACTCTATAAATATCTGTTTGCCGCTAAAGCGCCTAAATTAACTCATTTACAGTTTGCGGTTTTTGGCTTAGGTGACGCTTCTTATCCAAAATTTTGTCAAGCCGCTAAAGACTTTGATCAACGATTCGCTGAATTAGATGCTCAGCGCCTGCTAGTACGTGTAGATGCTGATACAGATTTTCAAACCATAAGTACCTCTTGGCGACAGGCAGTGATTGATAAACTTAGTCAATTACAACTATCAAACACACAATCGCCAACAGAAAATTCAACCAGTATAGCCGTTAACAGTAGCCTTTATCACCGCGATAATCCATTTATTGCCGCAGTTAACGTTAATCAAAAAATCACCTCACGCGATTCAGATCGTGATATTCGTCATATTGAGCTTGACCTGTCCGATTCGGATCTTCATTATCAGCCTGGTGATGCGGTAGGTGTTTGGTATCAAAATAGTAATGAACTTGTGGAGGAGTTACTAAGTATCACCCAGCTTGCAGGTGAAATGCCAGTTGAACATCATGGACAACAGATCGCTTTAAAAACGGTTCTGACTGAATATGTTGAATTGACTCAAAATACGCCGATCATTATTGAAAAATACGCTCAAGCCGTTCAACATCCCGAACTTCTTACCTTAATTGGCGATCGAGAAGCCTTATTGGAAATGAGTCAAACATTACCACTGGTTGATATGCTTAACCGCTATCGCGGCAAGATAGCGGCACAGGTCTTCGTTGGATTGCTTCGGCCTCTTACTCCGCGTTTCTATTCCATTGCTTCTGCGCAAGATGAAGTTGGCTCAGAAGTTCATCTTACCGTAAATGTAGTACGTTATCAGGTCGACGATAAGATCCGTATGGGCGGCGCATCTGGATTCTTAGCAAATCAAATTGCTGATCAAGATCAAGTCAAAATTTTTATTGAGCATAATGATAATTTTCGATTACCTGATGATACTCATGCACCAATCATTATGATTGCTGCCGGTACGGGCATTGCCCCCTTTCGGGCGTTCTTACAACAGCGTGCGAGTCAAGGTGCTACCGGTAAGAATTGGTTATTCTTTGGCAATCCACATTTTATATCCGATTTTCTCTATCAAGTGGAATGGCAGAGCTATGTTAAAGAAGGTCTGTTAACTCGCATCGATCTTGCTTGGTCACGAGATCAAGCTGAGAAAATCTATGTACAAGATAAATTAATTGCTCAAGCCAGTGATATTTGGCAATGGCTACAAGAAGGTGCCTTTATCTATGTTTGTGGGGATGCTAAACGTATGGCAAAAGCGGTTGATTTAGCGCTTCAACAAATTTTGATGACTCAAGCACAATATCGTCAAGAACAAGCTATCAGTTATTTGGATGAATTAAGAAGTCAAAAGCGCTATCAACGAGATGTTTACTAATGATAAACAGATACAACAACTAATATTAATTTATCGAGTGATGTAATATGAGCAAATCTAAAACAGTTACCCTGACTCAAACAGTCAATTTAACACCGCCACAAAATGATGTCTCTGATCTGCCTTTATCGGATTCTGAACGATTTAAGCGAGAAAGTAATTATTTACGAGGCACTATCGTTGATGATCTTAATAACGGTTTAACGGGTGGCTTTAACAGCGATAATTCTCAGCTAATTCGCTTACATGGCATGTATCAGCAAGATGATCGCGATATTCGTAAAGAACGCACAGAACAAAAACTCGAGCCACTGATCTCCATGATGTTACGTTGCCGCCTGCCTGGTGGTATCATCACCCCGAAACAGTGGCTGACTATCGATAAATTTGCTACTGAAGCAACAAAATATGGCAGTATTCGACTCACGACTCGACAAACTTTCCAATTTCACGGACTGTTTAAACGCAGCCTTAAGTCTGCTCATCAGCTGTTGCATAAGATAGGGCTAGATTCGATCGCCACTGCCGGTGATGTGAATCGTAACGTTTTATGTACTTCAAATCCTGTGGAATCAAAAGTTCATCAACAAGCTTATCATTGGGCAAGCAAAATCTCAGAACATCTTTTACCGAAAACCCGTGCTTACGTTGAAATATGGCTGGATGGTGAAAAGCTTTCTACACCCGATAGTGAGCCAATTTTAAGTTCGACTTATTTACCGCGTAAATTTAAAACTGCCGTTGTCATCCCCCCGATTAATGATGTGGATGTTCATGCTAATGATCTTAGCTTTGTGGCAATAGCAGAAAAAGGCGAACTAATTGGTTTTAATGTATTAGTTGGTGGTGGTTTGGCAATGACGCATGGTGATAAAACAACTTACCCACGCAAAGCCGATGATTTTGGTTTTATTCCTGTCGAAAAAGTACTGACTTTTGCTGAGGCCGTTGTGACCACTCAACGTGATTGGGGTAACCGCAATAATCGAAAAAATGCCAAAACTAAATATACGCTTGAACGTGTTGGCGTGGAAAACTTCAAAAAAGAGGTTGAACTACGTGCCGGAAGTAAATTTCTAAGTAGTAAACCTTATAACTTTAGTCGACGAGGTGATCAATTTGGTTGGTATAAAGGTATTGATGATAACTGGCATTTAACGCTATTTATTGAAAATGGTCGGTTACTTGATTATCCCAATAAACCATTAAAAACCGGCGTTGCAGAAATTGCCAAAATTCATCAAGGTGATCTGCGTATAACCGCCAATCAAAACTTAATTATAGCTAACGTGCCAGAGGAACAAAAAGCAGCCATTGAACAAATTGCACGTCAATATGGTTTGCTTGACGATACTGTCACATTACAACGTAAATATTCCATGGCCTGTGTGTCTTTCCCAACTTGCCCACTAGCTATGGCTGAAGCAGAACGGTTTTTACCGACGTTTGTAACTAAAATAGAACAGATGTTAACTCAGCATCACTTATCCGATGATTATATTATTTTGCGTGTAACCGGTTGTCCTAACGGTTGCGCCAGAGCCATGTTGGCGGAAGTGGGCATGGTGGGTAAAGCACCTGGTCGCTACAATTTATATCTTGGCGGTAATCGAGAAGGCACGCGAATTCCTCGCTTATATAAAGAAAACGTGAATGTAGAGGAGATTTTATTAGCACTCGAACCACTTATTGCCGCATGGTCCATTCATCGCAATAAAGAAGAAGGATTTGGTGATTTTGTTATTCGTCATGAGATTGTGAAACCGGTACTCAATTCAGCGATCGATTTTTATCAAGAGGCGAATTGAGATAAGTATAAAAGTTGTTGATTGATAATTTTAAACTATGTTTATTGACTGTAGGCATATATAGCCATAATTCATATGGTTATTACTTTATCATATTTGTCTTTTTTATACGTTCTTTTATACTGAAATTACTTATCAAAGTACATAATTTTACTAATAAAATTACGAATAAGCATAATTTATAAATTAGACAAAATGCTTATAACCAGTTTCATCATATTGCTTATGTTTGCTGGCGGTCTGAAATTTTTTAAATAATTCACTTTTTAGTTATTAATTATATACAGCAACTTACACATAAATAATACAACTATATAACGGGAATAAAGTAATTTTTACTAGGAAGATCGTCATGAATATACAACAATTAAGGATTATTCACGAAGCTGCGCGTTGTAATTATAATTTAACCGAAGTCGCAAATTCTTTATACACATCTCAGTCTGGTGTAAGCCGACATATCAAAGAGCTAGAAGAAGAGCTGAATATTGATCTTTTTATTCGTCAAGGTAAACGGCTGATTAATATGACTGAACCCGGTTTAGAATTGGTGGTTATTGCCGAGCGAATTTTAAATGAAATTAATAATATTAAGCGGTTATCAACCATTTTTTCTAATACTGATGAAGGTTCATTAGTGATAGCGACCACCCACTCTCAGGCCCGTTATATTCTCCCAAATATTATAAAATCTTTTAGAATGCTTTTTCCTAAAGTTCATATCATTATCAATCAGGGATCATCTAGTGAAATTATCTCTCAGCTTCTTTCTGGCGAAGCGGATATTGGTATTGATAATGAAAGAGTAGATAACAATTCACTTGCTATTTACCCTTTTTATCGTTGGCATTACTCTATAGTTACTCCTAAAGATCATCCTTTGACTAAAGTCGATAAAGTGACGTTAGATATGTTACAAACATTACCTATCATCACTTATCGTCAAGGAATATTTCCTCGTAAAAGTATTGATAAAGCCTTTTCGGCTATTGGATTGACACCCAATATCTCGCTCAATGTTCAGGAGCCTGATGTTATTAAAACTTATGTTGAGTTAGGTTTAGGGATTGGTATTTTAGGTAATAAAATGTATAACCCTGATCATGATATCAATTTAGTTGAATTGGATGCGAAACATCTGTTTGAATCACATGTTACATGGCTAGGATTAAAACGACATAAATTACAACGTAATTATATTTGGCGCTTTATTCAATTATGCAATCAAGAGTTGTCACTGGAAGATATCAAAAGTCATGCATTAATTGAGCAAACTCATTCCAAAATACTTGATTATCAGATTTAATTTATAGGAATCATTCTCCTTAAATCATAAACTCTAATAGTTCATCTTGCATAAAAATATTAACGAGTGCAGGTTGCCAGTAGACAGTATCACCAATTTCAACTTGCTGTTGTTCATATTGTCGATAGCTAATAGATACATCAATATGCTTTGGTTGTCCGGCTACAGCAATTTCCAGAAAGACGGTTGGACCAGCAGTATGTATACGTACAACTTCTCCTTGGATATCATTTTTTCGGGCAATTTTAGCAATACTGATTTCGTGAGGTCGAACATAAGCGATAGCAGACTGATCAGGCCAGGTACCTTGTTCCTTCATATCTTTGTGAAAATCACCAATGATTAATGTATTATTTTCAATATAACCATATAAAAGGTTAACATCCCCTAGAAAATGCGCAACAAAGGCGGTTTTTGGTTGCTTATAGACTTCGGCAGGGGTACCTATTTGCTCTATGTGACCTTGATTCATTAAAATTATTCTATCAGCAACTTCCAGTGCTTCTTCTTGATCATGGGTAACAAAGATGCTGGTAACATTGAGTTCATGATGAAAATCACGCAACCAACGCCTTAAATCTTTACGGACTTTAGCATCTAAAGCACTAAATGGTTCATCAAGCAACAACACATTAGGTTTCGAAGCCAACGCACGCGCTAACGCAACTCGCTGACGCTGACCACCCGACAGTTGGTCTGGATAACGTTTGGCAAAATGGTCAAGTTGCACTAATTCGAGTAATTGATTAACGCGTTCATCAATTGCTGTTTTATTTAATCGTACAGATCTTGGTTTCATTTTTAGTCCAAATGCCACATTTTCAGCTACATTCATATGCCGAAATAACGCATAATTTTGAAAGACAAAACCAATATCTCGTTGCTTGGCGCTCAGCTTAGTTACTTCCCTATCAGCAAAATAGATTTGCCCTGAACTGGCTGTTTCTAAACCCGCTATAATGCGCAGTAAAGTTGTTTTTCCACAACCAGATGGGCCTAATAGTGCAACTAATTCACCTTGTTTTATGCTGAAATTGATATTTTCTAAGACATTAACGTGTTCAAAACTTTTATTGATATTGTGTAGTGTAATACTCATATCTACCTCTTAGTTCCCGTAATGACATTCATTGGCTAAGCGCCTTTCAATCCATTGACGAATCAAGAGTAACGCAAGCGACATCATTAATAGCAAAATAGCGACACTAAATGCGGCAACAATATTGTATTCATTGTATAAAATCTCAACATGAAGCGGTAAGGTATTGGTGTAACCACGAATATGCCCAGAAACAACCGATACCGCGCCAAATTCACCGAGTGAGCGAGCGGTGCAAAGAACAACACCATGCATTAAGGCCCATTTAATATTGGGTAAAGTAATGTGGAAAAAAATTTGCCAGCCATTTGCACCAAGGACGCTGGCGGCCTCTTCTTCATGAATGCCTTGTAATGCCATTATCGGAATGAGTTCTCTTGCCACAAAAGGAACGGATACAAAAATCGTTGCTAAGATAATTCCTGGAATCGCATAGACAATTTGAATATTCCACGCCTGCAAAAACGGATACAACGCACTTTGTGCGCCAAATAGCAATACATAGATTAAACCTGCAACAATGGGGGAAATCGAGAACGGTAAATCAATTAATGTGACTAATATTTGTTTGCCTTTGAACTGATATTTAGTTATGACCCAAGCTGCACATACACCAAATATCACATTTAATGGTACCGCTACACCAACGGCAATCAGTGTTAATTTAAAAGCGGATAAGGTATCTGGCTCAATAATCACTTGCCAAAATGCATTTACACCATTAGCTAGCCCTTGCGCAAGCACCACAACTAGCGGCAACAACAAAAGTCCGAAAAACAGTATTACCGCCAATAAGATTAGCAATAGCTGTAAACGGGTTACTCTCTTTTTTTCTGTTATTGATTGTAATATCGGCATAATCTTATATTAATGGTTTTTATTAATCTTACGGTTAAGTTTTCGCTGTAAACTGTTCATAATTAATAACAATACAAAAGCAATCAGTAACATCGTTACGCCAATCGCGGCAGCGGCATCATAAGCATATTGGTCAAGTTTTGAGACAATTAATAACGGTAATATTTCGGTCTTAAATGGAATATTACCGGCAATAAAGACCACTGAACCATATTCGCCAATAGCACGAGCAAAAGCGAGGGTAAACCCCGTTAGCCAAGCAGGTAAAATGGCAGGTAAAATAATATGCATAAAAATTTGCCTAGGCGATGCACCAAGTAAACTCGCCGCTTCTTCTTGTTCACGTGGTAAATCAGCCATAACCGGTTGTAAAGTGCGCACAACAAAAGGCAATGTAACAAATAACAGCGCTAAGGTAATGCCAATGGGGGTATAAGCAATTTTAAAACTGAACCATTGCCCAATTGGCCCATTTTTGGCATAAATTGCGGTTAACGCAATGCCAGCAACGGCTGTTGGTAAAGCAAACGGGATATCAATACAGATATCCATTATCTTACGTCCTGGAAATCGATAACGCACCAGTACCCAAGCCAATAATAAACCAATAAAGCTGTTTAAACCGGCGCTGATAAATGCCGTACTTAATGAAAGAGTTAATGCCAATAAAAACTGTTTGCTGACTAATAACCGATGCCACTCCTCAAAAGACAGCTTTGTTGAATAAAGAAACAAACCTAATAACGGAATAAGCACAATCAAACTAAGAAAGGTTAAAGTATAACCTAACGTTAAGTTAAAACCTGGGATGATCCGTTGTTGTTTAATGCTTGCAACTTTCATAACATTCACCTTTATACCGCAAAGCTAAGTGAGCACACACATAACATCGCCAGAATAAGTAGTAATTAGTTTATCTCAGCATAAATTGCATCAAAGATGGCCCCATCACTAAAAAATTTTTTTTGCACTGTTTGCCATCCACCAAAATCGTTATCAACCGTAACTAACTTAATAGTAGGAAACTGATCAGCATATTGTTTAAGGACATCAGGATTAACAGGACGGTAAAAATGCTTGGCAATGATGTGTTGTGCCGGATCGCTATATAAGTATTCCAAATAAGCTTGCGCTTGCTTACGTGTACCTTTGCTATCAACAACTTTATCGACTAAAGCCACAGTCGGCTCAGCTAAAATGGATAATGAGGGCATAATAATTTCTAATTGATCGCCACCTTGCTCTCTTAACGCCAAATAAGCCTCATTTTCCCAAGAAATTAAAACATCACCTAAGCCTCGCTGTACAAAGCTAATGGTTGCGCCTCTGGCACCAGTGTCTAAAACCGGAACATGTTGATATAATTTGGTGACAAAATCTTGAGCTTGTTCATCGTTACCATAGGTACTTTTAGCATAAGCCCAAGCCGCCAAAAAATTCCAACGAGCCCCACCCGAGGTTTTGGGATTGGGTGTTATTACCTCAACATCATCTTTTATGAGATCACCCCAATCATAAATCTGTTTTGGATTACCTTTACGCACTAAAAAGACAATAGTTGAATGGTAAGGCGCACTATTATTTGGCAACCTAGCTTGCCAATCAGGTGATATGTTAGTTTGATAACGGTTTAACGCATCAATATCACTCGCTAAAGCAAGCGTAACCACATCGGCCTGCAAACCATCAATGACTGAACGTGCCTGTTTACCAGACCCACCATGCGAATTATTTATCGTCAACCGTTCACCGGTTTGCTGCTGCCAATGCTCGATAAAAGCCTGATTATATGCTTTATAAAGCTCTCGCGTGGGATCATAAGAAACATTGAGTAATTCAATTGCTTGCGCTTGATGCATAAAAGTGCAAATTGCCAATAAGATTAAGCTGATCCCATGCCTATATAATTTTTGAAAAAAAGGTAAATTTTTCACTCGACACCTCACGCTACGCTACTAATGTATTGGATTAGTAATGATAAAAATATGAAATAATTAGACCAAATTATGGTGAGATGCGAAAACGATTATTTTGCATTTAGTTATAACAAAAATAGATATATAGGTGTTGGGGTAGATTTTTATAGCATTAGCACTCAAATCATGAATTAAATAGATTTAACTATTTCTGAACAAAAAATTTGGGGATCACAAGATAAAACATATTTATAAACTAATACTCAATATTCCTAAAGAAATTAAATAATAGTTTTGATAACATCTGTAACATAAAGGAACCTTTAATTATTATAAAAAAAGATTCTAGTGTTAACATTTATTGAAAAGTCACGGTATCCAAATATGAAACAATAGGCAAATCTGCCTCAGCCCACGCAAGGCCTCCCAACTCATCATTTTTCAACCAACGAATCTCATGATGTTCTAAACATTGTGGTTGTTCATTTATAAGTCCACAAACAAAAGCGTCAATTTTTACTGAGCCAAAATCATAGTTATGAACAGTCGTTAATAAATGCTTTTTGACCGTTATTCTACAACCCAGTTCCTCTTTAATTTCACGTATCAGTGCATCTTCCAATTTTTCATCAGGTTCAACCTTGCCGCCAGGAAATTCCCATTTATAGGCTAGATATTTTGTGTTACCACGTTGAGCACAAAGGTATTTCCCTTCACTAATAATCACGGCTGCAACAACATGAATTAATTCAGTCATTTTTTGCGGCCTCTTTTGCTCTCAACTTTGCTATCGCTTTTAATTTAGAAATATCGTTATTATCTTTAACAAAATGCATTTTACGATGACAGTTTGGACATAATGCAACTGTATTTTCTATTGAATCCTCACCACCTTCAGACAACCAAATAATATGATGACATTCTAAATAAGGAATATTTTCTCTGGTGAAAAAAGGAGCTGCATTTTCACATAGATCACATTTCCCCTCAGCTAGGCGTTTTATAAACTCAGCTAACTCAGCACTTCTTATATATTGAGGCGTAACAATGTCTCGTTTACCTGGTTTTTTATTTTGCTTTATTATTTTATTGAGTAATTTATCTACTTTGTACTTATGGACTTGTTCTTCTTGTGCTTTTTTATAATCAATAAAAACACTATTGGGCAACTTATTATCAATAAGTTTTAATGGAAAAACCCAAACTTTACGTAATAATTGATTAGCATCGTATTGCTGTGTTTGATAGGGAGAAGCTGCTTTAATTAAACGTCCTGAATATGTATATTCTTTGTCCTTAAACACTTCAAAGTAATGTACACTAATGCCATTAAAGTCAATCTCATTAAGTGTTTTATTTTGCATAAATTCCAAACTTTGATCACCTCTTTGCCCCATTCCAGTATAATGTAGTACATCATCATCCCAAACATCAGAATAAACTGACTCTACATGATTTGTAATTAGAACTAGAGTATGAGTGGTATTAGATTTTCGCATTCCACCTTGTGGACTACATTTAAAAATATCACATAATTGTTGGTTATTTAAAACTGCACCAGGTGTTAATTGTTTAATTTTATTGTCAACTGGATTCATCATATGCATTTCCTAAACGCTTATCTCAATCGCCCCAGAGGCATATTAGAATTGTGATACTTACACTGTGGTCTTAAACGTTTTAATAAATTAAGCAATGGTTGCTCAATCTCAGTTTTATAATTAAATGAACGCGTATGATCATGTTTATGTTTTGATAATACATACAAAAAAGGCTCATGTTGTGCTCGTTGTTCACCTTTTTTCCAAATGATGATATCGATGATTTTATGTTGTAATTGTTTGATACCCATTATTTTCATTAACCTAATGTAAAAATCGGGACATTATTACAAATATAGGAATATTTTTGTGATCTAGCTCACAAAAATTTGAAACACACTGAAAAAAATAATTTTATTATAGAGAAAATGAGAGTATTTACTTCCAAATCGTATTTAATAAAAAGTCAGCAATCGCTGGCTTTATTATTTGGATACTAAATTAGATTACAAGTTTTTTTAATTCCATATTATTCTTACATAACGTTTATATAACGTGTCGAAAAATTATTATTTCTTGAAAAAACATATTTATAAATTTTTCAATTTTTGACATTTTTTTATTTGCTGGAGTTTCAGATACAAAAAAACCAGCTTTCGCTGGTGTTCCTTTTTCGTAATTGGTGCCCGGACGCGGAATCGAACCACGGACACGGGGATTTTCAATCCCCTGCTCTACCGACTGAGCTATCCGGGCAACAATGGAGGTGTATTAAACACGATTCCCGATTATCAGTCAATCCCTTTTGTAAGATATTTTGAAAAATATATGTCGTTTGGTTGAAATTTAACTAGTTATTACTATATTAGTAACTTATTATGACATAATATCACTCTATACTTAGAGGAATTTTATATGCGAGTCTTTGGATTTATTGTTTTTTTTATTTATGCTTATTTGGAACTCAGCTTTTTTATAAAAGTTGCTGATTCAATAGGTGTTTTTCTTGCTTTAATTGGCATTATTGCCACTTCGATTATTGGGTTTTCTTTAATTAAAAAGCAGGGTTTAAATAACCTAAGTATTATGCAACAAAAAATCGCTAATAATCAAAGCCCTAAAGATGAAATTATTAAGAGTGTGTCCTTACTCTTTGCGGGTTTTTTATTGCTAATTCCTGGTTTTTTAACTGATATGCTTGGCGGGATTTTGTTAATTCCACGCGTTCAAGATTATATTGTTCGCTTTATTGTTAAAAAATTTCCTTTCAAAGTTCGATCATTTTCTTCTAGCAACAATGCGCAACTTAATGATGTAATTGAGGGTGAATTTGAGCGTAAAGATGACTAATAATTAATCAATTAAAAAATTTTTTAATGTTATTCTCTTGAAGAATTTAAAACAAACCCCATTTAATGTTCACTATATTATATAGATCATAATTTTATGATTTATTGTTAATAATTATTTAATTTATATTAGTGCTAGGAGATAACTAATGAAAATTCGTCCATTGCATGATCGTGTGATCATTAAACGCAAAGAAGTAGAGTCAAAATCAGCTGGCGGTATTGTTTTAACAGGCTCAGCTGCGGGTAAATCAACACGTGGTGAAGTTTTAGCTGTTGGTAATGGTCGCATTTTAGAAAATGGTCAAATTCAACCACTCGATGTTAAAGTTGGTGATATCGTAATTTTCAATGAAGGATATGGCGTTAAAACAGAAAAAATTGATAACGAAGAAGTGCTTATCTTATCTGAAAGCGATATTTTAGCCATTGTTCAAGCGTAATTGGCAAATAATTTAATTTATAGACAGAATTTAGGAGAAATACAAAATGGCAGCTAAAGATGTAAAATTTGGTAATGACGCTCGCGTTAAAATGCTTAAAGGCGTCAATGTATTAGCTGATGCAGTTAAAGTAACTTTAGGTCCAAAAGGACGTAACGTAGTATTAGATAAATCATTCGGTGCACCAACTATTACTAAAGATGGTGTGTCAGTTGCTCGTGAAATCGAATTAGAAGATAAATTCGAAAACATGGGTGCACAAATGGTTAAAGAAGTGGCTTCAAAAGCAAACGATGCCGCTGGTGACGGTACAACTACCGCAACAGTACTTGCTCAAGCTATTGTTAATGAAGGTTTAAAAGCGGTTGCTGCGGGTATGAATCCAATGGATTTAAAACGTGGTATCGATAAAGCAGTTGTTGCAGCAGTTGAAGAGCTTAAAAAATTATCTTCACCATGTGCTGATTCTAAAGCGATTGCTCAAGTAGGTACAATCTCTGCTAACTCAGATGAAACTGTTGGTACTTTAATTGCTCAAGCAATGGAAAAAGTGGGTAAAGAAGGTGTTATCACTGTTGAAGATGGTACTGGTTTACAAGACGAGCTTGATGTTGTTGAAGGTATGCAATTTGATCGTGGTTATTTATCACCATATTTCATCAATAAACCAGAAACAGCTACTGTTGAATTAGATAGCCCATATATTTTATTAGCGGATAAAAAAATCTCTAACATCCGTGAATTATTACCAGTATTAGAAGCAGTTGCTAAAGCAGGTAAATCACTATTAATCATTGCTGAAGATGTTGAAGGCGAAGCATTAGCAACTTTAGTTGTGAACACTATGCGTGGTATTGTTAAAGTTGCCGCAGTTAAAGCACCTGGCTTTGGTGACCGTCGTAAAGCAATGTTACAAGATATCGCTATTTTAACAGCCGGTACGGTAATTTCAGAAGAAATTGGTTTAGAGCTTGAAAAAGCAACTTTAGAAGATCTAGGTCAAGCTAAACGTGTTGTTATCAATAAAGACAATACCACTATCATTGATGGTGTTGGTGAAGAGTCTTTAATCAGTGCACGTGTTGAACAAATTCGTAAACAAATCGAAGAATCAACTTCTGATTACGATAAAGAAAAACTTCAAGAACGTGTAGCTAAATTAGCTGGTGGTGTTGCTGTGATTAAAGTTGGTGCAGCAACTGAAGTTGAAATGAAAGAGAAAAAAGCACGTGTTGAAGATGCATTACATGCAACTCGTGCAGCAGTTGAAGAAGGTGTGGTTGCCGGTGGTGGTGTTGCGTTAGTTCGTGCTGCATCTGCAATTTTAGACCTTAAAGGTGCAAACGAAGATCAAAACGTTGGTATTAAAGTTGCCCTTCGTGCAATGGAAGCGCCATTACGTCAAATCGTGACTAACTGTGGTGAAGAAGCATCAGTTGTTGTTAACGCAGTTAAAGGTGGTAAAGGTAACTATGGTTACAATGCTTCAACTGAAGAGTACGGCGATATGATCGCAATGGGTATCTTAGATCCAACTAAAGTAACTCGTAGCGCATTACAATATGCTGCATCTGTTGCTGGTCTTATGATCACAACTGAATGTATGGTTACTGATCTACCTAAAGATGATAAAGCTGATTTAGGTGCTGCTGCAGGTATGGGCGGCATGGGTGGAATGGGCGGAATGATGTAATTCTGCTGTTTCTCCTAATAAAAACCACTCCGTTATGTGAGTGGTTTTTTTATACCTAGCGATTGATTATATAAAATATTCAAAATTAACTTGTTAAGTGCTGGTAAAGTGTTATTGAACCAATGATGATAAGAACTATACCGCCAATAAATGATGCTTTTTTCCCAATTAAACAACCAATTTTTTTACCTAGCAATAACCCAAGGGTAACCATAATACAAGTCGCTAACCCGATCATTGTTGATGCGAAGTAGATATTGACACTAGCGAGGGCTAATCCAACACCAATTGCAAAAGCATCAATACTAGTTGAAATAGCCGTAAGGACTAATATTAGAAATGATTTTGAGGAGAGGGGTTTTTGGTCGTCATTTTCATCGTTTTCTTCTTTAAAACTATGATAAATCATATTAAGACCTAACAAAAGCATGACGGCAAAAATGATCCAATGATCCCAGTTTTCAATATATTGAAGTGCAATATAGCCAATAAACCAGCCTAGTATAGGGGTAATAGCTTCGATAAAGCCAAATAAAACGCCTACTTTTAATGCACCGAAAAAGGGTGTTGATTTAAGCGAAACGCCACGACAAACCGCTACCGCAAATGCATCAGTCGACATGGCTAATGCTAATAATAAAATAGCCCAAAAACTCATGATATTTACTCTTGCTTCTAATGATTTTTATTTTAATTTTTATAATTTATTTTTTTGATATTAAAAATAGATAGTTAGCTATCTTTTTATCGCCTTTGTTTTTATAAAATTCTGCTGTTTTTATTACATTATTTCGGCGGTTTGAATCATATTCAAAAAGTTGTTTGAACATAAGATCTGCCGTTTTTGTATCTCCATTTTGAATCGCACAATAACCATATTGCTCGTAGGTATCGGCTTTCCAGCGGTGTCGATCAAATTCTAGGCTTTTGCTAAATTGTTCTTTGGCTTCTTGATAACGATTCCTGCCACATAAAAAGGAGCCATAATGGACATGAAATAAGCCATTACCAGGTTGCATTAATGTAATACGTTTGTAGATCATTTCTGCTTCATTATATTCACCAACATGCTGATCAAACATTGCCATTGCCAGCATCACTTGTGGATTATTGGGGGAATATTGAGCGGCTAATTTTAGATTATAATGTGCAGCTTTAACATTATCCTCGGATTCATTGGCTTTAGCTAAGTAGCCTAACCCCAATCGCATTCTAGCGAGTGCCGCTGCTTCAGGATCAAATTCTTCACGAGCATTTGTTTGACAGCCAGCTAGTATTAACATACTAATTAATGCAATTAATACGCCTTTCATCCACAACTCCTTTTTATTGTTGAATAAGGTTTTGTTTCTTATATAGTGTGCGTTTAGTACGATCAACCACTTCTCCAGCAAGTTGCCCGCAAGCCGCATCAATATCATCACCACGTGTTTTACGAACAATAACCGTAAATCCATACCCCATTAATGTTTTCATAAAGCGATCAATTCGGGTATTTGAACAACGAGAATAAGGTGCTCCAGGGAATGGATTCCATGGAATTAAATTGATCTTACTAGGCACATTTTTTAAGAATTTTGCCAGTTCATGCGCATGTTCAACACTATCATTGATTTGATTGAGTAAAACATATTCAATTGTCACCTTACCGTGATTAGCATTTGATGTTGATAGATAACGTAAAATTGAATCACGTAGCATTGCCATATTATATTTTTGGTTAATTGGCATTATTTCACTTCGGATTTCATCATTTGGTGCATGAAGTGAAATAGCTAAAGCAACATCAATCATTCCTGCCAATTTATCTAATGCCGGTACTACGCCAGAGGTTGAAAGTGTGACACGTCTTTTTGATAAACCATAACCAAAATCATCTAACATGATTTCCATTGCTGGTGCAACATTAGATAAATTAAGTAAAGGTTCACCCATACCCATCATAACAACATTCGTGATAGGCCGATCGGCTAATTTACCTGTGACACCAATCGCATTTGATGCTCGCCAAACCTGGCCAATAATTTCAGAAACGGTTAAATTGCGATTAAAACCTTGCTGAGCAGTTGAACAGAATTTACATTCAAGCGCACATCCCACTTGTGATGATACGCACAAAGTTGCTCGATCACGTTCAGGGATATAAACCGATTCAATCATCTGATTATTACCCACATCTAACGCCCATTTAATGGTACCATCCGATGATCGTTGTTCAAGAGCAATTTTAGGTGCTTTAATTTCAGCTAATTTTTTTAGTTGTTCACGGAGCTTTTTGTTAATGTCGGTCATCAGATCAAAATCATCTATCCCAAAATGATAGATCCATTTCATCACTTGATCAGCTCTAAATGGTTTTTCCCCTAAGGAAATAAAAAACTCTCTTAACTGTTGTCTAGTGAAGTTAAGCAAGTTAATTTTTTCGTTGGTTGGATTTGTGGTGTTTTTATTGGTTGTCACATCTGAACAATCGCCAGACGATTTTTGTGTAGCTGGTGTTAACATATTGCCTCGTTTTTACACATTATGGCTATTTCAATTTTTAAGGAAAGGATTATACTGTTTTTCACCTTATCTGGCTAATATAATATTAATTACAATTTGAATGATGAAAAAAATAATAAAAACAATTGCCAATTTTACTCAAACTTTAACTCTACTTTTATGTTCAACATTTGCTATGGCACAATCAATTCCATTAAATAAACTTACTGGTCAATTTGATGAGAAAAAAGACAGCGATTTTATTGCTCTGGATTCAACAATATTACCAGTAAATAAAAAAGGCATGTATCTTCAAAAAGAGCCCACTCAGCAGCTAATTAAAGCTTATAACGATTTTAAAAAATCTTATCCAGATATTCCGTTTATAGTTGTGAGTGCAACACGTAATTACACGTATCAAAATGGCATTTGGCAACGTAAATGGGACACCTTATTACCTAAGTTAAAAGTGCCACAAAAAATTGCCGAAGAAATTTTAAAATTATCTTCAATGCCTGGCACATCAAGGCATCATTGGGGAACAGATATAGATATTACCAGCGTGTCATCTGAATATTTTAAAAATGATAAAAAGGGTATTATTTTGTATCAATGGCTTCGTGAAAACTTACCAAAATATGGCTTTTGCCAGCCATTTAATGAAGGAAGAAAGGGTGGATATTTACCAGAAGAGTGGCACTGGTCTTATAAACCAATTGCAAAGCAATATATAGCTGAATATAAGGCGATACTTGAAACTAATCCACAAACAATTATGAAAAATTTGAATTTTACTGGCTATGATAAAATTACACTTGAAAGCCTTGTGAAAGAGTATGTATTAACAGTTAATTCAGAGTGTTATTAGTGCTTTCGCCAATAAGGTAGTTTTATTGTTACCACTAAACCACCGCCATCTCGATTATTAGCTTGAATAGTACCGTTATGCATAATAACGGTCTTTCTTGCAATCGCCAAGCCTAGTCCATAACCTTTACCTAATTGCGCTGATTGAATACGGACAAACGGTTCAAAAATGCTTGATAATTTACTTGAATCTACACCAGGACCGCGATCTTTAACCTCTATTTGTAAATATTTTCCAGCTTCTTTTAACGATACTTCAACAGTCTGACCGGCTTTAGAGAAGCGGATAGCATTACGAATAATATTTTCAATCGCTCGTCGTATTTGTTCTGAATTACCTTTAACAATAGAATGTGAAATCGATGATATGCTAAATACTACTTCAATAGATTGATGATTTGCTTCATAGTTAGCATCATTAACAACAACACCAATTAACTCTTTTAAGTCAAAATATTCATCGGTTCGATTATTCATTTCTGCGCGTGAATAATTCAAAATTTCACCTATTAATTGATCTAGGCGTTCCGACTCTAACTCAATCCTAGCTAATGAAGTATCTATGTTTTGTTTATTTTGCTGTGCAAGGCCGATGGCAAGCTGCAAACGGGCCAGTGGTGTTCTAAGTTCGTGTGAAACATCATGAAGTAGTGCTTGGCGATCAGAAATTAAGATATTGAGCTGTTCAACCATCATGTCAAAATCTTTACCTAATTCGCTAAGCTCATCACGACGAGGTTTTAATTTTTTGAATAGGCGGACAGAAAGATCGCCTTGAGAAACTCTAAAAAAACCTTGCCTTAATAACTTCATTGGTCTGGTTAAGTTCCATGCTAAAAAAAGGCTGAATACTAACCCAACACATATCCCCATTAATACAATGGGAGTTGGCATATTGAATAAAGTTTTCCTATTATTGCTATGATCTGTTTTATCGTCTTTAAATGATACCGAGTAAAGTGTTCCGTCTGGTGCAACCGCCATCCTTTGATATAAATAACTGGTTGATTCTAATTCATCTGTGATGATATTGACTTGATCATTTTGAGGAGAGACCAATTTTATCGACAATAAAACTCGCTCACGTTCGGGGAGATGTGCGATAAAATTGAGAGTCTCATCTTCACCAGCAACATGTAGTAATTGTGCAATCATATCCACTTTAGTTGGCATATGATTTAAGAATCGTTGATTTTTATTCTCTATATAATAAGAGAAAGCAATCCAAGTTAATTGGAAAGTAAGATAAAAGATTATCCAAAAGATAATCAGAATTTTCCAAAATAATCGACGATTCATGTCAAACCTACATTAACGAATACGGTAACCAACGGCTCTTATCGTTTCAATGGTTACATCATTTTGTGCGACTTGATGTAATTTTTGGCGAATATTACTGATATGGACATCTACACTACGGTCATAAAGCTCTCGTGCACGACCAAGCCCAATTTCAGATAATTCTTCTTTAGTTACCACTCGCTCACTATGTTTCACAAGTAAAACTAATAAGTTAAATTCGGTAGACGTTAAATCAATAGGTTGACCATTCCAAGTGCATAATCGCTGAGGAATATCTAAGGTTAAACCATTAAAGTGATATTTTTTATCATCGACTAATTCAACCGAACGTTCATCAAAACGACGTAAAACCGCTCGTAATCTAGCTAATAATTCACGTGGATAACATGGTTTTGGAATGTAATCATCTGCACCTAATTCTAACCCTAACACGCGATCAATATTATCACCTTTAGCGGTTAGCATAATTACTGGCATATTACATTGTTGACGAATGCTTTTAAGGACATCAATTCCATTAATATCAGGTAACATTACATCTAAAATTGCTACACGGTATTTACCTGAAAGCGCTTCATCAATACCATCTTTACCCAAATAAACACTTTTAATATTAAAACCTTCATTGGTTAAATATTCGCTAAGCATTTGTGATAATTCTACATCATCATCAATTAATAAAATATTTATCATACGTCGCCATTATTATTTAATTTTAGATAGTTACATTATTGCAATAATAAAAAAAAAGTCAGGTGGATTTACTAAAATATTACATATTTTGAACTATTCCTGATTAATTTATTTACTATGCAACTAAGTATAGAAATTTAGATTTACTCTATTTTCATAGTATATATTTCAATCAAAAAACGATTGAATAAGGAACTGTTAGTAGTGATGTAATTTATTAATAAAAGCTATGTTTCATTAATATTTTTTAACTAACTTGTTATGTAATATGTGAGCAGTACATTCAGTTTTCAAGTTAAATAGAATAAAATAGTCACATTATTTATAAATTGAACGTTTCACTATTTATTGTTAGCTATATGGAGATAATAAATGAAACTAACTTGGCAACAATTAATTAAATTGGTGAAACACGAAGTTTTACCGGCTCTTGGTTGTACAGAGCCTATCTCGCTTGCTTTGGCTGCGGCTGTTGCAGCTAAATATATTGATAAAAATAATATTAATCGTATTGAGGCTTTTGTTTCGCCAAATTTAATGAAAAACGGCATGGGCGTTACTGTTCCAGGTACCGGTATGGTTGGATTACCTATTGCCGCAGCAATAGGGGCAATAGGTGGCGATGCTCAAGCTGGCCTTGAAGTATTAAAAAATATTAAACCAAAACAAATTACTCAGGCTAAAACACTAATTAGTGAACATAAAGTTAATGTACAAATTGCTGATAATAATACTGCTATTTATTCTGAAGCCAATATTTATACGAATACCGATCATGTTAGGGTATGCATCGAAAACTCACATACTAACGTAATTCTGATCGAAAAAAATGGTGAAACTATTTTAAAAGCAGATAAAAAAACGCAAAGTGAATCTAAACAAGAGTCGATCATAAATCATATGTCAGTCAAACAGATATATGAGTTTGCAATGCAAGCTAATTTTGATGATATCGAATTTATTTTACATTCCGCAGAATTAAATAATGCTTTATCACAAGAAGGATTAAGACGAGAATATGGTTTAAGTATTGCTGCAACATTGTATGAACAAACAAAAACAGGATTGTTAGCAGATGACTTGCTGTCCAAAGTGATGATTCGCACCGCAGCAGCATCTGATGCACGAATGGGTGGTGCGACTTTACCTGCAATGAGTAACTCCGGATCGGGTAATCAGGGGATAACAGCAACTATGCCGGTAGTTGTTGTCGCCGATTATTTAAATGCGACGCCAGAGCAATTAGCTAGAGCATTAATTTTATCTCATACTATTGCGATCTATATACATAGCAAATTCCCACCTTTATCAGCACTTTGTGCAGCATCCACGGCTGCAATGGGCGCTGCTGCTGGTATGGCATGGTTGCTTGGAAAAGAGCAATATGAGCCAGTAGATATGGCAATATGCAATATGGTTGGTGATTTGTCAGGAATAATATGTGATGGTGCATCAAATAGTTGTGCAATGAAAGTGTCAACATCGGTTTCATCTGGATTTAAAGCTGTATTGATGGCTTTAAATAGGATTCGAGTAACCGGTAATGAAGGCATTGTTTGTGATAGTGTTGAAACGACTATTAATAATCTAGGGGCGATTGCAAGTAATAGTATGAAAGCATTGGATACTCAGATAATTGAAATTATGTCACATAAAGTCTAATGTTATCCCTGATGGTAAAAGAATAGACTTTAAGCGCTTTTAATATAACCAATTAGCATTATTTTTAAAAAATATACTGGACAATATTATTTTTTATGCGTAATATTTCGTCCTACTTCATGTGGTGGCTATAGCTCAGTTGGTAGAGCCCTGGATTGTGATTCCAGTTGTCGTGGGTTCGAATCCCATTAGCCACCCCATTTATGCAAAGTATGAAACATCTAACGGCGAGTAGCGCAGCTTGGTAGCGCAACTGGTTTGGGACCAGTGGGTCGGAGGTTCGAATCCTCTCTCGCCGACCAATTTATATAAAAAAGCCTGCTCATTGAGTAGGCTTTTTTATTATCCGCTTTATCGCTTGTATTCTCAGCAATAGCATATAAACAGTTGCTTTATAGTGTTTATTTAACACATTATCTGCTGCTATTTTACCCCACTGTCAACCCTAATTAATATTCATTTAATTGATTTTATTGTATTTCTCATAAAATTTGTGATCTCCCTTACACTTTTGGTACTTAAAATTGACAACATGTATTTTTTTATCTATTTTTTGAGCTATATTATGTGATTTAAGATATATCTGTGAATTAAAAAAGCCCAGTAATGGAGAGTGATCTTTGGAATACCGAGATATTGCGTCTAAAACCGATGTAGAAGAACAAATAAGAGCAAATCCTAAAATTATTACGGAAAAATCGACTGAGCGAGGACTTGCCGAATTTTTTAAGGTAAGCCGAACAACCGTCAGGAAAGCCTTGCATGATTTAGCTATGGAAAGTTATATGTTTCAAGCAGATAACTATAGCCCGGAACACAATGTTTTTGAAATCAATATGCTAAAAATGTCTTCGTTTAGTGAAGAGATCCAAAAAGAAGAAAATGTTCAAATTGAAATAAAAGTATTGTCCAATCAAATTATAAAGATGCCTGCACAATTGCGTACCTTTTTCGGATCTAACCAGCAACTAATTAGAATTATCAGACAACGTCTCTTGGGGAAAATACCGCTTTCTTATGAAATCAATTATCTCCCTTCAGAAAAATTTACCGATTTAGAAAAACAGGACTTAAATAACATTTCGCTCTATGAATACCTTAAAGAGCATTATCATTTTACACCAAGCCATGGACGGGAAGAGATCACCTACGAAGCGGCGACCGAAGATAAAGCAGAGTATTTAGCTATTGCCGAAGGAACACCTATCTATAAAGTATCAAGTTATAGTTACGATAATAATTTTCAACCATTTGAATATACTGAACAATATTTGATTGGTAACCGATTTCGGTATCACTTATCGGCCAAAAATATCTTCAATTATGAGGAAAAACATAAATGAAGCTATTTGAAAAAATTGCCGCTCAATTACTCGAGCAGATAAATACCGGACGATATGGCGTTGGTGCTGAGTTACCACCCGAAGGGCAATTGCAAAAAGATTATAATGTAAGTCGAACAACTGTCCGTAAAGCAATAGATCGATTAGTTGATCAAAATATGGTGGTTAGGAAAAAAGGAGTTGGTCTGTTTGTTGCGCCAACGCTCTCGACCCAAAATATTTTAGAGATGACAGGTATCATAAAACCATACATCTACCCCAATCACAAAAAAGTAATCAAAGAAGCTTACTTAAGACAAGCAGGTGCATATTACAGTCAATTACTAAAAATAAAACCGGCTGAACTGATCTATTACATTAGCTTCCTTGAAGTGGCAAAAAACAGTATTACGAAAGAGATTTTTGTCCTGCCATTAAATAACTTTCCCGATTTTCAAATTTCAATTATCAAAGTGTTATCTGCGCTCGAAATCATCAATTCAGGCAAGAAAAAAGTCGATAAATTAGAACAAGATTTGCAACTGATTGTGGCCAACTCCGAGCTCGCTAAACAACTTCGAATCCAGATTAACGACCCATTATTTAAAATTTCTAATCACTATTTTGATACTAATAGCGAACCGATTGCTCTCGAGTATAAGTTTGCTAGTAATACCAAATATGTGGTCGATTTCACTTAGGAGGTACACCAATGATTAAATTGTTACGCGTTGATCATCGCTTATTGCATGGTCAAGTTGTTGTTTCATGGTTCGAAAGTATGGATGCAAACACGATTTTAGTTGCTAATGATGTTGTAGCCAACGACGAACTACGTAAATCTGCGATTCGTTTGGCTAAGCCAGAGCATGCAAAATTAGTGATGAAATCAATTGATGACAGTATTGAGGCGATAAACTCAGGCGCAACTGATAAATATCAAATGCTGATAGTCGTTGAATCAGTAGCAGATGCTGAAAAATTAATCCGTGGCACGCAAGGCAAAATAACCAGCCTTAATTTAGGTGGTACTAAACCACGTGAAGGCACAAAAAACTACTCTAAAACCATAAATTTAACCGTTCTTGAAGCAGATTTACTGACCAAATTGCAACAAGACGGTATTGATATCTACATTCAGCAAATTCCAAGTGAATCAAAGCAGAAATTTGAGAAATAGTTGAGAGGTACAAAATGAGTATCGAATTAACCGCATTACTGTTAGCTTTGATTGCGATGTTAGCTAATGGTGAATACTTTTTAGGTTCATCAATGTTATCCAGACCGTTAGTGACTTGTACCTTAGCTGGTTTAGTCATGGGTGATATCACACAAGGCATTATAATTGGGGCAACGTTAGAATTAGCGTTTGTCGGATCGTTTTCAATCGGTGCATCCATTCCACCGGAAATAATTTCCGGCAGTGTTTTAGGTACCGCTTTTGCCATTGGCGCAGGGAAAAGTACCGAAATCGCCTTAGCACTGGGCATTCCAATTGCATCACTGGTTTTATTAGTCAAAAATTTATGTTTTCTTTTTATTCTTCCTTACTTTGTTCATAAAGCCGATAAATACGCCAGCGAAGGCAACGGCAAAGGTATGGATCGAATGAACATACTCGGTGGTTTCTTTTCAATCAATCTGCCAATTGGTTTAGTGGTTGGATTCTCCTACTTATTCGGTAGTTCAGCGGTCAATGGCTTATTAGAAATGATTCCTCGCTTTATTATCGATGGTTTAGGTATTGCCACCGGCTTATTACCGGCGTTCGGTTTTGCTATGTTAATGAAAATTATGATTAAAAAAACCAATGTCACCTTTTTTGTTCTTGGCTTTGCTTTAGCCGTTTATATGAAAGTGCCTGTTACTGGCGTGGCCATTTTTGGTGCCTGCCTAGCACTTATTTTGACCGGTTACTCCTCATTTAATGGAAAAAAAGGCGTAACAGAACAAGACAGTCAGAAGCTAACAACTGGCAACGTTTTAGGTGCACAGGAGATCGATTATGAAAACGAAGAATTCTAAATTAATAACCAATAAAGAATTAACCCGAACTTTTTGGCGCTCTTTCACCGCTGAATGGTCATGGAATTATGAACGCCAAATGAACTTAGGCTATGCCTATGCCATGCGCCCGGCTTTAGATAAAATTTATAGTGATAATCAAGTTGACCTTACCGATGCTTATCAACGCCACTTAGAATTTTATAATGTTACCCCTTGGTTAATTACTTTCCCTTTAGGCATCTGTATTGCTATGGAAGAACAAAATGCCACCGATAGTGAATTTGATAAAAGTTCGATTAATGATGTCAAAATTGCGTTAATGGGGCCGTTGAGTGGTTTAGGTGACTCTTTCTTCTGGGGGACATTACGTGTTATTGCCACCGGCATTGGCACCTCTTTAGCGCTGGAAGGCAATATTTTAGGTCCATTGTTATTCCTGCTTATCTTTAATGTGCCGGCGATTTTAGCACGATATTTTGGCTTATTAATTGGCTATAACATTGGTGCTTCCTTTATTGAAAAAGTGCAAAAAACGGGCTTAATGGATAAATTGTCCTATGGCGCTTCAGTACTCGGGCTCTGTGTGGTCGGGGCAATGGTTGCCACCATGGTGACACTCAATATGCCATTGAAAATAGGTACCGGTGATGATTCGGCATCCTTACAAGATATTTTTGACGGCATTGTGCCACAGATCCTACCGTTACTCTTTACGCTATTTATGTTTGTATTGGTGAGAAAAGGCGTTAAAGCACATTGGATCCTTCTACTTATCGCCGCCATTGGTATTTTCGGTGCCTGGACTGGGCTATTAGGAAGTTGAGGAATTAACAATGAAAAGTATTGCTGATTATGTCGCATTAGAGCCGAAATATTATCAAGCTGTTTTAGATAATTATAAGACGTTATTTGCCGATCATATCGATTTAAGTCAAATAAGACAGCTTAATGCCATTGTCATTTTCGCCACTGGCTCCAGTGCTAATGCTGCTTATGGTGCAAGACCAATAATGAGCGAACTGTTGAAGATTCCTGTCTATATTGAAGATCCTTCAATGGCGGCCAATTACCTGCACTATAACGATCCAAATACACTCTATTTTGCCATTTCACAAGGTGGAGAGAGTTATTCAACCATTTATTTAGTTGAGGAATTTATTCACCATAACAAGACGATATATAGCCTGACCAGCAATCCACAAAGTCCTTTGTATCAAGTTAGCAATCACGTTTTATCTATGGGGATGCCGATTGAAGAAATGCCTTATGTCAGTGCCGGTTATAGTATCACTATTTTAGATTTGATCTTAATTAGCCTCATTATTGGGCAAAAAACCGAAACCATTAATCAAGCCAAATTTGATGACTATATGAATCAGATTAAAACGATTACCCAATTATTACCACAAGTCATTGAGCGTTCACAAGCTTGGGTTAATCGCCTTGAAGATCAATATACTCTAGCTCAACGGGTAATATTGATCGGTTACGGTGCTACCTACGGGGTTGCAAGGGAAGGAGAAACTAAATTTACCGAAACCGTACGCAACACTGCGTTGGGTAAAGAGCTCGAAGAGTATATGCATGGCCCTTATCTGGGTTTGCATAGCGATGATCAAATCATTTTTATTGAACCGCAAGGAAGACTGGCGCAAAGAGCCGATTCCTTAAAACAATTCTTAAATCAGTATGTGAAAAATGTTGTAACAATTTATGCACATCAACAAGGCAACCGAACACAAAATGACTTATGTCTAGGTATCAGTTGTGATGAGCGATTAACTTCGCTGTTTATGACAATTCCTATTCACTTACTTAGCTATCAAGTATCACAGTTAAAAGGTCACAATCTGGAAAAATCAACATATCCGGAATTTGATGAAATTACTAAATCTAAAATTAAGAGGATTAGAGCATGAGAAAATACGATGAAAAAAAAGAACTCGACAGCATGAATGGCGCATTAGCACTTCGTCCACAAATCAATGAATTTATAGATAAAATTCACTCCCGTGGTTACAGTAATGTGTGCTGGTTAGGTATTGGCGGAACTTACGCTTCATCGATGCAAGCAGTTGTCCATATGAAAGAAAAATCAGCCATTGAAACCTTTATTCAACATGCAGCGGAATATCTGGTTACCGGCAATAAGCGTATAACCAAAGACACCTTAATTATCATCTCATCTGTTACAGGCTCAACCCAAGAGGTCGTTGAGGCTATTAATAAAATTCAACAAGATGTGGGTGCAACAGTTTTAGCCTTTTTAGATAAAGCCGATTCACCATTAGGTAAAATGGCGCACCATGTGATTTCTTACCCAATGAATGAGCAATTAAAATTCTTTATGGCCGCTGATCGCTTAATGTATTTGACCGGCGAATACCCTGACTATGATGAATTTTATCAACAAATGGATCAACATTTTGCTAAAAACATCGTCGAAGTGGCGAAAAAAGCTGATACATTCGGGCAAGAAGTCGCATTGAAACATCATAACGATGCTATGCACTATTTTGTCGGCGCTGGCAACCAATGGGGTGCAACTTATTCTCATGCGATGTGCTACTGGGAAGAGCAACACTGGCTACGTTCAAAATCGATCGAGTCAGCTGAATTTTTCCATGGCACATTAGAAGTGATCGACCGTGATACAGCTGTAACTGTTTATGTTGGTGAAGATAGTCAACGTCCATTAAGTGAAAGAGTGGCAAAATTCTTACCACAAATTTGTGGTAACTACACCATTATTGATACCAAAGACTATCCATTACCGGGTATATCAGAAAAATATCGTGGTCATTTATCACCGTTTGTGTTTAGAACGATAAATAACCGAATTGATGCTTACGTTGAACACTTAAATCGGCACCCAATGACTATTCGTCGCTACTATCGTTGCTTGGATTATTAAGGAGAGCAACAATGGTTGCGGTATTAATCAGTACTCATGGACCAACTGCTCAAAGCCTGATCGTAAGTGCCGAGATGATTTGTGGTAAACAAACCTTATGTGAGGCAGTGCCCTTCTTAATGGGGCAATCGTTAGATGAGTTTCAACAGCAGATTGAAAATCATTTAGCAAGCTTTGTTCAACAAGGTGAGGCAATATTGTGTTTGGTGGATTTAAAAGGCGGAACGCCTTTTAACACACTAACCAGATTAATGGTCAATTATCCAAATCTAGAAATTGTTACTGGGGTGAATATACCCATGTTATTGGCAACATTTATGCTAAGAACACAAATGGCGCTAGATGATTTACTATCAGAACTAATGCAAACAGCTCAACAAAGTATTGAGCACTATAATATGGTGTCAATGACGTCATCAATAATAGAAGATGAAGAGTTTTAAGCTGGTCAGATAAATAATCAATTAATTTAACTTTAATAAGGCAAATATATTTTTAACTCAAATAAAATTATATTTGCTTTTATTCATTACTAGTTATACCTTTTTATCTAAGCCTTGAATTATATATAGAATTAATAGGTAGGTAAATTTGACTATATTAAAAGAGAAAACATTTATCATAATATTGATTCTCTTGTTAAGTAGTATTTGTTGCTGTTGTACAACTAATAATGAATTAACGTTAAAAAAAATCGAAGCGAACGATAAATACCGTTGGATGGAAAATCAGCCACAGTTAATCAGTAATTGGTTATTATCTGAGTCTGAACGTACCGTCAACATACTAGATGCATTACCATGGTCAAAAACTGTCAGTAAACGATTTAATCAATTAACTGATTTTGGTTCTGAACCTAGAATTTCTGATATTCAATATGTAGGCGATAATTGTTTTTATTTCAAACAAACAGCAGATTATCCGTATAATCGCCTTTTTGTTAGAGATCGCTACAATAATGAAAAATTGTTGATAGATCCTCCTATTGGCTATGGTATATATGATTTTTATCCGTCACGTGATGGGCAATATATTGCTTATAGCATTTATGAAAATGGTGCTGAGATATCATCAATAAAAATTATCAATGTAAAAACTAAATCACATCTTAATGATCATATAACTGGCATATCGGATCCAAGCATTATTTGGTCAAATGATAATTTATCTTTTTTTTATAAAAGAAATGATAAATATCAACAAAATAGCCCAAAATCGGGCACAGAAGAGTTATATTTGCACCATCTAAATACTAAGACAAAAGATGATGTCTTAATCTTTAGTAAAAATCAAATAACTGGTTATGACCCCGTTACCGATCAAAATATAGCCTTATCTTTTTCTAGTAATTGGGCTATTGCGTCTATCTCATCTTCTATATCTGGTTATAGTATCGATTTATACCTTACACATTATGATAATCTTAATAATACTAAAGTTCACTGGCAAAAAATCATCGATAGAAAACAAAAAGTTACCAATTTTATTCTAAAAGGTGATTGGTTATATTTAGCTAAATACAATGCGTTGTCTGGTTATACTATTTCGCGCGTGAATTTGAATAAAAATAGCCAATTAGAAGAAAAAATTATGGAATGGCAAAATGGAGATTTGCTCCAATTTGCAGCAAGCAAAGATGCTATTTACTTAGCTTATCATGAATCAGAAACACCCAAGTTTGTTGCTATTCCTTTTACTGGCCCTCATCATGTTAAATTGATTTCTCTTACAAATAGTGAAGAAATAACAGCCATTTTTAGTAATACTGATCGCAAAGAAATATTATTTACTGCTCAAAATTGGACTGTTCCCCCGAAAATATTTACCTATAACACCGATAATGGATCAATTCAAGATTCAAAAATGATTAATCCCAGTGATTTTTCGTTTGCAAACTATGAGGCTGAACAACAATGGGTAAAATCAAACGATGGAACACTTGTTCCTATGACGATTATTCATCCTAAAGGGATCGAGTATGATGGTACTGCTCCTACATGGTTAACTACCTATGGTGCATATGGTGTAAGTCAGCGCGCTTTTTTTGATGCTACACGTTTAATTTGGCTTGAAAGAGGTGGAATAATTGCAATTGCTCACGTTCGAGGAGGTGGAGAATTAGGCGAAGGTTGGCATATTGGCGGTAGCTTAGCTAATAAACAAAACTCAGTTGATGACTTTATAACATGCGCACAATATTTAATTAATCATAATATTACTCAACCATCTAAGCTAGTTATCAGCGGTGAGAGTGCTGGTGGTATTATAATTGGAATGGCATTAGCTAAACATCCTGAACTTTTTGCTGCGGCATCCATTAATGTGGGTATGTTAAATATGAGTCGATTAGATAAAATCGCCATTGGTAAAGCAAACTTTGCTGAGTTTGGCTCGCCATTAAACTTAAAACAGTTAAAGGATTTATCTAAAATAGATGCTTATTTAAATTTAAAAGATTATGTTACGTATCCACCGGTTATGATTTCGGTAGGTTTGAAAGATGAACGTGTAGCACCATGGCAAAGTGCTAAATTTATCGCTCGTCTTAATGAGATAAACCATACCCAAAAACAGCAGGTATTAGTTGTAGCAGATCAATATGAAGGGCATTTTTTTGATAATTTTCTAAATACAGTCGAGTTTTTTATTTGGAAAACCACGCCAACACCATAATTAAAAAATAGTTAATATTAGAGTTAATATTATTTATGACAATCCTCATCATCAAATAAGTCATTTGGGTGTACTTATCATCGTGAAAAATTATCTGGAAAAGGAATATCAATAAAAACTAGCCAGCAATTTAAATAACGATAGTTTTATATAATTCGCTATTATCTTTTAATACTCTTAAAAAATAATTCTTATCTCACTTGTTTTATGGTGATATTTTGTTTTAATAGTCAATAAAGATTTCTTTATATAACATCTACCGTTGGAAATAAAATATGAAAAATGTTGGTTTTGTTGGTTGGCGTGGAATGGTTGGTTCCGTCCTTATGCAACGTATGGTTGAAGAGCATGATTTTGATTATATCAATCCTGTTTTCTTTTCTACTTCTCAAGCTGGTCAAGCTGCCCCTACCTTTGGTGGTAAAACAGGAACATTACAAAGTGCCGATAATATTGATGCTTTGAAAGCATTAGATATTATAGTGACTTGCCAAGGTGGTGATTATACTTCTGAAATTTATAAAAAATTGCGTGCAACTGGCTGGCAAGGTTACTGGATTGATGCGGCATCAACATTGAGAATGGAAGATGAAGCAATCATTGTTCTTGATCCAGTCAATAAAGCTAATATTCATGCAGCTTTAGATAGAGGTATCAAAACCTTTGTTGGTGGTAACTGTACTGTAAGTTTAATGTTAATGTCGCTTGGTGGATTGTTTGCTGAAAACTTAGTTGATTGGGTATCAGTATCAACTTATCAAGCTGCTTCAGGTGGCGGTGCGCGTCATATGCGTGAATTGCTTACCCAAATGGGCATGTTAAACGCCGAAGTAGCTAAAGAGCTACAAGACCCTAATTCTTCGATCTTAGATATTGAACGGAAAGTGACGCAAAAAATGCGTGATGGTAGTTTACCAACAGATAATTTTGGTGTGCCATTAGCGGGTAGTTTAATCCCTTGGATTGATAAAGCTCTTGATAATGGTCAAAGTAAAGAAGAATGGAAAGGCCAGGCTGAAACGAATAAGATTTTAGGTACTAGCCAAATTATTCCTGTTGATGGACTTTGCGTGCGTATTGGTGCATTACGTTGCCATAGTCAATCATTTACCATCAAACTCAAAAAAGACATCAGTGTGCCAGAAGTTGAAAAACTACTTGCTGCGCATAACGATTGGGTAAAAGTTATCCCTAATGATCGTGATTTATCAATGCGTGAGCTGACTCCAGCAGCTGTTACTGGTACATTAACTACGCCAGTTGGACGTTTACGTAAACTTAATATGGGTAAAGACTATTTATCAGCCTTTACTGTTGGCGACCAGTTATTATGGGGAGCTGCCGAACCATTAAGAAGAATGCTTCGCATCTTAGCTTAATCAAAAAAAGCCCGGTTACCGGGCTTTTTTTGTGATATATGCACATTATAATGTAATGTTGTTTTCTAACAATGTCATTAATAATGAACCATTAAATAACGCTTGTTGTATCAATGCAAATGCACCAATTGCTGAACGGTCATTAAGCGATGAACAATTGATAGTAAGATTTTTTCTCAACTCTTCTAAACTTTGTGCGTTTAACGCGCTGTTTACCGCATTTAACAACACTTCTGATGATTTAGTTAATTCACCCGCTAACACAATTCGTTGTGGATTAAAAATATTCACCATCATAGCAACAGCACGACCAAGATTTTCACCTGCATCTTTGACTAACTTAATTGCCAGCTCATCGCCTTGATTCGCATATTTACAAATAGTGGAAATATTACAGTTATCTAAACTTAATTTAGTTGGATAACCTTGCTCAATCATCTGTTTAGCTCGAAACTCGATTGCTTTATTAACTACACGATTTTCCAAACAGCCAAAATTTCCACAATGGCAACGCTCTCCTAACGCATCGATTTGGATGTGTCCAACTTCACAAGCACTTTGATTATGGTTTGTTAATAGTTGCTGATTGACAATTACACCGGACCCCACACCGCGATGTACACGAATCAAAATTGAGTCATCAACATCTTGAGTTGAGCCAAAATAACTTTCGGCTAGAGCTAAACTTTGAATATCATTGCCAATAAAAATCGAAATGTTAAATTTATTACGAAGAACGTCAGCTAGAGGCCAAGCTTTAACTTGAATATGAGGTGTATAACGAATAATCCCGCGAACAGAGTCAATCAAACCTGGTAATACCACTGATATAGCAACAAGATGTTTTATTTTTTTGCTATTTTGCTCTATAAACTGTTCAATTAATGCAATTAAATATTCTTCAGCTGATTCTTGGGTAAACGAGGTTAATGGATAAACTTCAGATACTAAACAGTTAGCACCAAGATCATATAGTTCAATGGTAACATGGGAACGACTTAATTGAATGGCAATAGTCTGATAGTAACCAAATTTTGCTTGTATTGACACAGCCGGACGCCCACCAGTTGATTGCTGTGCATCAACTTCTTTGATTAAATTTTTTTTAATAAGTTGGCGAGTAATTTTGGTTATACTGGCTGGTGCTAATTGACTAATTTCGGCGAGTTGTATCCGTGAAACTGGGGCTTGCTGAACAATCAAACGGTAAATCATAGCGTAATTTAATTGTTTGATTAGCTCAGCATTGCCAACTAGGTGTAGATAATTAAAGGTCATATTTTATCTCAATATTTTCATTAACTATCTAACATTCTAGCGGGTCATTACTCCATTAACAACCGTTTTCACGTTTGAAAAATCACGATTAAAAATAACTAAGTTCGCAATTTTACTTTCACTAATTGTACCAAGTTGTTTATCAACACCAATTGCTTTTGCAGGATAAAGCGTTGCCATCCTTAGAGCTTCATCTAAAGCAATACCAACATATTCAACTGCATTTTTAACTGCTTCAATCATAGTTAATGCTGAACCACCTAAAGTGCCATTTTCATCAACACAACGGCCATCTTTATAATAGATAGTTTTATCAGCAAATACGCCAGAGGTTAAATTAGACCCTGCTAATAACATAGCATCGGTAATCAAAATTAAATGATCTTGTTTAATTTTATGACTATTACGAATATTAGCCCAACTTACGTGTTGACCATCAGCAATAATACCGACATAAACTTCGGGTTCATCATAAATTGCACCAACAACACCGGGCTCTCGTCCAGTGATATAAGGCATTGCATTAAATAGATGCGTTCCTAAACGGATACCAGCATTAAAACCACGACGACAATCTTCATAATGACCGTTAGAATGACCGACAGAAACATGAATACCAGCATCAGCTAATTGCTTAATATAGTGAGATTCAACTTTTTCTGGGGCTAACGTAATGATTTTTATGACATCAGCATTTTCACAAAGGAAGTCGATCATTTTTTGTGAAGGTTGGCGGATATAATTTACATTATGAATACCCTTCTTTTCTGGGTTAATGTAAGGGCCTTCAAGATGCAAACCTAATGCCTGATTTGGATGTTTAGCCAAATACTCACGCATAACGTTTACTGCTTTAATCATAAATTCATCAGTTGATGTGATTAAAGTTGGTAAATAGCTTGTACAACCATAAACTAGGTTAGTTTTTTGCATTTTTTCTAATGTCTCGACACTCAACGCATCGAGGGTCTCATTAAATTGTACACCACCACAACCATTGACTTGAATATCAATAAGACCCGGTGCAACAATGGCACTTTGTAAATCTTCAGTAGTGATATTAGCTGGTAGTTCTTCTTGTTTACAAACTTTGGCAATCTTATCGCCGTCAATAATAACGGCGTGATTTTCAAGAATTTCATAACCAGTGTAAATACGACAATTTGTTAATGCGTACATTGAGTTATCCTTTATAAAACGGTCACTTTAAGGTTATCAGCTTCCATTTGTTTAAAATATTTTAGTGTTTTCACTTTAAGATCATCAGTACTTGGCTCATCACAAACAATAATTGATGCTGGATGCATTTGTAATGCGGTAACTGTCCATAAATGATTAACGCATCCTTCAACACCGGCTTGTAACGCTAAACTTTTGTTGTGTCCACAAACTAATAAGATCACTTCCTGTGCATCCATTAATGTTGCAACACCGATCGTTAACGCATGTTTTGGAACTTGTTTGATATCATTATCAAAGAAGCGTGAGTTAGCGATAATTGTATCTTCAGTCAAAGTTTTAATTCGAGTTCTTGAACAAAGTGAAGAACCTGGTTCGTTAAATGCAATATGTCCATCTTGACCAACACCGCCAACGAAAATATTGATTTTACCGTAAGATTTAATCTTTTCTTCATATTCGCGGCATTCTTGAACGATATCTGGTGCATTACCATTTAATATATGGATATTGTTTTTATCAATATCAATATGGTTGAAGAAATTTTCATACATGAAAGTGTGATAACTTTGAGGGTGATCTTCTGGAAGACCGACATACTCATCCATATTAAAGGTAACAACGTGTTTAAAACTGACTTTACCTGCTTGATATTGTTTGATGAGTTGTTGATACATAACTAGCGGAGAACTACCTGTAGGTAAACCTAATAAAAACGGACGTTCCGCTGTCGGTTTAAATTGATTAATTTTGTTAACAATGCGCTGTGCTACCCAAGCGCCGACTTCTTGCGCATTTACTAAAGGAATAAGTCTCATAAGATACAGCCTCTTCTGATATAATTAAATAAAATCTTTTTTTTTAACGTAAAATATGTTGAGCATATTCTACTATATTAAACTAATTAATCAAAAATAAATCGTGATATAAATCACAAAAAGCAAACATTTAATTTGCGAAGTAAAATAATATAATGTGAAATATAGTTGACTTACTTACATTTACTTAAAGATGTGAAATTTCATTATTTTTTAAGTAACCCAAAATAATAATATGAGGTAAAACTTATGGGAATTTTAGCTTATTTACAACGCATTGGGCGTTCATTAATGGTGCCGGTGGCAGTATTACCTGCAGCGGCAATATTGCTTGGTATAGGTTACTGGATTGATCCAAATGGCTGGGGACAAAATAGTATTATTGCTGCCTTTTTAATAAAATCTGGTGGTGCAATTATTGAAAACATGCCAATCCTATTTGCTATAGGTGTTGCTTATGGTATGTCTAAAGATAAAGATGGTGCAGCTGCATTATCTGGATTAGTCGGTTTTTTAGTTGTCACAACATTACTTTCACCAAGTTCTATTGCATTATTTAATGGTATTGATACTAGTGTTGATGGTTGGCAATCACAAATTTCCCCTGCATTTAAAAAAATTAATAATCAGTTTGTTGGTATTTTAGTTGGTATTATTGCAGCTGAATTATATAACCGATTCAGTTCTGTTGAATTACATAAAGCGTTAGCTTTTTTTAGTGGTAAACGGTTAGTTCCCATTATTGTTTCTATCGTTATGCTATTAGTTTCTGCTGTTTTATATTTTATATGGCCATCTATTTATGATGCATTAGTTGCTTTTGGTAAATACATTAAAGATTTAGGCTCTATTGGGGCGGGTATTTATGGCTTCTTTAACCGTTTGTTAATTCCGGTCGGCTTACACCACGCACTTAACTCGGTATTTTGGTTTGATGTGGCTGGCATCAATGATATACCAACTTTCCTTGGTGGACAAAAATCTATTGATGATGGATTAGCAACCATTGGTATTACCGGTCGCTATCAAGCAGGATTTTTCCCAATTATGATGTTTGGTTTACCGGGTGCAGCATTAGCCATGTATCATACAGCTAAAAAAGGCAATAAAGATAAAACCGCATCGATCATGTTAGCCGCTTCATTTGCAGCATTTTTCACTGGGGTTACTGAACCTTTAGAATTTGCTTTTATGTTTGTAGCACCTGTACTTTATGTGATCCATGCTATTTTAACTGGAATTTCACTATTTATCGCTGCAACCATGCAATGGATAGCTGGCTTTGGCTTTAGTGCAGGTTTAATCGATATGCTGTTATCCAGCCGCAATCCTTTGGCTGTACATTGGTATATGCTTATTCTTCAAGGTGTCGTATTTTTCTTTGTATATTATATTGTGTTCCGTTTTGTTATTGTTAAATTCAATCTTAAAACGCCGGGACGTGAAGACGATGTGACCGATACTTCAGCTGAAGAGAATGTACCAACTGTAGGTGATACTTCTAAGCTTGCTGAACAATATTTAGTTATCGTTGGTGGTAAAGAAAATCTAACTAATATTGATGCTTGTATCACACGTTTACGTTTGAATGTTCATGATTCAGATTTGGTTGATGAACAAGCAGCTAAAGCACTTGGTGCAATGGCAGTGATAAAACTAGGTAAAACTGGCGTTCAAATTGTTGTTGGTCAACAAGCTGAGAAGATTGCCGATAAAATGAAAAAATTAGTTTAATATCAATTTTATTAAATAAGTTTTATCAATATTCTCCTCGTGGTAGTAATGATAAAAGCCACGAGGATTTTTATTATCTTTGGCAAGCATAGATTTTGTTTATAGAATTATAAAAAAAGTTGAGGAGCGGGGTTTTTGAAGCTAATTAAAAGCGTAAAATAGTGTCTTGATCCGCAAGTAACTGATGAAACTGGGTAATTTCGATTTGTTGGTTAGGAATGTTGAGGGCAATCTGGCTTAAATTCCGCTCATCTAAAGCTGTTTTACAAACATAAACATCTTCAATGTCATAAAGTTCTAACATATTAAAGGTTGCTATGTAATCTCGCATTAAAATCTCTTCTGGATGTTGATTAGGTAACAGATGAAAAACACCATCGCCCATAAAAAAGACAGAAATATGATTAAATGTTGATAAGGCTAAAGCGGTATCCAATGCTTCTCGGCCTTTTGCATTGCCGTGTGGTGGAGTACTAATAATAATTGCTACGTTTTTCATCTAATCTACCTTTTTAAAATTGTAGGATTCGATCAGAACTTGCTACTGCCTCACTCAATTCACCAAGACCAGTTAGTTCAAAATGTTCAGCAAGGTTTTCTATACTAATTCCCCTTCTTTGTGCTGCTGCCACGCAAACCTTCAGCTTTAAAGCGTTTTGTTTTGCTAAGTTTTGCCATGCTTTGACGAGATCAAATTCATCATTAGCCGGATCAGTAAAATGATTAGCGTTATAGACACCGTCAGCATAAAAAAAGATGCAATTGATTGAGTGATTTGTATTTGAAGATAATGTTTGAGCAAATTGATAAGCACAATAAGCAGATTGGGTCCCATAAGCGGGACCCATAATAACCAGCGTATAACTTAATGGTTTCATCAAATTAGTTTGGTGCTTGTACTGGCTGAGCAGTTGGAATAGCTTCTTCGTTGTTATCTTTATCAATACCAAGCAATTCAACTTCAAAAACTAAAGTTGACGCAGGGGTAATATTGGCGTTGTTACCTTGGCTTGGCAAGCTTTTATCTTCATAAGCTAATTCTGGTGGAACAACTAATTTAATTTTACCGCCAACACCAATGAGTTGAATTCCTTCAGTCCAACCTTTGATTACACCGTTAAGTGGGAAGGTTGCTGGCTCATTTCGGTCATAAGAACTATCGAATTTACGACCATCAGTTAATGTACCAACATAGTGAACGATAACAGTATCATTGGCAGTTGGGTGAGCTCCAGTACCTTCTTGAATAACTTTATATAATAAACCTGATTTAGTTTTTATTACTCCAGGTTCTTTGGCAAATGCTTCACGGAATTTTTCACCAGCCGCGGTATTTTCAGTTTTTTGCTTTTCAAAACGCGCTTGGCTTTCTTCTTGGATACGTTTACCGAAAGCTTCTAGAATTGTGTTCACTTCTTCTTGATTAAGTTGTGAATTACCTTTCATGGTTTCATTAAATCCGCTGATTAGATATTCTTGGTCTGCTTTTACTTCATTTTGTTCTAAGTTTGATTTTAGGTAGTTAGCAAATGAAGAACCTAATGCATAAGACTCTTTTTGGGCTTCAGTGGTAATTTTTATTTTATTGTTTAGAGAATCAGCTTTATCATCGGTTTTAGCAGGTTCTGCTTTATTTTCTGCTGGCGCAGGTGCTGTTTCGGTAGCATTTGTCGTTGTAGTAGCAGGTGTTTTGTTTTCTTCGGTAGTTTTTTTATCATCACAACCTGCAAGTGCTAATACGATAGCACTACTTATCAATGTCATTTTAATAAATGATTTCATTTCACTCTCCAAGTTAAAAGATCTTTTAGCTAAATATTCACGGTATTATATATGATCTATTATAGGATAATATAACTTTTACGTATCTTTTATCTAATTAATTTATATAAAATTAGGCTTATTTGTTATTAAAAACCGTAAAAACACTTCAGAAAATCACTACAGCCTGTAAGTGTTAATATGATAATACTGCTTATTAATGTCAATTTAATAAATGATTTCATTTCACTCTCCAAGTTAAAAGATCATTTAGTTAAATACCAATCGTATTATATGATCTACTATAATACAAAATATTTTTTAAGCATCTTTTATATAAAATTAGGTTTATTTGTTATTGAAAACTGTAAAAATACACTGAAAAATCACTCCTTGAGTGAAAGTGGTATCCTCAGTTATAATAGATCCAATTTATAGTAAATATTGTATAAGGATAGCTATTTTGACTACCGAACTTAATACCCTTGATATTGAAGAAATCATAAGTTTACTGCCTCATCGTTACCCATTTTTAATGGTTGATCGCGTACTTAGTTATGAAAAAGGCAAAACATTAAAAGCCATTAAAAATGTTACTTTTAATGAACCATTCTTCCAAGGTCACTTTCCAAATAAACCGATTTTCCCTGGTGTACTAATTTTAGAAGCGATGGCGCAAGCGACTGGAATTTTAGCTTTTAAAAGTATTGAAGAGTTATCGCCAGGACAGCTTTATTATTTTGCTTCAATCGATAAAGCGCGTTTTAAACGCCCTGTCGTGCCAGGTGATCAAATCGTACTTGATGTTGAATATATTAAAGAGCGTCGTGGTATTGCATTGTTCCATGGTGTTGCAACAGTTGATGGTAAACTGGTTTGTGAAGCCGAAATGATGTGTGCTCGTAAATAATATTGATTTTGAAATATCCCAAATGTATTAAGGAATTGCTATGGCAACGGAAATACACCCAAGTTCAGTAATAGAAAAGGGGGCAAAGATTGGTGATAACGTCAAAATCGGGCCTTTTTGTTATATTGGTGAACATGTTGAAATTGGTGATGGCACTTTTTTAAAATCACATGTTGTCGTTAATGGCCACACCAAAATTGGTCAAAATAATCAAATCTATCAATTTGCTTCAATCGGTGAAGTTAACCAAGATCTAAAATATCGTGGAGAACCAACTCGTACTGAAATTGGTGATCGTAATATGATTCGTGAAAGTGTGACGATTCATCGCGGCACTGTTCAAGGGGGGGAGTTAACGCGTATTGGTAGTGATAATTTATTCATGATTAATGCACACGTTGCTCATGATTGTATTATTGGTAATAATTGTATTTTAGCGAATAATGCAACGCTTGGCGGTCATGTGCAGTTAGACAATCATGTTATTATTGGTGGTATGACAGCTGTACATCAATTTTGTGTTATCGGATCTCACGTAATGGTTGGTGGTTGTTCTGGTGTTGCCCAAGATGTTCCTCCTTATGTTATTGCACAAGGCAATCATGCAACACCACATGGCGTTAACTATGAAGGATTGAAACGTAGAGGTTTTAGTAAAGAAGCACTACAAGCCATTCGTAATACTTACAAAATTCTTTATCGAAATGGGTTAACCCTTGACGATGCCAAAGTTGAAATTGAATCGTTAGCTAAACAGTACCCTGAAGTTCAACTGTTTACTGACTTTTTTGCTCGTTCGACTCGTGGCATTATTCGTTAATGACTGATAAAGCTTTAACTGTAGCACTTGTCGCTGGTGAAACATCTGGTGACATTTTAGGTGCAGGTTTAATTCGTTCTCTCAAAAAACACCATCCAAATATTCAATTTGTTGGAATTGCTGGACCACAAATGCAAGCTGAAGGCTGTAAAGCTTGGTATGAAATGGAAGAGCTGTCTGTGATGGGCATTGTCGAGGTATTAGGTCGATTACGTCGTATTTTAGCTATTCGTCGAGATATCACTAAACGTCTTATTGAACTAAAACCTGATATATTTATTGGTATTGATGCGCCTGATTTTAATCTATCATTAGAAGGTAAACTCAAACAAGCTGGTATTAAAACTATTCATTATGTGAGCCCATCAGTCTGGGCTTGGAAACAAAAGCGCGTGTTTAAGATTAAACGAAATACTAATCTTATCTTAGCTTTTCTTCCTTTTGAAAAAGCCTTTTACGATAAATTTGATGTTCCTTGTCGTTTTATTGGTCATAAAATGGCTGATGACATTCCTTTAGAACCAGATCAAACCGCAATGCGTCAACAATTAGGTATCCCGCTTGATTGCCAATGCTTAGCACTTTTACCTGGCAGCCGTCATGCTGAAGTGACGTTATTATCTGAGCCTTTTTTAAAGGCGGCTCAATTGCTACGTGACAAATTTCCTGATTTACATATTGTGGTTCCTTTAGCAAATGAGAAAAGGAAACAAGAGTTTGAGCGAATTAAAACTGAAATCGCACCACAACTTAATGTGCAGTTATTAGATGGTCATGCTCGTGAAGCAATGATTGCCAGTAATGCGGCAATTTTAGCGTCTGGAACGGTTGCTCTTGAATGTATGTTAGCAAAATGCCCAATGGTTGTCGGTTACAAAATGAAAGCTTTTACGTTTTGGTTGGCTAAAAAGTTAATCAAAACGCCTTATGTGTCGTTACCAAATATCTTAGCAGGTAAAGAAATAGTACCTGAGTTGCTACAACATGACTGTACACCAGAAAATATCGCTAATCATGTTCTTCCTTTTTTAGAAAGTGATAATACCGAATTAAAAGCGACATTTTTAGCTTTGCATAAACAAATTCGTTGTAATGCAGATGAACAAGCAGCACAAGCTGTACTTGATGTATTAGAGGATTCACATTGTTGTTAGAATTTACCTACCCTGATGCCACATTAATTGCCGGAGTTGACGAAGTTGGACGAGGTCCTCTGTGTGGTGATGTTGTTACTGCTGCTGTGATTTTAGATCCAAATAAACCGATAGAGGGATTAACCGATTCTAAAAAGCTGACAGAAAAAAAACGTGAAGCTTTATTTGATATTATCAAGCAAAATGCATTAGCGTGGAGTGTTGCTAGAGCATCAGTCGATGAGATTGATAAGCTTAATATTCTTCATGCCACTATGCTGGCTATGCAACGGGCGGTGTCTGGTTTAAAAATCAAACCCAATTATGTTTTAGTGGATGGCAATCGTTGCCCTGAATTTGGTATTCAAACACAAGCTGTCGTTAAAGGCGATTTACTTGTTGCTGAAATTAGTGCTGCGTCGATTCTTGCGAAAGTGACTCGTGATCGTGAAATGGTTGAATTAGATAAATTGTATCCGCACTATGGATTGGCAAAGCATAAAGGATATCCCACCAAAGATCACCTAATGGCTATAGAATCACACGGTATCAACCATTTGTATCGTAAGAGTTTTGCTCCAATTAAGAGATTGTTACTTATCTAATTCGACCAATGTTGATCTACTGTTATTAATAATGGTGAATTGAATATAGCGACTGGTGAAATAACGGTTTCTTGATAAGGGATCTTATCTCCATAGCGTTCAGTTAGTTTTTGTTTAACTGCTGGTGCTGACAGATTAAAATCTTTAATCCTTTGTAATTGTCCAATTTTTAAGTTAAGTGCTTTATTATAAATTTTCCAAACTAGTTCTGAGCAATAAATATACTTATCATCCCAGCCAAACCAAATATCGTAAGGCTTATTTTCAAATGAATGAGCAACTCGTTTTAAATTAGCAATTTCTTTTTGTGATAAAGTGTGATCTTTTAGGCGTTTAATTATATATTTTCTATTTTTTCCTCGATTTACCCATTTATCAAACGGTGTATAGACCACTTTAGATGCTGCTTCAAAGACATAAGGTTTTCCATTTTTAATAAAAATTATTCCCATGTGACTATAAGGTGACTTGGTTGCTAGCTCAATCGCCTTGCTTTGGTTTGATTGAGAAGATTGGAAAATAATATCGCCATCTAGGTAATCTGCTGTGGCCGTCGTGTAGGTAGTGAAAAGTAATATAATAATCAAAATAGAACGCATGATTTTCTACTTAAAAAATAAATCAAGGTAATATTATAAAATTATTAGCTAAAATAGCTACTTAAATAAATTTTAAGTAGCTTTTAGGCGTGTTTCAGTCATTAATCCCGATTACTGAAAATAGATGTCGATTTTGTTTTGTACATAACTTTACTGGCACGAGCAAAACGAATCGTTTTGAAAATACCTAACAAGCTAGCTTGATGCATTCGATACAACAATCGATGAATAATTAGCGCAAACCATCCCTTTACACCCATTTCACTTTTTCCTGCTATTTTAACCACACCTTGCGCGGTATCATGTAAAGAAATGATTGTGCCATTATCGGTATACTTAAACGATTTTAATGGCTTATTATCTAATATGTTGATAATGTTTTCGTAACAAATTTTTGCCATTTGATGTGCAGCTTGAGCAGTAGGTGGTGAGGCATGGCCATTGTCTTGCATTGCGTAAGCGCAATCGCCGATAACAAAAATATTGTCATCACGAGAAGTTTGCAATGTTGGTTTTACCACCAATTGATTTGAACGACTTGACTCTAATCCAGCAATTTCCTTTAAATAATCAGGAGCTTTAACACCCGCAGTCCAGATCATAATGTCGGCTTTAATAGTATCGCCTTCTTTTGGATAAAATCCATCGCTTTCAGCCTTAGTAATCATGGTCTTGGTTAATACATGGATACCTTGTTTTTCAAGTGTTTTAGTAATACTTGCCGCAGTCTTTTCTGGTAGGGCTGGTAAAATACGATCTGTTGCTTCAATAACCGACACATCTAAAAGATCGGAACACATCTTATTACGACCACAGGCACCAAATGCTTCCACCATGTGTGGTAGTTCAGAAGCTAACTCAACGCCAGTTGCACCACCGCCTACGATAGCAATTCGAATTTTATCTTCGTCGGTGCTTTGATCATTATCGATAATTGAACAGAAACTGGTGAATTTATTTATTAAGGTTTCTCGCAAGCGAATCGCTGCATTTTGATCGTCTAAGAAGATACAATGTTCTTTAACACCAGGTGTACCAAAATCGTTAGAAGTACTACCAATGGCAATAACTAAAATGTCGTAATCAATAGCGACTGATTCATCTTGATGATTGATAATAGTGATTTGTTTTTGGTCCCGATTAAGGTCAGTAAAGGTACCCTGGGTAAATTCGAAATTATGTTGTTGTCCTTGAGATGCATAATAAATATTATCAACTTGCTCATCAAGTACACCCGTTGCTACTTCATGTAATAATGGTTTCCATAAATGATAACTGTTTTTATCAATTAGGGTAATTTGAGCTTTGTCCGTTTTGCCTAACTTATCACCTAGGTCAGTAGCGAGCTCTAAACCGCCGGCACCACCACCAATAATAATTATTTTTTGCATATTTCAAGCCTTATTATTTCAATTATAAAATATCATACTAAATAAGTAGGTTTTTATCTATTTCTTTTGACTGATAACATTTATAAATGAAATCTATTAAAATGGAGGTTTACAATTATTGAAATTTATTTAAGGGTGAAATAGAATATCAATCAATATAGTTGTAAATAGTCCCGTTTAGCCTTATTTGGGCATAGAAATATAGCTTAGATTGTTTAAATAAAGCGTTATATCGTATGATATAGTAATCATTTTTGAAGTATGTTAATTCTTGATTGCATACAATTATCCTAGTTCTTTAGGCCTTATCTTACAATTGTCACTCAAAACAAATTTATGAATAAAAAAATTTTTATTGTTATTGCATTGATTGTTATTTTAATTTCAATGACGATCTTAATACGTGCTCATAGCAGCCAGCTTATTTTGCAAGGCGAAGTTGATGCACCTAATGTCAGCATATCCTCTAAAGCCAAGGGGCGAGTGCAAGTAATTCATGTCAATCGTGGCGATGATGTTAAACAAAATGATGTCTTAATTACGCTTGACAGTCCTGAGCTTTTAGCTCAAGTTAAAGCTGCCGAAGCTGGGCGAGATCAAGCAAAAGCGCAAGTTGAACTTTCTCAAAACGGTACTCGTGAAGAAAGTATTCGCTATTATGAAGCGTTATTGGAACAAGCAAAAGTTTCTTATGATAATGCTTCGAAAGAGTACAATCGTAATAAAGCCATTTCGGCAAAAGGTTTTGTTTCTCAATCAATATTAGATAATGCCCTTAAAACGCGTGATGCAGCTCATCAGCAGGTTTTGTCAGCCCAAGCCAATTTAGATCAAGCGAAAAACGGTGATCGTATTGAACAGCGTGAGATCTATAATGCTAAATTGCAAGAGGCTGAAGAGCAACTTAAACAATTACAGATTCAATATGATGATCTGCAAGTCAAGGCGCCTGTAGATGGTGAGGTTGGTTCAATCCCTGCCGAAGTAGGCGAGCTGTTTAATGCAAATAGCCCACTATTAACAGTTATTCGATTACCACAAGCTTATTTTGTGTTTAATATTCGTGAGAATATTATGCCTAATATTCACAAGGGTGACCATGTTAGGTTGGAAGTTCCAGCCCTTGGCAATAAAGAAGTTGAAGCGGAAGTTCGTTTTATTTCACCAATGGGCGATTATGCAACTAAACGTGCTACTCGAGCAACGGGTGATTTCGATTTGAAAACCTTTGAAATTAGACTTTATCCAACTAAACCTGTTGAAGGCTTACGCGCAGGTATGAGTACATTATGGAAAATAGACAACTAATTTCAGATTTCTGGCATCGCTTTAAAGAAGCATTTAACGATGAAATTCCAGTTATATTTAAGCGTTTTACTTTCCATTGGTTAATGTGGATTTTACCGCTGATTATTTTTGTGATCATCAGCAGTATATTTTATCGAGGTGTATTATTTGATCTTCCAGTAGGTTATGTTGATCAAGATAAAAGTACCTTATCTCGTGAAATTATTCGGGATCTTAACGCTGGCGCGCACGCAAATCTAATTAATTATGATAATCAGTTAAAAATGGCTGAACGTGATTTAGAAAAAGCTAAAATCTACGCCATTCTCTACATACCGCCTAATTTTGAAGCCGATGTATTAGCTGGTCGTCAACCAACGCCGATGCTTTATTATAATGCTTTATATTATAGTGCTGGCTTATACTCTATTATGGACTATTCCGGCCTAATTGCTTCATTAAATACACAATATCGGACGACCATGGCAACCAGTATTGGTTTGCCCGTACCTAAGCTTTCTCAAGTTAATTTCAATTATGATGGGTTATTTAATGCTAGTGGTAACTCAATGTACTTCCAGCAATTTTCCGCGGTAGTTCATTTGTTACAATTATTTGTAGTGACCACAACAATTCATATTTTATCGCGATTACCTAAACGGACTCGGCCTAATTATCCATTTGTATTAGGTAAACTAACTCCTTATACCATCTGGTATACCATGTTATTGATGTTTGAAATAGCTATGCTGGTTTTATTTTCTGATGCGCGCGTATCTGGTTCGCCATTTGCTATGATGCTGGTGGTATTCTTTTATGTTATTGCTGCGCAAAGTATTGGTATTTTGCTTTATACATTTACTAAAACAGTATTAGATGCATATACCTATATTGGGGTATTGGTGGGGCTTGCGTTGACCTATTCAGGAGTAGTGGTGCCTGAATTGTCGATGCCTTGGATAGCAAGATTTATTTCGTCACTTGAGCCTTTAACCTATGCACTGAATAAATTATTCGATCTCTTTTTACGACATTCCAGTTATCTATCTGTATTAAAAACATGTGGGATTTTAATGATCTATCCAATAATTATTACAGTGTTAGTTAGAAAACGTTTAGTCAAACGTTTACATTCACAGTAAGAGGCAATATTTGGATGCTTAAGCTATTTTTATCTTCAGCTATAAAAATGTTTTTTTATATGCTAATGCGACCAATGTGGTTATTGCTATTAGTTTCTGTTTCATTAATGAGCTTAGTTTATATTAATGGCACCATCACCAATTTGCCGGTAGCAATTGTTGATCAGGATCATAGCGCTACAAGTCGAAGTTTGATTCGATCTTTAAATACCAGTTCTAAAATCGATGTGCTTACTTATGAAAATTCATTAGAAGCTTATGATGATATTAACAGTCGTAAATTATTTGCGGTATTTACCATTCCAAGAAATTTCGAAAAACGTCTTTTAAATGGTGAAGAGGTGACAATTCCTGCTTATGGTGATGCTTCTAGTCGTCTAGCTAATGGTCTAATACAAGTTGATATTAGAGGAATATATCAACAAATATTAACCGAATATAATACGCGGGTAATGCGCAATGCTGGTTTTTCTGATCCGCAGATTAATATCATCTTATCGCCAATAAAAGGGCAAACGATGCCGCTTTATAATGCCGGGATTAGTTTTGCGGCGATAACTTTTCCTGGATTACTTGTCATGTTGTTGCAACACTCCTTTTTGATTGCCTCAACGCGCACCAATATCACCTTGCACTCCTTGCCCCAAGGTAAACCACCAAAGATTGTTATATTCGGAAGTTTATGCGGTCTTATACCAATATGGCTCTTTTTGTCTTTAGTCCTCTTTGGATTATGGCCTTGGGTTCTTGGCTATAGGCAATTAGCAAGCATACCCGAAATTATTATTATGACATTTCCGCTATTATTAGCGGTGTTGGGTTTGAGTAAATTACTCACTGAATGTTTACATCGAACCGAGATGATTTATCTAACCTTAGCCTTTTTGACTACCCCCGTATTTTATCTATCCGGTACTATATGGCCTCTTGATGCTATGCCGTTATGGGTACAAACGGTATCGCGAATGTTACCATCTACATGGGCAACAAATATGATTGCTGGTGTAAATCAGATGGGGTTAGGTTTGTCAGATAATGTATTTAATATATTTATGATTCTATTTCTCGGAGTCATATATGGTTCGCTAGGCTTTTTTATTGCAGCACTACGCGAAGGAAAGATGAGAAGATATTTCAAAAAAATAAAAAATTTTGTGCGTTCAAATACTAAAAAAGTTAATAATAAACCTTCAATTAGTTAATGCTAAAACGTGAATATACAATCAATAGCTGTTATGATGAATGCTTAAATTTTTCAAATAAATAACGTATGTCCAATAAATATTATCCATGGATTATTAGTTTACGCCCTAAAACGTTAGTATTATCGCTTTCGGCTATTTTGATGGGAAATTCGCTAGCATATTGGCAACGGTCTTTTGACCCATTGATTATGCTACTATCAATCATTACCGCATCATTATTACAAATTTTATCCAATTTGGCTAATGATTACGGTGATGCAATTAAAGGCAGTGACCAACAAAATTTAACAGGGCATAAACGGGGATTACAGTTAGGTTTAATCACGCTTAATCAACTAAAAATAGCGCTTTGGATTACCGTTTTATTATGTATTACTTCAGGGCTTGCATTACTTATTTTAGCCTGCAACAACTATCGACAACTTCTGATTTTTGTCTTGTTAGGATTATGCTCAATTATTGCAGCAATTACCTATACGATGGGGAAAAAACCTTATGGTTATATTGGATTAGGTGATTTCTCTGTCCTTATCTTTTTTGGGTTGGTTGGGGTAATTGGCAGTGATTACTTACAGACTAAAGTGTTATCGACACGACTCATCTTACCTGCAATTGCTAGTGGATTATTAGCGGTTGGAGTACTTAATATTAATAATCTGCGCGATTATGAAAGCGATAAACAACATCATAAACGAACATTGATTGTGCTGATTGGTAAAACTTACGGTTGCTGTTATCACTTACTTTTATTAATTGTATCATTGTGTCTATTTAGTTTATTTGCTTATAAAAATCTACATACTTTTTGGAGTGGACTATTTTTATTAACATTGCCACTGTATATAAAACATATCAATTCGGTGTTTAAATTTAAGACGGTTAATGACGCTGCACCGTTACTAATACAAATGGTCAAACTTGCTTTATTAACTAATTTACTTTATTGTTTGGGTATTATTTTGAGCTAGCTCACGTTTATTCTAAATTTATATCGTTTTACTTAATGTTAGCGTTATACTAGAATCGAATGAATATTACAGTTAAAGGAGACTCTACCATGGAGTTTGAAACATCAATTCTTTGTGATTACTACCCAGAAGATGTTAATGTCGTAGAACCGATATTTAGTAATTTTGGTGGTGTAGCTTCGTTTTCAGGCCAGGTCGTCACAGTGAAATGTTTTGAGGATAACGGTATATTGTACGAAGTATTACAATCCAATGGGGCAGGTAAAGTATTGGTTATTGATGGTGGTGGTTCTGTGCGCCGAGCATTGATAGATGCGGAATTAATCGATATTGCACTGCAAAACCAATGGGAAGGTATCATCGTCTATGGTGCTGTGCGACAAGTTGATTATATTGCTGATGCTGAAATTGGTGTTCAAGCACTTGCAGCAATTCCTGTTGGCTCGGATGATCAAGGCGTTGGTGAAATTGATATTCGTGTTAATTTTGGTGGCGTGACTTTCTTCTCAGGTGACTTTATTTATGCTGATAATACCGGCATTATCTTATCTGAAATCGCTCTTGAAGTAGACGATAAATAAATCACTCATTATTTTCATAAACCGCTGTGGTTTTACAGCGGTTTTTTATGCTCAAAAACCCCGCTCCTCAACTTTTTTTGCGATACAATTTTCTATTTTGTTCGATTACGAATATAACCACCAGTAACGGTGATAATTAATCCTGCTATCTCCATATCTAATAATTTAATAGTGAGTTCAGGAATGGGTAAATTAACCAGGGCTGCAATTGTATCAACTGGAATTGGGTGATGACGAATAACGGCAAAAATTTCAGGATATAAAACAGTATTACTCTCTTTATTCTCAACACTATTTTGTCTATTTATTGTTGATAAAAAGCCACTATAGTGTTCTAAAATATCAGTTGGGTGAGTGACTAGATAAGCCCCTTGCTTGATTAAATAATGGGTTCCATGACTATTTTGATTATCGATATCACCCGGTAAGGCAAATACATCGCGATTTTGTTCAAGCGCATAACGAGCAGTGATTAGTGATCCACTTTTTTCAGATGCTTCAACCACAAAGGTTCCTAAACTTAATCCACTAATAATACGATTGCGACGTGGAAAGTATTCGGATCTTGCTTTTTCAAATGGATAAAATTCTGAAATGATGGCGCCATTTTGTGCCAAAATATCATTTGCCAATCTGAGGTTTGAGCGTGGTGAGATTTGAGCTAATCCACTACCTAAAACAGCTATAGTATTTCCTGATACCTCAAGAGCACCGCGATGACAAATCGCATCCAAACCCAGAGCTAGTCCGCTAGTGACTGTTAAACCATTAATTGCTAATTCACCAGCGAAATATCTTCCCCATTGTGCACCATATTCACTAAATTCACGGCTACCAACCATGGCAATTTGTGGTGAATGTAATAATTGCCTATTACCCATAACAAATAACAATAATGGTGGTGAACTAATTTGCTTAAGTAACATTGGATAATCGGAATCACAATACGCGATCAAATGTTTGGCTGGGTAAGGTGTTGCCAACCAATCGAGTATTGGCTCAAAATGAAGATAAGATGTTTCAAAAAAACGATCTTGAAGAGTTTTGGATAAACCTATTTTTTCCAATAATAGCGATACATCTCTTATTTTATTAGGTAGACCAGCACTAAAATAGTGAGCAATTTGCTCGAAATATCCCTTTCTTTTCTGACCAAGCATTGAAATTCGTAACAAAAACTCATATTTACTCATTACAGTCCTTTTTCCTCTACATTGTTGCTTAGTGCCATATCTAGAAGGATTGATTAGATATATTTTAGTAATAGTCAACTAAATCTATTCATAGGCATAATAAATGTTTACAATGTAGGCGAATTTGAAAAAATACAAAATTGAGGAGTAGATCGAAGAATTTATGGCTATTTTACCGGTATTACGTTTCCCAGACGAACGACTTCGCAAAATTGCAAAGCCTGTCTCTAATTTTACACCAGAGCTACAAAACATTATCGATAACATGACTGAAACCATGTATGCCGAAAATGGTATTGGACTTGCAGCTACACAAGTAGATTTACATGAGCAGATTATTGTGATTGATGTGTCGGAAGATAGAAGCCAACTTTATGTGATTATCAATCCTGAGGTGATAAGCCAAGAAGGTGAAACTGGCATTGAAGAGGGATGTTTGTCGATACCTGACTGCCGTGGATTTGTTCCAAGATCAGAAAAAATCAAAATCAAGGCATTAGATCGTAATGGTAAACCTTATGAAATTGATGCTGATGAACTATTGGCAATTTGTATCCAGCATGAAATGGATCACTTAAAAGGTAAACTCTTTGTCGATTATCTCTCGCCATTAAAGCGTCAACGTATTGAGCAAAAGATGAAAAAGCTAGCTCGTGAAGAGCAAAAGAATCGATAAATTAAACCGCCATTAATTTGGCGGTTTTTTATTTAAGCTTTCATTATTTAGCTACAATCACCATAGCAGGTCGGATAAGTCGACCATTGAGTGTATAGCCTTTTTGGATAGTATTGACGATCTGTCCTGATTGATGTTCTGGTGATTCAACCATACTAATCGCTTGATGTAGATCTGGGTTTAATTGTGAATCAGCAGTATTTATCACTTCAATACCAAATTTTTTGACCGTATCTAAAAACGATTTTAATGTTAACTCTAATCCTTCTACAGTTGCTTTGTGCTCTGGATTATTTTTATCTGTAGATTCTAATGCGCGTTCAAGATTATCAATTACAGGTAAAAGCTCATTTGAGAATTTCTCAAGAGCATATTTACGTGCTTTGTCCACATCTTGTTCAACACGTTTGCGCACGTTATCAATTTCAGCTCGAGCACGAATCATTGCTTCACTTTCATTTTTTTTAGCAATTTCTAATGCTTGTTCAAGTTCTGCAATACGTGTATCTTTGGCTTTTAACTGCTCTTCAACACTTGGTTGAGATGGCGTTTGTTCTTCAGTAGTTTGCTCAGCTGGGACTTCAATGTTTGTTTCATTTTCTGACATATTATTCTCTTGTTCAGTCATACGGTACTCCAAATTTAGTCGAAAACTTAATGAATAACAGTTATTATGGGGGCAATTTTTATTATTACAAGTTTAACGATAAGATGATATCGTGTTTTTTAATCGGTAACTAAAAAATCTTTATATTTAAGTTAAAAAAACAAGGATATTTTATGGGTATACCATTTAAATGTGTTGGTTTGGTTGGGATTCCACGTAAATTAGAGGCGATTGAAACTCATCAGGTTCTATATGACTGGCTAGTTAACTTAGGTATTCAAGTTTTAGTTGAAGATCGGTTAGCGCAGTATATAAAATTTCCTAGTAGTGTATACGCAACTTTAGATACGATTGGTGAGCAAGCCGACTTAGCCATTGTTGTCGGTGGTGATGGTAATATGCTACGTTCGGCACGTCAATTATCGCACTATAAAATTAAAGTGATTGGAGTAAATCGAGGTAATTTAGGCTTTTTAACCGATATTTCCCATGATCATGTTATTGAGCAATTAACTCCTGTTATCAAAGGGGACTACGATGATGATCCTCGGTTTTTATTGGAAGTGTCTATCTACAGTGATGGTCGGTTAATTAATTCTGGTTTTGCTGTAAATGAAATTGTAGTTACACCTAATACTGTTGCGCATATGATTGATTATGATGTGTATATCAATGAGCGCAATGCATTTTCACAACGAGCTGATGGTTTAATTATTGCAACGCCCACAGGATCGACTGCTTACTCGTTATCAGCTGGTGGACCAATCCTTGCGCCGCACTTAGATGCGTTAATTATCACACCAATGTTTCCACACTCTTTAGCGGTTAGACCATTAGTGATTAAGAGTGATAATCCTATCCATCTTAAATTTCCAACAACAGCTTTGGATCTTAATGTTGCTTGCGATAGCCAAATTATCTTGCCAGTTAAACCAACACAAGAGGTAATTATTCGTCGCTCAGATTATGAGTTTAATTTAATTCATTCTAAGGATTATGATTATTTTAATAATCTTTCAAGCAAACTAGGTTGGTCACAAAAGATGTTTTGAATTTAATCATTATGTTAAGAAAATTATCATTTAAAGGTAAACTATCTTTAAATGATAAATGTTAACACGTAAACAGATAAAGAAGAGAATATGGCGGCGATAACATCGTCGACCATAATACCAAAACCGCCCGGCACACGCTTATCAAACCAACGAATAGGCCAAGGTTTTGCCATATCAAACAATCTAAATGCGACAAAAGCAATCGTCACCCATAGTATTGAAAATTGAGGAATGAAATACAGCGTTATCCACATACCGACAAATTCATCCCAAACAATATGACCCGAATCATGAGTATGGGTATCATCCGACGTTTTTTGGCAAATATAACAACCAAACACAAACGTCACTAAAATAAAAACCCAATATAAAGTAGGTTGTAAACCCAAAAATAAAAGCCATAGTGGTATCGCCATTAATGATCCCATAGTACCAGGCATAATTGGCGATAGCCCACTGCCTAATCCGACCGCTAAAAAATGAATTGGATTTGTGAGTTTTAGGTATTTTTTAAAATCTTTATTGCGCGCTTGTTTCGTCATTCTGATGATAATCGGTTGATAAAATTATGCCGACTTGAGGTCGGCAAAAAATTTGCTTAGCTAACTTTAGCCAGCACTAATAATATTTAACTATATTATTAGTCTTTAGCTAAGGTTGCAACCATTACTGCTTTGATCGTGTGCAGGCGATTTTCGGCTTCATCAAAAACGATGCTATGTTTAGATTCAAAGACTTCATTTGTCACTTCTAAACCATCTTTCAAACCATACTGGGCAGCCATTTGTTGACCTACTGTGGTATTCATATCATGGAAAGCCGGTAAGCAATGCATAAATTTAACATTTGGATTCTCGGTTAATTTGACTACATTTTGATTGACTTGGTATGGGGTTAATAATTTTACTCGCTCATCCCACACTTCTTTCGGTTCGCCCATGGAAACCCATACATCGGTATAAAGAAAATCAACGCCTTTCACACCTTCAGCGACATCTTCAGTTAAAACGATTTTAGCACCTGTTGTTTTAGCTATCTCTTGGCACTTTTGAACAAGCTCTGATTCAGGTTGGCACGCTTTGGGCGCCACTAGTCGGATCTCCATACCCATTAAGGCAGCACCTTCCATTAACGAATTGCCCATGTTATTACGAGCATCGCCTAAATAAGCAAATTTAACGCTATTAAGTGGGCGCTCACCGATATGCTCTTTCATGGTCATAAAATCTGCTAAAATTTGCGTTGGATGCGCTTCAGTCGTTAAACCATTCCAAACCGGCACACCGGCATATTTTGCCAAAGTTTCAACAATATCTTGCCCATAACCTCGATACTCAATACCGTCATACATGCGTCCGAGCACTCGAGCTGTATCAGCAATCGACTCTTTATGCCCAATTTGGCTACCACTTGGCCCTAGATAGGTGACTTGAGCGCCTTGATCATATGCACCGACTTCAAAAGCACAACGAGTACGGGTTGAATCTTTTTCAAAAATTAAGGCAATATTTTTGCCAACCAAATGTTGTTTTTCGTTACCTTGTTTTTTTGCTTTTTTTAATTCAATAGCAAGCTGAATCAGCTGGTTAATTTCTGCTGGGGTAAAGTCGAGTAAACGTAAAAAATGACGTTGATAAAAACCATACATATTGAGCTCCTGATAGCGGTAAATATTGATACGATTCTATTTGAATAATTATGCAATTTCAAGTTAAACGTTTTAAATTTATAAAATGTCCTTTTTAGTTATTGAATTGTCTAAAAAATTAGATTTTATTATTTAATTATTTTTTATAATAACGCTTTTTTTGTTTAAAAAATTGTAATAAAATGACCAATTAATGAGTTACTGAAAAAGCATTTATGTGAATTATTATTCATAAATAGTGTTTATTTAATCAAAAGGTCTCTTAGCCATGCAAACTTATGCCCTCCTTATATTACAAGACGGTTCACAATTTATCGGTAAATCAATCGGTGCTGATGGAGAAACTGTTGGTGAGGTTGTTTTTAATACCTCAATGACCGGTTATCAAGAAATACTCACCGACCCTTCCTATTGCGAGCAATTGGTCACGTTAACTTATCCCCATATAGGTAATGTCGGTACTAACAATGCCGATGCTGAATCTAATCAAGTTTATGCAAAAGGGCTGATTATTCGTGATTTACCACTATTAGCCAGCAATTATCGCAATGAGCTCGATCTTTCGAGTTATTTAAAACAGCATAATGTTATTGCCATTGCCGATATCGATACTCGCCGTTTAACTCGAATCTTGCGTGAAAAAGGGGCTCAGCATGGTGTGATTATCACGGCAAACGATAGAGAAACTTTACTTGAAAAAGCCGATACCGCTAAACAAATGGCGATCGATTTTAAAGGATTATCCGGACTGGATTTAGCCCAAAAAGTCACCTGTACAAAAAGCTATTTGTGGAAACAAGGTGTATGGACAAGAGAGCAAGAACACCCCGCGGCAAAAAACGCCTTGCCTTATCATGTTGTGGCTTATGATTTTGGCGTAAAACGTAATATCCTACGGATGTTAGTTGAACGGGGTTGTAAATTGACCATTGTTCCGGCCAAAACCTCTGCGCAGGAGGTATTAGCATTAAATCCTGACGGTATATTCCTATCAAATGGTCCCGGTGATCCGGCACCTTGTACTTATGCCATTGATGCCATTAAACAGTTTTTAACTACTGACATACCGATATTTGGTATCTGTTTAGGGCATCAACTGTTAGCGTTGGCTTGTGGTGCAAAAACCATAAAAATGAAATTTGGACATCATGGTGGCAATCATCCGGTTAAAGATCTTGAAAATAATCGAGTTATGATTACCGCCCAAAATCATGGTTTTGCCGTTGATGAAATGAGTTTACCGACTCACTTACGTGTGACGCATAAATCACTGTTCGACGATTCGCTACAAGGTGTTCATCATAATCAAAAACCCGCTTTTAGCTTTCAAGGTCACCCCGAAGCGAGTCCCGGGCCTCACGATGCCGCCCCACTATTTGATCACTTTATCGAATTAATTAAAATTTATAAGCAGGAGCAATAACATGCCTAAGCGAACAGATATTAATAGCATTCTCATTATTGGCGCTGGCCCAATTGTTATTGGTCAAGCTTGTGAATTTGATTATTCCGGGGCTCAAGCTTGTAAGGCTCTGCGTGAAGAAGGTTATCGGGTTATTTTAGTCAATTCTAACCCTGCCACCATTATGACCGATCCGGAAATGGCGGATGCAACCTATATTGAGCCGATTGATTGGACAACGGTGAGTAAAATTATTGAACAAGAAAGACCCGATGCCATTTTGCCCACCATGGGTGGACAAACTGCGCTCAATTGTGCGTTAGAACTGGATAAAAGAGGCATTTTAAAACAATTTAATGTCGAAATGATCGGCGCTACCGCTGATGCAATTGGTAAAGCTGAAGATCGCAAACGTTTTGATCAAGCCATGAAAAAAATTGGTCTTGATACCGCCCGTTCCGGCATTGCTCACTCATTAAAAGAGGCTTATGCCGTACTTGAACAAGTTGGCTTTCCTTGCATTATTCGCCCTTCTTTTACTATGGGTGGAACCGGTGGCGGGATTGCTTATAACACTCAAGAATTTGATGAAATTTGTACCCGAGGACTTGATCTGTCGCCCACCAATGAACTCCTCATTGATGAGTCATTAATTGGTTGGAAAGAGTACGAAATGGAGGTGGTACGAGATAAAAATGATAACTGTATCATCGTCTGTTCGATTGAAAATGTTGACCCTATGGGCATTCATACCGGGGATTCCATTACCGTAGCCCCAGCTCAAACACTAACTGATAAAGAGTATCAAATCATGCGTAACGCATCGATAGCGGTACTTCGTGAAATTGGCGTTGAAACAGGTGGTTCGAATGTACAATTTTCGGTTGATCCTAAAACCGGACGCTTAATTGTGATTGAAATGAATCCAAGGGTATCACGCTCATCAGCATTAGCATCTAAAGCAACCGGTTTTCCAATCGCCAAAATTGCGGCCAAACTTGCGGTTGGCTATACCCTTGATGAGCTATCTAATGATATTACCGGAGGTAAAACGCCAGCGTCATTTGAGCCTTCGATCGACTATGTGGTGACAAAAATACCCCGCTTTAATTTCGAAAAGTTTGCCGGGTGTAATGATCGTCTAACAACCCAAATGAAATCAGTGGGTGAAGTGATGGCTATTGGGCGGACTTTTCAAGAATCATTACAAAAAGCGCTACGAGGGCTTGAAGTCGGTGCCTGTGGTTTTGATCCGAAAATTGACAATTATGATGATGAAAAAAATCTCAGCAAAATACGTTATGAACTGCAAGAAGCGGGCGCTGAACGAATTTGGTATATTGCTGACGCTTTTCGAGCCGGCTTTAGTTTAGATGAAATTTTCACATTAACGAATATCGATCGCTGGTTTTTAGTGCAAATTGAAGAACTTATCAGTCTTGAAAACCAACTAAAATCGCAATCATTAGCTAGCCTTAATTCAGAATCATTATGGCAACTTAAGCGTAAAGGTTTTTCAGATTTACGTATTGCTAAACTGTTGAATGTTGAAGAACAAGACGTTCGTGATCTAAGAAACCAATACGATATTCATCCTGTATATAAACGAGTTGATACCTGCGCAGCAGAGTTCTCGACCGATACAGCTTATCTTTACTCAACCTATGAACAAGAGTGCGAAGCTAAACCACAATTCATTCGCCCGAAGATTATGATATTAGGTGGTGGACCGAATCGGATTGGGCAAGGTATTGAGTTTGATTACTGTTGTGTACATGCAGCGCTGGCGCTCCGTGAAGATGGTTATGAAACAATTATGGTTAACTGTAATCCGGAAACGGTATCTACCGATTATGATACCTCAGATCGACTCTACTTTGAGCCAGTCACACTGGAAGATGTGCTTGAAATTGCTCACGTCGAAAAACCAAATGGCGTAATCGTACAATACGGCGGGCAAACACCATTAAAATTAGCCAGAGCACTTGAAGTCGCTGGGCTACCGATTATTGGTACCTCGCCAGATGCGATAGATCAAGCTGAAGATCGCAAACGTTTTCAGTCGATTGTCGATAAGTTAAAGTTAAAACAGCCAGTTAATGCAACGGTTACCGATATTGAAGATGCGGTGATTAAAGCCGAACAAATTGGCTATCCATTAGTGGTCAGACCGTCTTATGTGCTTGGTGGTCGAGCAATGGAAATTGTGTATAACGAGCAAGATTTAAGACGTTATTTTAAAACCGCAGTCAGTGAATCGAATAATGCTCCAGTACTACTTGATCACTTTTTAGATGATGCTATTGAAGTTGATATTGATGTCATTGCCGACGGCGAGCAAATCGTAATTGGCGGCATTATGGAGCATATTGAACAAGCGGGAATTCACTCGGGTGATTCTGCTTGTTCATTACCAACATATAGTTTAAGTCCGGAAATTTTAGATCAACTGCGCAAGCAAGCTAAACAGTTAGCGTTAGAACTTAATGTAAAAGGGCTTATGAATGGACAATTTGCCGTCAAAGATAACCAAATTTATTTGATTGAAATCAACCCTCGAGCTGCTCGCACCGTGCCATTTGTGTCGAAAGCTACCGGTTTGCCATTAGCGAAAATCGCTGCACGAGTTATGACCGGGCAATCACTGGCTAAACAAAATATCACCAAAGAAGTCATACCGCCTTATTACTCAGTGAAAGAGGTGGTATTACCGTTTAATAAATTTAGTGGTGTTGACCCAATTTTGGGGCCTGAAATGCGTTCAACCGGTGAAGTGATGGGAATTGGTAATACCTTTGCCGAAGCCTTTGCCAAAGCACAACTTGGTAGCTTATCAAGTATGAAAAAATCGGGAAAAGCTCTGCTATCTGTTCGTGATCAAGACAAAACTCGCTTATTAGAGATCGCTAAACGATTAATTGCACATGGCTTTAGTATTGATGCTACTTTTGGCACTGCTAAGGCATTACAACAAGCTGGCATAACCTGTCAAATGGTTAAAAAAGAGAACGAAGGGCGCCCCAATATTCATGACCATATTAAAAATGGCGAATATAGCTATATTCTCAATACCACATCTGGACGGGCTGCTATTGAGGCATCGAAAATCCTACGCCGTAGTGCTATTCAATATAAAGTTCATTACGATACCACGATGAATGCGGCTTATGCCACAACTGCAGCATTAGACTGCGATCCAGCACAATATGTTGTTTCATTGCAAACACTTTATGCATAAATATTGGCTAAAAAGTAAGCCTGTAAAATACATAGCGGCTGACAGATTTGCGCAAAACAAGAACCTTAGTACGATATAAAATATAGTACTAAGGTTGATTTAAAAATTGTGATAATTTGCAGGCTTTTTGCACTTGTATTAACTTTACGCTAAATAAACCTTAATCACTTGCCATTGACTAATGTTGCATCTTATTTATTTGCTATATCCAAATTATAAGTAAATTTTTATTTAAATTGTCGATGATTTAATTAATTGTATTTATTTAGAATTTTGATTAACTATAGCTAAAATATCGGCCTCTGTCAGTTTCTGCGTCGGATTAGCAAAAGCGTAACAAGTTGGTTTTTTGTCAATAAAGACCTCTGATGTAAAATCCAAATTCTTAATATCATTAAAAATCCAGGCAGCAAGATAATAATTTTGTGTGCCGGTTAAATGATAATAAAGGTGAGATCCGCACTGCTGACAAAATGCTCTTTCAGCCCATTGTGATGAAGGATAATGACGTATATTGTCTTGACCTTCTACGGTAAGCTCTCCGTTATACATTAATGACATAAAAGTCCGGCACTCCACTTCCGACAGGTTTCACAGTGACAGGCACTTAAATGTAAGTTTTTGAAAGGGACAACCAACTTAACTTTGCCACATAAACATGTCCCATGATACTCAGTTGACATAAATACTCCTTTTTGATTGAAATGAATAATTTTTACTCAAACCTAAATCATTATAACTAAAAAACAAGCAAATCTTGTCAAGAAGTTTCAGAAACACCCTACGTTTTAGTAAAAAAACCGTATTTATTTGTTTAAAAATGTTTAAAATTAGCTCGATTAAGCAAAAAGGTATTGCTTTATTATTTTATTACTATAATATAGCCACCTCTTTGACGCGGGGTGGAGCAGCTTGGTAGCTCGTCGGGCTCATAACCCGAAGGTCGTTGGTTCAAATCCAGCCCCCGCAACCAATTCCTCAAAAATCTATTCTAAATTATTCTTAATAATAAACTATTCTGATTTCGGTACAGCCAGTAGCGTTGATACAGCTTCACTAATTCTTCTAGCAATATAGCTATTATTCATGGTGTACAAATGGATACCGTCAACATTTTGTGAAACTAAATCAACAATCTGATCGATAGCATAAGCAATACCTGCGTCACGGAACGCATCAGGGTGATGTTCGTATTTCTCCATCATCTGTTTGAATTTCTTCGGTAGATTTACGCCACACATCGATACCATACGTTCAATTTGGTTTTTGTTCGTTACCGGCATAATCCCTGCTTCAATTGGTACATTAATTCCCATATCACGGGCTTTGTCTAAGAAAGTATAAAAATAGTCATTATCAAAAAATAGCTGTGATATCAGTTGATCTGTTCCGGCACTCACCTTTTCTTTTAAATGTATTAAATCTTGTTTTAGCGTTGATACTTCAAGATGTCCTTCAGGATAACAGGCCCCAATCACATTAAAATCACCATTTTCTTTAATAAATGAAACCAGCTCGCTGGCATAGCGAAAATCATCTTTAGGTGTAACTGTTGGGCTAATATCGCCTCGCAAAGCAAGCACATTATCGATACCGGCACATTTAAGATCATGAAGAATTTTTTGCATTTCTGCTTTATCAAAATTAATTCCTGGCAAATGAGCAACACTTTCAATGCCATAAGTATGTTTGACAGCGTGGGCGATATCAATTGTCGTTTGACCATTCAAACTACCACCTGCGCCATAAGTAACACTGATAAAATCAGGTTTGAAGTAACCAAGTTCACGCAATGTGCTATAGATTGTCTCTAAAGGTGACGTTTTTTTAGGGGGAAAAACTTCAAAAGAGAACACGTTTTTTTTATTAAAGAGTAAATTTGTTTTCATCTGTATCATCCATTGGTGTGATTACTATTATCCTTACTGACATTTCCGCCGCCAAAATCGGCGGCGGAAATTAAGGTAAAGCAAATTAATTAACGCTGTTAATTAAGCGTTTTTCGAACTTCTAATGTTGCTTGAACTAAATGTTCTAAACTTGCAACAACTTCTTTCTCACCACGAGTTTTTAAACCACAATCTGGATTAATCCAAAGTTTTTGCTTGTCAATTTTTGCCAGTAACTTCTCAATTGTTGCTTTGATTTCAGCAACCGGTGGTACACGTGGTGAATGGATATCATAAACACCCGGTCCAACTTCAGTTTTAAAGTTATTGGCTTTAAGTACATCAATCAATTGTAGATTAGAACGTGATGCTTCAAATGAAATCACATCAGCATCCATGGCATCGATATCTTTGATAATGTCAGCAAATTCGCTATAACACATATGTGTATGAATTTGTGTATCAGCTTGTACTTTGCTGTGCACTAATCTAAATGCCGGAATAGCCCAATCAAGATATTCACTATTCCAATCAGCTTTACGTAATGGTAATTTCTCTTTTAACGCTGCTTCATCGATTTGGATGACTTTAATGCCGGCCGCTTCAAGATCTAACACTTCATCACTGATTGCTAAACCAATTTGGAATACTGACTCTTTTTGTGAAATATCTTCACGAGGGAACGACCAGTTAAGGATCGTCACTGGGCCAGTTAACATGCCTTTAACGGGTTTGTCAGTTAGGCTTTGTGCATATTGTGAATATTCAACGGTAATTGGTTTAGAGCGTGAAATATCACCCCATACAATTGGTGGCTTAACACAACGAGTACCATATGATTGCACCCATGCTTTTTCAGTAAAGACAAAACCATTTAAGCTTTCACCAAAATACTCAACCATGTCATTACGTTCAAATTCGCCGTGAACTAACACATCAATACCAATCTGTTCTTGAAGCTTGATGCATTCTGCAATTTTTTGTTTGTTAAACTCGGTATATTCATTTAAACAAATTTCACCTTTCTTGAATTTTGCACGATTTAAACGTACATCAGGTGTTTGCGGAAATGAACCAATCGTTGTTGTAGGTAATAATGGCAAATTAAAGGCTTTTTTCTGTGCTGCTTCACGTACTGAAAATTCTGGTAGACGGGTAAAATCAGACGCTTTTAAAGCCGAAACTTTTTGACGTACCGTTTGATTTGCTCCTTCACGCTCACGCGTAAATAGGGTTTGATTTGCTTTGTAAGCCGGACTATTTTCAAAATTCGAGTCTTTGACTAATTCACCCAGTTCAGCTAACTCTTGTAGTTTTTCTTGAGCAAAAGCAAAATAAGCTCGTTGTTGAATCGTTAATTTAGTTTCGTTTTGTAATGTATAAGGTACATGCAGTAACGAACAGGAAGTATTAATCACAATGTTTGCCGCTTTTTGCTTAATTTTTGCGACTAATTCCAATGTTTTTTTATAATTATTTTTCCAAATATTTTTACCATTTACCACACCAGCAAATAACACTTTATCAGCTGGGAAACCATGACTTTCAAGTAATGCTAAGGATTGTTTACCTTCAACAAAATCAAGTCCGATACCGTCAAATGGTAACGCCACTAATTGTTGGTAACAATCACGCACATCGCCAAAGTAAGTTTGTAAAACCACTTTGGTTATACCTTTAACGGATAAAATTGACTGATAAAGCTCATTGAATAAAGCGATATCTTCATGAGTTAAATCCGTCACTAAAATTGGCTCATCAATTTGTATCCACTGCGCACCAAGTGCAGTAAATTTCTGAATAATTTCTTGATAGGCTTTAATAATATCGGCTTTAAAATCAACAAGCTGTTTATTACCTAAATACTGTGCTAATTTGAAAAAGGTTAATGCGCCAATCACAACCGGTTTGGTTTGAATACCTAGTGCTTTGGCTTCTTGATATTCGTCAAAAGGTTTGGTGCAGGCTAATTTTATTTGTAGTGAATCTTCAATTTCTGGCACTAAGTAGTGATAATTAGTGTTAAACCATTTTTTCATTGCCAACGCTCGCACATCACCTTTTTCACCTTGATAACCACGCGCCATGGCAAAATAACGATCGAGTTCAGGTAAGCCTAAATCTTGATAACGTTTCGGGATAACATTCAGTAAACAGGCCGTATCTAATACTGCATCATAAAATGAAAAGTCATTAGATGAGATTAAAGCAATTTTATGTGAGGCTTGTTGTTGTAGATGTTCAGCACGTAGGGCTTTTGCTTCATTTAATAATTCAGCTTGGGTTTTGTTACCTTTAAAATAAGCTTCGGTTGCAAATTTAAGCTCACGAAGTTTACCAACACGAGGATATCCAATAACTGCAGTATTCATTTTCTTTTCCTTATTTAGCATTTAGCACTTTTCTTTAGTGGTTAAAAAGATAGCAAAAAAAAATGTTATTGAATAATTCTAGTTTTTTATCAAAAGATATAGTTTTTAGCTATATCAAAAGGTATAAAAAATCCCTCAGTTTTTCAACAGAAGGATTGAAGTAGATGAAAATTAATAAATTAACTACTGGCGCCATTCGCCACGGATTGGTCTTGAAAAATGAGCAAGCACAGCGATCATACAGATTTCGATCGATACACCCCAATAGATATGCCCTAAAATTTCACTCCAAAGTTCATAACCATTTAGGTTCCATAACCAACCAACGGTGCCTTGCGGATCATAAGCGGGATGACGAAAACCTAATAGCGGAATTAAAAAACCGTGCATCATAACGGTAATGATAATGCCATAAAATGCACCATACCATAATCGAATATTATTCCAGAAGTAGGCAATAAATACATAAACGAAGGCAAAGGCAAAACTAAATAACCAGTGATAAAGTGTTACTGCGCCCGAAACGATTGCCGTTTGGTAAACATAATCAAGTGAATGAGAATTAATGCCTAACCAACCAAGCCATGCATCAATGTGTGCCGCAGGTGGTGAAATTTCCCCAGGAACACGAGGAGGCATATTAACTTCAGAACCCCATTTAACCAGTGCGCTAATGAATCCACCAATCAGAGTAGTCCAAACAATAATTTGACGATTTATTTTATTTCCAAACATTTAATAATACCTTTATAGTTTAAAAGCTTGTAAATTATATCCGTAAGCAACCGTGGAAGAAAGGGGAATAAGCTGAATTGATCGAGTATAAAAGTTATTGTTATAATTGGTAAAAATTATTTATTAAGCGTCTTTTAATAGCATCCTAAAAAGTAGCAAATAAATTATCCATGGATTTAGGTTATGAATGTCGAAATTGTACAATTTCCTGCATTAGCCGTCATTGAACATTATGGTTCACCTTTATTAGAGAATAACACTCTAAATAAATTCATTAAATGGCGACAAGAAAGCAATTTTTTAGATAGTCAAAAGTATCAAAGTTATGGTATTCATTATACCAATCCCAACACGACGCCTCTCAGTGGGCATCATGTCGATTTTGCAATATCGATAAATTGCACAATTCCCTCAAATGATTACGGAATCATCAATAAAAAAATAACACAACTTCGTTGTGCCAAGGCAAGGGATATTGGCTCTAGAGAAAATAATCAAGCCATTATTTACTTACTTGAAACATGGCTTCCACAAAGTGGCGAGCGGATAGAGAACTTTCCTCCAATTTTCCATTATGTAAATGTCGGTTTAAACATTCAACCACAAGAGATGATCACTGATGTTTATTTGCCATTAGCGTAAATTAATTATTATCTTTTTAAAAATTAATGCTTATAAAAATAATTAACTGTATTTATTTACAGTGTTTTTGCTGTTATACTGCCAATATGGTAACCAACCTTATGTATTAATTTATTATGATAACGCAATTGACTATTAATAATTTTGCTATCGTCGATCAGTTGTTAGTTGATTTTACAACAGGGATGACCGCAATTACGGGTGAAACAGGCGCAGGTAAATCGATTGCGATCGATGCATTAGGGCTTTGTTTAGGAAATCGTTCTGATGCTTCAGCTATTCGTAATGGAGCTGATCGGGTTGATATTTCAGCCAGTTTTGTTCTTGATGATACTCCAGCAGCATACTCCTGGTTAACCGAAAATCAACTTGATGAAGGTAATGAATGTATTTTAAGAAGAGTTATCAATCAAGATGGGCGTTCGAAAGCATTTATTAATGGGCGTGCTGTTCCTATCTCACAATTAAAAGATTTAGGACAAATGTTAATACAAATTCATGGCCAACATGAACATCAGCGTTTATTACGAAGTGATTATCAACAAATTTTACTTAATCATTATATGAATGAGCCGACACTATTGTCGAATATGCAACAAGCTTATAAACAATGGAAATCTGCAAGCCAAGCTTATCAACAATATCTTTCTTCCAAACAAGAGCGTGATGCTCATGTTCAGTTATTACAATATCAATTAAAAGAGTTAAATGAATTTTCACCAATTGAAGGTGAATATCAACAAATCGATGAAGAATATAAAAAATTATCCAATAGCGAACAGCTAATTAATCTTAGCCAACAATCTATCATGCTATTAGATGAAGCAGACGAATATAATGTCAGCAACATGCTTAATAGTGTTAAACAAAGTATTCATGAGTTGGTCGCATTAGATCCTTCACTGAATGATGTTTTAGCTATGTTAGAAGATGCCGCTATTCAAATTAAAGAAGCTAGCTATGAATTACGCCATTATAGTGAGAGCTTAGAGCTCGATCCGGCAAGAGTGATGCAACTTGAACAACGCTTGTCTAAACAAATTGCTTTAGCGCGAAAACATCATGTTTCTCCTGAAGCATTACCTGAGTTACATCAAAATTTACTTAATGAATTTAAGCAGATTAATCAACAAGATGAACAAGGTGAACAGTTAAAAGAAGAGATCAAAAAGTATCAACAAATTGCGATAGAACTGGCTGCAAAATTGCATCAAAAACGATTAACAGTGAGTAAAACGTTGGCTAAAAAAGTAATGGCTATTATGCACGATTTATCTATGCCAAACGGTCAATTCAGTATAGATGTTATATTTGATGAAAATCGATTAAGTGAAGATGGCGCAGACCAAGTTTCTTTTTTAGTGAGTACTAATGCTGGGCAAGTGGTGCAGCTATTAGCCAAAGTTGCATCTGGTGGTGAATTGTCTCGTATCGCACTAGCTATACAGGTTTTGACCGCGCAAAAAATGGATACCCCAGCGTTGATTTTTGATGAAATTGATGTCGGTATTAGTGGACCAACAGCGGCTAAGGTTGGGCAACTGTTAAGGCAACTTGGTGAGTCAACACAAGTCATTACGGTAACGCATTTACCACAGGTAGCGGGTCAAGCTAATCAGCACTATTTTGTCAGTAAGCAAACGAATGGTAAACAAACATCGACAGATATGCAAAGATTAGATGAAAACGGACGTTTAAATGAACTTGCTCGGTTGTTAGGTGGGGATAAAATTACAGATGCAACGCTTGCCAATGCGAAAGAGTTACTTATTATCTAATTTAATTATGGTAATATATCGCCTTTAATTGGGATCGGAGAATAACGAGATCATGAGTCTATCTGGTAAACATATTTTATTAGGGATAACTGGTGGCATTGCTGCTTACAAATGCCCTGATCTTGTCCGCCATCTAAAAAAAGCAGGTGCGCAGGTACATGTGGTATTAACTGAGTCAGCGAGCCATTTTGTTACGCCAATGACATTGCAAGCATTGTCTGGTAATACGGTATCAAGTGATTTATTTGACCCTTCTGCTGAACTATCGATGAGTCATATTGAATTAGCTAAATGGGCTGATTTGGTATTAATCGCTCCCGCTACGGCGAATATCATTGCGAAAATGGCAAATGGTATTGCTGATGATCTTTTATCAACAGTGTGTCTTGCAACACCAGCTGAAATTGCCATAGCGCCAGCTATGAACCAACAGATGTATAAAGCTGCTGCAACTCAACAGAACTTAGCGACATTAGCTTCGCGAAATACCTTAATTTGGGGGCCTGATGATGGTTTTCAAGCTTGTGGTGATTTTGGCCCAGGACGAATGGTTGAACCTGCAACCATTGTTAAGCATGTTGAGAAGTATTTTTCAGCAACGTCAACACTTGCTGGAACCGAGATTACCATTACTGCAGGCCCAACCATTGAAGAGCTTGATCCGGTACGCTATATCAGTAATTACAGTTCAGGTAAAATGGGTTATGCTATTGCTCAGGCAGCGGCTGAAATTGGAGCAACAGTAAACTTAATCAGTGGCCCAGTTAATTTAGCAACTCCAAATAATGTGAATCGCATTAATGTAAAAAGTGCTAATGAGATGTATGATGTGGCATTAAAGTTAGCTAAAAAATCATCAATTTTTATTTCTTGTGCTGCTGTTGCTGATTATAGAGCTGAAACTATTGCCACGAAAAAAATTAAAAAAACCGATGATAGTAATGAACTTGTTATTAAATTAGTTAAAAATCCTGATATTGTTGCCAACATTGCTTCATTAAAGAAAGGACGTCCGTTTGTTGTAGGCTTTGCCGCTGAAACCAATAACATAAAGGCTTATGCCCTTAAAAAATTAACCACTAAGAACTTAGATTTGATTTGTGCTAATGATGTGTCTGACAAGAAAATAGGCTTTAATTCTGATCAAAACGCATTAACCCTTTATTGGCAAAATGGTGAACAAACGTTACCATTAAGCAATAAGCAAGAATTAGCAAAAGAATTACTTCAAGCAGTTATAACACGATATAAAGCGAGTCATGATGAAAAGAAAAATTGATATAAAAGTATTAGATAAACGTTTAGGTAACGAGTTTCCACTGCCAACTTACGCAACTGAAGGTTCCGCAGGTATTGATTTAAGAGCGATGTTTGATAAAACAACCGAAATCAAAGCAGGCGAAACAATCTTAACCCCAACCGGATTATCAATGCATATTGCTGACCCTAGTTTAGCTGCATTAGTATTACCTCGTTCAGGCCTTGGTTCAAAAAATGGTATTGTCCTTGGTAATTTAGTCGGTTTAATTGATTCCGATTATCAAGGACAGTTGTTTGTTCCCCTTTGGAACCGAAGTCAAAACCCATTTGTTATTGAGCCAGGTGATCGTATTGCTCAATTAATTATTGTGCCAGTCGTGCAAGCAGAATTTAATATTGTTGATGATTTTATCGAATCAGCGCGTGGCGAAGGTGGATTTGGGCATTCAGGTAAGAAATAATCGTGAGTAGCAAAAATAAAAATCGTAAAGAAGATATACTTCAAGCATTAGCAACAATGCTTGAATCCAATGAGGGAACACAACGAATAACTACTGCTAAATTAGCTGCAACTGTTGGTGTTTCTGAAGCGGCATTGTATAGGCATTTTCCAAGTAAAACTAAAATGTTTGAAAGTTTGATCGTTTATATTGAAGACATTCTGCTTTCTCGCATCAATGTGATTTTGCAAGATGAACCAAAAACATTTATGCGGCTTCAACTTATTTTGGCTTTAATCCTTGGTTTTTCTGAAAAGAATCCTGGGTTGACTCGGATTATGACTGGGCATGCGTTAATGTTTGAGCAAGACCAATTGCAAGAACGAATCAGTCAATTATTTGAACGTATCGAAACGCAGATAAAGCAAGTTATACGAGAAAGAAAAATCCGTGAAGGCGTGGCCTTTACCACTGATGAACGTATTTTATCTAGTCAGTTACTTGCTTTTTGCGAAGGAATGATGGCTCGTTATTCCCGTTCTGGTTTTAAATATCTACCAACAACAAACTTTGAAACCCGTTGGACTTTATTAGCAAAACAGTTAGTTTAAACCAATTTAATCGCAATTATTCAATTAACTATTTCTGTTATTTTTACAGAGGATAATTTCATGAGTTTTGAAAATATAGTAAACCAGATTTGGTTGTTTATTGAGAAATATGATGGCGTAGTAATCAGTTATATTGCTCATTTTTGTTTTGCCATTCTTATTTTTTTAATTGGTCGAACAATTGCTAAATTTGTTGCTCGTCAATTAAGAAGAATTTTAACTAATCGCCATGTCGATCCGACTGTAGTTAAATTTGTTAGTTCTTTATCTTATTATGCCATTATTGTTATGACGCTAGTTGCCGTGTTAGGTCAACTTGGTGTGCAAACCGCATCAATTGTTGCGGTAATTGGTGCCGCCGGCTTAGCCGTAGGTTTAGCTCTGCAAGGTTCGTTGTCTAATTTTGCAGCTGGTGTAATTTTAATTATCTTTCGCCCATTCAGAGTTGGCGAAACAGTCATTATTAATAATCAGCAAGGTGTTATTGATTCAATTCAAATCTTTTCAACAACTATTGTCACGCCAACGAATGAAATGGTCGTCATTCCAAATGGACAAGTGGTTAGTGCAAATATTATTAACTATACTCGTTTGCCAGAAAGACGTTTAGATATAGTTGTTAATGTGGGATATGATTCTGATATTCAGAAAGTTTATAAAGTATTAAGAGAAGCTGTAAATAAAACTGATAATATTTTAACGTGTAAAGAACCGATTATACGTTTGGATTTGCTGGATGCTTCATCCATGAATTTTAATGTTTTAGTCTGGACGTTAAATGCTAATTATGGACCAGTAAAAGCTGTATTACTTGAGAATATTAAAAATGGGCTAACTGAAAATGGCATTAATATTCCTTACCCAACTATGGATGTAAATCTTAGTTCTCCGTCGTAATTTTCAACTACATTATGTATTCCGTTGTCATTGAACAACGGAATCATTTTTCAAAAATTAGATATCTTGATCCATGTTTAAAGCTGGTTTATCACAATCAGGACAACCAACAATTTTAGCAGGAACACCAGCTACTGTTGTATGTTCAGGAACAGGCTCTAAAACGACTGAACCAGCTCCAATTTTTGCTCCTTTACCTATTTCTATATTTCCTAAAATCGTTGAGTGCGCACCAATCATTACTCCTTCACGAATTTTAGGATGACGATCGCCATTTTCTTTTCCGGTTCCACCTAATGTCACTGATTGTAAAATAGAAACATCATTTTCAATAACTACGGTTTCACCAATGACTATCCCTGTTGCATGGTCAAACATAACACCACAGCCAATTTTAGCTGCTGGATGGATATCAACGCCAAATACAATAGCAATTTGACTCTGTAAAAAAGTTGCTAGTGATTTACGGTTTTGTTTCCAAAGCCAGTGTGCAATTCGATAAGCTTGTAGTGAAAGAAAACCTTTATAATAAAGCAGCGGTGTGGAATAGTAATTGGTTGCTGGATCTCGAATATAAACAGCAAGTATATCGGTAATAGCGGCATTGATTATGTTGCTATCTGCTTGATAAGCTTGCCTAGCAATTTCTCGAATCTCAATTGCCGGTACAACTTGGGTTGCAAGCTTGTTAGCTAAAATATAACTTAATGCACTACCTAAATTTTCATGATTAAGTAAAGTTGCATGGAAATAGCTTGCTAACATTGGCTCACTTTCAACGAGCTTTGATGCTTCTTCTCGGATTGTCTGCCATAACATGTCCGGTTTAACCACTTTTTTGCTTGTATTCACACCAAGTACCTATATAGATTTAAACGTCAGTCTCAACAATTTATATTGTTTCGCAAACTAAGAATAGAAGCAAGCTTTCTCTATAGATATTATAAAATGGGAACAAATTGTTCCCATTTTTATAACATTTAAGAATGATGGTTATTTTTCTGTTTTTTGTTTATTGTCACTTAAAGTAAATGTTGCAATAAATAAAATGACAAATACTATTGCTGCTAGTACATAGAAAGTAGTTGAATATCCTGTTTTATCAAATAACTTACCTACAATCCATGACAATACAATAACACCTACATTTGATGAGATGTTAAATCCAACTAAGTATAGTGTGGATGATAGTCTCGCATCAAAGTTGGCTACAGCGTATTTAAATACCGCTAGAATAAATAGTGGTGTTTCAATTGCGTGGAAAAGTTTAACTAATGAAATTAGATAAACATTATCTAACGTTGCAGATAATGAGATTCGGCATACCATTACCAACGCTGCTGCTAGTAAAGCTTTTTTTGCACCAATTTTATTAATAAAATAGGGTACTAAAATCATACAAGCTGCTTCTAAAAAAACTTGGAAAGAATTTAAATATCCATAAACTTGATAGCCACTTTCTGGTTTATCAAAGAAGCTGGTATAGAAATTTGGAAATAGTTGCTGATCATATATGGTATAAAAGCTATTAGTACCAATTATAAAAAAGACAAATAACCAAAACTTTTTCATACCAAATAGTGAAAAAATTTCACTCATGGTAGGGATAGATGGTTTTTCCATGACTGCTTGTGTTTTACCGTTTGCCAAAGACTCTTGTTTAGGTTTAAAAACTAAATTGATGGTGAAATAGATAGCTGCAACCCCAGATGCCATCCAGAAGTTAATGTGAGGGTTAATGCCAAATAAAATGCCAGCAACAAAAGTTGCAGCAGCATAACCAAATGATCCCCAGAATCTTGCTGGGCCAAATTCAAAACCAAATAGACGACTAATTCGCTCGATAAAAGAGTCAATCAAAGCACATCCAGAAATAAAACCAGCACTTAAGACTGGAGCTCCAATACAGACACCCAAAATAAAATCATTTCGAAGTAAAGGCTCATAGACATAAATTAAAAACGGGCCAATCAGTAACATGATAATACTTTGGAAGGTAATTACCGCTTTACCTATCTGCAATTTATCTTGGATAATGCCATAAAAAATCATAAAAAACATGGCTGCAGCAGAGTTAGCAGAATAAACAACCCCTAATTGTTCACCAGATAAACCAATTTGGCTTTTGAGCCAAATGGCATAAAAAGACCACCAAAGTGACCATGCTGCATAAAAGGTAACAAGATAGCCTGACGAGAACCAATAATTTCTATTTTGTATTATATCTATATTCATTTTCATTCTCTTTTTATGTTGAAGTTTAACGTTAACATTATTGTCATAATTGGAATAAAATAGAAACAGCCAATTATCATAAATGTTACTTTCCTCACACTTTTTATCATTTTTATTTGTGATATCATCATACAAAGCTAAAATTTATTATTATTTTTAATGTGAGCAAAAGGATTCAACTATGGCTTCACTCAAGGATGTTGCTAGATTGGCATCAGTTTCATTGATGACGGTTTCTCGAGCAATCAATAATCCTGACAAACTCAATAAAGAAACATATAAAAAAGTGAAGAAAGCTATTGAGGAACTTAATTATGTGCCGGATTTATCTGCACGAAAGATTCGAGGAGATAATTCTGGCCCTTATGCTATTGGTGTGCTGGCACTAGAAACGGCGACAACGCCATTCTCAGTTGAATTACTTCAAGCAATAGAAAAAACAGCTCAACAACATGGTTGGAATACGTTTATTGTTAATTTATTTGATGATAAAGATGCTGATCATGCGATTAATACTCTTTTATCTTATCGACCTAATGGTATTATTTATACAACAATGGGGTTAAGAAAAGTTCAACTGCCAGATAAATTGCTCGGTAAAAATGTGGTATTAGCAAACTGCATTAGTGATTCTGAGCAGCTTGCTTGTTATATCCCTGATGATTATTCTGGTCAATATCAAGCGATGCAGAATGTAATAAATAAGGGATATAAAAAACCATTATGTATCTATTTATCAGAAGATACTTTAGCGGGTAAAATTAGGCGTAAAGCTGCTGAGCAAGCATGGTTAGATGCTGGCAACGATTTAAACGATATCAAGAGTTATCATACTTTAATGTCACCTGCAAACCTTTCCCTAGAATATATGATGACGATAGAAATTTTGGCAAAACATTGTGTTAAAAAACCAGATTTTGATGTATTAATTTGTGGTAACGATAGAATTGCTTTTGTTGCTTATCAATTTTTACTTGGTAAAGGATTTCATATTCCCAACGATGTTGCGGTTCTCGGTTATGACAATATGGTTGGTACTGGTGAACTTTTTTATCCTTCACTGACTACTGTACAATTACCACATTATGAAATAGGTCAAAAAGCAGCTCTGCATATAATCAATAGTGAAAGTAAAAAAACTATCACTCACATACCATCACCATATTTAGAACGAGAATCTTTATAACGAAAAAAAACCACCTTAGTTGGTGGTTTTTTTTTATAAATTATTCATAAATTGATTTTAATTGCCAGCTATCTAATTTGGTAATTTTTGCTTGTCCATTTTCGGCAAATAAGTTAATTAACCTTTTTGCTGGTAATTTAGGATAAATACGGCTTGAGAGGCTATATAAATCTTTATTTATGAAAACTTCGACTGATGATGCATCAACAAAAATATGTAATGTTAGTTTTTTGGTTTTTGGTAATGGCACACTTCGATAACCTTTTAAGTCAATTCCAGAAAGACTTCGGTCTAGAATGATGCGGTTAGCTTGCCGATCAATGTACAATAAGGTTGCTTGCTTACCATCTGGTGTCGCAGCAAGTTGTAATCCAAAACGTTCAGCATTACTATTGACTAAATCAATTTCAACATTAATTTCACAACTAATTGATTCAATTTTGGTATTTTTTAATTCACTATTTAATTCAATATTAGTTAATGATTGTGGTTTTTCGCGCAGTGCCACAAGTTCTTTAATTGGTCGATTACGAACTCTATTTTGTCGATCTAGGATTAATTCGCGTGGTAAAGTAAATGCTCCCATCCATTTATCATGTTTACTTGGCATTTTTGATTCCCACATATCCATCCAACCAAACATAATACGACGACCATCTGCTGCGAGGAATGATTGTGGCGCATAAAAATCGTGACCAAAGTCCATCTCTTGGAATGATTTGATTATTGAAAATGGCTTACCTGGCTGCCAATCTCCAACGATATAGCCAGATTGGAATCGATTTCGATATTGATAACCTTTTGCTTGCATACCTTGTGGTGAGAACATTAATATCCATTTATCTCCTAATGGGAAAAAGTCTGGACATTCAAGCATATAAACATTCGGATCGATATCACTGATAAGAACTTGTTCAAACTTCCAATCTTTTAAATCAGTTGAACGATAAAGTAACACTTGACCAACATCATTGGTTTCTCGCTGACCAACTACCATCCACCATTTACCATTTTGTTTAAACACTTTAGGATCACGAAAATGCATAATCCCTTCTTTTGGTGTAAGTATAGTTCCATGTTTTTTAAAATTAATACCATCTTTACTTGTGGCAAGACATTGAGTTTCTCGGATATGTTCATCATTACCTTGACCATTTAACCATATATGGCCTGTGTAAATTAAGCTCAATTCGCCATTATTATCTACAGCTGAACCTGAAAAACACCCACTCTTGTCATAATCATGATCTGGCGCAATTGCAATTGGTAATCTCCGCCATGTAATAAGATCATCACTTACTGCATGTCCCCAGTGCATTGGTCCCCAATTCTCATTATAAGGATGGTGTTGATAGAAAGCATGATATTGTCCTTTATAATAGACTAAGCCATTTGGATCATTCATCCAACCAGCTTGAGGTGATAAATGGAAATGAGGATAATATTGCTTATTCATTTCTTTTTCTAATTTTTTTATAGCTTGGTTAGCTTTATCAATTGCATTTGTCATAACATTCCCTTCTTTTATCATGAGTTAGGTTAATACGATTATATACTACATTAATTTTTTTGTTAACGTTAACTTATAGTGAAATAAACGTTAAAATATGTGATGATAGTCACATATTTTTAACGTTAACAATGATTTTTTTTATAAATGATTTAGTTTATAGTTAATATTGATTATCAACACATCAGCTAATCAATGCTTAATGAATTAATTTGAGTATGCTGAGATAGTAATGACACACAAATTTAACCTATTAATAATATGAGTGACAAAATGAATAATACAAAAGTATGGTCTCTTGGTGATGCTGTTATTGATTTATTACCATTTGGTGAAATGAACTACCGAGCCTGTGCTGGAGGTGCTCCTGCAAATGTAGCTATTGGTATTGCTAAGTTAGGACTGCCCTCTGGTTTTATTGGTAGAGTTGGTAATGATCCATTTGGTCACTTCATGGAAAAGACTTTTTGTGAGCATCATGTTGATTGCCAAAGTCTTGAAAAGGATGAGGAGCATAGAACAAGCACTGTTGTTGTTGATTTAGGTGAAAATGGTGAACGAAGTTTTACCTTTCTTGTTTCACCCTCGGCCGATCAATTTTTGTCAGAACAAGCACTTCCTGATTTTAATCAAGATATTCTTCATTTTTGTTCTTTAGCATTAGTTGGAACAACTTGTCGACAAACGCTCAAACAAGCTATTGAGAAACTCAGTGATAAAAATGGTTTAGTTAGTTTTGATATCAATTTACGTGAACAAATGTGGCAAGATAAAAATGAAATGCGCACAATTATCACTCAATTCTGTCATGATGCTGACATTCTTAAACTCTCTGATGAAGAGTTGTTTTGGTTAACTGAGAGCCAAGATTGGCATGTAGCTCTCGATAAATTGCAACAACATTATAATGCACCACTTAAGTTAGTTACCAAAGGTCGAGATGGTAGTATTGTGTTATGGCAAGGTAAAACTTTTACTTTTGACTCATTTCATGTCAATAGCATTGATACAACTGGAGCTGGAGATGCATTTGTTGCAGGATTACTTAGCAGTATTGCTTTATCAGGTATGCCTGAGGATAAATTAATGTTAGAAAGTATGATGACTATAGCCAGCGCATGCGGAGCACTAGCTACCACCAAAAAAGGTGCATTAACGGCATTACCAGACAGTGGTTTTTTACAATCATTTATTAGTGATAATCCTGCACTAATAGCGAAACAGATGGGATAGTAAAATGACTGAAAAGGAGAAAATGTTAACAGGTTTACTTTATAATCCTTGTATTAATGAGCTTGAAAAAGAGCGAATTTATGCACAAGATCTCTGCTTTCAGTTAAACCAACTATCACCTTCAGCAGTGGATAAACGGCAACAACTTTTTAGAAAGCTATTAGGTAAAACACCGAAGCAATTTACAATTATGCCCGGTTTTCAATGTGATTATGGCTACAATATTGAAATTGGAGAGAATTTTTTTGCTAATTTTAACTGCATCATGCTTGATGCGGCCAAAATTACATTCGGAGATAATGTCCTTGTCGCACCCAATTGCGGTTTTTATACCTCAGGTCACCCACTTGATAACCAAATACGCAACAGTGGGCTTGAGTTTGCCAAACCGATTACGATCGGTAATAACGTTTGGATTGGTGGTAACGTAATTGTACTACCCAATGTGACTATCGGCGATAATACGGTTATTGCAGCAGGCAGTATTGTAGATCGAGATATCCCTTCAAATGTCGTTGCCATGGGTACGCCATGCCGAGTGTATAAAACACTTTAATGCCATTTAAACTATCTGTTTGCTACATTGTGCTCTAGCCCATGCATCAATAGTGAACACATCATCAATAGTGGCAGGTTCCGGAAAATTAAGTTGATCTAACGTGGTTGCAACTTGTTTGGCAATATCCATAAAACCAATTTTTTGCTGTAAAAATGCTTCAACTGCCACTTCGTTGGCAGCGTTAAGCGCTGTTGTTGCCGCTTGCCCTTCACCACAAGCCTCAATGGCTAATTTTAAGCATGGATAGCGAATAAAATCGGGTTGATTGAAGGTTAATGATGAGATTTGAGTAAAATCTAAAGCAGGTACACCGGATGAAATACGTAATGGATAAGACATTGAATAAGCAATTGGCGTACACATATCTGGCACGCCTAATTCTGCAATAATACTGCCATCTAGATAACGTACCATCGAGTGAATAATCGATTGAGGATGTACAATAATCTCCATTTGTTCAGAACTAGCATTAAACAACCAGCGTGCTTCAATGTATTCCAAGCCTTTATTCATCATCGTTGCCGAATCAACTGAAATCTTTTTACCCATTGACCAGTTAGGATGTAAAGTCGCTTGCTCAGGTGTGGCTGTAGTTAATTGATTTAACGGTAGTTCCCGAAAAGGTCCGCCAGATCCGGTTAACACAATTTTGGCGATACCATGATCAGTCAGATTAGCAAATCCAAGATCATGCTGCACTGCGGTAGGTAAACTTTGAAAAATCGCATTATGTTCACTATCGACCGGTAGTAGCTCGGCACCATATTGCTTCACCGCTTGCATAAATAAATGCCCACAAGTGACTAATGACTCTTTATTAGCTAATAAAATGCGTTTACCTTTTTCAATTGCAGCAAGAGTCGGCCTTAATCCTGCTGCACCAACAATTGCAGCCATAACTTGGTTAACTTCGGGAAGCTGTGCTAAATCACACATAGCTTGCTCACCACTCAGTACTTCTATATTCAATTTTAGGTTAGCTAAATTTGCTTTAAGCTGCTGCGCTGCTTGTTTGCTCGCCATAGCAACATATTTTGGTTTAAACTCCTGACACTGCTCTGTCATTTTTGCAACATTACTGCCACCTACTAGCACATAAGCTTTGTATAAAGTTGGATTTTGCCGAATGACGGCTAACGTGCTACAGCCGATCGATCCTGTTGAACCTAAAATTGCGATATTTTTCATAATTAATAAATTAAACCAATGTTATTTTCTTCAAAGTAAGCGACGTAGTCTAAATCCGGTGCTCTATCGGTCATCACCAAATTAAACTGATCAAGGTTACAAATAAAAGCCGGTTTAACTTGATTAAACTTAGTATGATCGGCAATTAAAATATTTTGATTAGATTTTTTCATCGCCTGATGCTTCATATTCAGTTCATCAAAATGGTAACAAGTTGCACCTTGAGTGAGATCAATACCCGCTGCCGAAATAAAAGCTTTATTTGGGCAGATAAAATCGAGCGGATTATGGGAACTAATGCCGGTAAAAATTGCATTATTAAGCTGATATTGCCCACCACATAAAATGATTTTACATTTTGGTTTGTTTTGTAACGCTAGAAAAGCATTGAGTGAATAGCAGATTGCAGTAAAAGCAATATCATCACTAATTTCATCAATGATAAATTGCATGGTTGTACCGCAATCAAAAAAAATAGTATCGTTCTCATCAACAAATTGGCTAACTAGTTTACCAATATAACGCTTTTCATCTACATGTTTATCTTTTTGATCTGAAACAAAATATTGCGATATGGTATGGCGTGCTTGGTTAACAATATAACCGCCTAAAACAGCTAAACATGATGATTGATTGCTAAGATCTCGACGAATTGTCATTTCAGAAACAGCAAGCATTTGCGCTGCTTGCTTTAAATGAATTTTATCGGTAGTTTTTAATTGCTCAATAAGTGCATTAACTCTTTTTTGCGGTTGCGTTTCCATTGCCATTCCATAAATAGCAATAAGCTACTATACAGTAGCTTATAAAAGGATGAATTAATAGCCGCTAGATGATGCTTTATCGCCTGATACAATTGCAATACCAGCACTAGCGCCTAACCGTGTTGCACCAGCTTGAACCATTTTTTCAGCAGTTTGACGATCTCTAATGCCACCTGATGCTTTGACACCCATTTTATCACCGACTGTTTCGCGCATCAATTTAACATCTTCAACTGTTGCCCCTGATAAGCTAAAACCAGTTGAAGTTTTAACAAAAGCAACGCCAATTTCTTTACAAATTGTACAAACTGTAACGATTTCTTCTTTAGTTAATAAGCAAGTTTCTAAAATAACTTTTAACGGCACTGAACCACAAGCATTAAATACTGCTTGAATATCTTCTTTAACCGCCGTTAGATCATTGCTTTTTAGCCAGCCGACATTGATAACCATATCGATCTCTTCTGCACCAGCTTTGACTGCCATTTCAGTCTCAAATGCTTTAGCAGAAGTCAGCATAGCACCTAAAGGAAAGCCAACGACTGAACAAACCTTTACATCGCTACCTTTAAGCAAGCTAGCGACTAAAGGCACATAGCCTGAATTAACACATACAGAATAGAAATGATACTGCTTTGCTTCTTCACAAAGTTTACGTATTTGATCTTCTGTGGCATTCATCGCCAGTAAAGTATGATCAATATACTTTGCATAATCCATAATGATGTCCTTTAATTTTTGTTAGTAATGTCTAGTAAATGATTTTAGTATTAAGTAAATGATGTTATAAAAATAACATATATAGCCCTATAATGTTATTTCCGTAACATTATATACTTAAATTTTGATAATTAAAAACTAAACTATTTAATAAACTTAAACAATTGAATCAAATCAGACTGGAAACCATGATTTTGACAAACTTGATTATTTTTAGTGGCTAATGATGCGCTAATACGGATACATTGTTTACCCTTTAATTTTGCATAAGCGCATTATCTTCATTGAGCAACTGTAGATAAACTCAGTTAGACTTTATATCGCTTAAATAGAAGGATAGCTGTTTATTTTATTGAGTGATTTTTTATTTTTGATCTATTCGCTTACTGATAAAACTAATATTTTGTATTTTTCAGCGGTAATTAAATGATTGATAGTTGATTGGTAAAAATCAAAAAAACCTAGTTTTATCAACTAGGCTTTTTAGCCAAGAGATTAAAATTCCATTAACTCTTTTTCTTTATCTGCAAGCACTGCATCTAATTTTTTGATAGCTGCATCTGTTGCTTTTTGAATTAAATCTTGTGATTTACGTTCATCATCTTCTGAGATTTCTTTATCTTTTAACAAAGCTTTGATTTGATCGTTAGCATCACGACGAATATTTCGAATTGACACACGACCTTGTTCTGCTTCATTACGCACTATTTTAGTTAAATCACGACGACGTTCTTCAGTTAACGGTGGTAGAGGTACTCGAATAACTGTCCCTGCTGAAGCAGGATTAAGTCCTAAATCAGAGGTTAAAACAGCCTTTTCAATCATTGGTGTTAATGATTTATCAAATACCGTAATAGCCAGCGTTCTTGCATCTTCAGCAACAACATTAGCTAATTGACGTAGTGGTGTTGGGCTACCATAGTATTCAACCATAATTCCGTCTAATAAGCTTGGTGAAGCACGCCCGGTTCTAACTTTAGAAATATGATTTTGAAACGCCTCAATACTTTTTTCCATGCGCGTTTGCGCTTCTTTTTGAATCTCATTTAGCATAATAAAAACCTTTTTAATAATTAAGACTAACAGCTCACTGTAGTCTGATTATTGATTAATGTTCCCTCTTGCTCGCCTAAAATGACACGACGTAATGCACCAGGTTTATTCATATTAAAAACACAAATTGGTAGATTATGATCTCGTGCTAATGTAAATGCGGCTAAATCCATGACTTTTAATTCATCGTCCAACACTTTCTCATAGTTAAGTGTTTTATATAGTGTAGCATTGGGATTTTTTACTGGATCGGCAGAATAAACACCATCGACTTTGGTTGCTTTTAAAACGACATCTGCTTCAATTTCAATACCACGTAAACAAGCCGCAGAGTCAGTTGTGAAAAATGGGTTGCCTGTTCCTGCAGAAAGAATAACGACTTTGCCATGTTTAAGCAAGCTAATTGCTTCAGTCCAGCGATAATCGTCGCAAACTCCGTTTAATGGGATTGCCGACATCAAACGTGCATTAACTTCAATTCGGTGCAAAGCATCACGCATGGCAAGGCCATTCATAACTGTTGCTAGCATCCCCATATGGTCACCAACAACACGGTTCATACCCGCTTTAGCAAGTCCTGCACCACGAAATAGGTTACCACCTCCGATAACAACAGCAACCTGAACTTCCATGTCGATAAGTTCTTTAATTTCTTGTGCCATACGATCAAGAACGGTTGGATCAATACCAAAACCTTCATCACCTTGTAATGCTTCACCACTGAGTTTAAGAAGGATACGTTTATAGAAAGGGGTTACCATATGAAATCTCACTATATTTTATTACTTAAAAATCTAGAATAACTAGCTGGCAATCATTTTAAAATATTTTGCAGATAAACAAAACCGCCATTACGGCGGTTTCGATAAAAACAATTAAGATTGTTTTGATATCGCAGCAACCTCGGCTGCAAAGTCAACTTCGACTTTTTCGATACCTTCACCCACTTCGAAGCGGATAAATGTTGCAATTGTTGCTTTTTTCTCAGCAAGTAAATCACCAACTGTTTTACTTGGATCCATTACAAATGGTTGACCAGTAAGTGATACTTCACCAGTGAATTTACGCATACGGCCTTCAACCATTTTTTCTGCGATTTCACGAGGTTTACCTGATTGCATTGCAATATCGATTTGAATATTACGTTCATGTTCAACCACATCAGCAGGTACATCACTTGGGTCAACATATTCTGGTTTGCTTGCAGCGATGTGCATTGCAATATGTTTCACTAATTCTTCATCACAGCCACTGTTTGCTGCAACTAATACACCGATACGTGCACCATGTTGGTAACTACCAACAACATCACCAGTGATCTCTTGAACACGACGAATACCGATATTTTCACCAATTTTAGCAACTAAAGCGGTACGCTCTTCTTCAAATTTTGCTTGTAAAGCAGCAAGATCAGTAATGTGATCATTTAATGCCGCAGTTGCTACTTTTTCACTAAATGCGATAAAACCTGCATCTTTAGCAACAAAGTCAGTTTCACAGTTGATTTCTAGAATAACACCTGATTTTTTATCAGAAGAGATTTTAGAAATAATCACACCTTCAGCTGCAACACGACCAGCTTTTTTAGCTGCTTTTGCTTGACCTGATTTACGCATGTTATCGATAGCAAGATCGATATCACCATTTGCTTCAACTAATGCTTTCTTACATTCCATCATACCTGCGCCAGTTCTTTCACGCAGTTCTTTTACCATAGAAGCGGTAACTTCAGCCATTTTTAAATCCTCTATTTAACCATTTTGATGATTTTCATTAGAATGGGTCGATGATATTATCGACCCTGAAAATATTTGAGTTTATTACTCTGCTGCTGGAGCTTCTTCAACAAAGCTTTCTTCAGATACTGGAGATTGATTTTGTTCACGACCAGAACGAACTGCTTCAGCAACCGCATTTGCATATAATTGAATTGCACGGATCGCATCATCATTACCAGGAACGATGTAATCAATACCATCTGGATCTGAATTAGTATCAACAACAGCAATGACTGGAATACCTAAATTGTTAGCTTCTTTGATTGCGATATGTTCATGGTCTGCACCAATTACAAAAATCACATCGGGTAAGCCACCCATATTTTTAATTCCACCCAAGCTATTTTCTAATTTAGCCATTTCACGAGCACGCATAAGCGCTTCTTTTTTGGTTAATTTATCAAATGTACCATCATTAGCTTGTGTTTCTAAATCTTTAAGACGTTTGATTGATTGACGTACTGTTTTCCAGTTAGTCAACATACCACCTAACCAGCGGTGATTAACGTAGTATTGTCCACAGCTTTCAGCTGCTTGTTTAATTGCTTCACTTGCAGCACGTTTTGTGCCAACAAATAAAATTTTACCTTTACGCGCAGCAATCTTGTTTAATTCAGCTAATGCTTCATTGAACATAGGTACTGTTTTTTCAAGATTGATGATGTGTACTTTGTTGCGTGCACCAAAAATAAATGGTTTCATTTTTGGGTTCCAATAACGAGTTTGGTGTCCAAAGTGTACACCTGCTTGTAACATATCGCGCATTGATACTGTAGTCATGATTTCCTCATTTTGACGTTGGGGTTATGCCTCCACATATCCGCTTTATCCGACCTTAATACACAAAGTAAAAGGCACCCCGGAAAAGAGTAATGATATGTGTGTGTTATAACGTTAATTAAGTTTTAAAATTTGTGCTTTATTTCACAAATATTTTTGAAAAATGAATGTGAAAAGTAGCGCGCGTTTTATACCATATTTTAGTGAGATTTGCTAGTTTTTTCTTATAGAAAAAGAATAATGTAGATTTTTGAGAAAAAAATCATGCTAGTGCAGAATAAAAGATTCATAAAATCGATAACCGTGCTGAGAGGTTTTAAAGATTATCAATAAGGCATTTGTTGTTCTTATTGATGAATTAGATATATCGTTAGCACCTGTAGAGGAAATAATAAATAAACTTCAAAAAAATGATTTATCACCTAATATAAAATATGTATCAAGTATGGACGATTCAAATGTTGCTGCGCAGAATTTTAATGCTTTACATGTGGTAAATTTTTATACAGTTTCCCTTCGTAAAGCTTTTCTATTCCCCAATATGATTGAAAAATTTTAATCATCTATTTCGTTAAAAGCTATAAGTAATAAATAAGCTATAATTGTCTATCAAGATAAAACAAGCATTGTTGAGTAAATTATATATAAGGGATTTTGTCTATTAAAGGATACTCGAAAAGTATTAGACGAACGTGGATTTTTTATTTTTGTGTGAGTTGATTTATATGGTAAAACCATTAAATAATTTTTTATTATTAAATGGTTTTAACAAAGGTTTAACTAAAGATATTTTTTCATTAATCTATATAAAATAAGTTAAATATTGGTTAATGCAATTACGCTTTTTTAACAAAACAAGCTTTCAGCATTACTTTCATTCCATCAACCTTACAATCAATTTCGTGATCGCCGTCTACAAGACGAATGCCTTTAGCTTTGGCACCTTTTTTAAGTACAGTGGATGAACCTTTTAATTTAAGATCCTTAATTAAAATAATATCATCACCGTCAGCAAGTAAATTACCATTACTGTCTTTTACTTGTCGTTCGTCTTCTGATGAGGCTGTTTGATTCGGATCCCACTCATGAGCACACTCAGGGCAAACGTAAAAGGTGCCATCGTGATAGGTGTGTTCAGATTGGCAAACTGGGCAATTAGGAATAGTTTCCATGGGTTATGATTAATCCTAGTTAAATAAAATGGTGTTCACTATAGCAAAAAAATGCTATGAAGTCATGATATTCCCAGTCAACTTGCTTGCCTATTGCTGAGTAATTAGGGATTTTATCGTTTTAGGTTTTGGCAGATAAAAAAATAGGGTTATGGCATTAACCATAACACCTAAAATTTTAAAGGACTATTGTTGGAAATAAACATGTATTTCAATTAACTTGTTGATTAAGCTTTAGTGCTACAAACTGCAATATAATTAAGTTGGTCATGATGATGTTTAAACGTTTTAAACATTTTCAAAAATTGTGCGCGATTTTGTTTGCGCAAGGCGTTGCGAATGATTTTTAGTGTGCCAAACAGACCTTCGTCGTATAACATCCCTGTTGGCGACATCAATGTCATTGCATTATGCTCGGATTTAATATCAACAAATCCGGCATCGTTAAATAATTGATACCATGATTCAATGCTGGTTGGTTGAGCATTAACATTGATTGCATGACGAATATGCTTGATAATTTGCTCAGACTGTTTTGGGTTAACTAGCATAATATCATGGGTAAGTAATTTCCCACCTGGCTTTAATACACGATAATACTCTTTTAATAAATGATTTTTGGCTTTATCGGCATACATGGTAAGCATCGCCTCATTAATCACTATATCAAAGCTGTTATCCGCAAACGGCAGTTTTGATGCATCAGCTTGCTGGATGTGGATTAAGTGGTCTAATTTGTTTTTTCTAATATTTTCCTCTGCTTTTGCTAAAGCCAACTTATCCATATCAATGCCAGTAATATTGCAGCCAAAACGCTTAGCAATCTCCATAGAGGTTGTGCCCATATTGCAAGCAATCTCAAGTACCTGCATTTGTGGCGTAAAGAGTGCTTGCTTAAATAACCACTCGGTGGCTTTTTTACCTCCCGGGCGTAATCGGGTTTTCCCTAATTTAGCAAGGAATTTATGCCCGGCTTCTTTATTGCTGTTCATATTTGTTCCTTAATTGTGGTTTAAAGTTATTTCTCTTAGCATGACTAATAACATTTTAGCCGCTTGTGGCGCTTCAACAGCATGAGGAATATTGGCTGGCATTCTGACAATAGTGCCAGGTTTTGCTGTAACGGGTTGTCCATCAATCGTTAATGTCAATTCGCCTTCGATCACCATAACAATTGCGTCAAAAGGAGCGCTATGCTCAGATAAGCCTTGTCCTTTATCGAAAGCAAATAACGTTAAATTACCGCCTGTTGTTTTAGCTAAAACACGGCTTGCGATGCCTTGTTCAGTTGGGGTAATTAATGAACTCAGTTCAAGTGCTTGAACGGGGGTAATCGTGTTGTTTGACATTGTATACTCCTATCGAAAGTCGAACCTTGTACTATAAATTTAGGTAATTTTTTAAATAAACCATTATATTTCATGTGGTTATTAAAAAAGTTAAGTATTGAAATAAGAATTATTATCAACTATATTAAATTTATTTTAAAAGTATCATTAGGTAAAACCTATGACATTTGTCAAAAATAGACCCACCGAACAACAAATTTTTGATTGGTTAAGCCAAGTTAAATTATTTAATGGATTAACCCAAGACGCTTTGTTGCCAATCATTGAAACTGCACAGTATATGGAACTCGATATCGGTGATATGTTTGGGCATGAAGGAATGCCTTTATCGGGATGTGCGCTGATGATTAGGGGGCAGGTTGAAGTATATCGAAATACTTATCTCGGTGAGGAAAAAGTTTTTGGTATATTCTCAAGTTACCAATTAGTCGCCATTGCCGCAATTTTTATGCCACATAACCGTTTTCCAATGACGATTCGAGCTAAAACAGACTGTTCTTTACTCTTGATTGAAAAGAGCAGTTTACTCAAAGTTTGTCATAATCACCCAATTATTATGCAGCGCTTATTGGTTAATTTTAGTGCTAAATTATATGAACAGATTAATAATATTGATTGGTTAACTTCAAGCTCAGCAGAGCAAAGATTAGCGGCTTATTTTTTATCGTTATGTACTAACCAAACCAATACCTATCAATTTATATTACCAATATCACGCAGCCAGTTGGCTACTAAGTTAGGTATGCGTTATGAGACATTAAGCCGTCTTATCTCTAGTTGGCGAAAAGATCAGGTCATCAAAGTTGAGAATCACTCTATTAAAGTATTAAAGCCAGCCTATTTGAAGGGGTTAACGCTACCTTCCGAGCGTTCATTTTAATTGTTTTCTCATCTGACAACCTAGTTTTGCTGTCAGATGATAATATGTAGCGATTAAAAGTGATAAACAATCCCACCATTAAGATTAAAGCCCATTGCACTAAATAACGTCATGTCATTTTTTGATGCGACTACGTGATTAGCAACTGATGCACTTGCATAACGTTTGTTGGTTAGATTATCGGCAATTATGTAACCTGACCAGCCTTTAGGGTTTTGATAATTTATCTTAAATCCAAAAACAGCATATTGATCACGGTACTGAATATGCATATTGTTAGCGTGATCAACTGGCGTGTTAGTCGGTGACCAGTGTAAATTAGGGCCAAACGTCCAGTTATCTATTTTATAGAGTAACTGCGCATTGATAATATTTCTTGGAATGCCTGCAATATAGTGATGATTATATTGCCCGCCCTGAAAACGAAAATCGCTATAAGTCCAAGATAAACGATATTCGATATCCCCCCTGTTTAAGACGGAAGGTAACAAGCCTTTTATACCCGCTTCAATGCCTTGATGACGGGTTTTACTGCTATAATTGGATATGCCTACGGTATTGCCAATGGCATCATAAGTAGAAATATATTCATCTTTAATAATGCTACGATATAAAGCTACATCCCAATTTAGATTCTCAATAATTTTACCGCTGCCACCAATTTCAGCAGTGATACCTTTTTGGCGATCGAGCTTATTTAGCTGTGCTTTTCTTCCATTGCTGGTAATAATTTCACGAAATGATGCCGGCTCATTACTGGTACTTAAATTGCCATAGAAGCGGTTATCACTTGTCAGCGTCCAAATTAGCCCAATTTTGGGTGACCAAAATGTCCATGACTGATTGAGCTTATTATTACTATGGCGAGTATCGACATTCCGTTTGGCGTGCGTGACTTTGGTATCTAGGTTCAACTGCCAAGCGTCATTAATATTCCAAGAAGTGCCGATTGCACCATTGATGTTTTCTGCAACGGCTGTATAGTTACCAAGCAGACGTTTAAACATTGGTGTATTACGTCGATTCATCAATAATTTGCGATCCAAATTGGTTTTATCCCAAGCAAGGGCACTATGAAATGTAAGGTCGTTAAATTTGGATTGATAAGCCACTTCAGTACCGGTAGTGCGACTATTACTTAATGTATAATCGGTGGGTGTAATAAAATTATCATGAGTTCGCTGGTGCCAGACACCGAGTTCGACAGATTGATCACCAAAAGTCCAATTAGTCCGATTAGCTATACGGGCTTGTTCTGTATGGCGATGCGGGTCGGTGAGTGTGATAATGTGTTCAATTGCCCTAGGGGCGTGTTTTGATTTACTTTGCGAAAGTGGCCCGGGAATATCAAAGCGTACATCTGTCCAGCTTAGCCATGTGCGGTTTTCAACACTATCGGAAGTAAAGCCAAAATTCGCTCGAGCAGTTTTACGCTGTGAGGTTGAATGATGACGGTAACCGTCGAAATGGTCATAAGATAAACTCAATCGTCCGTCAATACCATATGACTCGCTACTATTGCCTATAGCAATTTGAGTGGCTTGCCGACCAAATGCTCCATATTCATAGCGAGCAGTACCATTATCGTCCTTTCCTGTGAACGAGATAAAATTCAGTTCGCCCCCTAAACTATTATTTTGTGGATGACTATTGTTGGCACCACGATAAACAGAAATCAATCGGGTATCTCGCATATCGAGCGTACTAATATGGAAATCGCCGTCAGCATCATTAATAGGCAGACCGTCTTGTAATAGTAAAACACCGCGCGAAAGCGGGGTACTTTGTACGCCAGAACCACGAATATTCAATCGTGGTTGATCTATCCCACCAAAAAAGTTCTGAATAATGATACCGGGTTGATAATCCAATGCATCTTGTAGTGTCGATAGCCTATTTTCTTGATCGGGAACAACAAGATTCGTTGCGCCAGCAGTTTGATTTAATTTGTTCTGTTCCTGCTGGTAACTGGGTGACAAAGCACTATGTTTAGATAATTCATTATTTGGTGTGACTAATATCACATCAGGCCTATTTTCTGCTAATGAGTAATGACTCAATACCACGGTTGAACAAAGTGAAGTCAGTATTGTTTGTTGAGCGATTTTCTTGAACTTACGCATAATATCTTCTTCCCCTAAATAAATGATAATGATTATTATTTGCGAAATAATGATATTATCCTATGACATTTATCAAAATCGGGTAAAAAGAGAGTTAATTTAAAATTCTATTATTGCCAACCTTAATAATTAACTGAAAGAAAAACAAATAACGCTTTGATGCTGTTTAGCAAAGGAATGATGAGCTTTTTATTTTTATAAATTTAACTCAATGACTGACTATATCAATTGTGATGAATATTTTTTGTTTAACTGTGGCATAAAGCTAGCAATTGCTGATTTTTTGGATGTAAAAGTATTGGCAGCGGCGAGTGGAGAAGCTGAGATTGCATTTTGCAATGGTGTTACTTTGAATTTGGTAAATGTTAGTCATTCACCTAATTAAAAAGGTTTAAATTACCTGTTAAACAGCTGTATTAACGATATAGAAAATAAAAAAGACGCAAATATATGCGCCTTTTTTGCTGAAATAAAGAGCATTAAGATGCTCTTTATAGTTAGCTATAATTATTTGATAACTTTAGCAACCACACCAGCACCAACAGTACGACCACCTTCACGGATAGCGAAACGTAAGCCGTCTGCCATTGCGATTGGGTGAATTAATGATACTGTCATTTTGATGTTATCACCTGGCATTACCATCTCTACGCCTTCTGGTAATTCAATAGTACCCGTTACGTCAGTTGTACGGAAGTAGAACTGTGGACGGTAGCCTTTGAAGAATGGAGTATGACGACCACCTTCATCTTTGCTTAGGATATATACTTCTGATTCAAAATCTGTATGTGGTGTAATTGAACCTGGTTTTGCTAATACTTGACCACGTTCGATTTCTTCACGTTTTGTACCACGTAGTAATACACCTACGTTCTCACCAGCACGACCTTCGTCTAGTAATTTACGGAACATTTCAACGCCAGTACAAGTTGTTTTTGTTGTTGGTTTGATACCAACGATTTCAACTTCTTCACCAACTTTGATCACACCACGTTCTACACGACCTGTTACCACTGTACCACGTCCTGAAATTGAGAACACGTCTTCAATTGGAAGTAGGAATGGTTTATCGATATCACGCTCTGGTTCCGGAATATAGCTGTCTAAAGCTTCAGCTAATTCAACAATTTTTTCTTCCCATGCTGCATCGCCTTCTAACGCTTTTAACGCTGAACCACGAATTACTGGAGTGTCATCACCTGGGAAATCGTATTGAGATAGAAGTTCACGTACTTCCATTTCAACTAATTCTAATAATTCTTCATCATCAACCATATCGCATTTATTTAAGAATACGATGATGTAAGGAACACCTACTTGACGACCTAAAAGGATGTGTTCACGAGTTTGTGGCATAGGACCATCAGTTGCTGCTACTACTAAAATAGCACCGTCCATTTGTGCCGCACCAGTGATCATGTTTTTAACATAGTCAGCATGGCCCGGACAGTCTACGTGTGCGTAGTGACGAGTTGGTGTATCGTATTCAACGTGTGAAGTGTTGATGGTGATACCACGTGCTTTTTCTTCTGGTGCATTATCGATTTGATCGAATGCGCGAGCTTGACCGCCGTATTTTTTAGAAAGTACAGAAGTAATAGCTGCAGTTAAAGTTGTTTTACCATGGTCAACGTGGCCGATTGTACCAACGTTAACGTGGGGTTTTGTACGTTCAAATTTTTCTTTAGACATCTTAATGTTCCTTTATTAAATCACTTCCCTAATTTTGTAGGGAAGTGTTACTTTATTTATATAAATAATTATTTCGCTTTACGAGCTTCAATAATTGCTGTTACGATGTTTGAAGGTGCTTCGTTATACTTCAAGAACTCCATAGAGTAAGAAGCACGACCTTGTGTTTGTGAACGAAGGTCTGTCGCATAACCAAACATTTCAGAAAGTGGAACTTGTGCTTTAACTGTTTTACCAGTTGCAGTATCTTCCATACCTTCGATCATACCACGACGACGGTTTAAGTCACCGATAACGTCACCCATATAATCTTCAGGGGTTTCAACTTCTACTTTCATAATTGGTTCTAAAAGCACAGGTTTAGCTTTCATGAAGCCTTCTTTAAATGCCATTGATGCGGCAAGTTTAAAGGCAATTTCGGATGAGTCGACATCATGGTAAGAACCAAAATGTAAACGCACACCAAGATCCACTACCGGATAGCCAGCTAAAGGACCTGATTTCAATTGCTCTTGGATACCTTTATCAACTGCTGGAATAAATTCACCAGGAATTACCCCACCTTTGATTTCGTTAACAAATTCGTAACCAGCACCGCCCGCTTCTAATGGATACAAGTCGATAACAACATGACCGTATTGACCACGACCACCAGATTGTTTTGCATGTTTACCTTCGATATCTTTAACTGTTGTACGAATTGTTTCACGGTAAGCAACTTGTGGTTTACCTACATTCGCTTCAACGTTAAATTCACGTTTCATACGGTCTACGATGATTTCAAGATGTAATTCACCCATACCAGCAATGATAGTTTGGTTTGATTCTTCATCAGTCCATACACGGAATGATGGATCTTCTTTTGCCAAACGACCTAAAGCAATACCCATTTTTTCTTGGTCAGCTTTAGTTTTAGGTTCTACTGCAACCGAGATAACTGGCTCAGGGAATTCCATTCTTTCAAGAATAATTGGTGAATTTTCAGCACAAAGCGTATCACCAGTTGTGACATCTTTAAGACCGATTGCTGCTGCAATGTCACCCGCACGAACTTCTTTGATTTCTTCACGTTTGTTCGCATGCATCTGTACGATACGACCAAAGCGTTCTTTACGATCTTTAACTGAGTTAAGAACTGAGTCACCAGAGTTAACTACACCAGAGTAAACGCGGAAGAAGGTTAAGTTACCAACAAATGGGTCAGTTGCAATTTTAAATGCAAGTGCAGCAAATGGTTCATCATCACTTGAATGACGTTCTGCTGGTTCACCATTTTGTAATTCACCTTTAATCGCAGGGACATCAGTTGGAGCAGGTAGATACTCAATAACTGCGTCAAGCATGAACTGAACGCCTTTATTTTTAAATGCACTACCACATGTTACCAAGATGATTTCGTTAGCAAGTACGCGTTCACGTAGTGCTTTTTTAACTTCTTCTTCAGTTAACTCATCACCACCTAGGTATTTTTCCATTAACTCTTCGTTAGCTTCTGCTGCAGCTTCGATTAAGTTTGCACGCCATTCTTCAACTTGCTCAACCATGTCAGCTGGCACATCTTCATAAGTAAAGGTTGTACCTTGGTCAGCATCATTCCAGTTAATTGCTTTACGTTTAAGTAAATCAACAACACCAGTAAAGCCTTCTTCAGCACCGATTGGTAATACTAATGGAACAGGCACTGCCGCTAAACGTGTTTTGATTTGTTCAACCACACGTAAGAAGTTAGCACCCATACGGTCCATTTTGTTTACAAATGCGATACGAGGAACTTTATATTTGTTAGCTTGGCGCCATACTGTTTCTGATTGAGGTTGAACACCACCAACCGCACAGTAAACCATTACTGCACCATCAAGAACACGCATAGAACGTTCAACTTCGATTGTGAAGTCAACGTGTCCCGGGGTGTCGATGATATTGATACGGTGTGGTTCAAATTGTTGTCCCATACCTGACCAGAATGCAGTTGTCGCTGCTGAAGTAATAGTAATACCACGTTCTTGTTCTTGTTCCATCCAGTCCATGGTAGCTGCGCCATCATGAACCTCACCAATTTTGTGACTTACACCAGTATAAAACAAAATACGTTCGGTAGTTGTTGTTTTACCTGCGTCAATATGTGCACTGATACCGATATTACGGTAGCGTGCTATAGGGGTTGTACGAGCCATATTAATCCTCTATTTAGAATCGTTTGCTTAATAAAATATCATTTAGGTTGACTGACAGTAGATATGTGCTGCCAGTCTAATTTCAAGCCACTTAATATCAGTGGAAAGATTACCAACGATAGTGTGCAAACGCTCTATTAGCTTCAGCCATACGATGAACATCTTCGCGTTTTTTCACAGCAGTGCCTTTGTTTTCAAAAGCATCCATAAGTTCATTCGCTAGGCGTAACGCCATTGATTTATCGCCACGTTTACGTGCAGCATCTACAATCCAACGCATTGCAAGTGCATTACGACGAACTGGACGCACTTCAACAGGAACTTGGTATGTAGAACCACCAACGCGACGAGACTTAACTTCTACAGTTGGTCTTACGTTATCTAATGCAACTTCAAAAGCTGCTAAGTGGTCTTTTCCACTACGCTCAGCTAATTTATCAAGAGCTGAATATACGATTGATTCTGCGATAGATTTTTTACCATCTATCATTAAAATATTTACAAATTTCGCCAGCAAATCTGAACCGAATTTCGGATCAGGTAAAATTTTTCTTTGACCGACAACATGACGACGTGGCATTGGAATACTCCGTTTATATGTTATAAATTTTCAGGTTTACCCAAAACTCAAATGAGTTAAATGGAATTATTATAGTTTGGCCTTACTTAACGGAGTTCCATTAAGCTTTAGGTCGTTTTACACCGTATTTAGAACGGCTTTGTTTGCGATCCTTAACACCTGCGCAGTCTAATGCACCACGAACAGTGTGATAACGAACACCAGGTAAATCTTTAACACGACCACCGCGGATTAAAATCACGCTATGTTCTTGCAAGTTATGACCTTCTCCACCGATATAAGAAGTCACTTCAAAACCGTTGGTTAAACGTACACGGCATACTTTACGTAATGCTGAGTTTGGTTTTTTAGGTGTAGTGGTGTAAACACGTGTACAAACACCACGTTTTTGCGGGCATGCTTCAAGGGCAGGAACGTTACTTTTCGCTTCCTTTAGCGCTCTTGGTTTGCGTACCAGCTGATTAATTGTTGCCATTAATAAGCTCCTGATTAATTAAAATAAATTTAAAAATTGCTTTTTAGATACGTAATTAATAACTGTAGCCCAAAGCCTATGTATATAAGTTTTGGGTCGCAAGATTCTAGACCTCAATAGATATAATGTCAAGTTTTTGCTTTAGTTAAGGAGGAATCTAATATTATGAATTGCTATTTTTAACCCTATTATTACTAATAAATTAATAATAATATTTTTCAGTTAAATTTTCCCACCGGAACTAACCGATGGGAAAAAAATTAATGATGATCGATAAAGATAAATTTTAATGCAAATAGAAGGGCAAAAATAATGACGCAAAGATTTAATTCTTTAAATTTACCAGTTAATGTTTTTAACACAACGTAAGAGATAAAACCAAGTGCTACACCTTCGGTAATAGCAAAAGCGAAAGGCATCATTAATGCGGTAATAAATGCTGGTGTTGCATCAGTTAAATCAGACCAATTAACTTTCATTAAACTTGAAACCATTAAGATTCCAACAAATATTAAAGCACCAGATGTCGCATAAGGTGGAACTAAATGGGCTAAAGGCGATAAAAAGGTCATTAATAAAAATAATAATCCAACTACAACTGCAGTTAAACCTGTACGCCCACCAACTGAAATACCAGCAGAACTTTCAATATAAGTTAGTACTGATGAAGTTCCAAATAAACCACCAAGTGAAGAACTAAAACTATCGATTAATAAAGCTTGACGCATTTTAGGGAAACGCCCTTTTTCGTCAGAAATTCCTGCTTTGTCGGTTAAAGCTAAAATTGTTCCGGAAGAATCAAATAGGCTTACAATCATAACTGAAAAAATAACACCCATAATACCCACATTAAGTGAACCAGCTAGATCGACATGACCAACAACACTGCTAACACTTGGTGGAACTGATGCAATTCCTTGATAACTAATATTAGGATCAAGCCAAAGTGCAAGTAAGGTAACAACAAGAATTGAAACTAGTACAGCCGCATGGAAATTACGAGTTGCTAGAATTATTATAATAAAAAATCCTAGTGAACCTAATAATACTTTAAGTGATAAGATATTGCCTAAGGTTAGTAATGTTTCTGGTGATGCGACCACAATTCCCATATTTTGAAATCCCATAAAAGCAATAAATAGTCCAATACCAGCACTTATACCTGCTCGCAAACATTGCGGAATATGTTCAATTAACCAATGGCGAACTTTAAATAATGATAATGCAAAAAAGATTAATGAGCCCCAAAATATTGCCCCCATACCCACTTGCCAAGAATAGCCCATAGCACCGCATATTCCATAGGCAAAGAAAACATTGAGTCCCATAGCTGGAGCTAAAGCAATCGGTAGATTGGCAAACAGCCCCATTAAAATAGTAGCAAAAGCTGTTACGACGCACGTTAGAACAAAAACTGCTGATTTGTCCATGCCAGTTACAGATAAGATAGAAGGGTTAACAAAGATAATATAAACCATGGTTAGAAAAGTTGTACAGCCTGCTATAACCTCTGTACTGATTGTGGTTTTCTTCTCTTTCAGTTGAAAAATTTTTTCGAATAGTGAATTCATAAGTTAAAGCCCAATTTAGTTTGATAGTAATCGATATAACCTTTATTTTTACCTAATTTATTTTGCAGTAAAAATAAAAAAGATACAAAGTTATCACTTCATATCTCAAAAAACGAAAAAACACAGCGCTATTATTGCCTGTAATTTATTTTGGTCAAGCGTTATTCATATTAAGAATATCGTTTAGTAATTGATAGATAATTTTTATAACTTACCTCTAAAATAGTTGTTTAGCTCATTTGAGATGAGCTAAACAATGGGTAGAATATTACTAACCTAGTTCTTTAATATATCTAATTTATTCTTAGTGATTTTCACTTTTAAAATACGGTGACTTTCAATTTCGGCAACTTCAAATAAATAATCGCCAATTTGTATTGTTTCACCGACATTAAGTAAATGTTGGGCTTTTTCCATCAACAATCCAGCAAGAGTATGGTATTCTCGCTTATCATCTATTGGTATAGGAACATACCTTACTAATTCTTCTACAGGGATGTAACCATTAGCAATCCAACTGTTATCATCAATACATTGAATATCGTGTTTGGCATCAATTTCCTCTTCTTCAGTTGGGAAATCACCAGCAATGGTTTCAATAATGTCAGTAACAGACACAACTCCTTGCATTGAACCAAATTCATCAACCACAAACGCAAAATGGGTTTTCGCTTTTTTGAATTGTTCCAGTGCGACAAGTAAAGATACCGTTTCAGGGAAAATTAATGGCTGCTTTATTAAAGAGTTAATATCAATATGCTGTTTATCTTGTAAAACATCTTTCAATAGATCATTAACTTGAATAATGCCTAATGGTTCATCAATTGAAGCATTATCCGTTACGACTAAACGTGAATGAGGATTATCAAATATCTCTTTTAATATCACCTCACGATCATCATTTATATTGACCATATCAACATTTAATCGTGAGGTCATGATGCTACTAACTGAACGTTGAGCCAATCCTAACACTCGCTCGACCATGTTTAATTCTTGATGATTAAATACTGATGTTTTCTTATTATTATCAGAAACAACATCAATATTGTGAGTTTCGGGATCTTCTTCTGCATCGCCTTTGAGTAAATGTAAAATCGCTTCAGCGGTGCGTTCACGTAATGGTTTTTTGTTTAATGCTTTTCGGCGATTGAATATAGCTAATTGATTAAAAAACTCAATCATAATTGAGAAACCAATAGCTGCATATAGGTAGCCTTTTGGAATAATAAACCCAAAACCTTCGGCAACCAAACTAAAACCAATCATAAGTAAAAAACTTAAACATAAAATAACAATCGTTGGATGGGAGTTAACAAAATAGGCCAATGGTTTACTTGCTACCATCATGATACAAATAGCAATACAAACAGCAATAATCATTACTGGAATATGTTCAACCATACCCACTGCAGTAATTACTGAGTCGAGTGAAAATACGGCATCAAGTACAACGATTTGAGCGACAACAGTCCAAAAATGTGAAGTCTTTTTGGGTTTACCATCTTCATGTGAAGCGCCTTCTAAGCGTTCATTGAGTTCCATTGTGGCTTTGAAAAGCAAAAATATACCACCAAGCAACATTATCAATTGCCTAGCATTGAAACTGATTCCGGATATAGAAAATAGAGGGGTAGTGAGTGTAACTAACCAACCAGTAAACATTAATAACAATATTCGTGTAATTAATGCAAAAGCAAGACCAGTAATGCGTGCTTTATCTCGTTCTTGTGGCGGAAGTTTCTCGGCAAGAATGGCAATAAAAACAATGTTATCAATGCCAAGGACGATTTCAAGTACAACTAGAGTGGATAAACCAATCCAAATTGTAGGATCCATGATCCATTCCATATGTCAGGTGATTACCTCTAATGAATACAGCACATGCTGCTTAGTAATTCTGTCTGCAATTGACTAAATAATCAATAAAATATTTATATTTTTAGCCATTTTTCTAAAAAATCCAGGTTTAACACTAAATTGTTAAGTGAAAATTAGCTTCGCCAGAAGGTTGGTGTAAATAAAACCAATAAGGTAAATATTTCAAGTCGTCCAAATAACATGTCCACAACCATTACCCATTTAACCATATCACTTACATGCGCAAAATTATCACTCACACTGCCAAGACCAACCCCCAAATTGTTCAATGATGAGGCAACAATATAAAATGAGTCAGTTGCATCAATTCCAGACGCCATAATGATAAATAGACTAATTAAAAAAACTAATGCATAGGCAGAAAAGAATCCCCATACTGCCTCAATAATTCGTTCCGGTACAACTCGATTATTCAATTTTAAGGTATATATTGCATTCGGGTGTATAAGACGTTTTAATTCACGTGAACCTTGCATAAATAATAGTAGAACGCGAACAACTTTTAACCCTCCTCCAGTAGAACCAGCACAGCCCCCAATAAATGAAGCACATAATAAAAAGATTGGTAATGAGGATGGCCAAGTATTAATATCATCGACGGTAAAACCGACAGTTGCAGAAACCGACACGACTTGTAACACGATTTTATCAATACCAAGATTTCGTTGTGGTTGATAAAAATAGATAACAAAGGCACAAATAACAATTAAAATAAGAAGGATAAAGATAAACGTTCTGAACTCTTGATCGCGCCAATAAACTTTAAGTGAAATACCATTTAATGCGGCAAAATGGAGTGCAAAATTACAACCAGATAAAATTAGGAAAATAGTAACAATATAGTTAATTGCTGGACTATTAAAATAAGCTAAATTGCTGTCATGAGTTGAGAATCCTCCCATCGATATCGTCGAAAAACTATGCGAAATAGCATCGAAGATATTCATTCCAGCAAACCACAAACTTATTGCGCATAACGAGGTAAGCAAAATATAAATAGACCACAATGTTTTTGCCGTTTCAGCAATGCGGGGACGCATTTTACTATCTTTTTGAGGACCTGGGATTTCAGCTCGATAGAGCTGCATTCCACCAACACCTAATAATGGTAAAATAGCAACTGCAAGTACGATAATTCCCATTCCCCCAAGCCATTGTAGCAATTGACGATAAAATAAAAGGGCCTTAGGTAAATGATCTAAATTAACAATAGTTGTAGCGCCTGTTGTTGTTAACCCAGAAAAAGATTCAAAAAAAGCAGTAGTTAAATTAAGATTGATATGATTATCAAAAAGAAATGGAAATGCACCAATAGTACCTAAAACTACCCAGAATAATACAACAATGAAAAAACCTTCCCTAGTACTCAACTCATGACGCTGATTTCGATTAGGGAACCACAACAATACTCCTAAAATTAATGCAGCGAAGAAAGAACGGACAAAAATTGCGCCAGCACCATCACGGTATATTAATGCGACTAGTGCCGGTATTAACATAAATATCGACAATAATGATATTAATAAACCGATAATTCTTATAATTGAGCGCCAATGCATCATAGTAATAATCTCTATTTGAATCCACGAGATGCTTTTATAAGATCGTAAGCAGCTTGAATTTCTTGTGCTCGCTTTTTGGTTGCCTCTAACATCTCTTTTGGTAAGCCTTTTGATGCTAATTTATCTGGATGATGTTCATTCATTAACCTGCGATAAGCTTTTTTGATTTCAGGAATATCAGCAGATGAATCTATCCCTAAAATTCTATAAGCATTTTGCAAATCTGATTGGTGAGAACTGTTTTGATAATTGCCATAATTATTGCTTTGTTGATATTGACTATTTTGTTGATTATTATAATATTCTTGACGGAAATGAAAGCTTCCCATCATCATCTGAATATATATAACCATTTGTTGGCGAGGAATATGGAATTCTTCAGCAACAATAAACAAAATTTGTGACTCTTTTTCATCTAAATTACCATCAACTAAAGCCGCTTGAATTAATTGTTCACAAAATATATTTAAAACATTTCTTCTAAAACGATATTGAAAGTAGAGTTCTCGTAAACGCGATCGAAGTGGGTAATCACTTGCTTTACCACGATTAAATGACTCTTGGGCTAATTGGCGACCGGCTGCATCAAGTTGTAGCCGATCCATAAATTGCCGAGCAAGATTAATATCATCTTGGGTAACAACACCTTTAGCTTTACTCAGATGCCCCAATACTTCAAAAGCAACAATTAAGTACAAAGTTGGGTTTGATTGTGTCCTTTTTTCATTTAATCTATTGCCAAATGCTTGATACAACATTGGACCTATTAATAGACCAAGTATAAATCCCCATCCGGATTTGAAAACTGAGCTCAGTATTAACCCGAGAATAATGGACCAGATAAAAGACATATTATTCGTTTACCTCAATTCGATCGATTTTTTGTAATCCACGCGGTAGTGATGTTCCTTTACGAGCACGCTCTGCTCTAAATTTTTGTAAATCAGTAGAAGAAAGCGTAAGTTTGCGTTTACCAACATACAACGTCAGTGAGGTTTCAGGCGTTATCAGCATCATATAAGCTAGGCTATCATCGCTGGCAGATAATGAGATAATTTTATTTCCTTTACCTTTAGATAACTCTGGTAAATCTTTCACCGGGAAGATAAGCATTCTACCCGCTTGACTAATTGATAAAAGCAAGCTTTCCTCTGATACTATCTCAATCGGTGCAAGTACATTTGAATTATTAGATAAATTAATTACTGCTTTACCGTTACGATTACGCGCAATTAAATCGCTAAATTGACAAATAAAACCGTATCCGGCACTAGAAGCAAGTAAGAATTTTTGTTCTTCATCGTTTGACATTAAAACATGTTCAATAGTTGCACCTGCTGGTAATGCTAATTTACCGGTAATTGGCTCGCCTTGTCCTCGAGCTGATGGTAAAGTATTTGGCTCAATAGCATAACTTCGCCCAGTTGAATCGATAAAGACAACTGGCTGGTTACTTTTACCTTTTGCAGCAGCTTTAAAGCTATCGCCTGCTTTATAACTTAATCCGACGGGGTCAATGTCATGACCTTTAGCCGCTCTTACCCATCCCATTTCAGATAATACAATTGTGACGGGTTCAGAAGGTGTTAATTCTTGTTCAGTGATCGCTTTAGCTTCACTTCGCTCAACTATTGGCGAACGGCGTTCGTCGCCATACTTTTCAGCGTCTTCTTGCAATTCTTTTTTGATTAAATTACTGAGTTTTCTTGGTGAAGCAAGTAGAGCTTGTAGTTGATCCCGTTCTTTAGCAAGATCAGCTTGTTCGCCTTTAATACGCATCTCTTCCAATTTAGCTAAATGACGAAGTTTTAACTCTAAAATAGCTTCTGCTTGTATTTCACTTAAGGCAAATCGCTTAATTAATTCTTCTTTTGGTTCATCTTCATGACGAATTATTTCAATAACTTCATCAATATTTAGAAACGCAATTAATAAGCCATCTAAAATATGTAATCTTTTTAGGATCTTATCTAAACGATAATTTAATCGACGTGTTACCGTCAAACGTCGATATTCTAACCATTCAGTTAATATTTCAACTAATCCTTTAACTGATGGACGATTATCAAGTCCAATCATATTCATATTGACGCGATAGCTTTTTTCAAGATCCGTGGTAGCAAATAGATGATTCATAACTTGCTCTAAATCCACTCTATTAGATCTTGGGACAATTACTAAGCGGGTTGGATTTTCATGGTCTGACTCATCGCGTAAATCTTCAATTAATGGTAATTTTTTCGCCCGCATTTGCGAAGCAATTTGCTCTAAGATTTTAGCACCTGAAACTTGATGAGGAAGATCAGTAATAACAATATCACCCTCTTCTTTTTTCCAAACTGCACGCATGCGGATTGATCCTCGTCCAGTTTGATAAATTTTAGCAATATCTTCTGGCGCAGTAATAATCTCGGCTTCTGTTGGAAAGTCAGGGCCTTGTATGTGAGCCATCACTTCACTAAGTGTTGCTTTTGGGTTATCTGCTAACATAATAGCAGCATTTGCTACTTCACGAATATTATGTGGTGGAATATCAGTTGCCATACCAACAGCAATGCCGGTTGTACCATTCAATAAAATATTGGGTAATCTAGCTGGTAACATTTTAGGTTCTTGTAAGGTGCCATCGAAGTTTGGCGTATAATCAACAGTGCCTTGCCCTAATTCGCCTAATAATAATTCTGCATATTTTGATAGACGAGATTCGGTATAACGCATAGCTGCAAATGATTTAGGATCATCTGGAGCTCCCCAGTTTCCTTGACCATCTACTAATGGGTAACGGTAAGAGAATGGTTGTGCCATTAACACCATTGCTTCATAACAGGCACTATCACCATGAGGATGGTATTTACCTAACACGTCACCTACAGTACGAGCTGATTTTTTAAATTTAGCCTGAGCATTAAGCCCTAATTCTGACATGGCATAAACAATACGGCGTTGCACAGGTTTTAAACCGTCACCAATAAACGGTAGTGCACGATCCATAATGACATACATTGAGTAGTTTAAATATGCGCTCTCTGTAAAAGTACGTAGCGACTGAACTTCTACTCCGTCATGAGTTATCTCACTCATTATTGTTCCTCTAAATTATTCTGTATATTAGACATCAAGTTCAACTTGGTCACCTTTTTCTTGTAACCATTCTCGGCGATCTTCTGCTCGTTTCTTAGCCAGCAGCATATCCATTAATGCCATGGTTTCCTCTGCATTATCTAGTGATAACTGAACTAATCTACGAGTATTAGGATCCATCGTTGTTTCACGGAGTTGTAATGGATTCATTTCGCCTAAACCTTTAAAACGTTGTACATTCGGTTTACCCTTTTTACGTTTAAGCTGATCTAAAATCCCTTCTTTTTCTTCTTCATCAAGGGCATAATGCACTTCTTTACCTAAATCAATACGATAAAGCGGAGGCATAGCAACAAAGATATGCCCATGTTCAACCATCGCCCGAAAATGACGAACAAATAACGCACAAAGCAAAGTGGCAATATGTAATCCATCTGAGTCTGCATCAGCTAAAATACAGATTTTACCGTAGCGCAATTGACTTAAATCATCACTATCAGGGTCAATACCTATGGCAACCGAGATATCGTGGATTTCTTGTGAGCCTAATACCTCGTCTGATGATACTTCCCAAGTATTTAAAATTTTACCTTTTAATGGCATTATGGCTTGATATTCTCTATCTCGTGCCTGTTTGGCTGAACCACCTGCAGAATCACCTTCTACCAAAAATAGTTCAGTACGACTTAAATCCTGTGAAGAACAATCGGCCAATTTACCAGGTAAAGCAGGACCACTTGTGAGCTTTTTACGAATAACTTTTTTAGATGCTCGTAGGCGTTTTTGCGCACTTGAAATGACCATTTCAGCCAATAATTCTGCAATTTGCACATTTTGATTTAACCAAAGACTGAATGCATCTTTAACAATTGCCGAAACGAATGCAGCGCTTTGTCTTGATGAAAGACGTTCTTTGGTTTGACCAGCAAATTGAGGTTCCTGCATTTTTACGGATAACACATATGCGCAGCGTTCCCAAATATCATCGGCGGTCAGCTTTAGGCCTCGAGGAAGCAAATTACGGAACTCGCAAAATTCGCGCATAGCATCAAGTAAACCTTGACGTAAACCATTAACATGAGTACCACCTTGTACAGTTGGAATCAAGTTAACGTAACTTTCAGTTAAAAGTTCTCCACCTTCTGGTAACCAGAGTAAAGCCCATTCGACTGCTTCTGTTTCGCCGGTATGACTACCAGTAAATGGCTCTTCAGGTAATAGTGTGTAACCACTAACAGATTCCATTAAATAATCTTTTAGACCGTCCTGATAACACCAGCGTTGTTCAGTATTGTTAATTTTATCTTTGAAAATGATTTCTAACCCTGGGCAGAGTACCGCTTTTGCTTTAAGTAAATGAGTTAAGCGGGGTACAGAAAATCGTGGTGAATCAAAATACTTTTCATCAGGCCAAAAACGTACTTTTGTACCGGTATTTCGACGACCACATGTACCTATTACATGTAAATCCTCAACTTTATCACCATTTTCAAAAGCGATTTGATAAACTTGCCCATCACGATTTACAGTAACTTCTACACGCTTTGATAATGCATTAACAACGGAGATACCAACACCATGCAAACCGCCTGAAAATTGATAATTTTTGTTGGAAAACTTACCTCCAGCATGTAAACGGCAAAGTAAAAGTTCAATAGCTGGTACACCTTCATCAGGATGAATATCAACCGGCATACCTCGCCCGTCATCAATAACCTCAAGTGAATTATCTTCATAGAGTGTAACTTTAACTTGGCGGGCATGTCCTGCAATAGCTTCATCTACACTATTATCAATAACCTCTTGTCCCAAATGATTTGGGCGAGCAGTATCAGTATACATGCCTGGTCGATGGCGGACAGGATCGAGTCCTTTTAGGACTTCAATATCAACAGCATTATAAGTGGATTGTGACATAAGTTTTCTATTTATTCGAATAAATGGGCATATTATACCAATCTTTCTTTAAGATGCATGAAATTAAATTGATAATGAAAATCAAATTAAATTTTTAATTGATAATAATTCTTATTTTATTAATTTATTTTAAGTTAATTTCGATTTTAGCCTTTTTTCTGTTTTATAATCCTATCTATAGTATTATGATAAATACATCCCAAATAAAAAATAAGGGAATAGGATGAGCAAGTCAGAAAACAAAATAACTCGGCGTGATTTTTTGCAAAAATCACTAGCAATTGGTGGTGTGGCAGCAGTGGCAAATAATTTGCAATTACCTTTTGCTTATGCAACATCTGAAACAAATCACGATAAAGCATTGATACCTAATCCCACTAATGATGAAAAGATTTTCTACAGCGCCTGTTTAGTGAATTGCGGTAGTCGTTGTCCTCTAAAAGTCCATGTTAAAAACGATATTATTACTAAAATCTCATCCGAAGACGGTATTAATGATCCTATTTTCGGTCAACATCAAATTCGCCCATGTTTGCGGGGGCGAGCGGTACGCTGGCGAACTTACGATCCGGAGCGTTTAAAATACCCTATGGTGCGAATAGGTAAGCGTGGTGAAGGTAAATTTAAACGTATTAGCTGGGATGAAGCAATAAATTTATTGGCGGATAAACTTAAATACACCATTAATCGTTATGGCAATGAAGCTATTTATTGTCAATATGGAACAGGTACCACTGGCGCAAATATCGCCGGACGCAGTGCTTGTAGACGGTTTTTAAGTACTATCGGTGGTTATCTAAATTATCATGGCGATTACTCAAGTGGACAGATAACTGCTATTAAGCCTTATATTTATGGCAATGCTAAAGAGTCGCTCATTGATCAAATTAAACATTCAGATTTGGTTGTTATGTTTGGACATAATGTTGCTGAAACGCGAATGTCAGGCGGTGGGCAAGTAACGGAACTGTTTCATGCTTTAGCGCAAAGTAAAGCCAGAGTGATTATTATCGATCCTAGGCGTAGCGAAAGTGTGGTTGGCTATAATGCCGAGTGGATCCCGATTATTCCCGGTACCGATGCGGCGTTAGTTGCTGCAATTGGCTATGCTTTACTGGAAGAAGATAAAATTGATGAGGCAATGCTTAATCAATATTGTGTGGGTTGGAATGCTGACTCATTGCCGGATAGCGCACCCCCTTTTAGTGATTATAAATCTTATATTTTAGGTTTAGGTGATGATAGAACACCGAAAACGCCGGAGTGGGCAGCAAAAAAAACCGGTATCCCCGCTAAACAAATTCGTAAACTTGCCTTGGATATTGTTAACGCTAAAGCAGCATGGATTTCGCAAGGCTGGGGAGCACAACGTTGGCAAAATGGTGAGCATACTACAAGAGCAATTATGATATTGCCTATTATCACTGGTCAATTTGGTAAACCGGGCACCAATATTGGTACTTGGGGCGGAAGCGTGACTTATCCGGTTCCGGGTCTGAATTTATTAAATCCGATTAAAACCAGTATTCCATTTTTTTTATGGACTAAAGCAATCGAATCACCGCAAAGCATGACCGCAAAAAATGCTTATATACTTGGTAAAGATAAATTGGATGTCGGTATCAAGTTTATCTGGAGTTACGCCAGTAATGTAATTGGTAATCAGCATGCCGATCTCAATCGAACGCACCAAATTTTACAAAATGAATCTCAATGCGAATTTATCTTAGTGTGGGATACTCATATGACCGCATCAGCACGGTATGCCGATCTGTTATTACCGGATGTGTCATCTGTGGAAAGTAACGATTTAATTAATAATTCTTATGCATCCGGCGCTTACCATTATGTTATTCGTATGCAACGGGCTATTAAGCCACTTTGGGAAAATCGATCGTCTTATGATGTGTTAACTGAGTTATCAGAAAAAATGGGCGTTAAAGATAAATTTACTGAAGGGCGAACGCAAGATGAGTGGATAGCGTATAGCTATGAAAGAATGCGCAAGCAAAATCCTGATTTACCGCCTTTTGTTGACACTGACGGTAAGGGTATTGTCGATCGTAAGTTAGCGGATAGCGATGCGCAAATTGCCTTAAAAGCATTCCGGGATGATCCGATTAATCAGCCATTAAATACCCCGTCTGGCAAAATTGAAATTTATTCAGAAGCGCTGGCAAAAATAGCGGGTGAATGGGAGATTGAGCCGGACGATAAACTCTACCCAATTCCTGCTTATTTGCCTGCTATTGAAGGGAGCGAAGATCAACAAAAACGCGATAAATATCCGCTGCAAATGATTGGATTTCATATTAAAGGGCATTGTCACTCCTCTTATAGTAATCTTCCCCAACTACGAGAAGCTGTTGCCAGTAGCGTTTGGATTAACCCAATTGATGCTGAACAAAGACAAATTAAGCATGGGCAATTAGTTGAAGTATTTAATGATCGTGGTCGGCTTTATATTCCGGCTAAAGTAACGCCTCGTATATTACCGGGCGTGATCGCTATACCTCAAGGGCTATGGGCAAAAACTAATGCTGCTGGCGTGGATATTGGTGGTTGTATTAATCGTTTAACCTCATTGCGCCCGTCAGTGTTAGCGAAGTCAAATTCGCAGCATACTAATTTGGTTGAAATCAAACCATTATCAACTATGCCAGCGGCATCATAATTAAAAAGGGAGATGATTAAAATGCAATATGGATTCTTTATTGATTCTTCCAAATGTACCGGGTGTAAAACCTGTCAGTTGAGCTGTAAAGACGAAAAAGATAATGCGCTGGGCGTGCATTTTCGCCGAGTTTATGAGTATGGTGGTGGATCGTGGCAACAAGTGGACGGGATTTGGCAAAATGATACTTTTACTTATTATTTGTCAATTTCATGTAATCACTGTGAGCAACCAACTTGCGTGCAAGGTTGTCCAACTGGTGCGATGCATAAACGCCAACAAGACGGCTTAGTGGTTGTTAATCAAGATGTGTGTATTGGTTGCCGCTATTGTGAAATGCGCTGTCCATATGGTGCGCCACAGTTTGATCATCAAAAGCGGGTTATGTCAAAATGCGATGGTTGTTATGAGCTTGTAGCTGAAGGCTTAAAGCCTGTGTGCGTCGAATCTTGTCCACAACGTGCTTTAGATTTTGACGAGATAGGGAAATTACGTGAGCGTCATGGTGATGAACGTAATATTGCCCCTTTGCCTAATGTAGAGTTGACTAAACCGAATATTGTTATCAAACCACATGCTTTGGCTAGAAGCTCAGGCGATATACAAGGAAAAGTGCTCAATCCGGAGGAGGTATAGTATGCATGAATTACCATTGGTTTTTTTTACGGTATTTGGGCAATTATCTGCCGGAATGGTGCTGTTAAGCAGCTTATCTTGCTTAATGAATTGTTCACAAGCCAATCCCATTATTCGTCAAAAAATTAATCTGTTAGCGCTGGTTTTTATGGCTGTTGGTATGCTGCTTGCCTCATTCCATTTAGGGCATCCTTTGCGGGCGTTAAATGTGATCTATGGGATCGGACGTTCGCCGATGAGTAATGAGATTTTCACTTTTGGTGTGGTATTTGGCGTTACATTCGCCTCAGTATTAATCCACTACTTTTCTCTCAATCCGGATAGCCAAAAACTGAAATTGATTAAACCGCTTTGTTTAAAGATTAATCGCCTTCCCTATATCAACCTACTAATAGCCATCATCTTAATCCTACTGAGCTTAGTTTTTGTATGGACGATTGTTTTAACTTACATGCTACCAACAGTGAAAACATGGGATACCAACTATACCGCAATTCAAATGTATACAGCGATGCTGGCGTTGGGTGGAATTGCTAGCGCAATGCTTGGGTTATATCGTTTAGGCAACGCAGCTTTTCTCATTGGTAGTGTATTGATTATATTATTAAAAATTCCCTATTATAATTTAATGACGACCATAAGCCCGGAGCTGGCTTGTGCGCAAGCAAGTTGGATGATTGCCGAGTGCATTTTAATCATGGTGGCACTACTATTGGTTGCTTTTAATATTTACCGTTCCAAACATAATGCAATAATTTGTCTTACTGCTTTTACTTGTGTGTTTATTGCTGAAGTTTGTGGCCGTATTGCCTTTTATAATTTATGGATGATACCGCTATAATTAACAATATAACTGATCGACAACAAGTAACGTCAATGAATAAAGAGAAAAGATTCGATAATCTCACTTGTGCGACCCTAGCAAAAGTACTGGGTGCTTTTTTCTATTATCCACCTAATAGCCAAACCGTTGAGCCGCTGCTTGAGGCTCTATTGCATATTGACCAACTGGCGGATTGGCAAAATCCAGAGCTCATTAGCCAGCAATGCCAGATATTGGCAACGCAAATCAGCCATGTCGATCTGGATTATCAATTCTCGTTATTGTTTGAAGGGCAAGGCAAAATGCCGGCCCCGCCTTGGGGATCTGTCTATTTGGATCAAGAAAAACTATTAATGGGGGAATCGCAAGAGCGCTATCGTCAATTTTTACAGCAGCATGGTTTAACGCTTAATACCGGTATGAATGAGCCGGAAGATCAGTTTGGTTTAATGTTAATGGCTTATGCGATATTGCTGGAAAAACAAAAAACGCAAGCGGCGAATCAACTGATTGATGAACACTTAATGACTTGGTCATCAGCTTATCTAGATCAATTAAAACATAATCAAGTTAGCCAATTTTATCGGGCATTAGCCGTGATGGCAGAGCAGTATTTACTTTTGTTGTAACGCTTTATTACCACAATTAATCAATTTAGTTAGATTAACCGTTTTGGATATGACACGATATTAGGTAAATTGACTTGATTGATTACACATGTAGCAGCATCAAATAAAAACGGTATTTATCCGCATTGCAGCTTTAACAAGATCAGGTATAATCCGCCCATTATAATTGAGGATAGATATATGTTAGCTTATATAAAACTGATGCGGTTAGATAAACCAATCGGCATTTTACTGCTACTTTGGCCGACTTTGTCAGCAATATGGCTTGCTGATCCCTATCCAACTGAAAAACTGGTTTTGATATTTACGCTAGGTGTCATTGTTATGCGATCCGCCGGTTGTGTTGTGAATGATTATGCTGATCGCCATTTTGATGCGCATGTAGAGCGAACTCAAAGTCGTCCGTTAGTGCAGGGTGAATTAACAGCAAAGAATGCTAAATGGACATTATTGATATTATTATTAATGGCCGCTTGTCTATTATTATTTTTAAACGCTTTGTCGTGGTTGATTGCTGGCTTTGCATTGTTAACTGCGATGATTTATCCGTTTATGAAACGTTATACTTATTTTCCACAAATAGTGTTGGGAATTGCATTTAGTTGGAGCATTCCAATGGTCTATGCGGCCACAATTGAACAGTTTCCGTTAACCTGTTGGTTATTGTGTTTGGCAAATATTTGTTGGACAGTTGCTTATGATACCGAATATGCCATGGTTGATCGAAATGATGATATCAAAATTGGCATTAAATCGACGGCTGTTTTGTTTGGTTACTATGATAAATTGTGGATAGGCATTCTACAGATAATAACATTGATTTGCTTGATAATTATTGGTCTCAATAATCATTTATCTTTTATTTATTATTGTGGATTATTGGTTGTGTCGTTACTGTTTATTTATCAACAATGGTTAATCAATGATCGTGATAGAACTGGATGCTTTAAAGCTTTTCAAAATAATAATTATGTTGGTTTTATGATGTTTCTAAGTATTTTTATTGTTTAAAAATTATTTGAAACAGTGATGCCAAAAATTGAAAATTCTCAAGCATAAAACAAAAAGGGATTTTTATAGTATTTGTCTAAAAATTCCCTTTTTAATAAAATAATGGCTTATTTTGTTAAAGTTAAACCCCGTTTATTCCTGTTCAGCTAAAGTGGCTTGCACAATTCGCAGTGCATCAAAGGTTTCTTTTACGTCATGAACTCGAATAATCTGCGCACCTTTCATGGCTGCAATTACTGCACAAGAAACGCTACCTAACATACGTTCTTTAGGCGAAACATTTAATACTTGTCCAATCATGGATTTGCGAGACATGCCAACTAATAGCGGTAAATGAAAGTGATGAAATTTTTCAAGTGTTGCTAGTAATCGATAATTGTGTGCCAATGTTTTACCAAACCCAAAACCCGGATCAAGAATAATTTTTTCTCGTTCAATTCCTGCGTTTATGCAACGATTGATATGATGAGCAAAAAATTGATCAACTTCTTGATAGATGTCTTGTTGATAATGCGGAGCATTTTGCATAGTTTGGGGATCGCCTTGCATATGCATAATGCAAACCGGTAATCCTGTTTGAGCTGCGGCTTCGACTGCTCCAGATTCTGTTAATGCTCGGATATCATTAATTAAATGTGCTCCTGCTTTTGCTGATTCAGTCATAACTTGAGGCTTAGAGGTATCAACCGAAATCCAAACATCAAAATAGCGAGCCACTTTTTCAACTAAAGGCACAACTCTATCTAATTCTTCTTCAACTGAGACGAAGGCTGCACCAGGGCGAGTTGATTCGCCCCCTATATCAATAAATGTTGCGCCTGCTTGTATCATATTATCAACTCGACGCATGGCATCATCAAGATTGTTATAATTACCGCCATCAGAAAAAGAATCTGGCGTCATGTTTACGATACCCATTACCTGTGGAAAAGAGAGATCCATAATTTGATTGTTGAAACGAATTTCCATGATTATGCCTTATTTGAGTCATCTGCTTTTTGTTATCGCTAAGCTTTGTTATAAGCTAAACGATAGCAAAATCATTCAAGTTTATTACCTGTTTTGAAAATCACTTTTATTTTAGATTTATTTAAATTATCCGATAAAAAACGCGCCGTAGCGCGTTATAAAAATTAAAACAGATTAATCATCAGATTCAGGTGGTGTACCTTCATTCGGAACTTCTTGAGCTGCTATTTCATCACTGGCTGTCCAACCTTCTGGTGGTGTGACTGGCTGGCGATTCATCAGTTCATCAATCTGTTGTTTATCAATTGTTTCATATTTCAGTAAAGCATCTTTCATTGCATGAAGAATATCAATATTTTCAGTTAGTGTTGTTTTAGCTCGTTGATAGTTTCGTTGAAGGATTGCATCAACTTCTTCATCAATAATTTTTGCTGTACCATCAGATATTTTTTTCATGATTCCATAAGAAGATTCTTCATATTCAAACAATGCAGGTGGTAAACGATCTGAGAAACCCCACTGTGTAACCATTGCTCTGGCTATGTTAGAAGCGTATCGTATATCACTAGATGCACCTGAGGTAATTTTATCTTCACCATAAATTAGGCCTTCGGCAATTCTTCCCGCATAAGCTGTAGATATTTTAGACTCTAACTGAGTACGACTTTGACTGATTTGATCACCTTCTGGTAAGAAGAAGGCTACACCTAATGCCCCTCCTCGAGGAATAATAGTTACTTTATGAAGCGGATCATGATCTGGCATTAAATAACCTACGATTGCATGTCCCGCTTCATGATAAGCCGTATTGGTTAATTGCTCTTTTGTCATGGATAACGAACGACGTTGAGTACCCATATCGATTTTATCTTTGGCTTCTTCAAACTCATCCATCGTGACTAAACGTTTATTACGACGCGCGGCAAATAGCGCAGCTTCGTTAACTAAATTAGCTAATTGAGCACCGGAATAATTTGGTGTTCCGCGAGCTAATACTGCTAGATTAACATCAGAACCTAAAGGCACTTTACGTACATGTACTGCCAGAATTTGTTCACGGCTTTTTAAGTCAGGTAAATCAATTTGAACTTGACGGTCAAAACGACCCGGACGAAGTAATGCAGGATCGAGAATGTCCGCACGGTTTGTTGCTGCAATAATGATAATACCACTGTTAGCTTCAAAGCCATCCATTTCAACTAACATTTGGTTTAGAGTCTGTTCGCGTTCATCATGTCCGCCCATTGAGCCGGCACCACGTTTTCGACCAACAGCATCAATTTCATCAATAAAGATAATACATGGTGAATGTTTACGGGCTTGTTCAAAGAGGTCACGTACACGTGATGCGCCAACACCGACAAACATTTCAACAAAATCTGAACCTGAAATACTAAAGAAAGGCACGTTTGCTTCACCCGCAATGGCTCTGGCTAATAATGTTTTACCCGTACCCGGAGGTCCTACCATTAAAATCCCTTTAGGAATACGACCGCCTAATTTTTGGTATTTGCCAGGATCACGTAAAAAATCGACGACTTCTGTTACTTCTTGTTTAGCTTCTTCACTGCCTGCTACATCTGTAAATTTAGTCTTAACTTGGTCAGGCGTTAACATTTTGGCTTTACTTTTGCCTACCGACATTGGGCCACCTTTACCCCCGCCTTGCATTTGGCGCATAACAAAGAACCAAAAACCAAGTAATAAGATAATTGGAAACCAAGAAATCAAGATACTAACCAATAAGCTTGGTTTTTCATCTGGACTGCCGTAAACAGCAATATCATTAAGCACCAAGTTATCGACTAGTTTTTCATCAAGATAAGGGATATAAGTAACATAATTACTACTACTTTTAGTTGTAGCAACAATTTCGCGACCATTAATATGTACTTCTTTGAGTTTGCCGCTCGTTACATCCGAATTAAATTTGGTATAATCGACTTGAGGACCGCTATTGGATAACGCGCTGAATTGGTTGAATACAGCAAACAATACTACCGCGATAACGCCCCAGATCAGTAAATTCTTTACCATGTCGTTCAAAAGAAAAACCTCTCATAAAATTAACAGTTACGACTAAAATTAACCAAGTATGGTACTACAAAATTGTACGGCTGGCTACTTCATCCCCATTGCTACAATATATACTTCTCGAGACCGTGAGCGCGAAGCTTCAGGCTTTCGAATTTTAACTGTTTTAAACAGCGATCTAACTGTTTTTAGATATTCTTCAAAGCCTTCGCCCTGGAATACTTTTACAATAAAACTCCCATTAGGTGCAAGAACGTCTTTACACATATCTAATGCAAGTTCAACTAAATACATAGCTCTTGGTATATCAACTGCAGGCTGTCCACTCATATTCGGAGCCATATCTGACATAACAACTTGTACTTTCTCTTCACCAACGCGCTCAAGTAAGGTATTTAATACGGCTTCATCCCTAAAGTCACCTTGCAAAAAATCAACGCCAACTATTGGATCCATCGGTAATAAATCACAAGCAATAATTCGTCCCTTATTACCGATGAGTGATGCAACATATTGCGACCATCCGCCCGGTGCTGCCCCTAAATCCACGACAGTAATTCCCGGTTTGAATAGTTTGTCACTTTTTTGTATTTCTTCTAATTTAAACCATGCTCTAGAACGTAGGCCTTTTTTTTGTGCTTGTTGTACAAAGCGATCTTTAAAATGTTCATTTAGCCAACGAGTAGAACTTGCTGAGCGTTTTTTGTTACTCACAGCGAATAAATCCTTAGTGTATAGAGGTTACTTCAATTGATTACAAATATATATAAGGGTAGAATAGCAAAATTGCAACTTAATGTGATAAAAAATTAATGAATTTATCGAATAAACAAAAACAGTACTTAAAAAGTGAAGCTCATCATTTAAAACCGATAGTGATGATTGGTGCTAATGGATTTACCGAAGGCGTTCTTGCCGAAATCGAAAATGCACTAAATTTCCATGAGTTAATTAAAATTAAAATCGCTGCCGAAGATCGTGAAACGAAAAAATTAATTTGTGAAGCTATTATCCGCGAAACAAATGCATTACCCGTTCAACAAGTCGGATCTATTTTTACGGTATTTAGACCTAGCGAAGATAAGAAAATTACTTTACCCAAATAAAAAACAGGGCAATAGCCCTGTTTTTTTATTGCAGTTGAGTTTTATTAGATATACTCAACTTTAACAATGTCAAATTCTACATTACCGCCTGGTGTTTTGATTTGGACGGTATCACCATCTTCTTTACCAATAAGACCTCGAGCGATAGGTGAGTTAACCGAAATTAAATTTTGTTTATAATCTGCTTCATCATCGCCAACAATTCGATAAGTTGTTTCTTCATCGGTATCGATATTAATTACAGTCACTGTGGCACCAAAAATTATGCGTCCAGTATTTTTTACCTTGGTAATATCAATAATTTGTGCTTGAGATAATTTGCCTTCGATTTCTTGAATACGACCTTCACAAAAACCTTGTTGTTCTCTTGCTGCATGATATTCCGCGTTTTCTTTTAAATCTCCGTGCGCTCTGGCTTCTGCAATAGCAGCAGTAATTTGAGGTCTTTTTATATTTTTAAGTTCTTCAAGTTCTGCTCGTAATAATTCGGCTCCCCTTACTGTCATTGGGATCTGTTTCATCTCGATTTTTTCCTGTTTATATGGTCAATAAAAAAGAATTTTTCACCTTAATCAAAGGATGAAGATTAATTCCGTGAATATGTTATTCTAAAGTCATAATTGGCTATATATTAACGTTAAAACTAGTTTAACAACAAATCATTTATATTAAAATCAAGTGCTATTTTACCCAAAATCAGGTATTGTTATATAAATTTTAATCCATTTTTATTACTATACTGCTTATTTATGAGACGGTTACGATCTTGTTTAATTTTGCTCTTTTCGATTATCTGGTTGTTAATTGTAATTAGTTATTTTGCCTTGCAAACCAATTATGGAGCAAAAATACTGAGTCAACAATTATCAAGGCTTGGAACATACACTATTTCAATTGGTAAGATAAATCATTCATTAGCTAATTTTTATGAGTTAAGTATTGATAATTTATTGGTAATAAATGATAAGCAAGAAGTGACTAAAATTGGAAAGTTAACTATTGGTTTTGATAAGAAAAATTTATGGCAACTTCATCATTTTAATTATATTAATGTGATTGATGGTGAATTTAATGGTGTTGATATTACTAATTTTTCGGCTAATGTATTAAAGTTTTATAATTCTACAATAAATTTTTCGTTTAATGATGAGCAAGATTCTCTTTCTTTAAAAGGCGTTGATGGCCGTATTAAACCTTTTGATTTAAGTAGTAAAGAGCCATATCAATTTGATTTCACTTCACAAAAAGCATCATTTAATCAGATACCGATAAACAAAATATTGTTACAAGGATATTATCGTGATGGGGTTACAGCAATCACCAATTTAGGCGGTAATATGGATAATGGTTTTTTTGTTAGTAAATTAAAAGTATTAGCCGATGGTAGTTTAGATATAGCACAATTAAGATTAAATAATATCCGTTTTCAACCAGATGATTATATTGAATTAAATAAGTATTTGCCTAAATTTCCAAAGTTTATGTTAGAAGAACTTTTAATTTTAGACAGTAATATTCAATTACCTAATTTAATTATTGCTAAGGGAAATTTTGAAATAACCAATATTAGTTATGATAATCAGTGGAATCTGAATGAAACTTCCTTTATTTTTAATGCAGATAATGTGGTTTGGTTTGATCAAATATATTCTTCTTTATTGCTTCAATTGTCTTTTAAAGATAATGAAATAGATATCAAAAAAGCAGTTGCTCGATGGCATAACGGTGATGTTCATTTAGATGGTAGTTGGAAAAATAATTCATTACATTTGAATAAGTTATTGTTGACAGGCATCAGTTATGAATTATCTGATGAAGCAAAACAACCGTTATTACCAGATATATTTAATCGTGTTGACGTTGATCAGTTAATCATATTGCAAAGTATGTTAACCAGTATTAAATCTGATTATCCTTTTAACATTGCAAACTTTGATGTTTCGGGGAAAAATGTGAGCTTAGTTGAAGACAACAAATTTGGGTTATATTCGGGCTCACTATTTCTTAAAGCTAATAATGCTTCAGTTAATAAAGTAAGTATTAAATATCCTAGTGTGTCGGTAGATATTGATCCTCAGCATCGCACATTATTAAGTTTTAATGCATTAGTTAATGGCGGAATAATTGACTCAACTGCAATAATTAATCCTTTGCATTCTGAATTTGAATCATTCCACCTCATTAGCAAAGGTACCACAAGTGAGCTGCTTAATCGATGGAAGTTAATACAGAATCCTCCAGAGTCGTTAAATTATCGAGCTGATTTGCGTGGTAAGATAGCTCCATTTAGTTTATCTGGAATTTTTTCGACAGGTGGCAATGATTATTCAATTCATCCACAACATTGATTTTAATAAAACGATACTTATATTAGTTATAAATGTATTAAGTCTTAAACGAGGAAACAATGCATCTCGTCAGATTAGATAAATGGTTATGGGCCGCGCGGTTTTATAAAACGCGTTCCATTGCTCGTGAAATGATTGAAGGTGGAAAAGTTCATTATAATGGCCAACGAGCAAAGCCAAGCAAAATAGTTGAAGTTGGGGCGATGATAGTGCTTAGGCAAGGTAATGAGCAAAAGACAATTCGAGTTTTAGCAATTAATGACCAGCGTAGAGCCGCAAGAGAAGTGGAATATCTTTACCAAGAAACCCCAGAGAGCATTGAAAAACGTGAAAATATTGCTCAGGCAAGAAAACTTAATGCATTAGCCATGCCGCATCCGGACCGACGACCTGATAAAAAAGAGCGGCGCACATTAATTAAATTTAAATATGAAAGACAACAAGGCAATTAATATGGATACTTTAAATCGGTTTTTATTTGATAATCATCCTGTTCGAGGGGAAATCACTCGACTTGAAAAAACATACCAATCTATTTTAGAAAACCATAATTATCCTATTCCAGTACAGAATTTATTAGGTGAATTATTAGTAGCCACCAGTTTATTAACCGCTACATTGAAATTCGATGGTGATATTGCTGTGCAATTACAGGGGGATGGGCCATTAACATTAGCAGTGGTAAATGGCAATAACCTACAAGAATTACGTGGTGTTGCGCGAGTAAATGGTGAAATTGCCGATAATGCTTCTCTTAAGGAGATGGTTGGCAACGGTTACATTGTAATTACCATAACGCCTAAAAAAGGCGAACGTTATCAAGGCATCGTTGGATTAGAAAAAGAAACGCTAATTGGCTGTATTGAAAATTATTTTATGCAGTCTGAACAACTGCCAACTCGTTTATTCGTTAAAACTGGAGTGCATAATAACACACCGATGGCTGCAGGGATTTTATTGCAAGTGTTACCTGCAAATGAAAATACTCAAGAGTCATTTGAGCTTCTAAGCACATTAACTGAAACCATCACTAGCCAAGAGTTGTTTCAACTTCCTACTGATGAAATTTTATATCGTCTTTATAATCAAGAAGAAGTTCGCTTATTTGAAACTCAACAAATTGTATTTAAATGTGGTTGTTCACGACAACGTTGTGAAGATAGTTTAATGACATTACCAGCCAAGGAAATTGATGAGATTCTTAATGAAGACGATGGCAAAATTGACATTCATTGTGATTATTGTGGAAAACATTATCTGTTTGATGCGATAGATATTGCTGAATTGAGAAATAAGAAAAATAACAATTATCATTGATGCAAATAAAAGGTGCCACTAAAATTATTAAAACTTTAGTGGCAAAGTGAAATATAGGGAATTAAACCCTCATTTAATTTAGCAGAATTAAGCTCTCTTACCAACCTATATTATCGGTATTATGTAATTCTTTTGTAAAGAATTTTTACAAAAAAAATATTTAATTACATATCTCATTGTTTTGTAAATTTATCGTTTAAATAAATTAACATTACCGTTCAATAATATGTATATTTTCAATAACGGCTAAGCAGCCTATCACCTTCCATTTAATATTAAAATGATATAGTGAGATTGCATAAGTTTGCTCATGGTTGTTTTTTTGTTTATAAGCTGGTCTTGGATCTTGAGATATTACTTGTTCAATTAATTCGGTTAGTTGTGGATAATCTTGTTGGGATTCAATAAATAATTTAGCGTTAGCTGAGAATGAAACTTCAAGTTTCTGTTCTGGAAGCATTTGAGCGTAACCCGCTTTTGCATCAGGATGGCTATCACAGTAAGGTAAGTAGGGTTTTATATCAATTATAGGTGTGCCATCTACGAGATCTAATCCCCCTAACTTTAAAATCACCTGATTTTTTTCAACAATAATATCTATTAATTCAACAACTGAAAGACCAATATTATTAGGTCTATATGGAGATCTTGTTGCAAATACGCCTAAACTTTTGTTTCCACCTAAACGAGGTGGACGTACCGTTAATCTCCTCTTGGTTGGCTCAATATGGTGGAAATGAAATAAAAGCCATAGATGAGAAAACTGTTCTAATCCTTTGACACTGATAGGATTGTTATATGGTGTAAGTAAATGTAGTTCACCTTGAGCAGCTTTGACCAGATTGGGTTGACGAGGCACTGCAAATTTTTCAACATAAGGTGACTGGATGATACCAATTGGTTCAAATTGATATGTCATTGTTGATTCTTTATTTAATTATTTTAATGATTTCCGTCGACGAATGCCGACGGAATATAATAAATTATAGCTTGCTAATTTACCAACCACGAATTGCGCCACCATTAAAAATTTGGTCAGCTTTTTGCGCTACTGCATCAGTTTGGTAAGCGTTAACAAAGTTTTTTACATTTTCATTATCTTTATCCGCTTCACGCGATACGATAATGTTAACATATGGAGACTCTTTATCTTCAACAAAAATACCATCTTTGCTTGGTGTTAAATTTGCTTGTCCAGCAAATGCATTGTTAATAATAGCAAGATCGACTTGCGAATCATCTAGCGAACGAGGTAGCATCGGAGCTTCTAGTTCGATAATTTTATATTCATATGGGTTACTTGTGATATCAAGTACAGTTGGCAATAAACCTTTTGTCTTATCAACAGTAATTAAACCTTCATGTTGTAATAAAAGTAATGCACGACCTAAATTTGTAGGGTCATTAGGAATGGCAATTGTTGATTTAGCTGGAATAAAGAACGTTTCGCCTCGAGGTGAGGTTACTTTTACACCTTCCCCAATTTCACTGTTATTCTCAATCGGTTTTAATTTGTGTGAGTAACTTGCAATAGGGTAAACAAATGAGTTACCAACAACAGTTAATTTATAACCTCTTTCTTTGATTTGTTCATCTAAATATGGTTTATGTTGAAAAGCGTTAATATCAATTAATCCATCATTTAATGCTTGATTTGGAGTAACGTAATCATTAAAAATCACAAGTTCAACATCAAGATTATAAAGGCTTTTAGCTTGTTGTTTGGCTACTTCTGCTACTTCTTGTTCAGGACCTGAAATTACACCAACTTTGATAGTACTTACTTTTGCTGGTTCTGCTGGTTTGTTATCAGTTACAGATGATTGTTTATTATCACAACCTGTTAAAAAAAATGCACTTACCAAAGTAGTGGCTAGTGCTAGCTGTTTAATTGACATAATTTTCTCCAAAATTAATGATGAGTAACATACCTTACAATCCTATTGCCAATAGCTTGGATTAGGAATACTAATATAACTAATAAAATAACAACTGTATTCATTATAGCGGGTTTGTAACTATTATAGCCATATTGAATAGCCAATTGCCCTAAGCCTCCAGCTCCAACAGCTCCACTGAGTGCAATATAGCCTGTCAATGTTATCAGTGTTATTGTCATGCTATTAATAATAATAGGTAGAGATTCGGGAATAAGAACTTTATATATAATCTGTAATGGTGTGGCTCCCATTGAACGAGCAGCTTCAATTAAACCTTTAGGAATATCCAGTAAAGCATTTTCAATCATTTTTGCAATTAAAGGCGCAACACCTACACTAAGCGGAACAATAACACCTTGTCTACCTAAAAAGGTGGCTTGGCCGGTTATAATGTCCATTACTTCTACTGTGAAAGGTTTTATCCATAAAATTAATATAATAAAAGGAATTGCTCGAAATATATTTGTGAGAAAAGAGAATGTAAAATTTACAATGTCATTTTCAAGTATGTTACCTTTTCGGGTGACATACAACAATATACCTAATGGTAATCCAATTAACGTTCCATAAAAACCTGATAACAACACCATATAAATAGTATCATCGGTTGCTTGTGCCATTTTGAATAGCATTGCTTCACTAAAACCATTAAATGAAGAACAAAATGTAACAAAATCTTCCCAGAAACCATGTTGAGCTAAATAGCGAAAAATCGATTCAAATGGTTTAAATGAAGGAATAAAATCAAACATAGCCTAAAACCTCAACTTTAGTATTATTTTTTTCTAGAAACGCAATTGCTGATGCAGTACTTTTCTGTTTTCCTTTCATTTCAGTTAACATCAAACCAAATTTAACGCCACCCGCATAATCCATCTGAGCGCTGATAATATTACTATCAACTTCGAATTCTTTAGCTATTTGAGACAGTAAAGGTAAATCTACCGATACACCAGAAAATTCCAAACGAACAAGTGGATTAAGTCCTTCTTTATGTACTGGTGTTAGTCTAGCTAAATAATCATCTGGAATAGTAAGGTGTAATGTTGATTGAATGAATTGCCTTGCAATATCTGTTTTAGCATGCGAAAACATTTCACCGACTGAAGATTGTTCAACTAATTCTCCGTTACTAATAACTGCTACTTGGTCGCAAATCTGTTTAACAACATCCATTTCATGAGTGATTAATAAAATGGTTAAACCTAGTTTTTGGTTGATATCTTTTAATAATGCTAAAATAGAACGTGTTGTTTCAGGGTCAAGGGCACTGGTTGCTTCATCACATAATAATACTTTAGGATCACTTGCTAACGCTCTAGCAATAGCGACGCGTTGTTTTTGTCCACCCGATAAATTAGCTGGATAGACATCAGCCTTTTCACTTAAACCTACAAGTTCAATAAGCTCATTTACTTTTTGCTTGATTACCTTTTTAGGTGTTTTATTTAGTTCAAGTGGAAAAGCAATGTTATCGAATACAGTTCTAGATGATAACAAATTAAAATGCTGAAAAATCATGCTAATCTTTCGGCGTACTTCAATTAATTTTCGATTAGATAAATGGGTGATATCTTGGTTGTCAAAAAATATTTTTCCACTGGTTGGTTTTTCTAATAGATTGACACAACGTATTAATGTGCTTTTACCTGCGCCTGACTTGCCAATAACACCATAAATTTTACCTTGAGGAACATTTAATGAAATGTCCTTTAAAGCATGGATAGTGGTTTTATTGTGCTCAAAATTTTTTGAGATGTGTTCAAGTTTTATCATGATATATACTAATAAAAAGGAATGGATAAATATTAAGACGTCTAGACATCTATGTCAATCGATAATATCCTATATAAAGCTAGATAGACACCTCTATAAAAGGAAGATGATTAAACATGAAGCCTGCTATATTTTTAGATCGAGATGGTACAATTAATATAGATTACAATTATGTACACACTATTGATAAATTCCACTTTATTGATGGTGTAATTGATGCAATGCGAGAACTCAAAGAAATGGGTTTTTTACTTGTTATTACAACTAACCAATCTGGTATTGCGAGAAACATATTTACTGACGAGCAATTCAATACCTTAACAGAATGGATGGATTGGTCACTACAAGACCGAGGTGTTGATATTGATGGTGTTTATTATTGCCCACATGATCCTCTGGTTGATGACTGTGAATGTCGAAAACCAAATCCCGGTATGATACAAACAGCAGCGAAAGAGTTAAAAATTGATATTGCCAACTCTTATATGGTCGGTGACCGAGTGTCTGATTTATTGTCGGGGAAAAAGGCCGGAGTTAAAAAAACGGTTTTGGTGAAAACCGGTGATGCCATTACTGAAGAAGCATTAGTGCAAGCTGATTGGGTAATTGACAGCTTGGTGGATTTACCCAATAAAATAAAAGCAGAGTCATAATTTTCTAAAAATACTATTGTTATACGGCATTTAAAATTAATGCCGTATAATTTTCACGATAAGAGGTGATAATATTAACCCCAAAAATAGTGCATTAATAAAGTTCACCACACTTTGACCAAAGGTATGAATAGTATTGGCGAAAAAGAGAGAAAAACAACTTAAAAAAATCAAAAACACTGTCCCCCAATATAGAAAGCTAATTTTATTTGTCTTATCAACCAAGATCGGTAATCTGAAAATAAAGAGACATATTAAACTAAATCCTATCAAAGTACTTCCATGTTGGAGTAATTGGTAGATAGGAATATTAGTATTTTTTAATGAAATTGTCTGTTGTAAAAAAGGTAGGTGTTGTACAAAAAAGCCCGTTAAGTGGGTAAAACTATCCCAACCTAAATGGGATAGTGCGCCAATTAATGCAGAAGTTATGACAATAAACCAGTGATGGTAGCTATATTCACGCCAATTAAAATTTAGATAATGAGCAAACCGTTTATAAAGAAAATGGGGCAAATTCTTGATCAATTCATTACGAATAATAAAGTGAAAGATAAAAGCAACCATTAATGTTATTGGTAGATCAAAATAAAAGATACCTAATAAAGTATGGCTCATATCACTTTTTATTTTCATTCTAAGAAAATATTCAAAGTCAGGTGACATACTACCTATAATTAAGGTTGTCATGGAAAAAAATTTAGGCTTTTTGTAAAAAGGTAAAACAATTGCTGGATGTGCAAAAGTGAAAGGCATAAAAAATCCACTTAAAAAGTTAGACTGAAATAGAAAAAAAGCAATTATATAATCAATAGTAAATTAAAGAAAGTTTGTAAAATTTGTATAGAATTAGTTTATTTTCATAGCGCTATGTGTAAAAAAAACACAAACGGAAATAAATTTGCAATAATCGCTTGCATGATTTTTCTAAGGCTCTATAATGCGCATCCACTGACACGGCGTCAGCGAAAGCAGGCGATAATGAAGTTGGTGAACAAGATCAAAAATTTTGAAAAAAGATCTTGACGAATAAAAAGGTGTAGCGTAGTATACGCAGCCCTTGAGACAGCAAACTGAAGCAAGAAATTGAGAAGTTAACTTAAAGCTGTCAGCTCTTTAAAAAGAAGAAACAGACAATCTGTGTGGGCACTTGCGAGACAAAAAATTAAAAGTCTACGGACTGAAAAAATTAAGTCTTGATAAGTGACACTGAAGATTCATTTGAATATGTCAGAGACAGTTATTGAGCATCAAACTTTAAATTGAAGAGTTTGATCATGGCTCAGATTGAACGCTGGCGGCAGGCTTAACACATGCAAGTCGAACGGTAACATGAGTGCTTGCACTTGATGACGAGTGGCGGACGGGTGAGTAAAGTATGGGGATCTGCCGAATGGAGGGGGACAACAGTTGGAAACGACTGCTAATACCGCATAACGTTGAGAGACCAAAGCATGGGACCTTCGGGCCATGCGCCATTTGATGAACCCATATGGGATTAGCTAGTTGGTAAGGTAAAGGCTTACCAAGGCGACGATCTCTAGCTGGTCTGAGAGGATGACCAGCCACACTGGAACTGAGACACGGTCCAGACTCCTACGGGAGGCAGCAGTGGGGAATATTGCACAATGGGGGAAACCCTGATGCAGCCATGCCGCGTGTATGAAGAAGGCCTTCGGGTTGTAAAGTACTTTCGGTAATGAGGAAGGTGATGTATCTAATAGGTGCATCAATTGACGTTAATTACAGAAGAAGCACCGGCTAACTCCGTGCCAGCAGCCGCGGTAATACGGAGGGTGCGAGCGTTAATCGGAATGACTGGGCGTAAAGGGCATGTAGGCGGATAATTAAGTTAGGTGTGAAAGCCCTGGGCTCAACCTAGGAATTGCACTTAAAACTGGTTAACTAGAGTATTGTAGAGGAAGGTAGAATTCCACGTGTAGCGGTGAAATGCGTAGAGATGTGGAGGAATACCGGTGGCGAAGGCGGCCTTCTGGACAGATACTGACGCTGAGATGCGAAAGCGTGGGGAGCAAACAGGATTAGATACCCTGGTAGTCCACGCTGTAAACGATGTCGATTTGGAGTTTGTTGCCTAGAGTGATGGGCTCCGAAGCTAACGCGATAAATCGACCGCCTGGGGAGTACGGCCGCAAGGTTAAAACTCAAATGAATTGACGGGGGCCCGCACAAGCGGTGGAGCATGTGGTTTAATTCGATGCAACGCGAAGAACCTTACCTGGTCTTGACATCCACAGAATCTTGCAGAGATGCGAGAGTGCCTTCGGGAACTGTGAGACAGGTGCTGCATGGCTGTCGTCAGCTCGTGTTGTGAAATGTTGGGTTAAGTCCCGCAACGAGCGCAACCCTTATCCTTTGTTGCCAGCGATTCGGTCGGGAACTCAAAGGAGACTGCCGTTGATAAAGCGGAGGAAGGTGGGGACGACGTCAAGTCATCATGGCCCTTACGACCAGGGCTACACACGTGCTACAATGGCGTATACAAAGGGAGGCGACCTCGCGAGAGCAAGCGGACCTCAGAAAGTACGTCTAAGTCCGGATTGGAGTCTGCAACTCGACTCCATGAAGTCGGAATCGCTAGTAATCGTGAATCAGAATGTCACGGTGAATACGTTCCCGGGCCTTGTACACACCGCCCGTCACACCATGGGAGTGGGTTGCACCAGAAGTAGATAGCTTAACCTTCGGGAGGGCGTTTACCACGGTGTGATTCATGACTGGGGTGAAGTCGTAACAAGGTAACCGTAGGGGAACCTGCGGTTGGATCACCTCCTTACGAAGTGCTCGTAAGTGTTCACACAGATTGTTTGTTTAATAAGAAATAATTAAGTCCCCTTCGTCTAGAGGCCTAGGACATCGCCCTTTCACGGCGGTAACAGGGGTTCGAATCCCCTAGGGGACGCCATCAGATGAGATTATTTCTAAAATAAAATTATTTTTGTATTTATTTGATATTCGAATGAATAGAAAGATAAAGCTCTTTAACAATTAGGAACAAGCTGAAAGAAACGAGTTCTCGTTTTTACGGAAGGCATTTGTATGAAAATATGAATGTAATGAAGTAGAAAAGAGAAAAAAGCGTAATTAAAACCAAGACAACTGTGAGTTGTAAGGTTAAGAAATTAAGCGTACACGGTGGATGCCTAGGCAATCAGAGGCGATGAAGGACGTGTTAATCTGCGAAAAGCGACGGTGAGCCGATAAAAGGCGCTATAACCGTTGATGTCCGAATGGGGAAACCCAGTGCAGGCGACTGCACTATCATCTGATGAATACATAGTCAGATGAGGCGAACCGGGAGAACTGAAACATCTAAGTACCCCGAGGAAAAGAAATCAACCGAGATTCCCAAAGTAGCGGCGAGCGAAATGGGAGTAGCCCAAGCGGGTAGCATAATGTATTAGTGGAAGCGTCTGGAAAGTCGCACGATAGAGGGTGAAAGTCCCGTACATGAAAATGCATTATGTGGAAGCTTATAGAGTAGGGCGGGACACGTGATATCCTGTCTGAAGATGGGGGGACCATCCTCCAAGGCTAAATACTCCTGATTGACCGATAGTGAACCAGTACCGTGAGGGAAAGGCGAAAAGAACCCCGGGAGGGGAGTGAAATAGACCCTGAAACCGTGTACGTACAATCAGTGGGAGCTGTTACCGTTGGGTAATAGTGACTGCGTACCTTTTGTATAATGGGTCAGCGACTTATATTCTGTAGCAAGGTTAACCGAATAGGGGAGCCGAAGGGAAACCGAGTATTAACTGTGCGTTAAGTTGCAGGGTATAGACCCGAAACCCGGTGATCTAGCCATGGGCAGGTTGAAGGTTGGTTAACACTAACTGGAGGACCGAACCGACTAATGTTGAAAAATTAGCGGATGACCTGTGGCTGGGGGTGAAAGGCCAATCAAACCGGGAGATAGCTGGTTCTCCCCGAAAGCTATTTAGGTAGCGCCTCATGTATAACTGTTGGGGGTAGAGCACTGTTTCGGCTAGGGGGCCATCCCGGCTTACCAACCCGATGCAAACTCCGAATACTGACAAGTTCAATCATGGGAGACACACGGCGGGTGCTAACGTTCGTCGTGAAGAGGGAAACAACCCAGACCGCCAGCTAAGGTCCCAAAGTCATAGTTAAGTGGGAAACGAAGTGGGAAGGCTTAGACAGCTAGGATGTTGGCTTAGAAGCAGCCATCATTTAAAGAAAGCGTAATAGCTCACTAGTCGAGTCGGCCTGCGCGGAAGATGTAACGGGGCTAAAACTATGCACCGAAGCTGCGGCAGTGCACGTAAGTGTATTGGGTAGGGGAGCGTTCTGTAAGCCGTAGAAGGTGTGTTGTGAGGCATGCTGGAGGTATCAGAAGTGCGAATGCTGACATAAGTAACGATAAAGCGGGTGAAAAGCCCGCTCGCCGGAAGACCAAGGGTTCCTGTCCAACGTTAATCGGGGCAGGGTGAGTCGACCCCTAAGGAGAGGCCGAAGGGCGTATCTGATGGGAAACGGGTTAATATTCCCGTACTGGCTATAACTGCGATGGGGGGACGAAGAAGGCTAGGTTTACCACCTATTGGATGGTGGGTTAAGCGTGTAGGGGTGTGATTAGGCAAATCCGGTCACTGAGACCCTGAGGCGTGATGACGAGCTACTAAGGTAGTGAAGTAATTGATGCCCTGCTTCCAGGAAAATCCTCTAAGCTTCAGGTTATAGTTAATCGTACCCGAAACCGACACAGGTGGTCAGGTAGAGAATACTCAGGCGCTTGAGAGAACTCGGGTGAAGGAACTAGGCAAAATGGTGCCGTAACTTCGGGAGAAGGCACGCTGATGTTAATTGAAGTCCCACGCGGATGGAGGTGAAATCAGTCGAAGATACCAGCTGGCTGCAACTGTTTAATAAAAACACAGCACTGTGCAAACACGAAAGTGGACGTATACGGTGTGACGCCTGCCCGGTGCTGGAAGGTTAATTGATGGGGTTATGCGTAAGCAGAAGCTCTTGATCGAAGCCCCAGTAAACGGCGGCCGTAACTATAACGGTCCTAAGGTAGCGAAATTCCTTGTCGGGTAAGTTCCGACCTGCACGAATGGCGTAATGATGGCCAGGCTGTCTCCACCCGAGACTCAGTGAAATTGAAATTGCCGTGAAGATGCGGTGTACCCGTGGCAAGACGGAAAGACCCCGTGAACCTTTACTATAGCTTGACAGTGAACATTGAGCCTTAATGTGTAGGATAGGTGGGAGACTATGAAGTGTGTACGCCAGTATGCATGGAGTCATCCTTGAAATACCACCCTTTAATGTTTGATGTTCTAACCTATACTTCTGAATCGAGGTAAGGGACACTGTCTGGTGGGTAGTTTGACTGGGGCGGTCTCCTCCCAAAGAGTAACGGAGGAGCACGAAGGTTAGCTAATCCTGGTCGGACATCAGGAGGTTAGTGCAATGGCAAAAGCTAGCTTGACTGCGAGAGTGACGGCTCGAGCAGGTACGAAAGTAGGTCATAGTGATCCGGTGGTTCTGAATGGAAGGGCCATCGCTCAACGGATAAAAGGTACTCCGGGGATAACAGGCTGATACCGCCCAAGAGTTCATATCGACGGCGGTGTTTGGCACCTCGATGTCGGCTCATCACATCCTGGGGCTGAAGTAGGTCCCAAGGGTACGGCTGTTCGCCGTTTAAAGTGGTACGCGAGCTGGGTTTAGAACGTCGTGAGACAGTTCGGTCCCTATCTGCCATGGGCGTAGGAAAATTGAGAGGGTTTGCTTCTAGTACGAGAGGACCGAAGTGAACGCACCGCTGGTGTTCGGGTTGTGATGCCAATTGCATTGCCCGGTAGCTACGTGCGGAATAGATAAGTGCTGAAAGCATCTAAGCACGAAACTAGCCTCGAGATGAGTTTTCCCTGAAGAGATTCAGTAAGGTCCGTTTGAGACTAAGACGTAGATAGGTCAGGTGTGTAAGTGTAGTGATACATTGAGCTAACTGATACTAATGAACCGAGAGTCTTAACCTTACAACTCGGAGTTGTTTTGGGTTACGCGAAGTTGAGAGTAAGAAATCATCGAAAGATGGTTAAAGATTAATAAAACAGTTTGTTCCGGATTGAGCGATTGGTGAAGATATGTGATAATCATCATCAGTTGAAAGAAAGAGAAGACAGAATATGTCTGGCGGTAATAGCGCGGTGGTCCCACCTGACCCCATGCCGAACTCAGAAGTGAAACGCCGTAGTGCCGATGGTAGTGTGGGTATTACCCATGTGAGAGTAGGGTGCCGCCAGACTTTTAAATTAGAGCGAGAGCCCAGCAGCAATGCTGGGCTTTTTTGCATTCTAAGGTTATTTAATTCTTCTGAGGATAGAATGAGTTCATTAATCGCTTTTAATAAACCATTTAATGTCGTGACACAGTTTTCTGCTCATGAAAAATATCAGACATTAAAAGATTATATATCCATGCCTAGATTTTATCCTGCTGGTCGTTTAGATACTGACAGTGAAGGATTATTATTACTGACCAATGATGGTAAATTGCAGTCTAAAATTAGTTCTCCAAAATTTAAATTATCTAAAACCTATTGGGTACAAGTTGAAGGGTTAATTGATAAGCAAGCGATTGATAAATTAATCAGTGGTGTACAATTAAAGGAATTTCACACCGCACCTGCAATCGTGGATTTTTTGGAAGAGCCTATTAATTTGTGGCAACGAGTCCCACCTATTCGAGAACGCAAAACAATTCCCACTTCATGGATAAGTATTACTATAACAGAAGGAAAAAATCGACAAGTTAGAAGAATGTGTGCCGCCGTTGGATTTCCTTGCTTACGTTTAATTCGAGTTCAGATTGGCAAGTATAATTTATTTACTCACAACCTACCCCAAGGCGAATGGCGATCCATTACTCTCAACGATCTTTATATTAATTAAATTTAATTCACGAACCTTAAAAGATTCAAGGATCAAATAGATCAATAATATGACTCTCTTTGATCGAATACGTTGGGCTTTATAATAAAATAAGATAAAATGATCATTGATATTGATCATGGGATAAGTTATTTATGATTGAACAAAAAAAAGAAGGTTTTTTTTCTCGTTTAAAAAAAGGTCTTTTTAAAACTAAACAAAATATAGGATCTGGCTTTCTTAGCTTATTTAAAGGAAAAAAGATCGATGATCAACTGTTTGAAGAATTAGAAGAGCAATTGATTATTGCTGATGTCGGTTTCGATACCACACAAAAATTAATAAGCACATTAACACAACAAGCTTCAAGAAAAGAATTAAAAGATGCTGATGCATTACATGATCTATTAAAAAATGAAATGAAATCTATTTTAGATGGTGCTCAACAACCTCTAAATATAAAAAGTCACAAACCTTTTGTTATATTGATGGTTGGTGTAAACGGTGTTGGAAAAACGACGACAATTGGTAAATTAGCTCGTCAATTTCAACAACAAGGTAAATCAGTTATGCTTGCAGCTGGCGATACTTTTCGCGCTGCTGCTGTTGAACAATTACAGGTTTGGGGTGAACGTAATAATATCCCAGTAATCGCACAACACATTAATGCTGATTCTGCATCGGTAATTTTTGATGCCATTCAAGCTGCAAAAGCGAAAAATATTGATGTATTAATTGCTGATACTGCAGGACGTTTGCAAAATAAATCACATCTGATGGATGAATTGAAAAAGATTGTACGAGTAATTAAAAAACAAGATGAAACTGCTCCTCACGAAATCATGTTAACAATAGATGCAGGAACAGGCCAAAATGCTATTAGTCAAACTAAATTATTTAATGAAGCTGTTGGTGTAACAGGGATGACATTGACTAAATTAGATGGTACTGCGAAAGGTGGTATTATATTCAGCATTGCTGATCAGTTTAATATTCCAATCCGTTATATCGGTGTCGGTGAAAAAATAGAAGACCTAAGACCATTTGTTGCTGATGATTTTATTAACGCACTGTTTGATGAAGCAGAAGAATAGAGATAAATCATGATTCGATTTGAACGTGTTAGTAAAGTTTATTCTGGTGGAAAGCCAGCTTTGCAAAATATAACATTTACTTTATCACAAGGGGAAATGGCTTTCTTAACAGGCCATTCAGGTGCAGGTAAAAGCACATTAATGCGTTTGATTTGTGGTTTAGAAAAAGCGAATGATGGTAAAGTATTACTTAATGGTGTTGATGTTTCTCGTTTAAAAAAACATCAAGTGCCGTTTTTGCGCCGTACAATAGGTATGATATTTCAAGATCACCAATTATTATTAGATCATACTGTTTATGAGAATGTGGCTTTTCCATTAATCATTTTAGGAAAGCCAGCCGAAGAAATTAAAAGACGAGTTTCAGCAGCATTAGATAAAGTTGGATTGATTGATAAAATGAAATTTTATCCAATACAATTATCTGGCGGGGAGCAACAGCGCGTAGGAATAGCTCGAGCTATTGTTAATCGCCCAACCGTATTACTTGCTGATGAACCTACTGGTAATTTAGATGATAGACTTTCAAAAGATATATTGAAATTATTTGAAGAGTTTAACCAGACTGGTGTAACTGTACTGATGGCAACGCATAACATGGGGCTTATTCGTCGAAAACACCATCGAATACTCAATTTAAATCAAGGACGTTTAGAGGTTAAAAGTTGATGATAAAGGCCAAGATTAAACCATCTAAACAAAAAAAGAATAATAGCTTTTTAGGGCGTTGGAAAAGGCAGATTGGCTATGCATGGCATAATGTATTTAACTATTTTTATCAAAATATATTTGCCTCTTTGCTGACTATTTTTGTTATTGCTATTTCAATTACTTTACCGACAATAGGCTATTTACTATTAAAAAATGCAAATCAAGCAGCAGAGCAATGGTATCCAACTCCTAACGTAACAGTTTATATAAACAAAACACTAACGCCAGAGCAAACTAATAATTTAATTGACAAATTTAAAACGATTCCTGAAGTTCAAAATGTGACTTATCTTTCTCGAGATGAAACACGCGATGAATTCAAAACTTGGTCAGGATTTGATGATGCACTTGATTTACTTGCTGACAATCCATTGCCTGCTGTTGCTATTATTTTTCCAGTTGAAGAAGCTAAGCAAACTAATAAATTACACGATCTACAAGCACAATTACGAAAAATAGATGGTGTCGATGATGTACAGCTTGATGACAGTTGGTTTACGCGATTAACGGCATTAACCAATATGGTCAAATCAATAGTATGGACGATTTCAATCTTTATGATCATTGCTGTGTCACTGGTTATTGGGAATAGCATTCGGTTAAATATATTTGCTCGCAGGCAAACGATTATGGTTATGCAATTGATTGGGGCAACGGAAGGCTTTATTTTACGACCATTTTTATATAATGGTATTTTTACTGGATTAATTAGTGCTATTTTGGCTTTGGTTCTATCGAAAGTATTTATCCTTCAAATAGATTCAACCATGTTGCATGTATCGGATGTTTTTGGAACAATAGTTAATATAAATGGTCTTTCATGGGATGAAAGCTTATTAATTATCTTATTCTCGATGATTATAGGTTGGTTTTCAGCATTTATTGCTACTAAAAAGTATTTGAATAAAATGGTTATAGCTTCATAATGGTGGATTAAATATTTGCCATTTTTACCAGATCCTACATAATAAAAATTATGATAAAAATGTGAACTAAATCACATTTTAGTGGTCTAAATTAAAAGAAAGAATTTAAATTGTTACACCAGTAAGATGTAACAAAATTAGTCTAATTTAAGGGGGGAATTAAATGAGTACTGATTTAAAAATGCAAGCAGGTGCTTTAATCCCACAAGGAAATATTGAATCATATCTTCGTATGATAAATACTTATCCGATGCTAACAGCTGAGGAAGAAAAGTCTCTAGGTGAAAGACTTTATTATCATGATGATGTTGATGCAGCAAGACAATTAATTTTGTCTCACTTACGCTTTGTTGCGCATATTGCGCGTGGATATTCTGGTTATGGTTTACCACAAGCTGATTTGATTCAAGAAGGTAATATTGGTTTAATGAAAGCGGTACGTCGTTTTAATCCAGGAATGGGAGTACGTTTAGTCTCTTTTGCGGTACACTGGATAAAAGCTGAAATTCACGAATACGTACTAAAAAACTGGCGTATTGTAAAAGTCGCAACCACTAAAGCGCAAAGAAAATTATTTTTTAATTTGAGAAAAAATAAACAACGTTTAGGTTGGTTTAATAGTGCTGAAGTTGATATGGTTGCTGATGAGCTTGGCGTAAGTCGTAAAGATGTACTAGAGATGGAATCACGAATGTCAGCGCAAGATATGTCATTTGATATTGATAGTGATGACGATGATAATTCAATTGTTGCTCCTGCGCTTTATTTAGAAGATGTTAATTCTGATTTTTCTAAATCAATTGAAAATGACAATTGGGAAAATGATGCAACTGATAAATTACATGATGCATTATCTCAATTAGACGAGCGTAGCCAAGATATTATTAAAGCGCGTTGGTTAGATGCTGATGATAGCAAATCAACATTGCAGGTTTTGGCTGATAAATATAGTGTTTCGGCTGAGCGTATACGCCAACTCGAAAAAAATGCAATGAAAAAACTACGTGTTGCTATTGAAGCATAAATAATTAGTTAATTTTTTGAAGCCTTGCCGTTAAACAGCAAGGCTTTTTTATAATCACAAATAAGTGAATAGCGATAAATTATTATCGTTTTACTTTAATAAATTGTTGTTTTTTTATTTCCCTCAGCTTATACTCTATTTGGTAAATTTAACCAAAAGGAAATAAAAATGAACACAGATATAGCTAAAAATCAGACTCGCTTAAATCAATATTGTAAATTGATGTCAGTATTAATTTTGATCCCTATCTTATGTATGCTGATTGGAACGATATCGCCTTTGTTATTTTACTTTTTTGATAAGAACAATATTGGGTTTGGATCGGATGGATATTCTTTTTTCATTTCCACTACAATGGATGATAGTATCGACATTTCTACAGGCCTAAACTTTTGGCAAGCTGCCTTAGCAACACTTATTGATACCGGCAGAATTGTTATTTTAATTTATGCTTTTAATCAACTACGATTAATGCTGGTTAATTTTGCGCAAGCGGACTATTTTTCCGTTAAATCAACAAAATACTGTTATAACTTTGGTAAATTTTTGGTGATTTGGGCGGTAATGGGCGTACTTTCAGAACCGGTAATAACGGCAATATTAAGTTACAATCAACCAGAGCGTTATTTTACGGTAGCGTTTACTAGCGAAGATTTTATGACACTGCTTTTAGCAATCAGTATTATGCTAGTTGGTCAGATCTTAAAAAAAGCCTGTCAGATCGCCGAAGAAAATAGACAGTTTATCTAAATATGGCATATAAATAATAACGTTAAGTACGATACAATGACGTTAACCTGGAAACTGATTTAATAGGATCTTAATGTGGCAATTATTATAAATTTAGATGTGATGCTGGCTAAACGCAAAGTTAAATCCAAAGACTTAGCGGCCGCAATCGGCATTACAGAACAAAATTTATCATTACTTAAGCAAGGTAAAGTAAAAGGATTCAGGCTAGCAACCCTCGAGGCAATCTGTAAACATTTAGATTGCCAACCGGGTGATATACTGGAATATAATGATAAAGAGTAAATGATTAACTTATTGCAAATAAGGCGGCTTCCTGGGCATGCAATAAAGCAGTATCAAAAAACGGCGTCAGACAATCTTTCTGTTGGATTAATAAACCAATTTCGGTGCAACCCAGTATAACGCCTTGTGCACCTTGCTTAACAAGTTTATCAATAATATTAAGATAAGCTTGCTTAGCGCTTGGCTTAATTATGCCATGGCAGAGTTCATCATAGATAATTTGATTGATGATCATTCTATCTTGCTCATCGGGAATAAGCACTTTTAATCCTTTATTAATCAGTTTTGATTTATAAAAGTCTTGTTCCATCGTATATTTTGTTCCAAGCAAAGCAACGGTTTGAATATTTTCTTTGATTAAGTGCTGTGCCGTAACATCAGCAATATGAAGAATGGGAATATCAATGACTGCTTGAATCTGATCTGCGACTTTATGCATAGTATTGGTACAAATCACAATGAAATCTGCCCCAGCTAATGCTAGTCTTTTCGCTGCATCAATTAAAATAAGCGCACTTTTATCCCACTCACCATTGGCTTGGCAATGTTCAATTTCTTGAAAATCGACACTATATAAAAGTGTTTTCGCTGAATGTAATCCTCCTAATGATTGTCCTACCTTTTGATTGATAACTTGATAATAAGTCACGGTACTTTCCCAGCTCATCCCGCCGATTAAACCTATTGTTTTCATTTTATTCATCCTTAACGTACTAAATCATAATATAACTTCTTTAAGATATCTTTTAGTTTATTATTAAAAGTTTATGCATCTCTTCTCTCAAAAAATAGTACTAATGTTATAATTTATCTTATTGGAATTTAAGATAAAAAACAATTAATGTCTAAACCGTTATCAAGTTATCATCCCTTACTTTATTGGTTAAGGGTAAATCAGCGTCGTTTGTTTCGTCATTTGTTCTGGTATTGTTCTTCGCGTCAATATAGCTTAGAACGTAGTCATGATTTACGTTTACCATATCGATATAAAAAACATACATCCAAATTAATACGTCGATTGGGTAACAGCGATATTCAGCTTCAATACAATAAAGTCACAAATCTAAAAATTGCAGTGGATTCGTTAAATGGAATCTTAATTAAACCAGGTGAATATTTTTCGTTTTGCCGATTAGTCGGAAAACCAACTAAAAAGCGAGGATTTTTGAATGGAATGGAACTTTCATTTGGTGTAGCTCGTTCCGGTATTGGCGGTGGTATATGTCAGATTAGTAATCTAATTCATTGGTTAGCTCTCCATTCAGAACTCCAAATAGTCGAACGAGCAAATCATAGCTTTGATCCTTTTCCTGATGATGGTCGAGTGTTGCCTTTTGGTTCGGGTGCCGCTGTTTTTTATAATTATATTGATCTTATTATTCATAATCCTACCGATAAAACGTTTCAAATTATGCTTCATGTTGGAGAGCACCAACTAGAAGGTGAGCTATTATGTGATGAAGAAAGACAATACAGCTATCATGTTTATGAAAAGCAGCATGCCTTTATTAAAAGGCAAGGTGTTATCTATAGAAAAAATGAAATTTGGAGAGACACCATGACCAAAAACAATGTCGGCGGCGCCCCGGCATGTATTTGTTCAGAAATGATGTATAAAAATAATGTAATTGTAAAATACGAAGTGAATGGAGAATTGATAACTAATGAAGAAAGCGAGTAAATATCTATTATTAATGCTAATTATGTGTTTTTCCTTTTCATGTTTTGCTGATCCCAAAGTAATTCATGTCGTTGTTGCATTATGTGATAATAAGTATCAAGGCATTGTACCCGTTCCGGCCGCAATTGGTAATGGTCAAGATCCAAAAAATAATCTTTATTGGGGCGCGGCCTATGGTTTTAAAACCTATTTTAATAAACAAAAAGAGTGGCAACAGGTAAAAATAAATAAACCAGAGAATAGTAAAATTTTGGAAGAAATAATTTATAAACATAAAACAAAAGATGTTTATCTTATAGCACAGGCTTATGATGGTAAATATATTGATGATGCTGTTAATGATTTTATAACCTATTCAGCTGGGAAGAAAGAAGCTTCTTATTCAATCAATAATACCCAAATTGTCGCAGGGGGAAAAGCCAATTTAGTTATTTATATCGGTCATGACTCTTTAATGGAGTGGTCATGGCGAAATTATTTACCCGATAATTTACGCTGGGATACTTTACCCAAAAATGTTCAAGAAAAACAAAAATCACGCTATGCAGCAGTATTTGCTTGTAAAAGTCAGAAATATTTTACACCACCACTATCTCGTTTAGGTATTAACCCGTTGATCTTAACCTTGCACCGTATGGCGCCAGAAGCTTATAGTATTCATGCTATGATCAATAGTTGGTTGGATGGTAAATCAAAAGATGAAATAAAATTTGAAGTAGCAACAGCTTATAGTCAATATCAAAAGTTAAGCAAACCAGCCTTACATATATTTACGACAGAATATAGTCAATAATCTGTTTCATTGATAATAAGGCTTATTAATAAGAAGGAAGATAGATATGCTGCAAAAACCTAAATTTGTTATCTTAACTGGTGCGGGTATTTCTGCGGAATCTGGACTATCGACATTCCGTGCACAAAATGGATTGTGGGAAGGGTATGATGTTAATGATGTTGCAACCTATGAAGGTTATAGTCGCGATCCCATTGCGGTCCATTCTTTCTATAATATGCTACGAAAAAAATTACAAAGCCCTGAGGTAAAACCAAACTTAGCGCATTTTGCTTTAGCTGAGCTTGAACATAAGCTCGGCAGTGAAAATGTATTAATTGTGACACAAAATGTTGATAATCTTCATGAGCGGGCGGGTTCTAAAAATATTATTCACATGCATGGCGAATTATTGAAAGTTCGTAATGAGCAAACCGGGCAAATTATTGATTGTCATCAAGATGTGGATTATGTAAAAAATAAGCTTATTCGTCCTCACATAGTATGGTTTGGTGAAATCCCATTAGAGATGAATAAAATTTACCATGCGCTTTCACAAGCTGACTATTTTATTTCGATTGGTACATCGGGCAATGTTTACCCGGCAGCGGGTTTTGTAGAGGTTGCTAATCAATCGTGGGCAAAAACTGTTGAGCTCAATTTAGAGCCGAGTTTGGGGGAAAGTTTATTTCAAACCAAAATTTACGGCCCAGCAAGTAAAATTGTGCCTGAATTTGTAGAAACATTAAGCGTTAATTAATTAAGTTTCTTCAAATATTTTTTCGTATCTAAATTTTCCATTTGGCCTAGGATCCATTTTGCTTTTTTTTGTGTAAGGATATTAGGATTAACTGGACTCCATTTTCTAGGATTAGGTAAAATTGCAGCCAGTAAACTAGCTTGCTCTTTGGTTAATTGCTTTGCACTGACACCAAAGTAGTGGCGTGAGGCGGCCTCAATACCAAAAATCCCTTCCCCCCATTCAACGCTATTTAAATAAATCTCAAGTGTCCGTTGCTTTGACCAAATAAGCTCAATCCAAACTGTGAACCATGATTCAACACCTTTGCGGATCCAATTTCGCGATGACCATAAAAAAATATTTTTCGCAACTTGCTGAGTGATGGTACTGGCGCCACGGATTTTTCTATTATTTTTATTATAATTTAGCGCACGGTTTATTGCCTTAAAATCAAATCCCCAATGATTGGCAAATTGCTGATCTTCAGCAGCTATAACGGCAATCTTAATATTATCTGAAATTTGATCCCAATCTTTCCAAATTCGTTGTTGATTAATATTCCAGTTAGCGATCTTTCTTTCGACCATCAGCATGGAACCCCAAGGATTAACCCAACGCATAAGCAGAATAAGAAAAACAGAGAAAAGCATTAATCCAATTAGGACTTTCTTGGCAATGCTTATAGTTTTTCTTAGTCGAAATTTCATAATGATAATATTAGTTAAAAAAACAGTTAAGTAAAATACGATATATTAACGGCAAAATAAATAATTATTTATAAAATTCACAATTTGCTCTGGTTGATTAATATCTAATACAGGTAAAGATGTTATTAACGGCTCATCGCTAGCAACAGCAATGGTAAAATCATCAATAAATAATGGTTTTTGACATTGTTTTAGATGACACATAATTTTAGGAATTTGTTCATCTTTAAATCCCTCAATTAATATCACATCAACATCGGTAAACCGATTAATAAGCGTTTTTAGATCTGCTGGGGTATCTGGTGTTTCTTCAATCAATGCGTAACGTTTATCGCAGGCAACAATAGTTTGTAATGCCCCCGATTTGCGTAGCTCATAACTATCTTTACCAGGGATATCTAACTCAATATCATGATGGGCATGTTTTAATGAACCTACTTTAATATTTTGCAAAACCATTAACTGAATAATCTTTTTTAGCAAAGTGGTTTTACCACATCCACTATATCCAGTAATACCAATAATTTTTTTATTATTCATAGATTCTCAACAATAACGTGCTATATTTAAACGTAAATATTATTTTATACAAGATTAATGATATGTACGATTTTTTAAATGATTATAATCAAACAGTACACCCTAAATTGTTAGAAGAATTTATCAATATCAATAATAAAAAGTTGATTGGATATGGCTTAGATGATTGTTGTAATGATGCAATCGATCAGATTAGGAAAAGATTAAAATCCCCGAATGCAGACATACATTTTATAGCTGGTGGGACAATTACCAATTTAACAACCATTTCACATATACTAAAACCATATCAGGCTGTGATTGCAGCGGAAACCGGACACATCAATGTGCATGAAACGGGTGCAATTGAAGCCACAGGGCATAAGGTTGTAACGGTGAAAACTGAAGATGGAAAATTAACACCAGAATCCATAAAACCTGTTTTAGATTATCATTGTGACGAGCACATGGTCCAACCAAAGCTCATATACATTTCCAACACTACCGAATTAGGTACCCTATATACCAAACAAGAGCTAAAAAAACTGTATCAATTTTGTCAAAAAAATCATTTATATCTTTATTTAGATGGTGCGCGTTTAGCTATGGCATTAGGCGCTAAAGATAATGACATTACTTTCCCTGATTTAGCCAAGTATACCGATGTATTTTATATTGGTGGCACTAAAGTTGGTGGTTTTGCTGGTGAAGCGTTGGTATTTAACAATCATAATATTAATCGCGACTTCCGTTTTAATATGAAACAAAAAGGAGCAATATTAGCTAAAAGTTGGATTATAGCTGTACAATTTAAAGCGTTAATGCAAAATAACCTTTATCTTTCATTAGGCAAACATAGCAATATGATGGCTGAAAAACTTACAAACTTATTTGAAAATGAGGGATTCACCTTTGCAGCCAAACCACAAACCAACCAGCTGTTTGTCAATTTACCGAATCAATTAGCCAAAAAAATTACTTCACGTTATGCTGTGGATAATTTAGGGCAAAGTGATCCAAACCATATTTGTTTACGTTTTTGCACTTCGTGGTCAACACAAGAAGTTGAAATAGAAAGCTTTGCTCAAGAATTAAAAAAATTGCTTAAAAAATGACAGTAAGTTTTTATCTATCAAACTGTTAATAATTAAAATATAAAAAAAGTTGAGGAACGGGGTTTTTAAACAAAAAAATCAATAAGCTAATGCATAAAAAGGCCCGATTTGTGATTTATTTATTCGCCTCAATTGCCAAATTGGCACTTTCTAGCATATCAACTGTATTAATATTGATAAAACTAGTAGGCGTATCGCTAAAATTAACAGCAGTTGCATGAATCTTCTTTAAAAACAGCATCAGTTTGCGATCACCGTTTTCTAAATATTTTTTTAGTTGAGCAATGACAGATTTATTGATTAATAAAATGGTTGGATGATTATCCTTACCATCAAAAGGAAAAATAGCTTGATGAGTAGCTGAAAATTTTGCTAATCGAGCGAGCAAATCATCTGGTAAAAAAGGGGTATCACAACTAACAAATAAGTTCCAATCTGTATTGCTTCGTAATAAGCCACTATAGATTCCGGCAAGCGGCCCTAAAAATCCTTTTAAATCATCACCAAAAATAGGGTAGTTTAGCGAGCCATACTGATCAGCATGCTGATTACAATTAATCATTATAAAATCGACTTGAGGTTTGATGCGATCAATTACATGTTGAAAAAGTGGTTTCCCAGCTAATAACATCAAGCCTTTATCCACACCATTCATGCGGTTACTCTGACCACCAGCTAAAATAATAGCAGTAATAGGCAGTTTTTCCATAAATTCTTTCTCTTTTACATTGCCAAAAAGCAAAATAACATTACTATATAGCAAAGTTATTTTTTAGACATAAAATATACTTGTTTATGAATCTTTTAAATGGACAATTTAAATTTAAAGCCGAGTATATACTAGAAGCTTATTAATATATAGATTGTAAAGTAAAGATTAACATAAAGGTTTATGTCATCATCTATCAACTTAGTTGAATAATTAAAAGGTAGTTATTATGAAATGTCATCGTATTGATGAGTTAATTGGGTTATTACAACCAGCTTGGGAAAATGATTCAGATCTCAATTTATTACAGCTTTTAGATAAATTGGGTAAAGAAGCTGGTTTTGATGGTAATTTAAAAGATCTTAGTGATGAAGTTTTAATTTATCATTTAAAAATGCGTAATTCAGATAAAAACGAAGCTATACCTGGATTAAAAAAAGATTATGAAGATGATTTTAAATCAGCAATATTAAAAGCTCGCGGAATTATTAAAGAATAAGGAGAATAAATTAAATGAAAAAAACGCTTATTGCTATTGGAGTATTATTAACTTCTATAACCTGTTTTGCGCAAGAAGCGCCGGCAGATAATAAAAATGATACTCAACCCGCTACAGCAAATGTTGCTGAGCAGCTAAAACCGATTGAACAAGGTGAACAATATGGAGTTTTACCATTTGAACCCTCTCCAGATAAAGAGGTTGTAGAGTTTTTCTCATTCAACTGTCCTAGCTGTTTTAAATTTGAAAGCGAATATCATGCAACAGACGCGATTGCTAAAGCTTTACCAAATGGTACTAAATTTAAACGTTACCATTTAGAAAATTTTGGTCCATTAGCTAAAGAGCTAGCTGAAGCATGGGCGGTGGCTAATGTATTAGGTATTGAAGATAAAGTGTCAGATGCTCTTTATAAAGCAGTGCAAACCGAGCGTAAATTAAAAACTGCTGATGATATTAAAGCTGTCTTTGCTGACTTAGGTGTTGATGCTGAACTGTTTGATAAAACCAAACAAAGTTTTTTAGTTAAAGCGTTTATGACACAACAAACTGAGGCCTATAATCAATTAACACCGGAGTCAATTCCAACTGTTGTGGTTAATCGTAAGTTTTTTGTGAACTCGCGTGGTCTTAATACTAAAAATACCACTGATTATGTCAAAGATTATGCGAGAGTTACTGCCTACTTAGTGGATTTAGATCCGCATGTTAAGGTAGAAAACGATAAAAAAACTGAAAGTGAAGAACAAAATAATTAATTTTTAAACAGTTATTAACAAATTGTCATCCCTTTGCAGTTTATCGTGCAAAGGGATTTTATTTTAACAGCGCTTTTTATTCTCTTTCTAATGCATAAATTGGATCAAGTTTTGCGGCTCGTTTTGCTGGAAAATACCCAAAAATTATGCCAATTATACTTGAACAGCTAAAGGCAGCAATAATTGAAATGATTGAAAAACGCATTGCAAATATTGTGACAAAATAATTAAAAATTCCACCGACCATAAATGATAATAAAATACCTAATGTTCCGCCGATTAGACACACTAATACTGCTTCGATTAAAAACTGTTGCAGTATATCACTTGAACGTGCACCCACTGCCATGCGTACGCCAATTTCTCGGGTTCTTTCTGTGACGGATACTAGCATGATATTCATAACACCAATCCCACCCACTAACAGTGAGATAAATGCAATGGCTGAGATTAATAATGTTAATAGCCAAGCCGAAGAATTAACCGTTTCACGGATGCTATCTGAATTAAAGATAAAAAAGTCTTTAACACCATGCCGTTGTATCATGATTTTATTAATCGCTTGTTCAGCAACTGATAAATCAACATTATCATTAATCCGAACCGTAATACTTCTTAACGATGTTTGTCCAACCATGCGATTAATGACAGTGGTATAAGGTAACCAGATATTAAGACTCTCATTATTACCAAATCCCTGTTGTTGTTTGGCGGCAACACCGATTATTCTTACCGGTAATTGACCCACCATAAGAATTTTTCCAATTGGATTTTCATTCTTAAATAACTGTTTAACGGTATTTTCATCGATAACGGCATCTTGTGCTGATGATGCAACACTAGCTTGGTCAAAAGCAATACCTTGGGTGATGTTATAACCACGAACGGCAAAAAATTGCTCTCCCACACCATTTACTGTACCAGTCATCGCCAAATTTTTGACTCGAAAATAGACTGATGTTGCCAGATTTGGGGTCGTGCTATGAACAAAATTCTGTTTCGCTAAAAAGTCAGCATCGGATGAGCGAAGGGTGGTAATTTTATCTGCATTACGATCCCCAAATCCGCTACCGGGATAAATCTCTAGCGTGCTTGTTCCTAATGAGTTTATATTCGAGAGTATTTTTTGTTTTGTGCCTTCTCCTAATGCAACCATAGAAACGACAGAGGCTATGCCAATGATGATACCAAGCATGGTTAGAAAAGTGCGTAATCGTTGAGAACGCATCGACAATATCGCCATATTAAAGGCGTCTCGAAAACGATTGTATTTAGCTTGAAAGTTGTCTTGGGTTTTAGTAGTTTCGATCTGTTTAACTTGGCGATTATCTTTTTTTTCTTCTACCTGATAATTAGGATTGATTGAATCTGAGATAATATTTCCGTCACTGATTTCAATAATTCGCTCTGCACTTTGGGCAATATTGCTATCATGCGTTACAATAATCACCGTATGCCCTTGTTTATGAAGTTCTCGCAAGATAGCCATAACTTCTAATCCGCTTTTACGGTCAAGTGCGCCTGTTGGTTCATCTGCTAAAATAACTTGTCCGCCATTTATTAAGGCTCGAGCAATACTGACACGCTGTTGTTGACCTCCTGATAATTGACTGGGTTTATTACTAATTTTATCTTCAAGCCCTAAACGCGTTAATATTTCAATAGCTCGTTTTTTTCGTTGTTCATTAGTGATTCCTGCATAAATGGCGGGAATTTCAACGTTACCTTGTGCAGTTAAGGCGCTTAATAAATGATAGCGTTGAAAGATAAATCCAAAATGTTCACGACGTAATTCAGCTAATTCATCGGGTGATAATTTATTGGTGGTACGACCTCCAATGGTATAGACCCCCGAGCTTGGTTTATCTAAACAACCTAAAATATTCATTAACGTCGATTTGCCTGAGCCAGACGCACCAATAATGGCAACCATTTCACCGGCATTGATCGTTAAATTGATATTTTTAAGCACTTGTATGGTTGAATCACCGGCTGGAAATTCACGAACAATATTCTCAAGTTTGATAAGTGGATTATTTGTCATATCAAAATCTTATCCTCGGCGTGCGTCCATTAGGATTAAATAATGCGCCATTGTTACTACCAATAATGACGACTTCACCTTCTTTAAGTCCCGATTTGATTTCCACATTGATATTATTATTGATACCTAGACTGACTTCTCGTTCTTCAACATTATTATGTTGATCAAGTAGATAAATAATCGCTTTATTATCTGCTAAATTTTTTTGAACAGCTTGGGATGGAATAGTCAGTACATTTTTCGCTTCAGCTAACACAATATATACTTGAGCTGTCATTGAAATACGTAAAAGATGATCAGGATTATCAACATCAAATAAACCATTGTAGTAAATTGCACTTTTGGTGGTAGATGATGCGCTTAACGTAGAGTTTTCAGTATTAATTGAGTCAGGTGCAGGCTCAATCGATCTTAATGTTAATCCCTCAAACCGCTTGTTTGGTTGTCCTAATATAGTGAAATAAACGGGCATACCTTTTTTAACACCAATAACATCGGCTTCCGAAATTTGTGCTTCAATGGTCATTTTATCTAATTGAGCGACTTTAACGATAGTCGGAGCACTTTGTACCGAGTTTACCGTTTGCCCTTGGTCGACAGGAATGGCAACAATAACACCATCAATTGGTGAGCGTATTTTGGTATAACCTAAATTAACTTTTGCAGTATCAACCGCCACTTGAGCGCTAACAATATCTGCATCAAGTGCTGCAATATCAGCTTTGATTGCATCAAGATCGGCTTTTGCTGAATCTAAATCTGATTGGACACCAACCCCTTTTTTAACCAGTTTTAATTGGCGTTCATAAGTTAGTTGATAGTTAACTAATTTTGCTTGCTTAGATGTACGCTGAGCTTCCAAGCTGTTTAATTTTGCTTCAGATTGTTTGAGATCGTTACTTTGTTTAAGATCATCAATCTCAGCTATCATATCTCCCTGCTTAACTTCATCGCCAAGTTCAACATACAATTTTTTGATTTGTCCAGAAACTTGTGCACCAACACTAACTTGTTTAAAAGCGCTTATAGTGCCATCAGCAAGAACCGTTTTCTCAACATTTCCTTTCGTTACTGGCGACGTAATATAATTAACGGCCTGCTCTGAAGGAAAAAAAATTAATTTTCCTAAATAAAGCACAACTAAAGTGGCAATAAAGATAACGATATATTTGAATCTAAAGAATTTTGCCAATTTTTCATCCTTTCGTTTTTGTTATTTTTTGAGCATTGTATCGTATTAATTTCATTTGCAATGATAACTAAAGATAATAAATTGTAATTTTTATGAAAATTTTTAACTGTATTAAAGATATTTCTGAATTGATAGAAAAAATCACCTTTCTTTCAATATGTACTTAAAAATTTAATTATAAATATCATTAGATAATCATACATAGGAATACCTGTTTATTGCACAAAAAAGTAGGCAATTCCTAATTAACTTACTAATGAAAATTAGTGAAGCTTTGAGCCGTTCCTTTGTTCAATTTACTAATAAAACTATTTTCGCGTCAAGCTGATAAGTTTCTAAAATAATTCTAAAATTCCAATAACTATTTAGGTGGATAATCTGATTAGGAACACTTATTTTGATATGCATTAGGCTTTAATTTCCAAATTTATGCAATTTTAGACCTTCAAAAACCCCGTTCCTCAAAATTTTTTGCAAAAGTTTTGTCAATACTCAATGTAAATGTAGATCCGTATTAGGATTTATTTAGGATTGCGTTATAATGGCGCAAATTTTTTATTCGTTAAAGATATATTGTAGCAATGGCGTTAAAAATAACTGATAAGTGTATTAATTGTGATATGTGTGAACCTGAATGTCCAAATGAGGCCATTTCAATGGGGTTCGATACTTATGAAATTGATCCAAATAAATGCACTGAGTGTGTCGGTTATTATGATCATTCTACCTGTCAACGCGTCTGTCCAATTCAAAATGCGATTATTGCTGATCCAGAGCATGTTGAAACTCAAGACGAATTATTGCAAAAATTTAAGCAACTAACACACTCTTCTTAATCAGTTGTTTTAACTTCTATACGTAACTCTTTGGGAATTTCAAAAGTAATATTCTCTGAAATACCTTCGGTTTCAATCATTGATGTGCAACCTAAACTTTTTAGATGCTCAATAACTTGTTTAACTAAAATTTCTGGGGCAGAAGCGCCAGCGGTTACGCCAATAGTTCGGGCATTTTCTAGCCATTTAAGATTAATGTCTGAGGCGTAGTCGATTAAGTAGGCATTTTTGCTGTTTCGTCTTGCAAGCTCTGCTAATCGACTGGAGTTTGATGAATTTTTAGATCCAACCACTAAGACAATATCGGCTTGAGATGATAACTGCTTAACTGCTTGTTGGCGGTTAGTGGTGGCATAACAAATATCGTTTTTACGAGGGCTACGAATATTGGGAAATCGATTTTTTAACGCTTCAATGATTTCTGCGGTATCATCAACCGATAAGGTTGTTTGTGTTGTAAAACAGAGATGATTGTCATTTTTTACTTGCAAGTTTTGTACATCTTTAATTGATTCGACTAAATAGATTCCACCTGCTGGATTACTATATTGTCCCATCGTGCCATCTACTTCAATATGGCCAGCATGACCAATAAGAATAACCTCTTCACCTCGATAGCTTGCTCTGGCGACTTCCATATGAACTTTAGTTACTAAAGGGCATGTTGCATCGAATATTCGTAGCTGACGACGTTTGGCCTCATCACGAACTGTTTTAGATACCCCATGGGCAGAAAAAATAAGGATACTATCGTCTGGGACATCATTGAGATCTTCGATAAATATTGCGCCAAGTTCTTTAAGACGGTTAACTACGTAGCGATTATGTACAACTTCATGGCGAACATAAACAGGAGCACCAAATAGCTCAAGCGCGCGTTCAACGATAGTAATAGCTCGATCTACTCCAGCACAAAAGCCACGAGGATTAGCGAGTATAATCTGCATATTAGTCAGTCTTTTTAGCATAATTGCTTAGGATGTAAAATCCAATACCTAAACAAATCGCACAATCAGCAATATTAAAAGTTGGGTAGTGCCAATCACCAAAATTGACATCTAGAAAGTCGACAACAAATCCATGGTAAAGACGGTCAAATAGGTTTCCTAATGCACCACCTAAAATTAATGCTAATGAAAAATTTTCTAATTTTTGCTTATGGTTACTGCGATATAACATATAAACAATTACGACACTAACAGCAAAAGCTACGGCAGCAAGTATCCATCGTTGACCTTCAAAAATACTGAAAGCTGCGCCAATATTATGTACATAGGTGATAGAGAAGAAGGGTAAAAGATTTACAGATTCAAATAAGTAAAAATTATTTATAATCCAGAATTTACTTGCGATATCGATAATAAAAACTACAACCGCAAATAATAACCAGAGAAGTCCGTTATCTTTTTTCATATAATTTATGCTCATTATTATAATACCGCCGACAATCGTCGGCGGTAAGTGTTCTTAATTGCTATAAAATTATTTTTATAGCCCTATTTATTTTTATATCACTTAGGCAAAATGTCTAACTTCACCATTACCATGAATGTTTTGTTCACAACGTTTACATAAGTGAGTGGTTGGGTTGTTATCAACTGTAAAATGCCAGCAACGAGGACATTTATCGCCTTGTGCTTTAGCAAGTTCAATTTTAAGACCTTGAATATCACTTTGTACCGCATGTTGTGGTGCATTTTCTAAAGGTTTCACCGTCGCTTGTGAAGTCAGTAATACAAAGCGTAATTCGTTTTCTAATTTAGCGAGAGCCGTTGCTATTTCGCTATTAGCATAAAGGGTTACCGCTGCTTCAAGTGATCCCCCGATAACTTTATCATTACGGCCTTGTTCTAAAACTTTATTGACTTCACTTCGAATAGCTAAGATTTGAGCCCAATAAGCACTGTTTAATGTTTCACTATCTGATAAGGTAAATAGCAAGGTATACCATTCATCTTCAAATACAAATTCAGATTTTTCAGAAGCAGGTAGATATTGCCAAATTTCATCAGCAGTGAATGATAAAACTGGTGCAATCCAACGAACCATCGCTTGAGCGATATGATATAACGCAGTTTGACAACTATGGCGCGCAACACTATCGCTTTTTGCAGTATATTGACGATCTTTGATAATATCTAAATAGAATGAGCCCATTTCGATTGAGCAAAATTGCATAATACGTTGTACGACTCTATGGAAATCGTAGTTTTCATAAGCTTGAATGATTTGCTCTTGAGCTTCTTTAGCTATACTGACAGCCCAACGATCAAGTACTACCATATCTTCTGGTTTAACCATATCTTTAGCTGGATCGAAACCATTTAAGTTAGCCAGTAAGAAGCGTGCGGTATTACGAATACGACGGTAGCTATCGGCTGCACGTTTAATGATTTCATCTGAATAACTCATTTCGCCTGAATAATCAGTCGATGCAATCCACAAACGTAAAATATCTGCCCCAAGTTTATTCATCACTTCTTGTGGGGTCACAATGTTACCAAGTGATTTAGACATCTTACGTCCTTGTCCATCGACGACAAAACCGTGAGTTAATACTTGTTTATACGGTGCTTTGTTATCAATTGCCGTTGATAGCATTAATGAAGACATAAACCAACCACGATGCTGATCTGAACCTTCTAAGTACATATCGGCTTCGTGTCCTGCAAATTCAGGACGCACGCCAACCACTGAGTAGAATGTTGAGCCTGAATCAAACCATACATCTAGTGTATCGGGCACTTTACGATAATCATCAGCATCAGGGCCTAATAAATCTTTAATATCGGCATCCCACCATGCTTGAATACCGTTTTGTTCAACCAATTTAGCCACTTTCTCAACTAATTGTAGTGTGTCTGGATGCAACTCTTCAGTTTCTTTATGCACAAATAGCGTCATAGGCACGCCCCATGTGCGTTGACGTGAAATACACCAATCAGGACGGTTCGCTACCATAGTTTCAATTCGAGCTTGTCCCCAATCTGGAATCCAACGAACTTGTTTGATCTCTTTTAGTGATTGAGCACGTAAACCTTGTTTATCCATACTGATAAACCATTGTGGTGTTGCGCGGTAGATAACAGGCGTTTTATGTCGCCAGCAACAAGGATAGCTATGTTCAATATTTTCAAAGTGTAGTAAAGCATTGCGTTCTTTTAATAGTTCAACTACCACTTTATTGGCTTTGAAAACAAACAAACCATCTAAACCAACGCCTGTTCCAGGTAAATAACAGCCATTGCCACCAACAGGGTTAGCAACTTCAAGCCCATATTTTTGACCAACTAAAAAGTCTTCAACACCGTGACCAGGCGCAGTGTGCACTGCACCTGTACCTGCGTCAACTGTCACATGTTCACCAAGTACAATTGGTTCATCAAACTCAAGGAAAGGATGTTTAAAGCGTAATAGCTCAAGCGCATCACCTTTACAGCTGCCAAGTACTTTCCATTCTGAAATTTCGGCACGTTTCATGACTGATTCGACCAGATCAGCGGCTAAAATTAAGCATTCTTTATCGTTTATTTGTACTAGTTGATACTCAAATTCAGCATTTAAGGCAATACCTCGGCTGGCAGGTAATGTCCAAGGTGTTGTCGTCCAAATCACGGCATAAATAGTTAGGTCGGTATTAACACCAAATTTACTTGCAACAGCTTGGTTATCTACGGCTTTGAATTTTACATCTATTGCGGGCGATGATTTATCATAATATTCGACTTCAGCTTCCGCTAAAGCTGACATACAATCTGTACACCAATAAACTGGTTTAGCACCTTTGACTAAATGCCCATTTTGAATCACTCTACCTAAAGCACGAATAATATTCGCTTCAGTATCATAGTCCATTGTACGGTATGGATTTTGCCAATCCCCAAGCACACCCATGCGAATAAAGTCAGCTTTTTGTAATTCAACTTGTGAAGCAGCATAATCACGACAAATTTGGCGAAACTCAGCTGGTGTTACTTTTACACCTGGTTTACCGACTTGCTCCTCGACTTTTTGCTCAATCGGCAAACCATGACAATCCCATCCTGGAATATATGGGGAGTCATAACCACTTAAGCCTTTTGATTTGATAATAATGTCTTTAATTATTTTATTAACGGCATGACCAATATGAAGTTTTCCGTTTGCATAAGGAGGGCCATCATGCAGAATAAAAGCTTTTTTGCCTTTTTTGCCTTGACGGATTTTGCGATAAAGTTCTTTATCGTACCAATTTTGCAACATCGCCGGTTCACGTTTAGCAAGATCACCTCGCATAGGGAATCCGGTTTCCGGTAAATTCAATGTGTTTTTATAGTCTGTCATGCTGATTTATTCCAGTTAATTTTTGTTGAAACTACTTTTTAATTGGTTAATTTTGCACTGATCTGTTTCGCAGTGCAAACATCTTGTGCAATTTGTTGTTTTAAATCGGTTAGCGAATCAAATTTTTTCTCGTCGCGTAACTTATGAACGAATATAACGTCTAAATATTGTCCATAAATATCACCTGAAAAGTCAAATAGATTAACCTCTAAAATAGCCTTTTTGCCTTCAATGGTTGGTCTTATACCGATATTGGCAATGCCATGATAATGCTGATTACTACAACAGTTTTTGACTTTTACAAAATAGACGCCTTGTAAAGCGGGTTTTTTTCGATTTAAATGAATATTGGCTGTCGGAAATCCTAATTGTCTGGCTAACGCATTGCCATGAACCACTTTCCCTTCAATGGCATAATTACGGCCTAAAAGGCAATGAGCCAATTTAAAATCACTATTAAATAACGCCTCACGAACAGCCGTACTGCTGATCCTTAAATCATTCCAAACAAACGTGGGCATACTCTCAACTACAAATTGATTGTTATGAGTATATTGTTGTAAAAGATTAATATCACCTTTACGCTCACGACCAAATCGGAAATCATCACCAATAACAATATATTTAGCTTGTAATTTGTTTATCAACCAATCTTGAATAAAATCTGGGGCTAACATATTGGCAAAGGTTTGGGTAAATGGCACCGCAATAATATAGTCGATACCCAATTTTTTAATTAATTCCACTTTTTCTTTAAAAGACGTTAACCTAGCGGGAGCATTTTGTTTGCAAAAAAACTCTAAAGGTTGAGGCTCAAATAACATAACCACTGTTGGTAAGTTTAATTTTTTACTTTGTTTTATTAAATGGTTAATTAATTGTTGGTGTCCTAAATGCACGCCATCAAAGTTGCCCAATGTAAGTACACATTGAGTAAATTGATTGTTTAAATTATCAATACCGCGAATGATCTTCATGAAAGCGTGCTATTAATTGTGATGTTTTAACTAAAATAGCTGTGAATTATACCAATCTTTCTTAAAGATGCACGTAATATAAAGTTGATTTGTATTTGATTTTGGGATTTTGATGAATAATCAATTCCCATACGACTGTCACAAAAATCCACTGAATTTAGACTGGCGTGAATTTGGATTGTTACCAAAAAATCCGACAATAAGCCAGTTCTTTTGCCCGTTTTTTATATTCAGCTTGTTGCTCATTAGGAATAAAAAAACGGTTTTTTTCTATCTCTTCGCACTCTTTTACATCGCGTTTAATGTGCTCTGCTTCTTCTTTTGAAATTCGAAAGAAATGGGTATTAAATATACCGATTTTTGTATCATCATCCATAGTCACTTTGTTTTCTAAACCAAAATTTCTTTCTGATGGATAAGCCAGTCCGTCGAAATTGTCTTGTGATTTTGTGAGTTTTCGCATCGCAATGGTTTGACCATTACCATAAACGTAGTTTTCATTGATAAAGTAATTGTCTCCTTGTTTACTTATTTCAACAAGATTGGCGATCGACGCCGTATGTTTATAATCCGGACCACCTTCAACCCAAAAACCAATAAATTTATCATTATGATTAGATTCCTGTTCAGAACAGGCTGTAATAAACAGTATCATAAACATGAGTGATAAATATTTCATTCAATATCCTTTATTATTAATGATTTAATGCGCGTAAAAACTCTTGTCGGGTGCTTGGATTAGTTTTAAAACCTCCCCCTAATGCGGTCGTGGTAGTTAAACTATTGGAATCTTTAATACCTCGAGCTTTAACACAATAGTGAGTAGCATCAATTGAAACAGCAACATTAACTGTTCCTAATAGCGTCTGTAGTGCCACCAAAATTTGTTGGGTTAATCTTTCTTGCACTTGCGGGCGCTGGGAAAAGAATTCAACAATCCGATTGATTTTTGATAAACCAATCACTTTATCTTTTGGGATATAAGAAACGGTGGCTTTACCGTCAATGGTCACAAAATGGTGCTCACAAACACTGGTTAAAGTAATATCACGAACGGTAATCATTTCATCAACCTGCATTTTGTTTTCAATCAGGGTGATTTTGGGAAAGTTATGATAGTTAAGTCCGGAAAAGATCTCATCAACATACATTTTTGCAACGCGGTGCGGAGTTTCAGCAAGACTATCATCACTTAAATCGAGTTCCATAAGTTTCATGATTTCTCGAAAATGTGCTTCTATTTTTGCTTTCCTTTCGCTATTGTCCATAGGTAAACGACATGATGGGGTTTCAAGATTTTTAGCTGCTAGTGCTTTTTTGACCTCTTGTGCTGCAGGACTTAATTCTGTCATTTATTTGATACTCAGACGAAAATAGATATCAGTATTATATAATAGTGATATAGGGATATACAGTATTTTTAATTAATCAATTTGACTTAAAGATCGATGCGATCTCGAATATTTTTACACTATATTATCGGTACTCACAAGAATATTGTTACTAATTAGGTTATACTAATAATAACTGTATTAAATAACATTTGGGTAACTATTAATGCCAAATAATACGCCAATTATTTTGATTGATGGCTCTTCTTATCTTTATCGTGCTTTTTTTGCATGCCCTCCATTAACTAATTCCAAAGGTGAACCTACTGGGGCTATTTTTGGTGTGGTCAATATGATACGCAGTCTAATAAATCAATATGATCCAACTCATATTGCTGTCGTTTTTGATGCAAGTGGCGGATCTTTCCGTAATGAACTTTATAGCGAATATAAAGCTACTCGAGAAGAAATGCCAGAAAATTTACGACCTCAAATCGAACCAATTCATACTATTTTAAAAGCGATGGGATTACCACTGCTTTGTGTAGATGGTGTTGAGGCTGATGATGTGATAGGCACATTGGCTAGACAAGCGGAAAAAGAAAATCTTGAGGTACTAATCAGTACTGGTGACAAAGACATGGCACAATTAGTCAGTGATAAAATCACACTAATAAATACCATGAATAACACAATTCTTGACCCAGAAGGTGTTATGAAAAAATTTGGTGTTCCACCAGAAAAAATGATTGATTATTTAGCACTAAGAGGTGATACGTCTGATAATATTCCTGGTGTTCCGGGAATTGGTGAAAAAACGGCACTAAATTTATTAACGCATTTTGAAAGTTTAAATGATATTTATAGCCATTTGGATGAAATTCAAAAATTGCCTATTCGTGGTGCTAAATCATTGAAAAGTAAATTGGCTGATCATAAGAAAGAAGCTGACCTTTGTTATTTATTGGCGACAATTAAAACGGATGTTCCATTAGATTTTACGACGGAACAATTGCTTATAGGTGATATCGATGCAACTAAATTAGTTGAATTGTTTGCTTATTATGATTTCCACCGTTGGCAAAAAGAATTAATCACGGGTAACTTTTTAAATCAGCAAAGTCAAATTCATGTCGAAATTGAAGGGGGATTGTCCTCGATTGACCAAGAAGAGCTAGAGACTGAAGTACACGAAAAGGATTATCAATGTATTTTAACCGATACACAATTAGATGAATGGATTGCAAAATTAAATAGTTGCGAAGCCTTTGCATTTGATACGGAAACGGATAATATCGATCATTTCCATGCTAGACTTGTTGGGATATCGCTAAGTGTTACTCCACATCAAGCTGCTTATATTCCTCTAGCTCATCAATACCTTGGTGTTCCAGAGCAGTTACCGCTTAATCATGTATTGGCAAAATTAAAACCAATATTAGAGAATCCTCAAATCAAAAAAATCGTCCAAAATGCCAAATTTGACTACAGTGTATTGGCGAACTATGGCATTCAAGTGCAGGGTATTGCTTATGACACCATGTTAGAGTCCTATGTATTAAATAGCACTCAACGACATGACATGGATAGTATGGCAAAACGCTATTTGAAATATAAAACAATTACTTATGATGAATTAACTAAAGTTGGTAGAAAACAATCAAGTATTGATACTATTGATGTTGAAAAAACAACTCAATATGCAGCAGAAGATGCGGATATTACTCTTCAATTACATCAAAAATTATGGCCACAGCTAGAAAAAAATGAAAAACTGACTAAGTTATTTTCAGATATTGAAATGCCGCTAGCAATTATTTTAGCTGACATGGAAAGAACAGGGGTTCTTGTTGATGCTGAACAATTAAAAGCGTATTCAAAAGAACTTAGCAAAATATTAAAGGATACTGAAGAAGAGTTACAATTCCTTGCGGGTGAAAAATTTAATCCGGGTTCACCAAAACAAATTCAAGCAATTTTATTTGATAAACACCAATTACCCGTGCTCAAAAAAACGCCTAAAGGTGATCCTTCAACCAGTGAAGAAGTATTAAATGAATTAGCAAATACATATGTATTACCTCGTAAAATTTTATATTACCGAGGGTTAGCCAAATTAAAAAATACTTATACCGATAAACTACCGTTGATGATTAGCCCAATTGATCACCGAATTCATACCAATTATAACCAAATTGGTACTGTAACAGGACGATTATCATCAAACGACCCTAATTTACAAAATATTCCTGTTCGAACCGAGGAAGGTCGCCGTATTCGCCAAGCGTTTATTGCCCCAAAAGGTTATAAAATTATTTCAGCTGATTATTCGCAAATTGAGCTACGTATTATGGCGCATTTATCGCAGGATAAAAGTTTGCTAAATGCTTTTGCTCATGATAAAGACATTCATCGGGTGACAGCGAGTGAAATTCTAAGTAAACCAGAGCCAGAAGTTACCGCAGAAGAGCGAAGAAGAGCTAAAGCTGTAAATTTCGGATTAATTTATGGCATGAGTGCTTTTGGGTTATCTAAACAAATTAATATTCCTCGTAAAGAAGCAAAATTCTATATTGATCGTTATTTTGAACGTTATCCTGGTGTACAAGTATATATGGACAGAATTCGTCAACAAGCATCCGAGCAAGGCTACGTTGAAACCTTATCAGGAAGACGATTATATTTACCAAAAATTAGCTCGTCTAGAGTTAATGAAAAACGAGGTGCTGAGCGTGCTGCAATTAATGCGCCAATGCAAGGTACAGCAGCTGATATTATTAAAACAGCTATGATCAAGATGAGTGAATGGATTAAAACCCAGCCTAACGATAATATCAGAATGTTAATGCAAGTACACGATGAACTTGTATTTGAGGTTAAAGAAGAGCTTGTTAGTGAATATAGTAAATCTATTAAATCTATCATGGAAAATTGTTATCAACTCTCAGTACCATTAAAAGTGGATGTTGGTATTGGTAATAATTGGGATGAAGCTCATTAATAGCTTTTATAATTTATTTTTTTATACTCGATTTTATATTGAGTAACTACTTAAATTAGTTGCTAATTTTGTCTATTACTGACGGCTTGCTGAAACCTTTTGACGTGTTAAAATAAGCAACTAAATTGAATTGCCTTTCCTATCTATGGAAATCGGTTAAATAAAAAGAGCATAAGTGATAAATTGACATTTTAGGGCTCTTTATTAATAGGATTATTTCATGAAAATTAAAACCCGTTTTGCACCAAGCCCAACTGGCTACTTACATGTTGGTGGTGCACGTACTGCGCTTTATTCTTGGCTATATACCCGCCATGCGCATGGCGCCTTTGTATTGCGTATTGAAGATACCGACCTTGAACGTTCAACACCAGAAGCGATTGATGCGATTATGGAAGGTATGAATTGGTTAAAATTATCATGGGATGAGGGCCCATATTTCCAAACTAAACGTTTTGATCGTTATAATCAAGTTATTGACGAAATGTTAGCCAATAAAACGGCTTATCGTTGTTATTGCTCAAAAGAGCGCTTAGAAAAATTGCGCGAAGAGCAAATGGCGAAAGGTGAAAAAGCCCGATATGACGGTCATTGTCGTTGTGATGAAGTGCAAAAACAGCATTCACACACTGAGCCACATGTTGTCCGCTTTGCTAACCCGGTAGATGGCGTAGTTGTTTTCAATGATCTGATACGTGGTCCAATTGAAATTGCCAATAAAGAGCTTGATGATTTAATCATACGCCGTACTGATGGTTCTCCAACTTATAACTTTTGCGTCGTTGTTGATGATTGGGATATGGAAATTACCCATGTTATTCGTGGTGAAGATCATATTAATAATACGCCTCGCCAAATTAATATTTTAAAAGCACTAGGCGCACCATTACCTGAATATGGTCATGTATCAATGATTTTAGGTGACGATGGACAAAAACTCTCTAAACGTCATGGTGCAGTGAGTGTGATGCAATACCGTGATGATGGTTATCTGCCAGAAGCCTTACTTAACTATTTAGTTCGTCTAGGCTGGTCTCATGGCGATCAAGAGATATTTTCTGTACCAGAAATGATTGATTTCTTTTCATTAGATGCAGTAAGTAAATCTGCCAGTGCATTTAATACTGAAAAATTACTTTGGTTAAATCATCATTATATTAACCATTTAGATGCTGATTATGTTGCACAGCATTTAGTTTGGCATATGAATCAGCAAGGTTATGATTTAACACAAGGTCCTGATTTAATTACTATAGTGAAACTATTTGGTGAACGTTGTAAAACATTGAAAGAAATGGCTGAGTCATGTACTTATTGCTATCAAGATTTTGATGAGTTTGATGCTGATGCAGCTAAAAAAAATTTACGACCTGTTGCAAAAGAACCTTTAGAGCTAATCAAAGCTAAAATTGCAGCAATTTCAGATTTTGATTGGCAAATTGATAAAATTCATCATGCTATTGAGGCAACAGCCACCGAGCTTGAAGTCGGGATGGGTAAAGTAGGTATGCCACTTCGTGTTGCAGTGACGGGAATTGGGCAATCGCCTTCTGTTGACGTAACTGTTTATGCTGTTGGTAAAAAACGTACATTAGCAAGAATTGACAAGGCATTGGCTTATATTGCTAACAGAGAACAAGCATAATAATCGCCGATACTATTCGGCGATCCACTTGTTGAGAGTTTATTATGGCTCGCTTAAAAAAACGTTATTGGATTCCATCTCTTATATTACTCATAATAGTGATATTAAGCTTATATGGTTGGCGATATTGGTTATCATTCAAGGATGAACATAATCTTTCTATAGATTGGCAAGGTATTGATATCGGTCTCGGCGGATTATCTTTTGATGAACTAACTATTTCACAACAGCCACAATTATCGTTAAAAGCGAGCAATGTCAAACTGTCGTTGTCAACCTTTACGGCAAAAAGTATTGATATTTACTGGTCCGATTCAACTGATAAATCAGGCTTGCCAAAGGTGACAGATACACAAGAGCTCAATCAATCTTCTCCTAACTCTTCCACTGTATCGACTATCATTTATTGGCTTCCAAATAATATCAATGTCGACTCTTTAACATTTTATCAACAGAAAAAAGAGTTAGTTAACCTGAAGGTTCAGGCCACTAAAGAGCAAAATACAATACAACTTAATCTATCAAGTAATAATCAACACACATTAACTGCTAACCTTTCGTTTGATCAGTTAAATTCTTGCTTCGAAATCAAAGAGGGGGTCTTGACGACTTCCTTGAATCAATTTGGAATAGAAAAAGGTAATCTGACTTTACCATTTACAGGGGTTTTAACTAGCGATAAAGTTATTTTAAAGAGTTCAGACAACGCTTTATTTAATATTGAAAAAGCGAAATTTTCAGATGACTTAATTGTTAAACTATTAGTAGGGAAGCTGACCTTTGAAGTAACAATACCTATTTCGCTTGAATCGAAACAAATTAATGCAAAATCAACATTAACAATTAATAAATTTGATGGCATATTTAAAGCGACTGAATTTAAATCCGCAGTTGGCAACATCGATATTTCATTTAATAACAATCAATTTACTATTTCAACGCCCGCATTAACTATTCAACAAGTTAATATTGGTGTTAATTTCGAGAAGATTAGATTAGCAGGTAGTTATTCAGCATCGCTAAATGCTCCGAGTAAAGGGTTAGTGAAATGGACGAAAGCGCAAGCCGCTATTTTTTCTGGCTCAGTTTTTCTTGATCAGGGACAATTGAATTTAGCTAAATTACCCCAACAATTTAATTTAAGGCTAAAAAAGATACAATTGAAAGATATCTTGGCTAAATATCCTGCTGATGGTTTAGCTGGAGATGGGGCAATTGATGGCACGTTGCCAATAACATTATTACCGTCCAGTAAAAAAGGGACAGCTTTTAATGAAGTCGTCATAAAAAACGGCCAGTTAGTTACGGTTAATGAAGGATATTTACAGTTTGAAAATACAGCACTGAAAAATTATGCCCAAGCTAACCCGAATATGAAAATTCTCACTGATATAATCAAAAATTTTCATTATACTAAGTTGTCGGGTATGGTGAGTTATCAAAATGAAATTGCTAAATTAGGACTAAATATTCAAGGTAATAACCGTGATGTTGAAAATGGTAAAGCGGTGAATTTGAATATAAATCTTGAAGAGAATATTGCAAAACTATTAATAAGTTTACAACTTTCCGATCAAATTAACGAACCTATTCGCAAACGTATTGAAGCGTATTTAAAAAGGAAATCTTGATAGATAAGAGGTTATTCTATGATTAAAACTATTATTACAATTATAGTGTGTAGTGCTGTACTAATGGGTTGTACGCCAACGGTTAAAGTGCAAGCACCAAATGAACCAATTAATATCAATTTGAACGTTAAGATTGATCACGAAATTAATATCAAAGTGGACAAAGCGCTAGATAATATTATTAATAAATCAGGTTTATATTAATATTAATGAGTGCATAAACACGACTTTTATAGCAAAACATTTAAATTTCAACCGTTTTTACATATTTAATTCATCTTATATGATGTATTTAATAAGGAGTCTGTTATGAATATTTATAAAAAAGCAACAGTAGCATTATTATCAATCCTATTAGCTTTGCCTGTTTTTGCTTTAAATTTAGATCAAGCGATTAATTCACTACCTCAAGCAAAAGCTAATGGTCTAGTGGGAGAACAAACCGATGGTTATTTAGGCGTTGTAAAAAATGAAGGTAATGCAAGCGAAATTGCCCAATTAATTAATCAGGCTCGTAAACAAGAGTACCAAAAAGTATCAGCTGAAAGTAACGTGCCACTAGTTGAAGTTCAAAACAAAGCAGGAAGTAAAGCTCAAGAAAAAACGCCTGCTGGTCAATACATCAAACAGCAAGGGCAGTGGATAAAAAAATAAAAGCAATCTTTATTATAGGAAAAGTATAACGATATTGTACTTTAATTGTTAATCAATAATGTGTATCCTGTTATTTTTGTGATTTGCTTGCAATAATATTTAAAATAAATTTTATTAGTAAATAGTATCGCTATAGCGATTTTAAATGGAGAAATTCAATGTGTTCGATTTTAGGTATTCTTGATATTAAATCAGATCCGGAACAGCTACGAACAAAAGCATTAGAGCTATCAAGCCTGCAACGTCATCGTGGCCCTGATTGGTCTGGTATTTTTGCTTCTGATAAAGCGATTTTAGCTCATGAACGTCTATCAATTGTAGATGTTAATACTGGATCTCAACCGCTTTATAATAAAGATAAAACATTAGTTTTAGCGGTTAATGGCGAAATTTATAATCATCAAGAACTCCGAAATCAGTACAAAGATCGTTATGAATTCCAAACAGGCTCTGACTGTGAAGTGATCTTAGCTTTATATCAAGAAAAAGGTATACACTGTCTTGATGACTTACAAGGCATGTTTGCGTTTATTCTTTATGATATTAATAAAGGCACCTATTTTATTGGTCGTGATCATATCGGTATCATTCCGATGTATATGGGACATGATGAAAACGGCACTTTTTACGTTGCGTCTGAAATGAAAGCATTGGTTCCGGTTTGTAAAACGATTGAGGCTTTTCCTCCTGGAAGTTACTTATCAAGTACAGAAGGTGAAATTAAAACCTATTACAAACGTGATTGGATGGAATATGATAACGTCAAAGATAATAAGACAGATATCAATGAACTTCGTGTTGCACTAGAAGAGTCTGTAAAAAGTCATCTTATGTCAGATGTTCCTTATGGCGTTTTATTATCTGGTGGACTTGATTCTTCTGTTATTTCAGCAATTACTAAAAAGTTTTCTGCTCGTCGCGTTGAAGATCATGAAAAATCAGAAGCATGGTGGCCACAATTGCACTCATTCGCGGTTGGTTTAAAAGGTGCCCCAGATCTTAAGGCTGCACAAGCAGTTGCTGATCATCTAGGTACTGTTCACCACGAAATTAACTTCACCATTCAAGAAGGTATTGATGCAATCCGTGATGTTATTTATTTTATCGAAACGTATGATGTAACAACGATTCGTGCCTCAACCCCAATGTATTTAATGGCAAGAAAAATTAAAGCAATGGGTATCAAAATGGTCCTATCAGGTGAAGGTGCTGATGAAGTATTTGGTGGTTACCTCTATTTCCACAAAGCGCCAAATGCCAAAGAGTTTCATGAAGAAACTGTCCGAAAATTAGCCGCGTTACACATGTACGATTGTGCACGTGCTAATAAAGCAATGGCTGCATGGGGCGTTGAAGCGCGTGTACCTTTCTTGGATAAAAAATTCTTAGATGTGGCAATGCGTATTAATCCGAAAGATAAAATGTGTGGTAGTAACGGTAAAATGGAAAAACACATTGTTCGTGAAGCATTTGAATCTTACTTACCAGCATCAGTGGTATGGCGTCAAAAAGAACAATTCTCTGACGGTGTAGGCTACAGTTGGATCGATACCTTAAAAGAAATTGCTGAAAGCAAAATTACGGATCAACAGCTAGAAAATGCAAAATTCCGTTTCCCATACAATACGCCAACATCAAAAGAAGCGTATATGTATCGTGAGATTTTTGACGAATTATTCCCTGTTGAAAGTGCTGCACATTGTGTACCAGGTGGCCCAACCGTTGCTTGTTCAACTGCAAAAGCGATTGAATGGGATGAATCATTTAAAAATCTAAATGATCCGTCAGGCCGTGCAGCAGTTGGTGTACATAATGATGCTTATAAAAAATAGCAATCTTAAATTTTATAAAGGGCATGATTGCCCTTTTTTATTATGTCTTGAACTAGCTAATGCTACATTCCTAAAGCTATATTCTTAAAGCCCTCCAGCATTATTAGTATATTTTCTGATAGAAAATAATTATCCCCTTATCAAAGCTGATTTTTATAATATTTGTTAAATATGTGATCTAAATTCACTTTTTTTTAAATCATATTAATTATAATCAATGTTACCTGTCACATTTAAGTCAGAAAAAGGATGAATAACGTTCATTTTAAATAAAAAGCAGTGACGTTTATCATTCATTGATTAGGAGTATGGAGTGGATAATTATAAAATTGCGATAATTAACTCAAGTAGTTTTGGAAAGTATTTTCCAGATCATTTAAAACAATTAGAAAAAATTGGCGAAGTAAAGCATTTTACTTTTGATAATGACATACCAGGGAAGGAATTAGCAAAGGCTTTAGAAGGTTTTAATATTTTTATTGCTAGTGTTAGACCTTTTTTTAACAAAGATTTTTTTGATAATAAAAAAGACCCTTTGTTTTTAATTTCTCGTCATGGAATAGGTTTTAATAATGTTGATGTTGTTGCTGCAAGGGAACATGGAACAATTGTAACTATTGTACCCCCTCTAGTGGAGCGAGATGCTGTAGCCGAAAATGCAGTGACTAATTTACTTGCATTAATTAGGCAAACAGTTCAGTCACAAGCTGCAGTGAAATCAAATGATTGGAAAAAAAGAGCCTCTTTTTTGGGTATCAATGTTACGGGTAAAGTTGTTGGCGTTATTGGTTGTGGGAATATTGGAAGCCGTGTGGCAGAAATTTTTAAACACGGTTTTAATGCGCGCTTACTTGTTGTAGATCCAAACGTAAATAAGCAATGGGCTAATCAACATAATATTGAAATTGTTGATTTAGAGTATTTACTAAAACATGCGGATATCATTTCTCTAAATGCTTCATTAAATGAAACTAGTTATCATATCTTAAAAGATCACCAATTTTCTTTAATGAAAAAAGGCGTTTACATCACCAATACTGCTCGAGCTGAACTAATTGATGAAAATGCACTATTACATGCATTGAATGAGGGTATTGTTGCGGGTCATGCTACTGACGTAATGTATGTCGAGCCTTCATATAACGACAATCCTCTAGTTCAGCATCCAAAAGTTCTTGTTACTCCACATACATCAGCTTATGCCATTGAGTGTTTGCAGGGTATGGGTGAGAAATGTGTCCAAGATGTAGAGAAATTTGTCAATAAGCAAGAATTACAATCAATTGTTTCATAAAATTTTTAAAACATTATAAAAAAATCGAGGAGTTTATATATGCAAGAAATGCATGTAACGTTTCTTCAAGCAACCATTATTTCAATATGGGTTGCAATGGTAATGTCTCGGGGGCTGGGTGGAGCAACATTAACACTCAGATTCTCACCGATGATGACGGGGTTAATTGTTGGAATAGTCTTTAATGATATTTCAAACGCGATGATAATAACCGCAGCAATACAGTTAATTTATATGGGTGTGTTTTCTCCTGGCGGACAAATGCCATCAGAACCCGCAATTGCAACAGCTGTCGCTGTACCTGTCGCATTACTCGGCGATATGCAACCAGCAGCAGCGGTGGCGGTAGCCGTACCTGTTGGTTTGTTAGGATCGTATTTATACCAATTAAGATTTTTCCTCAATACAATGATTATGAAATTAACTGAACGATATGCTGACGAAGCTAACAGTTCGGGATTAACTTTATCAATTATTATCTTACCAATCATTTGTAGTGTCGCACTCTTTTTACCATTTATGTTTGTCGCACTCTATTTTGGTGCGCCAATAATTGCAGATATCATTAAATCTAATGCTGGTGGACTTGTTTTCCATATTCTTAATGTAATTGGTGGTGGTCTTGCAGCAGTAGGTATTGCTCTGACTATTTATGTTATCGGTAAGAAAAATTACATCATTTTCTTCTTATTAGCTTACTTCATGGCCGTAATTGCAAAACCACTGAATATCACAATGGTTACCTACGCAATTGTCGGCGCTATTGTTGCGTTTATCTTTGTCCTTGCAAAGAATGAAGCGGTTAATTCTGCGGCTGAGCAACCTAGAAGTAATTCAAATAATCAAGTAGATGATGACGATTATTAATCTTTAATTGATTAATAAATTAAAAAGAGGAATTTATAATGACTGAAATCGTACAAGAAAGTATTGATCTCAAACCAGAAGCAATAACTAAAAAAGATATCACTATTGCATGGTTACGTTGGTATTATGCAAATGAAATCCCACACTCATTTGACCGCTATCTAGCCGCTTCTTTAATGTGGGGATTGATGCCAATTCTCAAAAAATTATATAAATCAAAAAGTGAGCTTTCTGCCGCTTATCAAAGGCACTTATTGTTCTTTAACACTCAATTAACCTGGGGTGGGGGAACAATTTCAGGAATTATGGCGTCACTAGAAGCTGTAAGAGCAGATGAAGTTTATCAAAAGAAACCGATCAGCATTGATAACGACGTTCTCTATAATACAAAAGCTGGTTTAATGGGGGCTTTAGCCGGAATAGGTGACGCAATCGACTCTGGAACAGTGCAATATATCTTTATTGCAATTGCGCTTCCTTGGGCTCAAGAAGGCCTAGCAATTGGTGCTTTATTTCCTTTCATTGCATTTGTTATCTATCAACTTTTTGTTGGGTACTATTTTGCTCAGTTAGGATTCAAATTGGGTAGAAATGCAGCTACTGAAGTTGTTGGTAATAAAATGCAAATGGTCATTGAGGGCTTATCCATTCTAGGTCTATTCATGATGGGTATTTTAGCTGCCAACTACATAAAAGTATCATCAAGTTTGAAATTCAATTTATCCGGTAAAGAATTTGTCATCCAAGATACGTTGGATAAAATCCTACCGGGTGTATTGCCTCTTATGGTCGTGATGGGATTATATTTCTATTTTTCTAAGAAAGGGTTAAAAGTAACTCAAGCATTAGTTGGATTAACCATAATACTTGGTGTATTAGCAGCCATTGGAATTTTATAAAATTAAAAAAATATAGAGGTAAAATTATGGGAAAAGTAGTGTTAGCGCGTGTAGATAGCCGCCTTATTCATGGTCAAGTTGCAACTAATGTCTCTAAAGCAGCTGGAGCAAATGCGTTATTTGTAGCCGATGATTACTCAGCAAATGATGAATTTACTAAAAATATTATATTAGGTGCTGGGGCAAGTACAGGACACAAAATAAGAGTATTAAAAGAAGATGGCGCGGTAAGATATTGGAATGATCGCCAGTATGATGATTTTAATGTTATTTTGATAACAAAAAATATAGAAGTTATGTATAAAATCATTAAAGCGGGTGTGCCAATAACTAATCTTAACATTGGAGGTTTACCGCTAGTACCTGGAGCAACTTCAATAATTAAAGAAGTATCGATTAATAAAGAACAACTTGATTTACTAATCGATTTACAAAACAGCTTCCCTAATATGGATATCTATTTTCAAGCGACGCCTTCGTTGAAAAAAGTCACATTAAACGAAGCGATTAAGATGTTTGAATAATATAGGTATCGAAAATATGATAGGTGTTTTATTAGTTAGTCATGGCAAAATGGCTGAAGGGATTAAAGATAGTGTATCAATGATTGTTGGAGAACAAGATAAATTTGAATCACTATCACTCAATCCAGGACAAGATATTGAACAATTAAAAGATAATTTATTTGATTGTTCAAAATCTCTAGACTCAGGGCAAGGTGTCTTAATTTTTGTTGATTTATTGGGTGCCTCGCCTTATAACGCATCAATGCGATGTTTGCCAGAATGGGAAAAATTAGGTATGAATGTCCGCGTCATTACCGGTATGAACTTGCCAATGGTAATTAATGCTGTATGTAATAGAGATTCATTATCACTACTTGATTTGGCAAAAGAGTGTGTTGAAACTGGACATGAGAATATCCAAGAAGCGATTAGCAATATGGCTAATTTCTCCCAATCTCAAAATGAAGATGATTATTGATTAAACTAACATCTTCTATAGATAATATTATTTGATAATCATTATTTTAATATTATCTATTTGTTTCGCTGTTAGTGTGACTAATATCGCACTAACAGTTTTTCTAAATTAAAATAATTATTAAAAATGGATAAATTTAAAGACCTTGTACTAAGATACTGTGTCATTTTTGGCAAAAGATTTACGTCTAAAGAAAAAATCACTTTTTTAAGAGTGATATCTAAAGAACTTACTCAATTGGGCTATATAGTTGATGCTAAATTAGCAAAATTAAAGTTAGCAACAAGACGGTATGAAAATTATTACAACGCTTATATTGGTAATTTAGATCAAGCTGAATTAATCATTTGTACCTATTATGATACTGGTATTAAGAATTTTAATTTTAATAAAAAATATGCATTCACGCCTCACTTTAGTAAATTAGGCTATTTTATAAGTATTTCGCCAATTATTTTCTTATTCATCACCTCATTGGTATTAAATTACTGGGTGTTCATACCAAAAATTCAGTCGCAGGTTTTTTTTAGTATTCCCGGCGTATCGTCTATTGTTTCGACTATTTTATTATTTTTTATTATTTTGAAATACAAAAGTGGCATTCCGAATCAAAAGAATTTTGTTTGTAACTCTTCAAGTATTATTACAATTATCAATTTAATTAATAAATTAGATAAAAAAGAAAAGAAGAAAATTGCTTTTGTTTTATATGATGATGGTAATAATGGACAATATGGCCTAAAGATGCTGGAAAGCTATGCAAAACAATTGAAAAATAAAAAATTCATATTTATTGATAGCATTGGAAATGGTGATGAATTGATTTATTTAAAACCTGAAGAGTCAAACATTCATTTAGAAAATATTGTTTTTAAACAAGGAACAATGGATATCCAATTTCCAAATTACATTATGATGACATCGGGAACAATGGATAACAGTGGTAAAATTATGATAAATAACGCTTTTAGCTCAAAAGATAATAATTTATCTGAAGAAACAATAAATAAACATACCCAGTCTCTTTTAAATGTATGTAAGTCATTGATAAATTCAAATAAAAATTAAAAGCTAGATTTTTTATTTTCCTTTTCAAAAAAATCACATCTACCAATTTTGTTAGTAGATGTGATGTTCTTATCAATGCTGAGATTTTGCACCAACTGGTAAAATTGTACGTCCATATTGTTCATTAAGCACTTCAGCCATCGCTAAATAAATAGCACTGGCACCGCAAATAATACCCTCAAAACCGGCAATATGAATGATGTCATGGTTACCACAAATGTTACCAATTGCTAATAAAGCAAATAAAACAGTTAAACTTGCAAAAACAAATTGTAATACTCGATTACCTTTTAAAGTACCGATAAACATAAATGCGGTAAAAATTCCCCATAATGCTAGGAAGATACCCACAAAAGTTGCATCAGTTGGTGCTGTTGCTGGTGATGTCGGTAAATACCAAATACCAACAAGAGCGATCCAAAAGAAACCATATGAAGTAAACGCTGTAGTACCAAAAGTATTACCTTTACGAAATTCTAAAATTCCAGCGATCACCTGTGCCAGTCCTCCATAAAAAATACCCATTGACACAATGGCCGTCATGACAGGAAAAAAACCTGCGTTATGAATATTTAATAAAATTGTAGTCATACCAAAACCCATTAAGCCGAGAGGACCAGGGTTTGCTAATTTAGTTTGTTCCATAAAGATCCTATAAATTAATTCTCATAATAAAAAAGGCGGCAATAATAAGTGTAGAGAGGTCTATAATCAAGATTTAAGAAAAAATAATTTATTTTGCCCCTTGATATTAAAAATATTGTTCCCATTTATGTGAAAACAATTACATATCTTTGTCAAAATAAGGACTTGAAATTAAATATTTAAGACTTATATACAAAGAATAAAATACAGGTTTGAGGAGAAACGATTATGGGTAAAATTATTGGTATCGACTTAGGTACAACAAATTCATGTGTTGCAGTAATGGATAACGGCCAAGCAAAAGTATTAGAAAATGCCGAGGGTGATCGCACAACCCCATCGATTATTGCTTACACACAAGATGGCGAAATTCTAGTTGGTCAACCAGCTAAACGCCAAGCAGTAACCAATCCACAAAATACATTATTTGCGATTAAACGTTTAATCGGTCGTCGTTATGAAGACGCTGAAGTACAACGTGATGTTGGCATCATGCCATATAAAATTGTTAAAGCAGACAATGGCGATGCATGGGTTGATGTTAAAGGCCAAAAAATTGCTCCACCACAAATTTCTGCTGAAGTATTGAAGAAAATGAAAAAAACAGCAGAAGATTATCTTGGTGAGCCAGTAACTGAAGCCGTTATTACTGTTCCTGCTTATTTTAATGACGCACAACGTCAAGCAACTAAAGATGCGGGTCGTATTGCTGGTTTAGATGTTAAACGTATTATCAACGAACCAACAGCAGCAGCATTAGCGTATGGTTTAGATAAAGATGTCGGTAACCGCACAATTGCAGTTTATGACCTTGGTGGTGGTACATTTGATATCTCAATTATCGAAATTGATGACGTTGATGGTGAAAAAACCTTCGAAGTATTAGCAACTAATGGTGATACTCATTTAGGTGGTGAAGACTTTGACTCTCGTTTAATTAACTATTTAGTTGATGAATTTAAACGTGAACAAGGATTCGATCTTAAAAATGATCCACTTGCAATGCAACGTTTAAAAGAAGCGGCTGAAAAAGCGAAAATTGAATTATCATCAGCACAACAAACTGATATTAACTTACCATATATCACTGCTGATGCAACTGGACCAAAACACTTAAATATCAAAGTGACTCGCGCTAAACTTGAATCATTAGTTGAAGATTTAGTTAAACGCTCAATGGAACCAGTTAAAACAGCATTAAAAGATGCAGGTCTTACTGTTTCTGATATTAAAGATGTGATTTTAGTTGGTGGTCAAACACGTATGCCAATGGTACAAAAAGCCGTTGCAGACTTCTTTGGCAAAGAACCACGTAAAGACGTTAACCCTGATGAAGCAGTAGCAGTAGGTGCTGCGGTACAAGGTGGTGTATTAGGTGGTGATGTTAAAGATGTATTATTACTTGACGTAACACCATTATCATTAGGTATTGAAACAATGGGTGGTGTAATGACTACCTTGATTGAGAAAAACACAACTATTCCAACTAAACATAGTCAAGTGTTCTCAACTGCTGAAGATAATCAATCTGCGGTAACCATTCATGTGTTACAAGGTGAACGTAAACGTGCAAGTGATAACAAATCATTAGGTCAATTTAACCTTGATGGAATTCAAGCTGCACCACGCGGTATGCCACAAATTGAAGTAACATTTGATATCGATGCTGATGGTATATTGCATGTATCAGCAAAAGATAAAAATACTGGTCGTGAACAAAACATTACCATTAAAGCTTCTTCAGGATTAAGTGAAGAAGAGATCCAAAAAATGGTAAATGATGCAGAAGCAAATGCTGATGCTGACCGTAAATTTGAAGAATTAGCTCAAATTCGTAACCAAGCTGATCATCTTGTTCACTCAACTCGTAAACAAGTGACTGAAGCTGGCGATCAATTATCAGCTGATGACAAAACCGCTATCGAAAGCGCCGTGAGTGATTTAGAAAATGCTGCACGCGGTGAAGATAAAGCAGAAATCGAAGCTAAAATTAATGCATTAATGGAAGCTTCAAAAAAATTACTTGAGTTAGCTCAACAACAGGCTCAAGCTGAGCAATCTGCAAGCCAAGCAAATAGCGCAAACTCTGCTGATGATGTAGTTGATGCGGACTTCAAAGAAGTTGATGATGAGAAAAAATAAGCATTAACTAATATGTTTTTTAATGAGTTATTTCAACGAGTTTTAAACATGTAAAACATTAAACGGGCGCGAGGTAACTCAAGCCCGTTTAGTTGTTTATATAATGATTAAAGTTAAAGGTTAATTATGGCGAAGAAAGATTATTATGAAACATTAGGCGTAAGTAAAAGTGCTACTGAAGCTGAGATAAAAAAAGCCTACAAACGCCTAGCCATGAAATATCATCCGGATAAAAATCAGGATAATAAAGCAGAAGCTGAAGCGAAATTCAAAGAAGTCAAAGAAGCTTATGAAATCTTAACCGATCCACAAAAGAAAGCCGCTTATGATCAGTATGGACATGCTGCTTTTGAACAAGGTCAAGGTGGTGCTGGAGGCGGTGGCTTCGGCGGATTTGGTGGTTTTGGTGGAGGTTCTGCATTTGATGATATCTTCAGTGATTTCTTCGGTGGTGGGCGAGGACGTGGTCAAACCGCATCACGAGGCGATGATTTACAATACAACATCTCATTAACGCTAGAAGAAGCAGCAAGTGGCGTAAGTAAAGAGATAAAAGTACCAACATGGGTAACTTGTGATGTATGTCATGGACAAGGAACAGAAAAATCATCAGATGTCGTAACGTGTGATACATGTCATGGCGCTGGTGTTGTACAAATGCGACAAGGCTTCTTTGCTGTACAGCAAGAGTGTCCAACCTGTCACGGCCGTGGAAAAATCGTTAAAAATCCATGTAAAAAATGTCATGGTGAAGGGCGTATTCAGAAAACGAAAACACTATCTGTTACCATCCCTGCTGGTGTGGATACCGGAAACCGTATTCGACTTTCAGGCGAAGGTGAAGCGGGACTTAATGGCGCCCCAGCTGGCGATTTATACGTTCAGGTACAAGTAAAACCACATGCAATCTTTGAGCGTGATGGAACAAACTTACATTGTGAAATTCCAATTAACATTGTTCTAGCATCACTTGGTGGTGAAGTTGAAGTACCAACACTAAATGGTAAAGTCAGCTTAACCATACCAGCTGAAACTCAAACAGGTAAAATGTTCAGATTGCGTGGAAAAGGAATTAAATCATTACGCGGCAGCACAGTAGGTGATCTATACTGCCACGTAGTGGTTGAAACCCCAGTAAACTTAACTGGCAAACAAAAAGAGTTACTAAAAGAATTGGGTGAAAGTTTCAAAGCGGACAAAAACTCAAAACACAGCCCAAAAGAAAAAAGCTTTTTTGATAAAGTGAAAAAGTTTTTTGGATAAAAAAATATCACTTAATAGCGAAGCAGGGCTTCGCTATTTTTTTGACACTCAAATAAGATTAAATGTATCTGTAAATATTGAATGTAAATTTGACCCGGTGCAGTATTTAATTGGGTGAAATAAAAGCTAAATTAAAAGTTAAAAAAACCCAGCATAAAGCTGGGTGAAACTTATTGTCAAATAAGAAACTTAGATTTTAGTTGTAAAAGTACGAGCAATAACATCGCGTTGTTGTTCAGCTGTTAACGAGTTAAAACGAACAGCATAACCAGAAACACGAATAGTTAATTGTGGATATTTTTCTGGATGTTGAACAGCGTCTTCTAAAGTCTCACGACGAAGAACGTTCACATTTAAATGTTGACCACCTTCAACTTTAATTGTTGGCGCTACATCTAATGGAATTTCACGATATTCGATTTGACCAAGTTCAGCAGTTGGGACAACTTGATCTTCTTTATAAACTGATTTAGCAGCAACACAACGAGCTTCTTTTGTTGAATCATCTAATAACCAGAATGAGTTAAGTAGTGCTTTATTATCAGCTTTAGTAATTTGGATACCTGTAATCATTTTAAATCCTCCTAATGGATCTGGACGTTATTGTCCTAAACTATTGAGACTAATATAGCACTTTCAAAATTTGATTAAAATCAAAAAAAACTATTAATCTGATAAGTTTTACCGTTGATTAGCTTTTTAATAACTGGTCAGTAAAAACATCAATTATATCTGGAAGTTAAAAATCAATATAGATATGCCTATTTGAAAATTTTTTATTAGGTACTGCAATGGGCAGCAACTTAGAATGTTACAAACCATTAACTTTGATGTGATATGGTTAATACATGGTAATTTTGTGTTTAACTGAATATTTAAGAGTGTTTATTTAATATCATCCAACATTGATTAGCATTAGGCTTATTATTATTTTTAGGTATAATTATTACCAACGCAGTACTAGATAAAATAATAGTAAAGGCAAAATATGAGTAATCAATTAACCTGGAACGATGTTATTGGCTCTGAAAAAGAGAAGCCCTATTTTCAACATATCATGCAATTTGTTGCCAAACAACGCGCTGAAGGTAAAACCATTTATCCTCCTCAGCGCGATGTGTTTAATGCATTTCGTTTCACTGAATTTAATAACATCAAAGTAGTAATTCTAGGGCAGGACCCATATCATGGTCCAAACCAAGCTCATGGTTTATCCTTTTCTGTATTACCGGGAATCAAACCACCGCCATCACTACTCAACATCTATAAAGAACTCTCAACGGATATTGACGGATTTACTATTCCAAATCATGGTTACTTAGGTTACTGGGCAACTCAAGGCGTACTACTCCTTAACAACGTATTAACGGTTGAAGCTGGTCAGGCCCACTCTCATGCCAAAATAGGTTGGGAAACCTTTACCGATCATGTTATTGCTGCGATCGATAAACATTTGGAAGGCGTGGTATTTTTACTTTGGGGCTCGCCGGCTCAGAAGAAAGGTCAATTTATTGATCGTCAAAAACATCATGTATTAACCGCCGTACACCCATCGCCATTATCTGCACATCGTGGCTTTTTTGGATGTAAACACTTCTCAAAAGCAAATGCGATCATTACACAGCATGGTAAAACACCCATTGATTGGCAACCAAGATTACCGGAAAATAAACAATGAGTAAAAAACGTCGCCCTGGCTTACAAGAAATCGCCAACTTAATCGGCATCAGCAAAATGACAGTCAGTCGCTTTTTGCGAGATCCCAACCTAGTATCAGAATCACTTCGGTTAAAAATCTCATCGGCTATTGATAAATTAGGCTATATTCCAAACAAAGCGCCTGACATGCTATCTAATGCCAAAAGTTATGCTATTGGAGTGGTATTACCCTCATTAACTAACCAAGTATTTGCTGATATTTTAAAAGGTATCGAAATGGTTACTGATGTAAAAGGGTACCAAACCATGATCACCCACACCGGATACAGTGCGGATAAAGAAGAGCTACGGGTTCGTTCATTACTCTCTTACAACATCGATGGACTAATATTAACCGAAAGAATACACAATCCGGCTACGCTCAAAATGATCGAAATATCTGGCGTACCTGTCGTTGAAATAATGGACAGTGTCTCACCCTGCATCGACATGGCGGTTGGCTTTGATAACTTCACTGCTACCAAAAATATGATTCACCACATGATAGAGAAAGGGCGACGCAACATAGTCTACTTCAGTGCAAGGCAAGATCAGCGAAGCATCATACGGCAGCAAGGTTATGAAAAAGCCATGCAAGAGGCAGGATTAACCCCTAAAACATTAGCAACCAAAGAAGCCTCATCCTATGAATTAGGCGCAAGATTTTTACACCAAATACTAAAAGAGTACCCAAGTGTCGATGGTATATTTAGTACTAATGATGATTTGGCGCTAGGCGTACTACTTGAATGTCAACGCATTGGCATTGAAATACCGAAACAGATAGCCATCGTTGGATTCCATGGCCATAAAATTGGTCAATATATGAATCCAAAGCTAGCCTCAATCCAAACCCCAAGAATCGAAATGGGCAAAATTGCTGCCGAATTACTACTAAAACGTATCAATGGTGAAAAGGTCGAGCAAAAGGTTATTGACTTACCGGTTGAATACCTCGAAGGTGAAAGCTTATAAAAAATGAAAAGCGAGTATTCACATCATCAATAATAATGCCTTTATTGGGATTTCGGGTTTTCATGAAATGATAACTCTGCTATAATTACCTCTCAGTGGTTATTTATACCTACTAATTAGATCATCGAAAAATAACACTGAGGCCCCCATGAAAATTGTTGAAGTAAAACACCCTCTAGTTCGCCATAAAATCGGCTTAATGCGTGAACACGATATTAGCACAAAAGATTTCCGAGACCTTGCTAGTGAAGTTGGTAGCTTATTAACTTATGAAGCGACAGCTAATTTACCGACTGAAAAAGTCACAATTCAAGGTTGGTGTGGACCTGTTGAAGTAGAACAAATCAAAGGTAAAAAAATCACCGTTGTGCCTATTTTACGTGCTGGTTTAGGAATGATGGATGGTGTCTTAGAACATATACCTAGTGCAAGAATTAGTGTTGTTGGTTTTTATCGTAACGAAGAAACGCTTGAACCAGTCCCTTATTTCCAAAAACTAACTTCTGATATTGAAGAACGAATGGCATTAGTCGTTGATCCAATGCTTGCTACCGGTGGTTCAATGGTTGCAACTATTGATCTGCTTAAAAAAGCTGGATGTAAAAATATCAAAGTACTTGTATTAGTTGCTGCGCCAGAAGGAATCAAAGCATTAGAACAAGCTCACCCAGATGTCGAACTTTATACCGCATCAATCGATGAACGGTTGAATGAAAAGGGCTACATTTTACCAGGACTTGGTGACGCCGGAGACAAAATATTCGGCACTAAATAAAATCTCAAATTTTAGACCGGTTTTAACCGGTTTTTTTATGCCTACTATTTGATTACAAATAGATATGACTAACATTAAGTGGAATAAGAGAGGACAATGTGTCTAAAACTATCAATAATGATGCATCACAACATTCGTGGCAAGATATTTTTACCGGCGCTCAAATGCTATTTGTTGCATTTGGTGCATTAGTACTTGTGCCATTATTAACCGGCTTAAATACCAATGTTGCTTTATTCACAGCCGGATTGGGCACACTATTATTTCAACTGACCACCAAAGGAAAAGTCCCAGTATTTTTAGCATCATCCTTTGCTTTTATTGCTCCGATCTCTTTTGGCGTTGCACAGTGGGGAATTCCTGCAACATTGGGTGGACTTGTTGCAGCCGGTTTTGTGTTTATGTTTTTTGCCTTTTTGGTCAAAATTAACGGAAAGCACGTAATTGATCGCATTTTACCGCCAGTGGTTACTGGACCGATCATAATGGTTATCGGTTTATCACTTGCACCGGTAGCCGTCAAAATGGCAATGGGAACCGACAGTGGAATACCCGCCGAAAACTATCAATTAATTTTGATCTCAATGGCGTCACTATTAACCACCTTAATTGTAGCTATTTGGGCCAAAGGCTTTTTTAGATTAGTCCCGATCATTGCAGGTATTGTTGTGGGATACGCATTGTCTTGCATAATGGGCATAGTCAATTTTCAACCCATTATTGATGCGCCATGGTTTAAAGTACCAGATTTCACCTTTCCAGAATTTCACTGGCAAGCTATCTTATATATGATCCCAATTGTAATTGCACCGACGATCGAGCATGTTGGTGATATTATGGCGATCAGCGCAGTAACCGGAAAAGATTATACCCGAGATCCGGGCTTACAAAGAACATTGCTTGGTGATGGATTAGCAACCTCAAGTGCAGGCTTCTTTGGTGGTCCACCTTGTATCACTTATGCCGAAGTTATTGGCGCGGTCACATTAACCCGTAACTTCAAAACACGAGTAATGACTTGGGCGGCAATTTGGGCAATTTTCATGTCATTTGTTGGAAAGATCGGCGCTTTTTTAAGTACGATCCCAACAGTTGTTATGGGCGGGATTATGGTGCTTTTATTCGGCTCGATTGCATCAGTAGGTATTAATATATTAATTAAACATAAAGTCGATCTCTCTATACCACGCAATATGTGTATTGTTTCATTAGTATTAGTCTTTGGGATCGGTGGAATGATATTTGATTTTGGGTCTTATGCACTACAAGGCATTAGCTTATGTGGAATTTTAGCGATTTTGTTAAATTTAATTTTACCTAAAAAAAATCAACTGACTAATAACTAGCTGTCAATTATCAAATTGATTAACGGCTAAAAAGTTACTGATTTTACACAAAAAAAGTTGAGGAGCGGGGTTTTTAGCATTTACCCCCCCTTAAAATCAATAAATTGAAAAAAATTCCAAAAAAATAAAATTTTTCTAGAATTAAAAATTATGGTTTTTAAGGATTTGTAAATTTGATATTTATCAATTAAAACATAATTTAATTAACAATTGTTTAGTTCTTTTTCTGAAGAACTTTACAAAGATTAACGATATAAAATGAAAAATTTATTGCGCCATATTTTTCCCGTTATTATACTCCCGAGTCATTTTAGCTGAGTAGCTAAAATTCAACCAATAAATATAAATTAGTAAATAAATCAAATGTTTACTTGACAGGATAGTCGAATATGTATTACAATTTACAAAAGCCTAGGGCAACCTATAATTTAAATTTGCCTAATTTAAACTCTCAGTCTTTTTTTTTTCACTCTAGCTTATTAATCGACGAAAATTTAAGATCACGCATTAGATCGTCACGCGGATTATCATTCCGATCATCTCTCAGATCTAAATTACGCCGACAGATCTTTTTACCGCTAGGCCTTTTACTAATACCTTTTTATTCAAGCCATGCATTAACTTCACAGACAACAAGAAATCATATTCAGGGCAGTGCGCCTTATTTTGTTTATAAAAATGTCGGCGCTAGCATACTTGCGGTTGATACTGATGGTTTACTCAGTATTGCTTTTAACAATGGTGTGCAATACACGCCTTCAACTAATACTTCATCTCCTGAAAATCCAATCGTCTTGCCTATTGCTAACCAACCTGTTAGTGGCATTCACATGTTTATTCCAGTTGACAAAGATTCAGTGGAATTCAGTATGCTTGGTTGGAAGGATGATGATGGCGATACAGACGTTACAGCTACAGGTACTTTAAGTTTATCTGTCACCGATAAATACAACCGAGCTGTACCACGTGATCGAACATTAGGGCCTTGTGGTGCCCCTTATCGTCTTAAATTAACCAGTACGAATGGTAATCTATCCACACGTTATGGGGTTCCTCGTAGTCGTAGTTTCAATGCAAGTACTGTGACTTATTATGTTACTCCTAACCCTGATACTGAACCAGAAGTTTGTTTTGCCAAACCTGTTTTGGTTGCAGATAAAGAAAAGAACGCTGGTCCGGCTTCTATTTGGAATCCTTATAAGGGGTTTTTCACTCATAATAAGCCAGAGTTTTATGATAGAAACTTTCCGACTACGGGTGCTAATAACATGTACTTTGATTTAGAAATTGCTGGTAATAGTCAGCTATTGGCCTGGTCTTCTGTCACTCGGGGAGGTATTACTGCTACTGTGGGCAATTTTACACCGACAAGTGTACGCATAACCTTAACCGGCCCAGTTGCGACTGCATCCCAATGGAATTCTAGTAACCCTGGTCTTATTGCTAAGCCTACTTTGCCGCAGACTTTCGAGTTAATAGGTCATTATGTCCATAATGGTAAGAAAGCTGTCAAGTATGGGTTTGAGATAAAACAATGGTTTGTCAACCGAGGTAAAGCCTATTACACCTATCCTAGTATGGAGTCCTGGTGTAATAAAATTGGTTATCGTATGCCTACGGTTAAAGATTTAACTAATGCAAAACGTTATGAAGTGACTGGTGCTACACCTTCCTCATCAGGTGATTATTATCAGCGTAGAATTGGTGCCAGCTTTATTGCGGAGTGGGGTGATCTAAGCAAATATGAAAAAGCCGACTTTGGTACTAACTGGTTCTGGACCAATGTTATAACTCCTAGCAATGAGTATAATCGGTTTATTGTTCACCCTGATGATGGTCATACACATTGGGCTTATATTGGCTCTGCTGTCACTTCGGTAGGGCTTTGCACTTTGCCTTAGCATGGTCGTACAATAAAAGCAATTTTGTGGGCATAGCCCACATAACCCCCACCTTGGTGGGGTTATTTTTGCGTTTTTTATTGTAATAAAGTTGAGGAACGAGGTTTTTGATATAAAAAAACTCACTTATTGGTGAATAAGTGAGTTTGATTAACTTTGTCGAAACTATTTAACTGGACGCATAGTTGGGAATAAAATGACATCCCGAATGGTATGGCTATTGGTGAATAGCATTACGGTTCGGTCAATCCCAATTCCTAGCCCTGCTGTTGGCGGTAAGCCATGTTCTAATGCGGTGATGTAATCTTCATCATAAAACATTGCTTCATCATCACCCGCGTCTTTTTGTGATACTTGGTCAGCAAAACGTTGTGCTTGGTCTTCGGCATCATTAAGTTCTGAGAAGCCGTTACCAATTTCACGTCCACCAATAAAGAATTCAAAGCGGTCTGTTACAAATGGGTTTTCATCGTTTCGACGAGCAAGTGGTGAGACTTCTGCCGGGTATTCGGTGATAAATGTTGGTTGAATGAGGTTAGCTTCAGCCACTTCTTCAAATATTTCAGTTACCACTCGACCAAGTCCCCAGCCTTTTTCCACTTTGATTCCCACTGCTTTTGCAATCGCACAAGCTTTGTCAAAATCATCTAAATCAGCATTATTGGTTTCTGGGCGATAATGGCAGATTGCTTCACGCATGGTCATTTTGATAAATGGTTTGCCGAAATCAAAAGTATGTTCGCCATATTGCACTACTGGATTCCCCGTCACGGCAATGGCTAAACGACGGAATAACGCTTCAGTTAATACAATCAAATCTTTATAATCAGCATAAGCCATATACATTTCCATCATGGTGAATTCAGGATTATGTCTTGGCGATACCCCTTCGTTTCGGAAATTGCGGTTGATTTCAAATACACGCTCAAATCCACCTACCACTAGACGTTTTAAGTAAAGTTCTGGCGCAATTCGTAAATACATGTCTAGATCAAGCGCATTATGGTGCGTAATAAATGGTTTGGCTGATGCACCACCTGGGATGACTTGCATCATTGGGGTTTCAACTTCCATAAAGTGGTTTTCTAACATGAAGTTACGGATTTCAGTTACCACTTTTGAGCGCGCAATAAAGGTGTCACGTGATTGTTGATTAGTAATTAAATCAAGGTAACGTTGACGATAGCGCATTTCTTGATCTGCTAAGCCGTGGAATTTATCGGGTAATGGGCGTAATGCTTTTGTTAGTAGGCGGATTTCTTCACAGTGGATTGATAGTTCGCCTGTTTTGGTTTTGAATAAGTAGCCTTTAGCACCAACGATGTCACCAAGATCCCATTTTTTGAATTGTTCGTTGTAGTAGTTTTCGGGTAGATCATCACGCGTGACATAGAGTTGGATTTGCCCTGCAACATCTTGTAATGAGACAAATGAAGCCTTACCCATAATACGGCGCATCATCATTCGACCCGCAACGGTTACAATAATTTTGTTTTCAATTAACTCTTCGTTAGTTTTTTCATCATACAATTTATGAAGATCGCTTGAAATTGCGTCACGACGGAAATCATTCGGGAAAGCAATGCCTTGTTCGCGAATTGCAGCTAGCTTTTCACGACGTATTGTAAGCTCGTTATTTAACTCTTCAATATGGTTTTGTTGCTCTTGCTGTGTTGACATAATTTTACCTTTTATTTATTACCAGTTATAAACCGGCTTTTAAGCTTTCTTCAATAAATTGATCTAAATCGCCGTCTAATACGGCTTGCGTATTGCGTGTTTCAACGCCTGTGCGTAAGTCTTTGATTCGTGAATCATCAAGTACATACGAACGAATTTGGCTGCCCCAACCAATGTCGGATTTGTTTTCTTCCATTTGTTGTTTTTCGGCATTCTTTTTGTGCATTTCAAGCTCATACAGTTTTGCTTTTAACTGTTTCATAGCCTGATCTTTATTACTATGTTGCGAGCGGTTATTTTGACATTGTGTCACAATTCCGGTTGGTACGTGGGTAATACGTACAGCAGATTCGGTTTTATTGACATGCTGACCACCCGCGCCCGATGCCCGATAAACGTCGATACGTAGATCGGCTGGATTGATGTCGATATCAATATTGTCATCAACCTCTGGATAGACAAATACCGATGCAAATGAAGTATGACGGCGGTTTCCTGAGTCAAATGGGCTTTTTCGTACTAAGCGGTGCACACCGGTTTCAGTGCGTAACCAACCATAAGCATAATCGCCGGTTACTTTGATTGTGGCTGATTTTATGCCAGCTACATCGCCGTCTGATACTTCCATCACTTCGGTTGTAAAACCTTTCGATTCAGCCCAGCGTAAATACATTCGCAGTAACATTTCAGCCCAATCTTGGGCTTCAGTTCCCCCTGAGCCTGATTGGATATCTAAGTAACAGTCAGCACTGTCATAATCACCCGAGAACATTCGGCGAAATTCAAGACCGGCTAGCTTTTTTTCGAGTTGTTCAACTTCTTGATTGGCTTCGTCAAAAGTGTCTTGATCTTCTGCTTCAATAGCAAGTTCAAGTAGCCCTTCGACGTCGTCCAGACCTTGTTCTAAGGTATTGATGGTATTGATGATATCTTCTAGCGCAACGCGTTCTTTGCCTAATGCTTGTGCCTTTTCTGGATCGGCCCAAACTTCGGATTGTTCTAGTTCGGCATTGACTTCCTCTAGACGCTCTTTTTTGAGGTCATAGTCAAAGATACCCCCGAATGACATTCGTTCGTTCGGTTAATTCGGTTATTTTTGATTTGATAGGATTAATTTCAAACATGTTTTGCTGTTTTTGCTGTTTTAAACTAATCGTACATTGTAACGGATTTAAGTATAACTTAGCAATGACTTTGCTTTAGCCATTTGAGTAAATGCGATCGTTTAACGCTATGCTAAAAAATAAAAATGACGCCTAAAGCGTCATTTTTTTAGGTTTATTTGAGATGATTATTTTTTTGCTTCTGCATATAATTGAGCGACTTTGTCCCAATTGATGACATTCCAAAATGCACCAATGTAATCCGCACGGCGGTTTTGGTATTTTAAGTAGTAAGCATGTTCCCAAACATCAAGCGCTAGAATTGGTGTGCCTGAAACGCCGGCAAATTTTTCGCCCATAATTGGGGTATCTTGATTCGCGGTTGACACGACTTCAAGTTTGTCATTTTTCAATACTAACCACGCCCAACCTGAACCAAAACGGGTTGCAGCCGCTGCTGAGAATTTTTCTTTAAACGCATCAACCGAACCAAAATCTTTTTCTATTGCCGCTTTAAGTTCGCCCTTAAGCTCGGTTCCAATTTTTAGCAGTTCCCAAAATAGGGTGTGATTAACGTGACCACCGACATTGTTTTTAATTCCAGTCAATTTGTCTGCTGGTACTTTGTCTAAATTTTTTAATAATGTTTCTGGACAAAAATCGTTTAATTCAGCAGGTAGGGTTTCTAATAATGCGTTGGCATTGTTTACGTAAGTTTGATGATGTTTATCATGGTGTAGATGCATCGTTTCAGTATCAATATAAGGTTCTAAAGCATCATAAGCATAAGGTAGAGGGGGTAGTGTGTAAGCCATGGAATCGCTCCTTTCATCTATTCGGAATTATTAACTACATTATTTTATGAGTATACGAACTATCAATATATCTCACAAACTATTACTTAGATAGCTGGTGACTATCCTAATTTTCGTTTTAGTTTAAATTTCGTTAATTAGGGTGTTTTTTGATGATATAGCTTTGGCTTGTTTCTATATCATCAAATTTATTATTTTTGGGTCTGTGATAAAAGGCTTAACTTGTCTAGAAACCCAAAAAGCTTTTGATTCATTTCAGAATAGTCATGTAAACGAAGTTGCTGGGGAGTATCAATAAAACGGTATTTCTCGGCTTGTCTTAGGTCATTTTCAGAGTGAGCAATAAGTTGTTCAACCACGTCATGGGTTAACTCCATATGACATTGGAAACCATACACGAATTGACCATAGGCAATGATTTGCCGTGGACAGCCTTCACTATAGGCAATGATTTGGGCATTTGGGGTTAAACCCGGCATATCATTGTGCCAGTGGCCGACCGCCAAACTATCACCGAAATGCGCAAAAAGCGGATTTTTTTTGCCTGCTTCGGTCAACGTAATTGGGAATTTGCCAATCTCTTTTTCCGGACTATGCTCGAAATGTGCACCTAAGGCTTCACCAATTAATTGCGAGCCAAGACAGATACCGATGACTATTTTTTGTGATTTGATTGCCGTAGATATGATGGCTTGCTCGGCTAATGAGTCAAAATGTGGACACTCTTTTTTGGTCGTTGCTGGTGATTGAGGACCACCCATGATAATCAACATATCAATCTTATCTATCTTATCGGGAAGCGGCTGACCAAGATAAACACGAGAATAACTAATGGTGTGTTGATGCATTTTTGCCCATTGCTCATATGCGCCAGGTGCTTCGAAATCTTCGTGGATGATAAAGTGCACATGCATTGGTAAATCTCCTTTAATCTTATCGATCTGGGTTCTATTTTATATCGAATATGGACAATTAAACGCGAAGTTTATTATGAATCTTTTATTATGAAATGTGAAGATTTGGCGTTTTGTGGGGGAGATATTTGGTATAAAAATCTGTTTTAGTCGGATTTAGAATTCGTAAAGTTGGTTCTTGTGAGAGATTTTATGGTTTTCGCGCGAAAATGACAGTCGCTTTTGTTTGATGATAGATGCACATAATTTCTAATACGTTATTTTTGAATAATAAATACTGGGACATTTAAAAAACAATGTCATTTTTTAATTTTAAACTTTTTCTTAAACACTTTTATCCTTCTGAATTTTTATTAATAAATTTTTTAATTACTAATTAAGGTACCTAATTTAGCTAGGCAAAAGAAGCGAAAGCCAATATAAAATTATTAGATAATTTTTCGATGAAGTTCGAGTAAAAATATTGGTCAAATACAACCAATGCACAAAATTGCAATTTTGTCAATAAATTTTAAAAAATATAGATATTTCATTTCACTAATAAAAAATAATGCTCTATATTTCCTCAATAGTTTGATCTTAACGATAAATAAATTAGTTGAAATTTCTTAATTAAAAAGACAAGGTGTGATTAGATGAAAAGTATAAAAATAACAGGAGCTCGCATTCACAATCTTAAAGATGTTGATATTACTATTCCCAAAAACAAATTAACCGTTGCTACTGGTATAAGTGGATCAGGAAAGTCTAGTCTGATGTTTGATATTGTGTTTGAAGAAGGACGTAAAGGGTATCTTCAATCATTAGGAATATTTCCGGGACTTGAAAATGAGAGAAAATTTGCAAGCATAGAGGGTATCGGCCCGACAATTGCAGTTAAGCAAAGCGTTGTACGTCAGAATAACCCAAGATCAACAGTCGGTTCAAAAACAAACATATTCAACCTTCTTGCCCTACTGTATTCAAGTGAAGGGCGGGTTAAATGTTCAGCGTGCAACGAAACTATTGGACAAGATAGTGTCTGCGCTAAGTGTGGACATGAGGAAGAGCGCCTTGAATTAGGCTATTTTTCCTATAATAACCCTAACGGAATGTGTATGAAATGCGCTGGCAGAGGCGCATATTATCACGTTAATATGGAAAAGCTTATTGCAAATAAAAATCCCACCGTTCGAGAGTTATTTAATTTTATCGGGGGCACCCCCGGTATACTTCGCGTCTTGCAAAGACATTTCAAAGACTATATGGATCAGCCTTATTTAGAAATACCGGATGAAATAAAAGAAGAAGTGGTAAACGGACATTATGTCAGCAATAACAGTGCAAATCAAAGCTTCTGCTTATCAAGAATTTTACAAGCTAAACACAAAAGAGGGGAATATTTAAATGGTCTGTACGAAATAACCCTCTGCTCGGAATGTCATGGATATCGCATAGGTGAAGAAGCTCGCAACATATTAATTAATGATAAACATATTGGTCAAGTCGGCAAAATGACTTTAGACGAGGCTAAAACGTTTTTTGAATCGGCATTAGAACTAAACGAAATAACGCAATTTGGGAAAAATCTTCTTAAAGATATTTTGAACAAGACAAAATCATTAATTGCTTCTCGTTTAGGGCATTTATCACTTTATAGAGAAATGTCCTCACTGAGTGGCGGGGAAATACAACGACTCTTCCTTAACTCGCATTTGGAATCCAAACTTGAGTCACTTATCTATATTCTTGATGAACCCACGGTAGGTCTACATGAATCAGAAAAACTTGAACTTTTACAATCTATAAAAGCGCTTAAAGATTTGGGCAACACGGTTATTGTCGTGGAACATGACAGAAGTACGATAGAAATAGCTGAACATATCATTGATATTGGCCCAAAAGCGGGGATTGAAGGCGGAGAAGTGATTTATGAAGGTGATTATGCCGGTCTGTTAAAATGCGATAAATCATTGACAGGACAATATCTTTCCGGCAAAGCAAAAATGCCGGTAAGGATGTTAAAACAAAATATCGATGATTCTGCTATTCCCCGTTTAGTCATTCGACACGCCAAAACCAACAATTTAAAAGATATTTCAATCGCATTTCCATTAGGCGTTCTTATTGGGATTTCGGGCGTTTCTGGAAGTGGTAAAAGCTCCTTGATATCGAACACGCTTACGCCCCTGTTAAAAAGTTATTTTCGCTTAGACGCCAATAAGAACAATACCAATGGAGAAGAAATAGATCTTGAAGAAGAATCACTATTAATCGAAACAATAGCCGAAAGGCTTGATGGCGCAGAAAATATTTCTGGCTTTGCTGAAGTATCGCAGGCACCAATAGGAAGAAATATAAATTCGAATCCTGTTACTTTTACCAAAATATGGGACAAGATACGCAGATTATTTGCAGAACAACCCGAAGCAAAACGGTTAAATTTAACGGCTGGACACTTTTCCTTCAATTCCGAGGGCGCTTGCCGAGAGTGTAATGGTAGTGGACGTAAAGCTATTTTTCCTGAAGGTAGTTTAAAGATGTACGCAACATGCGAAAAATGTAAAGGTAAAAGATATAACAACGAAGCTTTAACTGTCATGTATAAAGGGAAAAATATTTCTGAAATTCTTGATATGCAGATTTCTGAAGCGATAGCCCTATTTAGTGATAATGATGTCATCGTTCGTCCGTTACAGATAATGGAACGGATTGGTATGGGATATATAAAGCTTGGGCAACCCACTTCAACAATGAGCGGAGGGGAAACCCAAAGACTAAAACTCGCGAAGGAATTAGGACGGCAACGAAAAGGTCATATCTTGTATATCATGGATGAACCCACTACTGGTTTAAGTCTTTATGATACAGCTCAGCTGATAAAATTGTTGGATGAATTAATCAAAAGCGGAAACTCTGTGATTGTTATTGAACATAATCATGAAGTTCTTGAATCGTGTGATTGGATCGTAGAGCTTGGCCCTGAAGGAGGATTAAAAGGCGGTGAAATCATTGCCGAAGGAACCCCTAAAGACTTGGTGAAAAATCCAAAATCACTAATCGGAAAATACCTTACGATTTGAAAAGTGGATACTTGATTATGGCTAATATAAAAGAATTAGAAACCATTGATGCTGAATCGGTGGATATGAATCCAGATAAATTGAGAGAGCTGGATATCGCCTTGAATTTTCAACTCGGCATTATTAAAGGAATCGCGATTTTGCGAAAAGGTGGCATTGTGTTTGAAAAATATTTCAAAGGTTACCATGCTGAAAATACTTATCATCTCACTTCAGTAACACAAAGCGTTACTTCCGCTTTAGTGGGAATAGCCATTGATAAAGGATATATAAAAAGCGTCGATCAACCAATACTGGATTTCTTTCCAGAAGCGGAATCCAAAGCCAGTGATATGTTAAAGCGACATCTGACAATCAAGCACTTACTTACCATGACTGCACCCTATTCTTGGAAAAAGAGTGAGCCATTAGATAGGTTGAGAAGGCAAAAGAATTGGACGATGTTTATGCTTGAAATGTTGGGACAAAAAGGCCTGCTTGGGGAGTTTCAATTCAATATGTCTAATGCCCACCTTCTTTCAGCGATTATTACGCGGAGTACGGGGCTATCAACCCGAGAATTTGCCAATAAATCATTATTTAGTCATTTAGGGGTGAAAGAGATCGATGACCAACAGATGAAATCCTTTTCTAAAGAAGAGGTCTATGGTGAAAATATTACTGGTTGGATAAAAGATCCTCAAAATATCAATACTGGAGGCTGGGGACTGTCTTTAACTCTGCGTGATATGCTTCGTTTGGGATATTTGTATTTGAATAAAGGCCATTGCAATGACAAGCCAATCATTTCAGAAAACTGGATAACTGAATCGCTAAAACAGCATACGGAAGATTGTGGCTATATGTGGTGGCTTAGAGAAGATAAGGGGATTAACACTTTTCTTGCGGCAGGCATAGGCGGAACTTATCTCTATTGTGTTCCCGAAAAGGATCTGATAGTGGCAATCGTATCGAAAGTCGACAAGATGATAATCGACAGGTGGGAACTCATGGCGGATTATATCATTCCATCGATAACAGACAGTTAATTTTTTCGTCATAAATAAAATATCCCTTCTGCGATTCATTCCACCAAAAGGCAAGAAGGTTTTACCGCCATGAACTGTCTAACAAAACGTTTTAGGTTGGGATAGGTGCTGTTCGGGCAGGTGCTATAAAGTGAAAAATATAATGGATATTTTGCTCTCGATAACATGTCGATTAGACGCTTTTTTGCGCTAGAGAAAAATAACATCACTATTTAAAAAATAAACTTAAAGAGAAATCTATGTCAAATTTTCAAGAAAAATTGCAAAAAGGCATGTTTGAAGGTCCAATCATGCTAATAATTATAAAAATAGGGATTCTCATTCTCATTGGTCACTTATTAAATTATGCTTACTTAATCATAAATACCTATTTTATTTCATTGATCAATCCTACTTCTTCAGCCCCGTTGGCGGGAACCGGTCTTTTATTTCCATTATTTTTTGCCTTTGAAGCTATCGCCTCAGGTTTAGCCGTTGGACTCAGTACCACAACGGGGCGATTGATCGGTGAAAAACGATTTAATCATTATCAAAATCTGGGTGTTACAGGTGTCGTCATAGCTTTACTGCTAACCGTGCCATTTATGATTATGTGTTATGCTTTTGGCCCACAAATTATTGATTTATTATCAGGTGATAAATTAAGCTTAGAAGCAACAGTTTATAGTCTACAGTTTTTATATTCATTAGCCCCAGGTTTACTGTTCATAATATTATTACAGGTTTATGGCGGTATTCTTATTGGCGAAGGCCTGACATATGTTACTGCAATATCATTTATGATTATGGTAACGCTCAATATCGTACTTGATCCGATATTGATATTTGTACTCGATATGGGGGTGGCTGGTGCAGGTTTAGCCACAACAATATCGTTATTTATGGCTTTTATCTATTTAATCCGCTTTATACACAAGGGAAAATCAAGAATTCCGTTAACATTTAACTTTACTCACTTTAACGGAAAAATTGCCAGAGAAATCATACGGATTGGATTGCCTCAGTTTTTAATGACAGCCTCAACTTATATCATTATCGTTGCCTACAATAAAATTATTACCAATACCTTTGATGAAAATGCAATGAATGCATGGACATTGGTTGGGAGAATTGATCAGATTTTGGTTATTCCGATGATTGCTATTGCTGGTGCAATGATGGTCTTTATTTCGCAAAATTATGGACGTAATCAACTTGATCGGATTAAAGAAGCTTTTAATCTAAGCTTAAGGGCAATAATGATACTATGTAGCATCATTGCAGCAGTGTATGTATTACTTTCTCCTTGGTTATTTTCAATATTTACTTCAATACCAGAAGTGATTGATCTTGCCACAAAACAAGTGCTAATCGTATCATTTACATTTTGCTTTATGGCAATATCATGGATAATCGCATCATTCTTTCAAGCGACAGGAAAACCCCTACCTGCGATAATTATCCTTTATATTAGAATGATCATGATTTTTTCTATAGGACTATATTTAGTCTTTGTTCAAAAAATGGGAATGAATGGCATTTTTATCTCTATGGCACTCGGAAACCTACTTTCATGTTTATTGTCATTTTTGTGGGTAAAGAAAAGTCTGAAATCATTAAAATTCAAGTCGATATTGGAATAAGTTGTTCTCGTCTATTGCTACGCTATTATCACAAACAATATTAAGCAAATAAGCTAAGTACAAAAGTTAATCAAGGAGAAGAAAGACATATTGTAAAAAATAATTGGGTAGATATTGAATATCATTATATTATTGGAAGAAAAGAATAGGGAAAAATTAATATTTATGAAGCACATCCCCGAATTAAAGTCGAAATTCAATCTATCCAATAAGATTATAAATGGATGACAATATGAAATTATTAAAGATCTTAATAATACTATTGCTATTAATTAAATGTTTTACCCAAATTCTTATTTGCAAGGATGATCCTACTGTCTTTTTGGCGCTAAAATTCAATCCTCTTTCTGAAAATTATATTAATTATTTAAGTCACAATAATTATTATGTTTTGTTTTCTGATGAAAATGAAATGATAGGACAAAATATCATTGATATGATTTATAAGATTCCTTTAATTCTTTATATTTCAGTTTTACTTATACTGTTTTTTTTAAAACGTAAAAATACAAAAGAGAAAACCCTATGAAGCAATTTTTACCACATATTACTTTTTGGGGTTTGAATTTTTTTGCTTTTCCTGTCAGTCGACTTAATAGTAAAAGGAAACAATTTTAAAATGAGAATATTATTACTGATTCTATTGTCTTTGGCTAACATAGCGTGTAGTCAAAAAATTGAGAGTCAACAAGCTGATGATCATGTCACTCCCATTGAATATGATTACGTAGTTACTGAGGTTTTTTTAGAGTCTCCTCCTTCTTCTACTCCTAAGGTTTCTCCTAAGATAGATTTGCAGTCTGATACGCATTTATCTGGTCAATCAGGCTATGCCTATAAACTAAAAATCAGCGATCAAGAAGAATTAATCTTCTTAAATTATATTAAAGATTACAAACTTTATTCAGAACCAAGACTAAGTAGAAATGGTGTTATATCTAAAATCGAAGGATATGAAGGATACGATGACGTATATGCAGGTATTTATTCAATTGATTTTAAAATATCTGAAAATAAACATTATGTTGAAATGGATACTATTAGCAAAGGTTATGTTGGAACATCAGAGGAACTAAACGGAAACTATCAATGTATCATTATCGATATCAAAAACTCAAAAGTTGTTAGGTCAGGGGTAGATATGTGTGACGGCGAGTGGAAAGATAATCAATGGATAAGTCAAGGAAAAGTTGAATTTGATGGCAAATGAAGTTTAAGTTCGAAAGAAAGATAAACAACTAAAAAACATGGGAATTTTAACATGAGAATATTATTACTGATTCTATTGTCTTTGGCTAATATAGCATGTAGTCAAAAAATAGAAAATCAATCAGCAGTGACTCAAACAATCCCACATTTTGATGCTACGGTTTATCAACTTATTGACTTTTTTAATAAAAAAAATTTTAAAGGAATTAACCAATATATTAATAAAGATATAGGTCTTTTCATTGTATATAATGGAAGTACCAGCCCAACAATGAGAAGAATTGAACAATTTAAATCGAATAATAAGATAACTGAAAATACAATACCGTCTTGGGTAGACGATGAATTGCTAGGGGTTTCAATATCTGGCAATCCTAAAATACAATATGAACAATATCCTACATTTGATCCATGTAGTGAAAAAGTCACTAAACTAGGTCTGTATGCCAATTTAAAAGAAAAAAATATCGAGGCTTTAAAAATAGCGCTTGATTATTATCATTGGGAACTAAAACACTATCAATTTGAAAAAAATCCTGTTTGGGAGGAATATCAAGCCATTGCCGATAAAATAGCCCCTAAAACAGTTAAAGTTGTCTATATAGAAAACTTTCCAGGTATAATACCGAATCATGAAAAAAATATTTTTACATTTTATCTAACCCAATTAGATAATAAATGGTATTTATCCATTCTAGATTTTTATACTATGGATTGCAGTGCATAAAATGCGTGATAATAAAAAAATATTCTGGCAAAAATTGTTAATATTCATAGTAAGTTATCAATTAAAAATCCACCTAAAATAAAGCGGAAATAAATTCACTATTATCTGAAATTAGGTATATACTCTCCATAAATTCTGAAAACCGCACTCATATACTGCACCCGTTATTCTATACAAGCGTTTTTTAAAGTACGGGGGAAACATTGTAAAAAATAAACAAGGAATATTGGCAATGAGATTGATAATAGCATGTATAACCCTCTTATTTATGAGTAATCAAATAGCGAATAGCCAACCGATTAATAAAAATAAAAAAGACGATCTTATTACCCAAATTATGCAAGCTCCGCTTGCCAGCCCGCCAATTGGTGATAAACATGTTTTATATCCTTTTGCCACACATTGGCAACATGCAGAAACAGAAAATGAACGTTCGGGGAGTGAAAAGGCTTTTGATGAATTGGCCGGAAATTTAGATAAGCAGTCCCAATCAGAACAATCCTATAAGATCACTTTAACTATTGAAAATTTAAAACAGGTTTTTAATATCCCATATGATATCTATTCTGATATTATTGATGATATTACAAAACATGAGATTAAAGTTCATGTAGAGAAATTAGCTAGTTCGCCTCATTTTGATCTGTTTCTACTTACCACTGAATCCCTTGATTTAAAATGTAATCCTTGTGAATACGAATCTAAATTTACCCTACAAACCATTATTTCTATTTCTGCTGATAAAATTATAGATAAGTTGGTAGTAGCTTACAAATCTGGAAGTGATATAGGCAGAAGTTATCGTTTTTTCTATTATAACAAGGAAAAAATAATTATTAGGGAACTTGAACGTGATGAGATAAATAGTTTTGCTTCTGAAATAAAAACATATCAACTCTCCTCCCAAGGCAAATTTATCCGCTATTATGACGAAAATGGTCTATTTCAAAACCAAGAAGAGCAAGGCTTAGTTCAAAACCATACCCGCGAAGGTTTATGGATTGAAATGAAGCCAAACGGTTATACTCATAACAATACTTACTTAGAAGCCGAATATAAAAATGGTTTGCCCGTTAATATTTGGAAATTTTATCAATTAGAACAGCATTATAATGAACTCAATGAACCTATCTTATCCACCCGCAAAAAAGGCAAACTTTTGTACACAGAAACCTATAAAGACGGTGAGCTTGTGAATCGGGTGTTTATAGATGATGAAGTGGCTAAAATTAAAAAGGGGTAATATAGTATGAAAACGATAGTTATACCCTTTATCATCATCTTCTTGATGATAGGTTGTAATCAAATGGCGAATAGCCAACCGATTAATAAAAATAAAAAAGACGATCTTATTACCCAAATTATGCAAGCTCCACTTGCCAGCCCGCCAATTGGTGATAAACATGTTTTATATCCTTTTGCCACACATTGGCAAGATGCAGAAACAGAAAATGAACGTTCTGGGAGTGAAAAAGCTTTTGATGAATTGGCCAGAAATTTATATAAGCAGTCCCAATCAGAACAATCCTATAAGATTACTTTAACCCAAGAAAATTTAAAGCAGATTGTTCAGGATTCCTATGATATCCCATTTAATATCAACGATATTTTAAACCAGAAGATTACAGTTCATGTGGAAAAAATAGCCGGCTTTCCTCAGTTTGATCTGTTTCTACTCACCACTGAGAACCTTGAGTTAGAATGCAACCATTGCGAGTATGGAAGACACCTTATTTTTCAATCCATTATCTCTATCAGCTCTGATCAAATTGTGGATAGATTAGTAGCCACTTACGAATATGGAAATGATCTGGGTAGAAGCTATCGATTTTTCTATTATGATAATGGGAAAATAATTATTAGGGATCTTGGTAGTGATGAGACAGACAGTGATGCTTATGAAAAAAGAACATACCAACTGACACCCCAAGGCAAATTCATCCGCTATTATGATACTAATGGTTCTTTTCAAAATACAGATCTTAATGATACAGAGGAAGGTTTAGTTCAAAACCATACTCGCGAGGGGCTATGGATAGAGATAACAGTCAGTAAATATGCGCCTCTAGGTATCGGTTATATTTATCTCGAATCGGAATACAAAAATGGCCTGCCTGTTGGTATTTGGAAATGTCATCAATTAGAACAACAATATAATGAACAGTATGAACCCATCTTATCCACCCACAAAAAAGGCAAACTTTTGTACACAGAAACCTATAAAGACGGTGAACTTATCGAACGCAAATTTATGAAACCATAGTTAATGGTGAAATAATTACAAAATTTTGCAGAAATAGAAAAATTCATGAAGTCACAAAGGAAATAAAGAGAACAAACGTAAGGATATTTTATTTTTATCCTGTTTATTAAGGATTAAAAATATGATTTGCAATCAGCAAACTTTATGGATAATAAAATCATTGAAGTTTATAAAAGAGATTAAAAATGAAGAAATCTATCTTTCCTTGCTGTTTTCTTAACTGATTGTTATTGGTTATTTAAGCGGCAGTATAAAAAAATTTTCTAGAACATACTTTGCCTTTTACGTTGTAGTTCCCTTTCTACCTATAGTAAGAGAGAGAACTACAACTTCAACAAAAGAAACCAGAACAGCTAGAAAAGCTGGAAAGGCTGAAAGAAATACTGATTTTTTCAAAAAGATCAGGAAAACCAGTTTATCCTACTAATAAAGGAGAAGAATGAAAAATAAACTAGAGCAAATCAAATTATTTTTTAAAGATAATTTAATTATAAAAAACGATAACAATAAATTAAGAGATAGTTTAAATATTGAAGATGCAGAAATACTATTTAATATCGGTTTACCAAATTCGACAGAATTAGACTTTAAATTTTCAAAAGAAATTAACTATCTAAATAATAAAGAATTAATTTTAGATGATAGTGAAAGCAGAAAGATAATATATAGCATTACAACTAAGCAAGTTTATTTATTTTTTCCTTCAAATAAGAAAAAAACAATATTAAATGTAGGATTATTTCAGTTTCTATTCTCTATTTATTATTATGAATTTTTTTTAAATAATTGGAAAAATGATAAAGAAAATAGATCACATTATTTTAATGATTTTGAACAAAAAATGAATAAATTAAATAATAATTATCAAAGTTTAGATTATTATTGGGAAGCGATTATAGAAGAGTTATCACCTATTTAACAAGGAATTCGATAAGTTTATTATTTCTACAAATAGAACTGATTATTTAAAGAGGCCTTTTTATAAATGGATTTATAGGAAGGTCTATATTTGGTGCTTATGGCGGAGCTAATGCTATTACCTGTCAGATACCAAGGGTTTTGATGCCGAACAGGTTGCCAAAGTTTTTTGTTGCTGAAGCAACTGCTTATCATGCTGCAACCGAAAGAGATCCGCAAAATATCGCTTTACTTTTTATTTGAAAAAAATGAGCATTTTTGCTAACCCGCATTTAAACCCGAAAAAATAGTAAATTGATAGAAAAATTGATAAATGTATATGGATAAGCAGTATAATAAAAAAACATAATATATTGATTTATATGTCAATTAGATATGTATAGATATGAGATGAAGTGAAAAGTTGGCTCCTCCAACTGGACTTGAACCAGTGACATACGGATTAACAGTCCGCCGTTCTACCGACTGAACTATGGAGGAACCGAAATGTAGCGCGCATATTATAGATTTAATCGCTCCATGTCAACTGTTAAATTTTTTTTACTGTATTTTTAACGCATTTATGATGATTCACGATTGTTTTGAATAAGGCTTTTTGTCTAAGTAATTGCTGAGGGTGTGAGCCAAGTTCGCCTTGCGGGATGGGTTGTTTTTGGTAGTATTTGATCCAATAAGGAATAATTTGACCAGTCGCAGAATCTTTGAAATTCATTGGATAGCGCTGAAAATAGTCTTCACCTGATGGGTATTTAAAGGCATAAGTAATTAATTCGCTACAGTAAAATCCTTCATCTTCAGCACGGAAACTATGGTTATAGGGCAATCCTAAACACGTTTTAACACGGGTTAATGCATTTTTGATGACTGAATCATCATAAATGGTTGCGACCAGATTATATTTAGCTCTCGCTAAAAAGTCATTAAGAGGTTGTTGAATCACGCCATGCTGTTGAGTGGCTTCTATGACGATATTATTACCAATATATAACCCAACATGGTTTATCTGTTTGATTATTTCATCCGTGTCGGCACCAGAATGCGTCACTGCGGTATTGAATTCGCTTTCTTCATTCTGGGCTTGGAAAATAATATCGCCAATTTGCATGGTTATTTGCGTGCGTGGTGGCGCCATAATGAGAACATTACGCAAGTTGCAATAATAAATTTAACTGCATCAACACCAACGAAAGGTAAGTAGCCAACTTTTAGTGCTTCGATAAGTGAAATATGCATATATCCCATTAGATAAACTACACCAAATACAAATAAGAGTTGATGTGCACAAGCGAAGGCAATTAATCCTAAAATAAAGTGACGATCGTACCCTTTTTCGGCAGCAAAACCGGCTAAATAAGCACTAAATATATAACCATACAAATAACCTGATGACGGTGAAGCTAATGCCATAATTCCACCGCTACCGTTAGCGAATAGTGGTAATCCCATTGCACCTAAAAAGAGATATTGAAGTATGGTTAATGCACCTAGTTTACGACCTAAAAAAGCGCCAATTAACAATACGGCTAACGATTGAAGTGTGAATGGTACTGGGTATGTGGGAATACTGATATTAGCTGCTAACCCTAGCAGTAGGGCCGCCCCTGTAGTTGCACACAGTTTGCGTTGCCAAGATGATAAGTTAAATAGTGTATTGATATAAGTTGGATAATATGTTGTGAGTTTCATTATTTTCTACCATTAAAAGATAAACAGTAGTGCAATAATAATACAAAAATTTATAATGTAAACTCTTTTTTTTCAAAAAAGTTTACATTATTCTTTAATCTATTTAAACAAATAGTGACGTTATACTAAGTAAGGGTTAGTCATTCGTTCATTACCAAAGCTCGACATCGGGCCATGACCAGGTACAAAGATAAAATCGTCGCCTAATGGAAAAAGTTTATGGGTAATTGATGAGATCAGATCTGCATGATTTCCGCGAGGAAAGTCGGTTCGTCCAATACTGCTTTTGAACAGCACATCACCCACAAACGCAATTTTATCTTGTTTGTTAATAAATACGATATGGCCCGGAGTATGGCCTGGGCAGAATAAAACATCTAAAGTGACATTTCCTACTTTTATTTGTTCACCTTCTGTTAACCAGCGATCGGGTAAAAAGCTATCAATATGAGGAAAACCAAATTGTATGCATTGTTGTGGTAAGCCTGACAGTAAAAATTCATCTTCTTGGCTAGGGCCAATAATTTTAACATTATAGTGTTTAGCTAATTCCACCGCTGCACCAACATGATCTAAATGACCGTGGGTAAGCAGTATTTGTTTAATATCTACATTAAGCTTTTCAACCGCTTTTTTTAGTAGTTCTGGCTCACCACCTGGGTCGATAAATGCAGCTTGATTTGTTTCATCACACCAAATAATGCTACAGTTTTCTTGAAAAGCTGTAACGGGAATGATTTGATACTGAAACATATTGTTATCTCCTTGTTGTTTAGTGCCGAGCCGTTAAATTTTGACCATCTTCTTTTGTTAATTGTGCAAAGATTATGCTTGATAGCATAGTGACAACACCTAGTATAACAAAGGATAGCTGAAATGCGTGAATAGTCGTTGTTGAGTTGCTAAATAATCTAACCAATACCGCACCAAAGCCAGTACCAAAACTGATAGCTAATTGTTGATTGACCGCCATTAAACTATTGCCACTGCTAGTGTTTTCGCCTTGTAGGTTAGCTAAAGTTATACTATTCATTGAGGTAAATTGCATTGAGTTAACGCCACCAATACAAAATAGTAAAATACCTAATATGACTAGTGGTGTGGTTAGATTTAATAATGACAGTAAAAGAATCAATATTCCCGCTAAAATAGTATTTGCAACCAACACAAAACGATAGCCTAATCGAGCCAATAATTTGGTAATAAAAAATCGCGTAAAAATTGAAGCGATCGCCATTGGTACTAACATCATTCCGGCAAACATGGCTGAATAGCCAAATCCAACCTGTAAAAATAACGGAATAAGAAAAGGTACACCTGAAATACCTAAGCGACAAACTAAATTCCCGATAATGCCAATTTTGAATGTGCGGATATTAAATAATGAGAGTGGAAACAGCGGTGCTTGTCTCTTTTTGGCGTAGCTACGATAAATAAAGAGAAATACGATGCTAATAATAGCAAGCGATAGCGGTAAATAATATTGTTGACCTTCATTTAAACATTCAATACTCAGCGTCGCGCTGATGAAGGTTATAACAATAAAAATAAATCCAAATGCGTCAAAAGGCATGTGTTCACCTTTTAGGTTCGGCATATATTTTAAGCTGACAAGTACGCCTAAAATACCAATGGGCAAATTAATCAAAAAGACCCAATGCCAACTTACCATATCAACCAAATAACCACCTAAAACAGGTCCGAGTACCGGTCCAATTAATCCGGGAATGGTGGCAGTATTTAATGCGGATAAAAACTCATTACGTTTAAATGCCTTAATTAAAACCAAACGGGAAACGGGGACCATCATTGAGCCACCAATGCCTTGAATTACTCTTGATATATCTAAGAATATTAACGAATTAGATAGCGCACAAAGCAATGATCCTAATGTAAAGAGTGCGACCGCCATGACAAACACGTTTTTGGTACCAAATTTGTCAGATAAAAAACCACTTACCGGAATAAATAGTGCCAAGGTTAATGCGTAACAAATTACCGCTGATTGCATATTTAATGGCGATTCATTGAGATCTTTAGCCATGGTTGGCAGCGCAGTATTTAAAATCGAGGTATCAAGCGATTGCATAAAAAAAGCAAAGGCTGCAATCCAAGGTAATATTCGATAGACAAAAGGAGGTAATTCGCGATTCATTTTATTCAGCCTAATATTATTAAATTGCACGAACGATATGCTTAGCGCTAAGATTATGCTCTCTTACCTTTATGGTTGGGTAAGAGAGCCCATGAATGCTATTTTATGATAATTAATTATTAGCTTTTTTCTTATTTTTAACCGGTTTGCCTTGCCAATAACCCGCCAAGAGTGAGCCAGAAATATTGTGCCAAACAGAAAATACCGCAGCTGGCAGTGCTGATAAAGCTGAAAAATAGGTGGTACCCAGTGTTGCAGCTAACGCTGAGTTTTGCATTCCCACTTCTAAAGACATGGTTCGGCAGGTCGATTCATCAAATCCAAATAAACGTCCTCCCCAATAACCACCTAACAAACCAATTCCATTATGGATGATTACTGCAAAAATGACCGTGATACCGACTTGACCAATGAGCGCATGACTACCCGCTACAACTATGCAAATAATTAATAAAATACATAGCATTGAGAGTAATGGTAGGAAGCGCTCACATTTTTTTACTACTGAATATAAAAAGTGGTGAACAATTAATCCCAATAATATTGGAACAAGTACTATTTGGACAATATGTACTAACATATCCCATACTGGCACTTCAACAGTGGTGCCGACTAATAGTAGTGTAAGTAGTGGGGTGACCACGACACCAACAAGTGTTGATACTGATGAGATGGTAACCGATAAAGCCACATCACCCTTAGCTAGATAAATCATTACATTAGAGGCGGTTCCACTCGCAACACTACCAACTAAAACCATGCCAACTAATAACTCAGGTCGCATGGTAAATAATTTAGATAAGATCAATGCGGTTAGTGGCATAACAATATAATGCAGTAGGGTGCAAATTATTACCGCTTTAGGTTTGGTAACGACGCGTTTAAAATCATCAATACTTAACGTTACGCCCATGGTAAACATGACAAACATTAATAGTTGTGATGTATGGGGGCGAATTGGAAGGAATGCGTTAGGTAAAAAATAGGCGATTATTGCGCAAAGCACTGCCCATAGAGGAAATAATCGAGTAAGTGAAATAAGGGATTGCACAAATAACTGACTATAGCGTCGAGACATAAGCACCACCTTGTGGCTGAATAATTTTTTAATAATTATATGGTTAAGTTTGATTTAGTATTTCCATTTTATTGATTCTATTAAATAGCGTCAAGGTATTTGTTAGAATTGTGTCGCGTATTTCTATCGGATTTTCAGGACGTAATTGACAAAGAATCTTAAAAATATCGACAATATTTTCTGGTCGATTGATTTGTCCTTGCCGGCCACTTAACGGCATGTCAGGTGCATCGGTTTCTAACAGTAAACTTTCGAGCGGTAATTTGGCGATGGTTTGACGAGTTTTATTGGCTCGCGCATAACTTATTACGCCACCCACACCAATGTAATAGCCTAATTTAACAAATTGCATGGCTTGTTGATAACTTCCAGAAAAACCGTGGATCACGCCACGACAGGGTAAATTGGCTTGATGTAATTCATGATAGATAACATCGTGTGTTTTGCGGGAATGGACTAAAACCGGTAGATCAAAGCGCTTGGCTATAGTCAATTGTGCTCGGAAAAAATCAAGTTGCTGTTGCCACGCAATCGAGTTGTCATAACGATCTAAACCGATTTCGCCAATAGCGACTATTTTTTTTGAGTGAGTACTAACTTTATCTACTAATATTTCAAGGTCAGCAGGGGAGTGTTGATATATAGGATGTAGGCCAAATGCAGCATAAAGTTCATGATACTGTCCGCTGAGTTGCAAAATTTGGCTAAAATGATCAGCACATACGGCCGGAATAATTAAACCAGTAATCTGAGCTTGGCGAATGTGGTTGATTGAATTATCTAAATCGGTAACAAAAGCAGGAAAATTGAAATGGCAATGTGTATCAATAAACATAATGCCTCCTATTCTTCGACTTGATGTAATAATACCGGTAATAAAAATCGCTGAGCAAGATGGGTTATTTGCTCAATTAATTCATTGTTCAACTCAGGGTATAATCTTGCGTAATAACTATCACATTCAGCGGAGTGAAATTGTCCACCTTGCCATGCATTTAATAATTTACTGATGGCTTTTTCACTCGGCTCAATTTCTGCTGTTTTTGGATTATATGCGGTAATTAACCAACTCCATGCACTTTGTAATGGTAACAACATCGGTTGATTAATACCTTGTATATAACCGTCAACTAAATCAGTTAGTATTGTTAATGCTTGGTTAGCATCAATGTGTGAAAAACGCCATTGGTTGTCTTCTCGCCCATATAATCGACTTTGGCTTTTATCTGTATTTAAAATACAATAAATTAAATGGTCAATCCATAATGATATACCATCACGAATAGAGAGATTAGTCGGTCGCCAAGTTAAAATGCCATCTTGTTGAATATGAGTTAACCATCCTTGTAATTGATGATGTTGTTTATCTATCGAAATGGTTAAATTCACCTCTGACGTTGAAAGATCGGTTCGCTCTTTAATGATTTTGTTAGCTAATGGCTGTAATAATTCACATTGTTCATCATAAATAATCTCACCAAAAGCCCCATCTGGTAATTCACCCGTCAATGTCAGGCGTTGATACAAATTATCAGTAGAGTCCTTAGTGATCATCTCATTTAGAATCTGTAAATTGAGTTGATAGCGTTTCAAGCTATCTAGGCTAAAGTTTTCAGCATCGGGTAATGTATCATCTAAATAATTGATATAAAAATTAAAGCGTTTTTGTAAAAAGAATCGAATAGAGTGTTGATAAAATCGCTTTAGTTCATCCAAATTGATGTTATCAACAACCATATTGGTGATATCACTGATAAATGATTGGCTTTCCCCTGCTTTTAACGCTGCTGGTAACCACTCATCGGCATAACTTCTTGGCTCATTTAAGAAATTTAGCGGATTAAATGGGGTGCGGGTATGCAATGTTTTTAATTTATCTATTAGATGATTTTTTTTAGTGGAATTTTCATCCGTTGCATAATACTGCACAATATAATCCCAAAGTTCATCAACCAATACCGATGGATAACGTTCGCTATCATCTTTCATATCACGGCCAATATAACTGATATAGAGTTGATTTTGTGCCGATAAAATAGCTTCTAAAAATAGATAACGATCATCAATACGTCGACTACGATCGCCGCGTCTTGGATTTTGTGCAATTAAATCAAAATCTAAAGGTAATGATGTTCTTGGGTAGTCACCATCGTTCATACCTAATAAGCAAACCAATTTAAACGGAATAGAACGCATTGGCATCATAGTACAAAAGTTTATTTTACCAACTAAGAATCGATGCGCTAAGTGGCTTTGTTCCAATCGGGTTTGCATAGCATCATGTAAGACGGTTATCGAAATATTGTCGGTAAAATTGGCATTTAAACCACTGCTAATCAGTTTTTCCCACTCTTCTTGGATCATGAGTAAAATTGATTCACGCGATGTATTGCTAACAAAGAAGTCATTGATAAGCTCAATACAGCAACTTTGCCATTCAGATAACGGTTTGTCTTCACTTAAAATATTTAGCCATTTACGTACAGATTTTATAAATTCTGCTAATTGGCCAATTAATTCGGCATCTAATCCTGTAGCCCCATCATAAGGTAATATCTGTTGCCAGCCACCTTGTTCACTATTCATGGTATAACCAAGTAGTAAGCGCTCAAGACCAAATAGCCAACTGTGAGCATTTTCGAGACCAAAACGAATGCCAGACTCAATAATCCAAGTATGTAATAAAGTTAGTTGTGGCTCACTTATGGCAAATTTTTCAGCAATTGCTGGGATTTCTAGCAGGTTAAATAACTCTTCAGCAGTAAAGCGGCTTTCAGTAAAGTTTAAAATAGCAAAAAATCCTTGCACAATTGGATCGATGTTACGCGCTTTTTGATCGGAAATAGTGAATGGTAAATGACGTTGTCCTTCAGCATTTCCAAATACGGATCGAATATAAGGTACATACTTATCAATATCTGAAACCATGACAATACAATCACGTAATTCCAGTGTTGGATCAGCATCAAATGCTGATAATAGATAATCATAAAGTACTTCGACTTCCCGCTGTTCGCTATGACAAGCATGAAATGTTATCGATCTATCTTGGTTATCGATTTCATCTACTGGAGCTTCACGGTAGAGCTCTAAAATATCTTGCTGAATAGCATGTAATAGACAATTACGATCATTGTCGACAAAGAGATCAATATCCTGCTTATTTTGAAACTCTTGCAATAAAAATAGGTTATCTCGTCCCAATTTTCCCCACGATGTCAGTAGTGGGTTTTGTGTATCCGATATTTCAACAATATCTCCCCAATACCATTTACAAGGGTTGTTAAACATGAGGTGAACATCTATATGTTGTCCAAGTGCGGATAATAGTGATAGATAAATTGGGGGCAAAGAGGTGATGCCAAAAATATAAATCCGCTTAGGTAAATTGTTTAATCGGGCGCGATCAAAGTCACTATCTAACATAATCTCTAACATTTGTTGATAAATGTTAGCACGATGATAGGGTTGGCTAATCGAGATCAGTTGACGCCATAATTCCGCTTGCCACTTCTCATCCGGATGGTTGTTTAATTCAGTTACTGTTTGATTGGCTTCCCATTTGGCTAGCCAGTCTGGGCGATAAACTAAATACTGGTCAAATAATTTTGCTATACGAGTTGCTAATTGGTACTGTTTTCGTTCTTCTTTATCAATATCAAGATAATATTTTATTGTTTCAAATTCTGGTCGCTCAATAATTTTTGGCAATAGATAATATAAACGCCAAGTCATTGATTCGACATTATAACTATTTTCAATTGGAGCTTCAGGCAGAAGGGCTTGGTATAACTGCCAAATAAATTGACTCGGAAAGGGAAAATCAACATTAGCCACAATACCAAGATCGTTAGCCAATTCAATTTGTAACCACTGCGCCATCCCTTGGCTTTGCACAATGACCATATCAGGTGTAAACACTTGCTCTAAGGGGTCTCTGCGCATTAATTCGCTGACTAATGATTTGAGTAAATCGACTTGATTAGAATGATAAATAGTAAACATGGTTACATTAGTTTTAATATAATTAAATTGATTATCGCCGATTGTTATTAATAAATCCAGTTACGTATAGGTGGTGTTTTTTATATCGTAATAATTCTTATAATATCCAACTCGCTTTTGTAAAAAAGTTGAGGAGCGGGGTTTTTGGGGTTCTAAATTCTGCAATGTTGCCTCAAGTAAATAATTCCGCTTTAAACTATGGCGCTTTTTAGTAGTTCTATTTTTCCATCAAAAAAGTTGAGGAACGGGGTTTTTGGGGTTTAAAATTCTGCTTTGCAATGTTGCCTCAAATAAGTAATTCCGCTTTAAACTGTGGCGCTTTTTAGTAGTTCTATTTTTCCATCAAAAAAGTTGAGGAGCGGGGTTTTTGAAGTTTTAAATTTCACTTAAAAACTTTTAAATGATCAAAATCACTAAATTTCTAATCCAAAACCTTAAAATAAAATTTTTGAGGATCAATTACCCTAATTTCAAAGATTTGTAATAACAATATATTTAAATAAAACAGAAATTAACCAATTATAAATTAGATCCTTTTTAGATCCTTTTTAGATCCTATTTACAAAAGTTAACGTAAATGAGCGAAAAAAAGTGTTGCATCGTGTTTTTCCAATCACTATACTTTTTACACGGTTTTAGCTACAAGGCTAAAATTTGATATAAAAGTATAAAATTACAAATAAATCAAAAAATTACTTGACAGGGCAGTCTAAAATGCATTATAATTTTCAACAGGCAACAGGCAACAGGCAACCTGGCCAACCTATCTTTTAAATTCGTCTAAGTCCAGCATCCAGTTTAAATTTTTCACTGAAACTTATTTTTCCACGCAATCAAGTGAAATTCTGCGAATTTTCGCGCGTTCGCTTCCGCGATCCTTTTTCGGATCCTTTCGTTTTTCCCAATTATCCCAGCGGATTGTTTTTTTCGTGGCGATTTTTCTTCCTTTCTCGGGCCACGCATTGACATCACAGACAACTAGGAATGCGATACAGGGTAGTGCACCTTATCTGACTTTCGACGTTGGTCGTACACGTGCGGTTGATGCTAACGGTCTGCTTGGGATTACGCTATCTAACGGAGCTAATTACACGCCTTCTAACAATTCATCATCTACAACCCCAATCGTCTTGCCGGTTGAGGGTCAGAGTTTTGCTGATATTCGTATGTTCGTTCCTACTGATATTAATTCAGTCGATTTAAGTACACTTATCGGTCCTCCTAATAATTATTGGGGTGATGATGATGGAGATTCTGGCGTTACTGCTACAGGTTCTTTAAGTTTATCTATCGTCGATAAAAACAATCAGTCTGTATCACGTAATTCCGTGTTAACAATTTGTAACGCACCTTATAGGATTAAGTTATCTAGTACTGACGGTACATTATCTACTCGTTATGGTTTTCCTAATCGTAGTACTTTCAGTGCTCGTAGTGAGACTTATTACGTCAATCCTCAGGCTTCGCCTGTGGTTTGTTTTGCCAGACCTAATTTGACTTACGGTGCATCTGGTTTTGCTGGTCCAGCTTCGATGTGGGACCCCTCTAATGGTTTTATCCCTCAGTCAACTGACCCGTCACTTTACGGTAGAAACTTTCCTACAACTGGTGCTAATGGATTGTACTTTGATTTACTCATTATCGGTAGTAGTCAGCCATTGTCTTGGTCTCCTGTTTCTCATGGAGGTATCACTGCTACTATGTCTAATCCTACTGCTACAAGCGTACGTGTTACTTTAACTGGTCCTTACGCTACCCCATCCCAGCATAGTTCAACCACTCCTAGTCCTATTTCTAAACCTACTTTGCCTCAGACCTTCGAGTTGGTCGGTCGTGATACTAATGGTACTCTAGTCGTCAAATATGGTTTTACTTTGAAGCAGTGGTTCGTCAACCGTGGTACTAACGCTTACACTTATCCTAATACCTTATCTTGGTGTAATAGTCTTGGTTATCGAATGCCTAGCGTAAGGGATTTAACCAACGCTGTTCGTTCAGATGTAGTCGTACCTAGCGCCACCCCTTCCTCACCTAGTAATCATTTTATGCGTCATATAGATGCTGGTTTTTTCACTGAGTGGGGACGAGTGTATGATTATTCAGGCGTTGGCTTCAGCCTCGATTGGTACTGGACTAGTGACCCGAATGGTATTAGGCAGTTTCTCGTGAGCGCTTATAACGGTAACATGATTTGGAACCACACCTACAACAACTACTACGGCCTTTGCTCCCATCCTTAGTTTTTATTTCTTCGTCCTTAATCTTTAGGGCGGGGGCGGGGGTGATAAAAAATAGTATTAGGTGATTAAAAGTAAGCTAAGAGTCAACGTCGTTTAGCCATAAAAAAAGCGATTTTGTGGCTTAGCGATGTTTGAGTTACCCGCCTTGGCGGGTTTATTTTTGAGGCGATTTTATCGCAAAAAAAGTTGAGGAGCGGGGTTTTTGAAGGGAAAGTTGTGTTTTTAGTTATCAAATGATGCGATTAAGTCGCTAATAAAAAAGGCTACAATTTATTAATTTGTAACCTTTATTGCTTTGTTGAATGATCAACGTATATTTTATTGACCCATACGACGCGTTAACTCGATAACACGTATTTTTGCTAAGGCTTTTGACAGTTCAGCAGATGCTTGAGCAAAAGACATATCATCGCTTGGGTGATTAATGTGTTCTTGTGCTTGTCTTACTGCTTCTTGCGCCCTTGCTTCATCTAAGTCTTCACCACGAATAGCGGTATCAGCTAAGATTGTGACCAAAGTTGGTTGTACTTCTAAAATACCACCTGATAGATAGATAAACTCTTCTTCACCATTGGCTTTTACAATCCCGACCATTCCCGGCTTTATGGTGGTCAGTAACGGAGTGTGACCGGGATAAATTCCGAGTTCACCTTCTCGCCCTGTGACTCTGATTCGCTGAACATCACCTGAAAAAAGGTGAGATTCAGCACTAACAACTTCTAATTGATAGGAAGTTAGTGCCATAATGCTCTCTCCGTTCTATAAATCTCTTAGAGAGATTTTGCTTTCTCAATCGCTTCGTCGATTGAACCAACCATATAAAATGCCTGCTCAGGAATATGGTCATAATCACCGTTCATAATACCTTTAAATGCACTGATGGTGTCTTTTAATGGTACGTATTTACCTGGTGAACCAGTGAACACTTCCGCAACGAAGAATGGTTGAGATAAGAAACGTTGAATCTTACGTGCACGAGCAACAGTTAATTTATCATCTTCCGATAATTCATCCATACCAAGAATTGCAATGATATCTTTTAATTCTTGATAACGTTGAAGAATTGACTGTACGCCACGAGCACAATCATAATGTTCTTGACCAACAACAAGTGGATCTAATTGACGACTTGTTGAGTCAAGTGGGTCAACCGCTGGGTAAATACCTAATGATGCGATTTGACGACTTAATACGATTGTTGCATCCAAGTGAGCAAAGGTTGTTGCCGGCGATGGGTCAGTTAAGTCATCGGCTGGTACGTATACTGCTTGGATTGAGGTAATTGAACCGGTTTTAGTTGAGGTGATACGTTCTTGTAATAACCCCATCTCTTCTGCTAATGTCGGTTGGTAACCTACCGCAGATGGCATACGACCTAATAGTGCAGATACTTCAGTACCGGCTAAGGTATAACGGTAAATATTATCGATAAATAATAGTACGTCTTTACCTTCGTCACGGAATTTTTCCGCCATGGTTAAGCCAGTTAACGCTACGCGTAAACGGTTCCCTGGTGGCTCATTCATCTGACCATAAACTAACGATACTTTATCAAGTACATTTGATTCTTTCATTTCATGATAGAAGTCGTTACCTTCACGAGTACGTTCACCCACACCAGTAAATACTGAGTAACCTGAGTGCTCGATCGCGATGTTACGAATTAATTCCATCATGTTAACGGTTTTACCCACACCCGCACCACCAAATAGACCAACTTTACCACCTTTTGCAAATGGACAAATTAAGTCGATAACTTTGATACCGGTTTCAAGTAATTCTGTTGAGTTAGCCAACTCTTCGTATGTTGGTGCTGCACGGTGAATCGCCCAACGCTCTTCTTCACCAATAGGACCTGCTTTATCAACAGGATCACCAAGTACGTTCATAATTCGGCCAAGTGTTTTTGTTCCTACAGGAACTTCTATGCCGTGACCTGTATTTAGTACTTTAAGTCCACGTCTTAAACCATCAGATGAGCCCATTGCAATACAACATACAACACCACCACCTAATTGTTGCTGAACTTCCAGAACTAATTTTTCAGTGCCAGTTTCCACTTCTAATGCATCATATACCTTTGGTACTGCATCTTCTGGGAATTCGACATCAACCACCGCACCGATGATCTGGACAATCTTTCCAGTAGCCATTTTTATTCCTCTACGTCTTTTTCTTAACTATAAGCCAATATTTAGCACTAACCTGAAACAGCAGCTGCACCCGATACAATATCAATTAATTCGTTGGTAATCGCACCTTGACGTGCTTTGTTATACACAATTTGTAATTCATTAATTAAATTTGCACCGTTATCGGTTGCTGCTTTCATGGCCACCATTCTTGCTGCTTGTTCACTCGCTAAATTGTCAACCACCGCTTGATAGACTTGTGATTCAATATAACGACGTAAAATCACATCTAATAATGATTTTGCATCTGGCTCATAAATATAATCCCATGATGAAGCTTTTAGCTCTTTATCTTCTGAATGTGGTAATGGTAATAATTGCTGTATTGTCGGCTTTTGGGACATGGTATTAATAAATTTATTGGTTACTATATATAATTTATCAATTTTACCGTTGTCATATGCCTCAAGCATTGTTTTTACCGGACCAATTAAATCAGATAAAGTGGGTTCGTCACCTAAATTAGTTACTTGCGTTAAAATATTCGTTTTTACTGAAGAGAAAAACGATACCCCACGTGAACCAATTAAAGCCACATCTGCTTCAACACCTTTCTCTTGCCATGCTGACATATCAGCGATAACAGTTTTGAAAAGATTGATATTTAATCCACCACATAAACCACGATCGGTTGATATGATAAGATAGCCAACTCGCTTTACATCTCTTTCTTCTAAATAGGGATGTTTGGCGCCTATTTGAGCTAACGCTAAATGTCCAATTACTTCACGAATCATTTCAGCATATGGACGACTAGCAGCCATTCTGTCCTGCGTTTTACGCATTTTAGAGTTGGCTACCATTTCCATCGCTTTGGTGATCTTTTGCGTACTTTGGATACTGGCAATTTTCGTTCTAATCTCTTTTGCATTAGCCATTTGTTACCTCACCCTTACCAAGTTTGAGTTGATTTAAAGCTTTCAAGCAATGCTTTTAACTTACTTTCAATCTCATCGTTGTAATTGCCTGTCTCGTCGATCTGTTTTACAAAATCGGCATATTGACTATGGGCATAAGATAGAAGTGCTGTTTCAAATGATAATACTTTAGCAAGTTCAACATCTTCTAGATAACCACGCTCAGCGGCATAAAGTACAATTGATTGCTCTGCAACAGTCATTGGTGAATATTGCTTTTGTTTGAGTAATTCAGTTACTTTTTCACCGTGGCTTAATTGGTTTCTTGTTGCTTCGTCTAAGTCAGATGCAAATTGTGAGAAAGCGGCTAATTCACGATATTGTGCAAGTGCTGTACGAATACCGCCTGATAATTTTTTCATTATCTTAGTTTGAGCAGCACCACCCACACGAGAAACCGAGATACCTGGGTTTACCGCAGGACGGATACCCGAGTTGAATAAGCTGGTTTCAAGGAAGATCTGACCATCTGTAATCGAAATTACGTTAGTTGGTACGAATGCAGAAACGTCACCCGCTTGAGTTTCGATAATTGGTAACGCAGTTAATGAACCGGTTTTACCTTTTACTTCGCCTTTAGTGAACTCTTCAACATAAGCTTCGTTAACACGAGCTGCACGTTCAAGTAAACGTGAGTGAAGATAGAACACGTCACCAGGGTAAGCTTCACGTCCAGGTGGGCGACGAAGTAGTAATGAAATTTGACGATAAGCAACGGCTTGTTTAGATAAATCATCATAAACAATTAGTGCATCTTGTCCGCGGTCACGGAAGTATTCTCCCATAGCACAACCCGCGTAAGGTGCTAAGTATTGTAATGCTGCTGATTCAGATGCTGATGCAACAACCACAATGGTATTTTTAAGTGCACCGTGCTCTTCAAGTTTACGCACTACGTTAGCAATAGTTGATTGTTTTTGACCGATTGCGACGTAAATACATTTAACACCAGAATCACGTTGATTAATAATGGCGTCGATGGCTAATGCGGTTTTACCGGTTTGACGGTCACCGATGATAAGTTCACGTTGACCACGACCAATTGGAATCATTGAGTCAACCGCTTTATAACCAGTTTGTAACGCTTGGTCAACAGATTGACGATCGATAACGCCTGGCGCAACAACTTCTACAGGTGAGAAGCCGTCATGTTGAATCGAACCTTTACCATCAATTGGTTCACCAAGTGTATTAATAACACGGCCTAATAAACCATCACCTACTGGTACCTGTAAAATACGGCCAGTACATTGTACTTTCATCCCTTCAGATAAGTCTTCGTATGGTCCCATGACCACCGCACCAACAGAATCTCTTTCAAGGTTTAATGCCATTGCATATCGGTTACCTGGCAATGCAATCATTTCGCCTTGCATGACATCAGTTAATCCGTGGATTCGAAGGATACCATCACTTACTGAGATGATCGTTCCTTCATTGTGAGCATCACTCACAATATTGAACTGAGCTATCCGCTCTTTAATTAGTTCACTTATTTCAGTTGAATTTAGCTGCATTATCAGTCCCCTTAAGACTGTAGAACGTCATTTAGTCGATTTAGACGTCCTCTGATACTACTATCAATAACCATATCGCCCGTACGAATAATAAAACCAGAAATGAGCGATTTATCAATATGACATTTTAGTTTTACTTTTCGTGATAAACGTTTTTCGACAGCGACAGAAATTTTATCAAGTTGTTCGCTAGTTAGCTCATTGGCAGAAATTACATCAACGTCTGCTTGGGCTTCTCTCTCTAAACAGTATTGCTCAAACAATGTTAACACTTCAGGAAGAAGGGATAAGCGTTTGTTTTCAGCCATCACTTTAATAAAATTAGTGCTAAACTCATCAAGCACATCTTTACAGATGTTGATGAGTAAGTTAGCCACTGAATCGGTTTTCATGTCAGATGTTAAAATGCTTTTTATTTGAGCATCTTTGCTCACTTCAGCAGTTAACACTAACATTTTGTGCCATGATTCGATGCTATTTTTTTCAACAGCAAAGTCGAAAGCGGCTTTAGCATAAGGGCGAGCAATCGTAATTAAGTCAGCCATTGCTCTATTCTCCTTATAGTTCAGCTACGAGTTTATCAATGATGTCGCTGTTAGCGGCTTCATTAACAGAACGTTCAATAATTTTTTCTGCACCGGCAATAGCGAGTGTAGCGACTTGTTGTTTAAGCTCTTCACGAGCGCGTTTACGCTCAGCCTCAACTTCAGCAAGTCCTTGAGCAACAATCCTTTCTTTTTCACGAGTAGCTTCTTGTTTAGCTTCTTCTAGAATGGCTGCTTTGCGTTTATTCGCTTGCTCAATAATTGCATTAGCCTCAACCTTAGCCTGTTGCATTATGTCAGATGTATTTGCTTTGGCTAATTCCAAATCTTTTTTTGCTGTTTCTGCTGAAGCTAATCCTTCCGCTATCTCTTTTTGGCGTTTTTCAATCGCTCGGATAACCGGAGGCCAAACAAACTTCATACAGAACCAAACAAACAATACAAATGTAATTGCTTGGCCGAGGAGAGTTGCGTTCATATTCATGAGACAATTCCTCTTAAATTATTATTAACCAGCAACAGCAAAAATAACATATAGCGCAATACCCACACAAATCATAGGAATCGCATCAACTAAGCCCATAACGATAAAGAATTGTGTACGTAACATAGGCATTAATTCTGGTTGACGAGCAGCTCCTTCTAAGAATTTACCACCTAATAGACCGATACCAACTGCACCACCGATTGCAGCTAATCCCATCATTATGCCAGCGGCTACAAATAACATACTCATACTATCCATTATATACTCCAGTTTATTATCTAAAAAAAGTTAAAATTAATGATCTTCTGTTGTTGAGGCCATCGCTAAATAGACGATAGTCAACACCATAAAAATAAATGCTTGTAAGGTGATTATCAAAATATGGAAGATAGCCCATGGTAGTGATAATACCCATTGTGACCACCAAGGTAATAATGCTGCTATTAAGATGAAGATAAGTTCACCAGCATACATGTTACCGAAGAGTCGTAATCCTAAAGAAACAGGTTTAGCCAATAAGCTAACAAGTTCAAGGACTAAATTGATTGGTGCAAATGCCCAATGATTAAATGGATGCAAGGTGTATTCTTTAATAAACCCTGAAATCCCTTTATATTTGATTGAATAAATGATGATAAGTGCAAAGACACCGAGTGACATTGACATTGTGATACTCACGTCAGCTGTCGGTACGACTCTTAAATGAGATAGACCTAAATATTGTCCCGCATAAGGTAGGAAATCAACAGGAATTAGATCCATTAAGTTCATCAAAAATACCCAGATAAACACAGTAAGTGCTAAAGGGGCAATGAGTTTATTTTGACCTGTGAACATGTCTTTGACAGTATTATTTACAAATTCAAAGATCATCTCTACCGCACATTGAAGTTTACCTGGTACGCCACTCGTCGCTTTCCTTGCTACACGATGGAAAATCCATAAGAAAAGCACACCAAGTACAATTGAGAAGAACAAGGAATCAAGATTAAAGGTCCAAAAACCAGAACCAACTTGTAAGTTCTCCAGATGGTGTTTTATATAAGCTTGCGGTGAAGCTGGAGAGGAAACTGCCATATAACCCTCTTACCTATTTTAAAAATGAAAACTACAGTTTGCTTTTCCTTAAAAGGTATAAACAATCACTGCAATAACCGAAGCTATTATTTTAAACCTAATTCCCTATAATAAGTCAACAACTGATTAAAAAAATAAAGAATTTAGACACTTTTTACTAATTTTGTGTAAAGAATAACAGCTTTACCGCTCACTTTATTAGAAATATTGTTCATCAATAGCTTAATTAATGATGAAAAAACAGGCTAATTTGATGCTTTAACTGCATTGGCAATTTGTTCCGCTAATTTTTGCACTTGAGAGTGATTACTACCTTCTACCATTACGCGGATAAGCGGTTCGGTGCCGGATTTGCGTATCAATACCCGACCTTCATTGCCAAGTTGCGTTTCTGCCTGTTCAATTGCAGATTTGACCGCAGCATTGGCTAATGGGTTTCCTGTATAACGAACGTTAATTAATATTTGTGGTAGCATGGTCATGCCTTGACATAATTCAGCGAGTGACATGTTATTTCTTATCATTGCCGCTAGAACTTGTAAGCCTGCAACAATACCATCGCCTGTTGTGGTTTTATCAAGTAAAAGGACATGGCCTGAATTTTCTGCACCTAATCGCCAATTTTTTTCAACCAGCATTTCAAGCACATAACGGTCCCCCACTTTTGCTCGTACAAATGGGATGCCAAGATTTTTAAGGGCGATTTCAAGTCCCATATTGCTCATCAAGGTCCCGACAACGCCACCTTTAAGTTGACCTTGTCTTAAGGCTTCACGGGCAATAATGTAAATAATTAAATCACCATCAATTTTATTACCTTTATGATCGACCATAATGATGCGATCACCATCACCATCAAGAGCAAAGCCTAAGTCAGCTTTTTCTTCAAGGACAGTTTTGGTTAATGCTTTTACATCAGTAGCGCCACAGTTTTCATTAATATTGACTCCATCCGGTTCGCAACCAATTTTTATTACTTTAGCGCCAAGTTCTCGAAGTACTTTTGGGGCAATGTGGTAAGTGGCTCCATTGGCACAATCCACAACAACTTTTAGTCCTGATAGACTTAAGTCGTGATCAAAGGTGCTTTTACAAAATTCGATGTATCGACCCGCTGCATCGGTTATTCGGCTTGCTCGACCAAGTTGTTTTGATTCAACACAGTCGATCTGTTTTTCAAGCTCGGCTTCGATTTCTAATTCAATGGCGTCATCGAGTTTTCGCCCTTCAGTTGAGAAAAATTTAATACCGTTATCATAAAATGGGTTATGGGAGGCCGATATGACTACACCCGCATCAGCCCGAAATGTGCGAGTTAGATAAGCAATGGCAGGTGTTGGCATTGGTCCAGTAAAAGCAGCAGCGACGCCCGCGGAGGCAAATCCTGCTTCTAAAGCCGATTCAAGCATATAACCTGAAATACGGGTATCTTTACCGATGAGGACTTTTTTAACACCATCTTTAGCCAGTACTCGTCCTGCTGCCCAGCCTAACTTGAGGGCGAAATCAGGCGTTATAGGATATTCTCCAACTTTTCCACGAATACCATCTGTCCCAAAATATTTCCGATTAGACATGTTATTTCCTCATACTAAAGTTTTTTATTTGACCAATTGCCTTTCTTATAAGTCGTTTTTTATCCTATAAAAGGAAGCTAAGTAAAATTATTCTCGATTGTCATTAGCAAATTTTAATAATACTTGGCTCTCTTTTATAAAACGTTCAGCATAACTGCCAAACCATTTAGTTACTTCATTAAAATTTTCAATGAATTTAGTTTTATCTCGTTGTTCAATTAATTTAACCATTTGTCCAAAACATTCATAATAGCGTTTGATTAACTCAATATTTTCATCTGACGCCATGATGATATCGGCATAAAGAACGGGATCTTGAGCAAATAAGCGACCAACCATCATTAACTCCAAGCGATAAATAGGTGATGATAAGGTAATTAATTGTTCTAAATCAGCGTGTTCTCGTTGTAAATTTACACCGTATGAGAACGAAGTAAAATGGCGTAATGCTTGAATAAACGACATACATTTGTCATGCTCTTTGGCATCAATCGCGCACAAATTGGCTCCCCAAATTCGCATCTGTTCAATTAACCATTGATATTGCTCAGGATATCGACCTTGGCAGTAGACAATGACTTGTTTGGCTAAATTTGGCACGTCAGGACCAAACATTGGATGCAATCCAACCACAGGCCCCGCGTGTTTGGCTAGCATGGCTTGTAAAGGTTTGACTTTGATTGATGTAAAATCGGTTAAAATGCAATCTTTAGGTAACGGTGGTAATTGTTCAATGATTTCGCATGTTTTGTTGATAGGTACTGTAACAATAACGGCAGCGGCATCAGCGACAACTTCGGCTGCTTGATGCATGGTTTTGGAACCTAAGGTTTTAACTTCATAACCTGATAGGGTAAATAGTTTGGCAAATAGTCTACCCATTTGTCCATTACCGCCAATGATGACAATCGAGCCTTTGCCGTTGTAAACTTTTTTAAAACCTTTGTCGTTTTCACTTATATAGGACTCACGCATTAATCGGCGTAAAATATCTTCAATTAAGGCGGGTGATATGCCTAAGTTTTCAGCTTCTTGTTTACGTTTAGCTAACATATCGGCTTCACGTTTAGGATCATAAATCGGAATTCCATGCTCGCTTTTTACCTCACCAACTTCAGCAACTAATGCTAGTCGTTGACTAATTAAAGCTAAAATTGATTTGTCGACTTCATCAATTTTATGACGCAATGAAAGTAATTCCTTAGACATATTGTTGATCCTTTAATCACTAGTTATAGCTTTCGCTGTAATTGCTTAACAGTATAACGTATTTTTGGTAGCATGGGTCAATTGCAAAATTAAATCAAATACAATAAATTTATGATTAAAGTTTTATCTTTTAATATTAATAGTATTCGTATTAGAATCCATCAATTAGCTGCGATTATTGAAAGACATCAGCCCGATATCATTGGTTTACAAGAGACTAAAGTTCATAATGACCAATTTCCAATCGAGGAACTTAAGCAATTTGGCTACCATTTATATTATCACGGTCAAAAAGGTTATTACGGTGTAGCTTTATTGACTAAGCAAAAACCGTTATCGGTCGAGTGTGGGTTTCCGACCGATGAAGATGGTGCACAATGTCGATTAATGGTAGCTGAGTTTCCGACTAGCAAAGGTAATTTAACCGTCATTAATGGTTATTTTCCGCAAGGTGAAAGTTTGCATAATGAAATTAAATATCCAGCTAAGCGTAAATTTTATCAAGATTTAGTTGAATATATACAGGATCGACAGCTGAATAGCCAATTATCACTCGTTATGGGTGATATGAATATTTGTCCAACTGATTTAGATATTGGGATTAATGAAAATAACCGCAAACGGTGGTTAAGTGCGGGTAAATGCTCTTTTTTACCTGAAGAGCGTGAATGGATAAATAATTTAATGGCAGCAGGTTATACTGATACTTACCGTCATGCCAACCCAGATACACAGAGATTTTCTTGGTTTGATTATCGTTCCAGAGGTTTTAGTGTAAAAACCGGATTACGAATCGATCTTATCTTAGCTAGTGAAAAACTTATGCAGTATTGTGGTGAAACCGGTATTGATTACGATATTCGTGGTATGGAAAAACCTTCCGATCATGCGCCAATTTGGGCCGACTTTGATTTAGATTAAACTTGTTAGGATAATAGTATGCACAATAGTTCGATTTTATCGGTAAAAGATCTTAATCAAATAGTTAAAGATCTGCTTTCTGATGCTATTGGGCAAGTTTGGTTGGTTGGTGAAATTTCCAATTTTTCTCGCCCAGCTTCAGGTCATTGGTATTTCACATTGAAAGATGATATTGCGCAAGTGCGTTGTGCCATGTTTCGTAATAATAATTATCGTACGGGATTTACCCCTCAAAATGGTCAACAAGTTTTAGTTAATGCCTCGGTAACTCTTTATGAAGCACGTGGTGATTATCAATTGGTTATTAATCAATTGCAACCAGCTGGTGCTGGTTTGTTACAACAAAAGTTTGAGCAACTAAAGCAAAAACTGTCAGAAGAAGGATTGTTTGATCCGATTTATAAAAAGTCGTTACCTGATAATATTCGTACGGTTGGAATTATTACTTCGTCAACAGGTGCAGCTCTACATGATATTTGTCAGATATTAAACCGGCGTGATCCAAGTTTGAATTTGATTATTTACCCAACGTCGGTACAAGGTACTGAAGCAGCGGCACAAATTGCCAGAATGATTCAAATCGCGAATATTCGCCAAGAATGTGATGTTTTAATTGTTGGGCGAGGAGGGGGATCGCTTGAAGATCTTTGGTCATTTAATGAGGAGCTTTTAGCTAGAGCTATTTTTGCTAGTCAATTACCTATTATTAGTGCTGTTGGTCATGAAGTTGATTTCACTATTGCTGACTTTGTTGCTGATGTGCGCGCAGCTACCCCATCGGCAGCAGCTGAGTTGGTTAGCCGGGATAAGCTAGAGCAGATTAAAAGTTTACAAGTTCAAGAACAATACTTATGTATGGCGATTGATTACTATTTGGTACGTCGACGAGAATTATTAAATAAGCGTTATCAACGATTGCAATCACAGCATCCTCAAACTAAATTATCTAAGCAATTAAATCGTTTATTAACCAGTCGTCATGCTTTATTTGAAAATATGCAGCACTATTTATCTAAACAATCCTATCGTCATAATGTGCTGGATAAATATTTGTTACGTGTTTCGCCACAACATAAAGTGCTCTATTATGGTCAAAACCTAGAGAGAAAACAGCAACAACTGATTAATCTGGTTCAAAAAAGGTTAACGGATGCTAAGCATGAATTTGTATTAAAAACATCTCAGCTTAATAGTGTTAGTCCACTTGCTACTTTAGATCGTGGTTATTCTGTAACAACTAACCAGCAACAACAAGTGATAAGAACGGTTGAACAAGTGTCTATTGGTGACTTTATTTTAACCCAGCTTAAGACAGGTAAATTAATCAGCCAAATTGTTGAGATAGATAAAAAAAATAAGTAAAACTGCTCTTTTTTCAATAATGTTTAGCGCAACACATTGGATAAAATTGCACCTTAAATAGTATTAAGGATATAATATCTGACATGTTGGAAAATACTAAGAGAATAAAGTGGTTATACATCCTCCAATAGGTATTGATTTAGGTACTACCAATAGTTTAATTTGTGTTTGGCAAAACGGCCAGCCGACACTAATTCCCAATTCAATAGGTGAAGTTGTTACTCCTTCAGCTGTCAGCATTGATGAAGATAATACCATTTTGGTTGGTCATGCGGCTTTATCTCGTTTAACTACTCATCCTAGTCGTAGTGCAGCAGCATTCAAACGTTTTTTAGGTTCAAGTAAAGTTTTTGAGTTGGGCGATCAAAAATTTACCCCAACAGAACTTTCAGCATTAGTTTTAAAATCATTAAAAGCGGATGCTGAAGCTTTCTTGAAACAAGAAATTCGTGATGTCGTGATTTCAGTTCCCGCTTATTTTAATGACGAACAGCGTAAACAAACTCGCTTTGCTGCTGAGCTTGCAGGATTAAACGCAGTCCGTCTAATCAATGAGCCCACCGCTGCTTCAATGGCGTATGGATTACATGAAGAACAATCAGGAAATACGCTGGTTTTTGACTTAGGTGGAGGCACATTTGATGTGACAGTATTGGAATATGCAATGCCAATCATTGAGGTTCATGCATCAGCAGGCGATAACTACTTAGGCGGTGAAGATTTTACTCATGAAATAGTTAAAGCATGTTTGAGTGAATGGGAACTTAAACAAGAAGATATTCCTGTCGATGATTATGCGCGTTTATTGGATTTAGCTGAACAATTAAAATGTAAGCTAAGTGGCGAGCAAATGCATAATTTGACATGGTTTTGGCAAGATAAGCAATGGCAATTTTCATTAAATGAAGTAAGAGCTAAGTCAATTTGGTTGCCATTACTCAATCGATTACGAGCGCCAGTTGAACAAGCATTAAGTGATGCTCGCTTAAAGGCTAATGAACTCGAACATATTGTTTTAGTTGGTGGTTCATCGCAATTAGGTGTGGTTCGTGAGTTAGTGACAAAGTTATTTGGTAAACTGCCTTATCGTCATATCAATCCAACTACTATTGTTGCACAAGGTGCAGCTGTTCAGGCGGCATGTCGTTTGCGAAATGCCGATGTTGAAGAGGTTATTCTAACCGATGTTTGCCCATATACACTTGGTATTGAAATTTCTTCGGGTAATATTAAAGGGTTATTTTCGCCAATTATTGAGCGTAATACGATAGTTCCAACTTCAAAGGTCAAAACGTTTTACACTTCATACCCTCAACAAAAAAGTATTATGCTTTCTGTTTATCAAGGTGAGAATCCAAAGGTTGAAAATAACGTTTTGATTGATGAATTTGAAGTGCCAGTCACACCTATGGAAAAAATACAAGGTATTGATGTTCGCTTTAGTTATGATTTAAATGGTTTGCTTGAAGTCGACGTGGTATTACTTGAAACAGGGGCATTGCATGGTAAAGTGATTGATCACAGTCCGATTGGATTAACCGATAAACAAAAACAAGAAAGCCATGACCGATTAGCGGCACTTAAAATTCATCCTCGTGATGAAATGTTAAATCGTACTTTATTAGCAAGGTTAGAGAGAGCATGGGCACAATCATTGGGTGATGAACGACTACTCATTGGCTCTTATATCGAAGCTTTTATGGAAGTCTTAAATCAGCAAAATCTTGAAGAGATAGAACAGGTTCGAAGCGAAATTGAATCGAATCTTAACGATCTTAATCGATAATCAGATAGATTTAAAATATCCCCTTTGGTCATAATTAAATAGCTTTTCAAAGGGGATTGTATACAAACGAGATAGTATACAAAGATGATAGTATACAAAGAAGATAGCATAAGCCGTATCTTTGCTTAGCTATCTAACGGTGGTCCATAGCGATTAGTTTGATTAATTGAGGGTGAGAAAATAGAAAGACGATATTTTCCGCTACTATATGCATCATTTGAACGTCGCCTAATTGCAAAAATAATATTAATTATAATTAATGCAAATAATATATAGTAAATCATATGATGAGATGATTTCACCCCACTTAACTTTATTATCAAAAAACTTAATATCGTGGTGACGCAACATATTTGATTATAAAAACCTTTGCCATTGGTTCGACCATTCCAACGCCATATTTGATGCGATTTATTTTTAGGCAGTGATTTTGCTTCAAGATTTTTTTGATTTTCAATATTTTTTGCTAGAAGCAGTGTAGAGCATAAACGTAATATTAGATCATTATCCGTATCACTTCTAATATTCTCCAATTTATTACTTTTATCATCATTAAAAATCATATTATCTTCAGATAAATTTTCATTAAGGGTTTTCAATTGGTTTAATAATTGATAAATATCACGATTTTCTTTCCTAAATGAGGAGGAGATTGATAGTTTGTTCTCAAATGCTTTAGCTAATTGTTGCAATGCTTCATCATCACCAGCTAATTTTTGTAAGACCTGATGTAACTCCTCTTTTTGATTCAGTTTATTTAAGATTATTGTATGGAGTAGCATTAAATATGCTGGTGAGTGGTTAGCTAATTTAGCTTGCCATAATTGATCTATATTTTGTTTGATATCGGTAAAATTAACATCCTCAGGTATATCAATAAAATATTCAATGGCATTAGGGTAATTACATAACATACTACTTGTTAGCTTGTTATTACAATCGATCAGATTATATAACTCAACTTCATTTTGCCATTCATTAGACTTAAAAGTATTTAATAGTGGTGTGAGTTGATCATCATCAGGCAAATGAAATAACTGATTATTTTTCCTAATGAAATTTGCAGCTTTAAACGGCGAATTACCAATAGTCACGACCAATAGACAATGACGATACCATTGCCAATATGCATCTTTATTATCAGTAATTAACTCGACTGGTAATTTGGGTAAATTATCTCGCCCTCTGAAATGAAAATATATTGGCCAGTCAAACATCTCCATATTGCGATAGCTAATATTTCTATATAAATTTAGTTTAGCTGTGTCTGGAATATCATCGAATCTATCTAGCCATAAACGACCAAATAAAACATATTCACCATTTTCGTCAGGGTCAAACTGAGTTGGAATAATAGTATCATCATAATATAACCAAGCTTTAAATTCTTGGACTGGTGAAAGTTTTGTTAGCCATTCAAGGTGCTGTTTAGCCTGGCGTTGTAGATTTTGTAAGATAAATTGTTCAAATTGATCTTCAAAGTGATCATTTAAGATTGCATGTAATAATGTTTCATTACCGTGTCGTAACATAATTGCATGACGATATAAGCGATAAAAGCTACTGGTTCCATCATCATGTAATAATGTATATAACACTTGGCGATAATTCCAATTAATATCCGTTGCCCATCTAATAACACTAGAAATTTCTTCTGGGTAATCTTCTATTTTTAATTTGAACAATCGTGAGTTTGTAGTTGTAGTGAGTTGGGGTATTGCATATAAATATTTATTATCAGTTTCAGCAGGTAAACAATATGATTGATTAAGTGCAAGGAGCAGTAAAGGTAAATAATTGTGATGGTTTTTGGTACACCACTTAATTAACCAAATAGCAGCTTGCTCTTGATATTGTGGTAAATGATATAACTCTACCCAGAATTGAAAGGCATTTTCTTCATCTTCAAGTAAAGAGTATTGTATTGCTGCAACAACTTTCCATTGATTAGCTTCATCTTGGTTGGAATTAGCGATGCGAGTTAAAGCATATTCTAATAAACTTTTATTTTTCATTTTAGCAAAGCTATACCAATGAGCTAAATCTTCCATCAATTCCTGGTTATTGGGTAAGTAAATCACAGTATGAATAGAAAAATACTTATTTAATTCCTTATAAGGTTTATCCCAAAAAATCCATTGCGCATTACGCACATAATTGATAGTTTCATTTTGTACTGCTTTATTATTTTTAGGCAGGCAGTTATAGTCAAACAAATCACCCCGTTCAATGTGATCGAAAAAATTCTCGTACATTTCAATCTTATCAGGATAGTGATCCATCACTTGTTGGCGCCAACGTAAATTTTCTGCCAATATTTTTAAGCAAGTAAGTGATATGGTTAATGTATCATAACTGATATCTAACATTTTCCATTTAGCAATATCTAATACAGACATTGGGTAATCAAAAAAGGAGGCAATAAACTTTTGCCATTCATCAACATCATTGCAGCGAGCAGGATCATCGAGTAATGCTTGATAATTATCACAGATCTCTTTGACTTGGCGTTCTTCTTCGGTAATGCTTACTTCCTCTTGCTCTTGATTGGACTGTTCATCTGTTTCTTCTGGTGACTTTGCGTATTGCAACGCCAATTCATAAGCTTCCCGTAAAGCTTTAAAGCCTACTGGATCTGTTTCGGGGTGATATTGAGGAAGTTTTGCTCGATAAGCATTACGAATTTCTGTTATATCAATGGTTTTATCAATACCCAATAATTGCCAAAAATTATTATTCATGACCAAGCATACTCCATTAAAGATTGTGGTTTTTCTATTTCTTCAAGTTCGATATACCAAGGTAAGTGATGATAGGGGGAGTCTTCATTGGAATATAACTTGGACATAGTCCAATTACGCGATGAGCGACATAATTCGCAACGTAGCTGCTCTAAATCTTCTTTATTGGATAATGATTCCCAATATTGATACCCAATAAACCATCCTGAAAAATAGCTTTGCCAAGATGAATAATAGTGTTGAGCTCGTAGCGCTATTCTATAAAAAATCCATAGTGCTTCATCTTCATTAATGAACATATTGCTGGTGCCATTGCGTAATAGATAGCCCATTCTTGCATAATCAAAGCTACGTATGCCACCAACACCACACTCGGAATAGGTTTTTTCTACATATTCAATTAAGACTTTATCGTAATCGCAGTGTTTTTCAATATATTTAAGCCAATGAGGAGCGGTTAATCTTGGGTACATAAAATAGTGTTTAGATAAAGCCGGCGCATGACCATCATCAACCATATCAAAAATCATTGATAATAGGCTTTCTCGAGAGTCAATGCCCCAGTCTTTTTTCATATCAGTATAATTTCGTTCTGGATAAAAATAAGGTGAGGTATAACTTGCGCCTTCTTCTTTATTTAATGCAACCATTGGTGCAGATAATCCAAATAACCAATCGATACAATCTTGATGCATAGCTTAACTCTGTTAATGTTTATTATTAATCTGTGTAAAAAGATAGCAGATTTTATAGAAAAATAAATGTTTGTTTTAACAAGTAGAGTAATTGCTTTCTTGAGATATGTTAATTAAAAATAATCAAATAACTTTTACATTTCAGAATAATAAAATTATTTTGCAAATCATTATCTACAAGGCATAATAAAAAGAATTTATCAGTATTTGAATTTTACTGAGCTGTAAATAAAAGGAGTAATAATGAAAAAAATTGTCTTAGTTGCTGTATTAGTATCGGGTGCTTTAATGCTACAAGGTTGTGTAGCGGCTGTTATTGGTGTCGGCGCTGGCGCTACAGCAAAAGTTGCAACCGATCCACGTACTACTGGAACGCAAGTTGATGATACAACGCTCAATACCAGAATGAATAATAAGCTAAGCGAAAATGGTCCTTTCTTTATAGGCTCTCGTATTTCCTCAAGTACCTATGATGGCAATATTATTTTAACTGGCCAAGCGAATGCAGAACAAATTGAAAAGGCTGAACGTCTTGCATATCAAGTTGAAGGTGTGAAGAAAGTTTATAACCAAATTCGCTCAGGTGAGCCTGTCGGTGCTGGAACTATCAGTAATGATATGTGGATAACAACAAAAGTTAAATCTCAACTTATCATGAATTCCAAAACCAAAGCACGTAATATCAAAGTGGTAACTGAAAATGGCGAAGTGTTTTTAATTGGCATTGTTACCAGTGAAGAAGGGCAAGAAGCCGCTAATGTTGCAAGTAAAGTTGCTGGCGTGAAAAAAGTTATTACGTTATTTACCCAACGCTAATCATAAATAATTAAAAAAAGGAGAATTTATTCTCCTTTTTTTACATCATTAGTTAACAATTTAATTCGTTCAATCATTTTATCTAGTCCTTGCTGCCTGGATTGACTCAATTCATCAATAATTTTTAACTGATTTAATATCGCGTGAAAATCAAGAGCCTTAATTTGTTCTGCATTTTTATTATTGGCAATCATAATTAAAACAGCGAGCAATCCTTTAACAATTCGACCTTCGCTGTCACCTTGAAAAATAAAGGAATCATCAGGTTGTTTTTTGACGGTTAACCATACTCGATTTTCACAGCCATCAATCTGATTCGCTTCAGTTTTTTGGTCATCAGGAAAATCTGGTAATTGCTTTGATAAAGCAACTAATTGCCGATAACGATCTTGCCAGTTATGTTGCTTAGAAAATAGTTCAAATAGTGGTGATAACATAATAAAACCAGTTAGTAATTAGAGATAAAAGATAAGCGATTAGCGTAAAATCCTAAGTTAAAACCTCAATAGCATTTTTCAGTGCTGTAACAAAACTATCAATGTCTTGCTGATTATTATATGGCATTATTGAAATGCGAATAACCCCATGACAGCCAAGTTTATCCATCAACGGCTTTGCACATAATCCACCTGTTCGAATGGCTATGTTTTGTTCACTTAATAAAATAGCGATATCATTATGATGAATGTTATGCATATTAAAGCTAATTATTGGACTATTTTTAACACTGTAGAATTGGATATGGTTCAATTTACTTAATTTTGATTCAGCGTAATTTGCCAATTGTGTTATATAACCATTTAATTGTGCTTCATCCCATTTTTTTAGCCAATCTAATGTTGCTTTAAAACCAAGTATTCCTGCAATATTTTGGGTACCAGCTTCGAATTTATAAGGCAAATCTTCGACTTCAAAATCTGAAAATGTTGTATTTTTCAACATTTTACCGCCACCTTGCCAAACATCCATCTGTTCTAATAAATGTTGTTTTCCATATAGAACGCCAAGCCCTGTTGGGCCATATAACTTATGGGCAGAAAAAGCGTAAAAATCGATATCTAGCTTTTCAACATCAATTGGCTGATGAACAACACCTTGTGCACCATCTACCACTAAAATGGCATTATGCTGATGGACTAATTGACTAATTTTAACTAAGTCAGGGCAAAAGCCAGTAACATTAGACATCTGGGTTATGGCCACAATTTTAGTTTTGGGTGATAGTAATGATGAAAGTTCATTAACATCAGCAGTCCATTTAATTACCTTTGCACCAGTCTGTTTGGCTACGATCAGCCAAGGTAATAGGTTGCTATGGTGCTCTAATTCGCTGACAATTATTTCATCATCGGCCTGTAGTAAAGGTCTAGCATAACTTTGCGCAATTATATTTATTGATTCGGTGGTTCCACGAGTCCAAACAATTTGTTGGCTTGATTGGCTATGAATAAACTTAGCCACACTTTGCCGAGCTTCACTAATAGCTGTGGTAACTTTTAGTGCATCTTGGTGTAAACTTCGCTGTGCGGTTGCGGTATTATGTGCATAATATTCAACCGTTGTATCAATCATAGTTTGCGGTTTTAACGCAGTAGCAGCCGAATCAAGATAAACAGAGTGATTTAGAGCAGGGAAATCTACTCTAAATTTTTCAGGTAGTTTATTGTGTAAGTTCAAGTCCAGCAATCCCATTCCAATAACCATTACAGTCTCGTTTATGTTCAATATGTAATGGGTTTGTACCGTCTTCATTGGCTTTAAATTGTTTAACTACATCAAGCGTTTCAATACCAAGTGGTGAAATACGCACAATATCGACTAACCCTTTCATATCTTTCAGATTATTACCTAAATTGTAACAATAACCACTTTGGGTTTGAATGCCATTTAGTACAAACACCTTTTGTTGTTCTTGAGAAAACACTTCTCGTCCTACAGGATATTTTATACAACAGGTTTCACATTTATCTTTTGGTCTATCTTCTGATCTGGCTGTAAAACAACGAGCAGAATAAGCTAATGGTAAATAACCATAACTAAACACTTCAACCTCAAATTTACGATCAATTTTTAAAGAATCAAATTGGTTGAGAACATTATTTAACCAATCACGAGATAGTTCTACGGGCATACACCACCGTACCATACCTTGTTTTTGTAATAATTTTAGCGTAAATGCGTTGTAACAGTTAATCGCTGGGCCAGCGACGAAAGGTACTTTATTATCGTGGGCAATATTAATGGCAGCCAAATCATTAGCTTCAACTAAAAAGTCACCATTATTTACTAATTGTCTTAAATCGTTCAGTTCTGATGGCGCTTCCAGTAATGCAAGGGTAGAGAGTACTACTTGTTTACCAGACTTAGCAATTTCTTTGGCTAAATCTAACCAATTAGGTACTTTCATTTCACGGCGTTTGGTGCATACCGTTTCGCCCATATAAATAATATCAGCTTCGCTATCTTTAGCGGCTTGATAAAAAGATTCAGTTTCAATTTTAGGCCAATAATAAAGCACTGGTCCTAATGCATATTTCATAGTTTTGCTCACTATATTTAAATTCTTGAATAGTCAATTGGCTAGCACATTAATATTGAAAACTACTAAGATTATTATATGTTTATTTTATTTTAAAATTTCAATATCAATGCTGGCCAATTATTGCCATTTACGGTGATAAGCACCTAAAGTTGTTTGTGTTCCTTCTGAAACAGAGCCCAAGGTATCCATCCAATTCTTTTCAGCTTGGAATGCTTGTGGATTCGCTTTATAGCGATCAATAGCTTGTCTCCATACTTTTGTGACTTGTTCTACATAAGCTGGACTGCGTTGCCTTCCTTCAATTTTAACGGAAGCGATATTTGCAGCAAAAAGCTCCGGTAATAGTTCAATTGTATTTAAACTGGTTGGCTCTTCAATTGGATGATAAAGTGTATTTCCAACAAAATAACGTCCCTTACAAAGTGTTGGATACCCAGCATTTTCACCTTGTTTATGACAATCAATTAAAACATTGTTGAGTCTTGATTCAAGCCCTTTATCGGTCTCTTCCCAACGGACAAATTTTGCAGGAGAGCAAGCGCCAACAGTATTTGGCGATTCACCTGTTAGGTATGAAGATAAATAGCAGCGACCTTCCGCCATAATACATAAACTACCAAACGCAAAAACCTCTAAAGGTACGGGGGATACTTGTGATAACTGTTTAACTTGATGCATAGATAACACACGAGGTAAAACAATACGATGCACCTGAAAGTTATTATAATAAAACTTAATTGACTCTTCATTGGTTGATGACGCTTGCACCGAAACATGACGCTCAAGATTCGGATATTTTTCTGCAGCATAATCAAGCATTGCTAAATCAGCAATGATTAAAGCATCAGCACCAATGTTAGCTGCAGTATCAACAGCATATTGCCATCGCTCAAAGTTTTCAGGATGAGCAAAGGTATTAATAGCTATATGTAATTTTTTACCGCGCTTGTGAACATAATCTGATGCTTCAACAAGTCGCTTTTCATTAAAATTTAAACCAGCAAAATGGCGAGCATTGGTATCATCTTTTAAACCAATATAGACAGCATCAGCTCCATTATCAATCGCCACTTTTAGGGATGGTAATGAGCCAGCGGGGCAAAGAAGTTCCATAATTATTCCTAACTTAAGTTCGGTATTTTATACGCCATATATTATGCAATAATTCCTAATTTAATGCGACTAATAAGCGAATTCCCAGACAAAAAAACATGTAACTTTATTTTTAATTTAAGTGTATGTATTAAATGATATTTTTACTAAAGGAAATGATTATGATTAATAATCATATTGAATTCAAACGGTAATAGTTAATATATGATAATTTACGATGTGATGAATAAAAAACCAGATATTTATAATTTAAATTTCTGGTTTTTATAATCAAAAAAGAATTTTATAACCGATTGATTAAAATCAATCTTTTATATGGTTAGCATACTATATTGCTAATAATTAATTCTTATTTAAAAGCATCTTCAAGTTGTATGAAATTTTTTTCTGAATTTAATTGAGTTATACAATTATTGATTAATTTTGAAGTAATATTTTGGACCAACTGATAGTTATTACTTTCCCATGCATCAAAAGTTTTGGTTTTATCATCTAGCGGTAAACTATCGCTAGAACAAGTAAAAGTAAATCCATTGGTTTTAATGAATGTTTGGTAAATAAAATTGTATTTATTATCAGTTATACCATCATAAATTAGTTTAAATTTATAAGGTTGGATAGTTATGGTGTGTTCTTTTTGTTTGTTGGCTTTTATTTTTTTTAATATTGTATATAACTGAGGTTTCAAAAGCTCCATGGTTTTATTTGGTACTGAATTTACATAACTACCTTTTAAATCTGTTTTTGAAAAAGTATTTACATTTCCACCAAGGTTACCAAAAAATGCAGTGGCAAATTGAACCATTTTTACTCCAACAGCTTGTGCTGTATCACCTCGGGTAACAACGTTTAAATAATTATTAGTATCATTAATTACCTGCCCATTAATGGCATTTTCAGTTATTACATTAATATTCGTGCCATTATTTAAGGTAATTACTTCTGTTTCTACAATCTTTGTTCTTGGTAATGATTCTCTATTTCCAGAACATCCAAATAATATGAACAAACTACAACTTAATAAAGCGTATTTAAAAATTTTCATAATTTTATGTTTCCTTTTGTATATTTTTATTTCATCAAATTATTTTTTATCTCCATAAATAATAAGTTAATATTTGAAGCATCTTTATTATTGTATTGAATATGACATTTGTCTAGATTTTGTTCATTATATTTCTGAAGAACATATTAGTGTGCTAGCTAAAGCAATTTAATTTGTGAGGGGTTTTATTTTTCAAAGAGCGCTAATCTTTTTTCCATATTCCGTTAATTCTTTATCTTTCCAGTTTCATTTTACCCAAGCTAGATAAGCTTTTCGTCTAGCTTTAAAACATTTAGGTTTTATGCAAATAATGTGCTTCTTTAAATGGGGAGGGGCTTAGTTTACAAGACGAGAAAGTCTAAACTTAAAATATGCATTTTCATTCGAAAACTTCACAATTTGATATTTACGCAGGTACTACACAAAATTTATAGTTTCATATTAAATCCATTAAATTCAAGTAAGTATGTTAAATTCATTAAATAGTATAATTATAACTTTTATTATTAAATTTTGTTTTTTTATTACGCACCAGCTTATTTATTGCCCAAATTTTTACTTTTGCGATTTCAAATCTAGATCCCAACATAATCTGGCAATAAATCGATAAAACCTTTATACTATGCCCTAAATTTTAGTATGACTTTGTAAGTTTGCTAAATTAACCCGTTCTTTAACATCATCAATTGGAAGAAAATTATGCATCCGATGCTTAATATTGCTATTCGTGCTGCTCGTAAAGCAGGTAATGTTGCCATTAAGGCCTATGAAAATCCTAGTTCAATCGAAATTGATACTAAAGGTGCTAATGATTTTGCGACTAATGCAGATCGTGCCGCTGAAGCTTTGATTATCGAAACAATCAAAAAAGCTTATCCAGATCATACTATTATTGCCGAAGAAAGTGGCCTTGCTAAAGGTAGTGATGCTGATACGCAATGGATAATTGACCCAATTGATGGTACTACAAATTTTATTAAAAATATTCCACATTTCGCTGTGTCTATTGCTGCTCGTGTCAAAGGTAAAACCGAAGTGGCGGTCGTTTATAATCCAATGAGTAATGAGTTGTTTACTGCTGCACGTGGTAAAGGTGCTCAACTTAATGGTTATCGTATTCGTGTAAGTAATGCTAAAGATTTAGAAGGTAGTGTGCTTGCAACAGCTTTCCCTTTTAAAGCGAAACAACATAGTGATAGTTATTTTGCGGTTTTACAAAAGTTATTTACTAAATGTGGTGATTTCCGTCGTACTGGCTCAGCTGCGTTAGATTTAGCTTATGTTGCATCTGGGCGTTTAGATGGCTTTTTTGAAATTGGTTTAAAACCATGGGATATTGCTGCTGGTGAATTGATTTTACGTGAAGCTGGTGGTGTGGTTACCGACTTTGCTGGCGGTAATAATTATATGGTTTCTGGTAATATTGTTGCAGGGAATCCGAAAATTGTTAAAGATTTGCTGGTGACGACTCAAAACGATTGGCCAGAAAAATTGCGTAATTAATTTTAATTTCTTTCTTTAAATGCAGGGATGTATTGTCCCTGTATCTATACTTGTCATTAACCACAAACAGTAATTTATTGATCTAATGCGGTCATTGAACAATTAACTTGTAAACCTTGATTATTTAAATAGTCACTGCCCCATAAATACATTGATTCAAGTACTGGTTTTATACTTTTGCCAAAATTAGTTAAAGAATATTCAACTTTAGGTGGTACCACCGGAAAAACGTGTCGATGAATTAAGCCATTTGATTCAAGTTCGCGTAGTTGTTGGGTTAGCATTTTAGCTGTGGCTGTTGGAATTTCTTTGTGTAACTCAGAAAATCTCATGGCGCTTTTGGACATCAATTTCCATAGTATTAGCGATTTATATTTACCACCAATCATATTAATTGTGACATCAACTGGGCAATAGGTAATTGTCTGGTCTTGTTTTTCATAATGGGGGTTGATAATCGAATTATTTTTCACTTGGTTATCTTTACAGTATCTTTTTGGGTAGTATATATCAAAAAGGTGCATTCTTGTTAAAAAGATAATTAATACTACAATATCTACCATACCTAAAATCAAGGAATGCCTCAAATGAAAACTATCGAATATAATTTTTTTGTTGAAGAGATGAGCTGCGCGTCATGTGTTAGCCGTGTAGAAAAAGCATTAAGAAAGATTGATGGTGTAATTGATGTTAGTGTAAACCTTGCAACTGAAAAGGCCACGGTTAAGGCTAATGCTGATGTTAAATTAGAAACTTTAATGGCAGCAGTTGATAAAGCTGGTTACCATGCAGTGAAGATTTCCGAGCCGGAAATTCACGCTAAAGACGTGAGTAAGCAAGCATCAGTTTGGCCGATTATTATTTCGGTTATATTAGCACTTCCTTTTGTTTTGCCGATGTTATTTGAATTATTTGGAATTCATTGGATGATGCCCGCTTGGCTGCAATTAGTGATTGCTTCGATTGTACAATTTGGACTTGGCGCTAAATTTTATCGTAGTGGTTTTAATGCAGCTAAAGCATTGTCTGGGAATATGGATTTACTTGTTGCTATTGGTACCAGCGCTGCTTATGGACTTTCTCTTTATCAGCTTATTATTGGTCATGCCGATCACCTCTATTTTGAGTCATCAGTGGTTATTATTACGTTGATCTTGATTGGTAAATGGTTAGAGTCAAGGGCCAAACATCAAACGACCCAAGCGATTGAGGCACTTTCTGCGCTTCGCCCTGAAGTGGCATTAGTTCGACAAGGGGAGCAAGAGGTGAGTTTGCCAATAAGTCAGGTTAAGGTTAATGATGTGGTGGTTATTAAACCCGGTGAGCGAATACCCGTTGATGGTATTGTTCTTGAAGGCGCATCAAGTTGTGATGAGTCTATGTTGACTGGGGAAAGTTTTCCGGTTACTAAAACACTCAATAGTACCGTAACCGGTGGAACTATAAATGGCGAAGGACTATTAATTGTAAAAACAACCGCTATTCAAGCTGATTCTATGTTGTCTAAGATTATTGCTATGGTTGAGTCAGCCCAAGCAAAAAAAGCGCCAATTCAGCGTATTGTGGATCGGATTAGTGCTATTTTTGTACCCGTCATTTTATTGATTGCTTTAATTACATTGCTTGTTTGGGGCTTTATTTCTCATGATTGGCAGCAAGCTTTACTTCATGCGGTTGCCGTGTTAGTGATTGCTTGCCCATGTGCGCTAGGGTTAGCAACGCCAACAGCCATAATGGTTGGTACAGGGGTTGCTGCTCGTCATGGTATTTTGATTAAAGATGCCGAAGCACTTGAGACCTTACACAATATTAATACTGTAGCATTTGATAAAACTGGCACATTAACAATCGGTAAACCAGAGTTAGTTGAACTAGATGTTCTGGGCATGGAAACAGCCGATCAAATTCTTTCTGTTGCAGCATCTATGCAAGCAGGTAGTGAACACCCACTAGCTAAAGCGATATTAGCTAAGGCTAAATCCTACAGTTATGCACAAAATATTACATCAATCGCGGGTTCAGGAGTGATGGCAACGATTGATAGCCATGAATATTATTTAGGCAGTCTGCGTTGGATGAAAACGTTAAATGCCTATTTTGTAGATATGCAGGATAAAGTTAATGAGCTTACGCAAAAAGGTTACACAATCTCATTTTTAGCCAAACAGCAATCAGAAAATAGTATTGTGATATTAGCCATATTCGGTTTTTCTGATGTTATTAAGCCTGAAGCGAAAAGTGCTATTGATGCATTACGTCAATTAAAGGTAAATACGGTTATGTTAACCGGTGACAATCAACAAGCTGCTAATTATGTAGGACAGCAATTAAATTTGGATAAAGTTATTGCTGAAGTTTTGCCTCAAGATAAAGCGAACTATATTTATCAATTACAAAAAGATAGCCAAAGTAATAATAAAGTTGCCATGGTTGGTGATGGTATCAATGACGCACCGGCTTTAGCTGCCGCTGATATTGGTATTGCAATGGGGACGGGAACTGATGTCGCAATGCATACGGCCAGTATTACTTTAATGCGTGGCAATCTATTTTTAATTGCCGATGCTATTGATATTTCTCGAAGAACTTATAATAAAATTAAACAAAACCTATTTTGGGCGTTTTTCTACAATTTATTTGGCATACCTCTCGCTGCTTTAGGTTTTTTAAATCCAATGATAGCCGGTGCAGCAATGGCACTGAGCAGTGTGAGTGTGGTGACAAATGCGTTGTTGTTGAAACGATGGAAAGCTCGTTCTGAATAATTTGATATTTTGTAAATTGAGGAGACGGATTGTCTCCTTATTGTTTATTTATAAGGTTAAACCCAACTTGTGATCCTTTACCTTGCTCAGTAACAAATACCCCAACGGCGGTAATGAGTTGTTCATTATAATAAATTAAGGGAATACGCGTGCGCATCCAAGGTGGAATATGATGCTCTTGCCACAATTTTTTTATCGAGCGAGATCCCTTGCGTTGAACAATTTGAAATTGCCCTTGAGCCTGAAATCGGACTGATACGGTTTCATCATTTTGTGGTAAACGACAAGTTAAATTGGTATGGTAATTGGGCTGCAATATACCTAAATTATCCGGCAACGTTAGCGAAGCGGCTAAATCCCAAGGTAAAATTTGTTGCTCAGTATCTTGATACAAAGGTAACAAATAGAGCTGATTTTGATATCGGCGAATTTGCCAATTATGCAAAATAAATCGCGGATTAGCATCTTGTTTAGCTTGAATAACCGTTTGCCAAATTAGTGAAAGTTGCTTTTGGCTTGGCATTCCAATATGTTGCTCTTTGAACCACATTCGCAACATTGCATTACGTTTATATTCTGAATAATCATATAATGGTTGAAGGCTAAGTTGCTTCTTATCGCCAATAATGTCTTTAAATTCTGGAAATAAAATTTCATGTATTAATGCTTCTTGCTGTTGGCATAATTCTGCACTGCGAGCAACCATTTGTGAAAAATGAGGCCAACGATGATTAAGTGTTGGCAGAACATTTAAACGTAAAAAGTTGCGATCATAATGGTCATCTTGATTACTTTCGTCCTCTATCCAACTTAATTGGTGTTGATTGGCATATTGCTCAATTTCTTGACGTGAAATTGTGAGTAATGGTCGAAGGTGTTGACCATTTTCAAGTGGCATACTTGATAATCCAGCTGGGCCGCTGCCACGTTTTAAGGCTAGAAAAAAAGTCTCACTCTGATCATCAAGATGCTGAGCAGTACATAAAAATTCATTATTTTTTAAATGTTGATAAATGGCTTGATAACGGGCTTCTCTAGCTTGTTCTTCAATATTGCCTGCTGTTTTATCAAGTTTGACTTTTTCAATAATCAAAGGGACTTGCCAAACTAGGCATTGTTGTTTGCAATGTTCAGCCCAATTATCGGCATTTTGACTCAAACCATGATGGATATAAATTGCTCTGAGTTGTAAATTTTGCAACTGTCGCTTTAAATTGACTAATGCTTGCATTAAAACGGTTGAATCGACTCCACCACTAAAAGCAACTAGTAGCGAATGCCGACCGTTTAGATGTTGTAAAATAGTTTGTTCAATCACATTGTCGCTCTTTGTTTGATGACCCATCTGCTATCCATTTATACTAAACTTTGTAATGCATTAACCTTGTTTTTATGTAGTTTGATTCTATCCAAACCAGCAGCCAAATCGGCAATTAAATCATCAGGATCTTCAAGACCGATATGTAGTCGGATTAATGTACCAGTGAAATCAATGCCGGATATTGGTCGTATTTTTGCTAGATCTTCGGGTTGGTTGGCCAATATCAGTGATTCGAATCCACCCCATGAATATGCCATTGAAAAGTGAGTCATATTATCTAAGAAATCAGATAATTGCACTTCGCTTAAATGATCGTTAAGTACAAAGGAAAATAGACCACTAGCGCCACTAAAATCACGTTTAAAAAACTCATGTCCTTTACAACTTTCGAGTGCTGGATGATTAACGGTTGCCACTTTGGGGTGATTAGCTAACCAATTTGCCACTTTTATACTGCTTTCATGATGTTGTTTTAATCTAACGGCTAAAGTTCGCAATCCTCGTGCTGCCATATAAGCGGTATCTGCATCACACATTTGCCCCATTAAATAAGAACGTTCACGCAATTTATCCCAACAGCGTTGATTAGCAACAGCCGTTCCTAGCATGGCATCTGAGTGACCAATTAAATACTTTGTACCGGCTTGAATTGAGATATCAACATCATGCTCTAATGCTTTAAATAAAACACCTGCTCCCCATGTATTATCCATCATAATTACAATTTCTGGATTCACGCTGCGGATTGCTTTAACAATTGCAGGCACATCATGCAGTTCCATGGTAATTGAGCTTGGTGATTCAAGAAATACCACTTTAGTATTCGGTTTTATATATTTAGTAATATATCGACCAATGAGTGGCGGGAAATAATCAGTTTCCACTCCAAAATCTTTAAGTATATGCTCGCAAAATTCTTGGGTTGGTTCGTAACTGGCTTCCGATACCAGAATATGATCTCCTGCTTTTACAAAAGCTAAAATGGCATTTGCAATTGCTGCTGCTCCACAAGGATATAGGTAACAGCCTGCTCCTCCCTCTATTTCTATCATGGCATCTTGCAAAGCAAAATGAGTTAAAGTGCCACGACGACCGTAAAATAGAGCCCCTTTAGTACGATTTTCCATTGCTTCTTTTTTTGCTTTGATTGAATCAAAAACTAGCGATGAAGCTCGCTGAATAACGGAATTGACTGCACCTTGGGTATAGCGTTTTTTTCGACCAGCATGAACTAATTTTGTTTGTAATGACATGATGCATCCTTAGTGATCTGATAAATTTCGATAACAGTTAGCATAGCATGCTGTTAAAATAGTAAAAAATAATTTTTGTTTAAACTGGCTTACACACATGGTAATTGTCAAACTTGCCCATTTAGATTCGGTGGAATTAAATTATTCTCTGTTATCACCACAAGTTATTAATGATGCGGAATCGTTAAATGGAACACGTAAAAAACAGTTTTTAGCTTGCCGTTCAATATTAGCGAGTTTGCTTAAACAGTATTGCCATATTGATACTTTGCCGAGGATGATAATTGCCGACAATAATCGCCCAGGCTTTTTAGATAGTCATCTTCCTGATTTTAATATCAGCCATAGCCAAGATTGGGTAGCAGTTGCAATTTCGCTTAATGGTAAAGTTGGGCTCGATATTGAAGTTTCTCGACAACGTCAAAATTATCTGAATGTTGCCAAAAGTTTTTTTGCTAATGATGAATATCAATGGATGTTAGCGCAAAGTAATACTTTAAACGCCTTTTGGCAACTTTGGACATTAAAAGAATCGGCACTTAAACTATATGCCAAAGGAGTTTGGCAAATGAAATTGGTAAAAGTAGATATTGAAAACCAATTAATTAGCGCGCCGTTTGGTCAGCATTTTTATTATCATTATCAACAACAGGCACCAGTTCATCTTGCTGTAAATCATGATAAACCTATCACAAATTTTGTCTTACAATCTTAATGCATTAGCAATTAGTTACTGACAGCTTTTTGATAAACGTAAGGTGGCTGTCCAAACATTAAGCTAATTTAAATCAAATAAATATCTTGAAGAATTTTTCTGTTTTTATCGTCCAATTGATATTCTTTTGCTAACCAATTATCGATAGTGCCATAACGTTTTTTTATTTCCTCAATAGCTGCGGTTAAAAACTCTTTTTTAGCCGCAAAGATGATCTTATGTTTTTCAAGTTCTTCTGGCGATAATTTACTTTTATTTTCGCTAAGTACGGCTTCACGATAGTCGTTTAAATAGCGTTCGGTAAGCAAATAATCTTGCATAACAATTTCTTCACTCACACCTAATGCAAATAAGGTTAAAGCGACACCGATACCAGTTCTATCTTTACCTACAGCACAGTGTTGGACTAAAGGTCTTCCGTTAGCATTAAGTAATAGTGATGTTAACTTTTTATACGCGAGATTATTAAAAGGTAACAATTGATAAAGCTTAACCATAAAATCAAACGGTGAGTATTTTTTTAACACAAAAATATCCTGACCTTGTTCACTCGTTAAGCTTGCTGTAAATTCATCACTTAATGGATTGGCAGGGATATTAATATATTGGCTATTGTTCCAAAGATTATCTGGATGACGATCGATTTCATGTTGATCGCGATAATCTAAGACATAATGTAAATTAAGCTCATCAGATAAAAAATCTTTTTCATCATCATTTAGGCGTGAAAACTCACCTGAACGATACAACATTCCAGCTCGAATTTGGCGACCATCACTAGTTTTAATTCCACCTAAGTCACGAAAATTAATTCCATTTTTGATCGGTACAACTGATGTCATTATAGGTCCTTATTTATGCTTAACTTTGCTTGCTATATTAGCATGTTTCTGATTAGAATTGATTCATTGTTTTTGCATTATTATTGCTTGAGGAATTTATTATGTCGATGTTATCTATATTACTTTCGGAAAAACCTGCTCCATCAAAGTGGGGTAAAGATGCATTACTCAGTTTTTCAGAAGATGCTGTTACTATTCATTATCGACCTGAGCATCGGCATGGTGCTATTCAACGAGCTGCACGAAAACTAGATAATCAAGGTATTAGATCGGTTAAATTGAGTGGTGACAATTGGGATTTAGAGTCATGTTGGCATTTTTGGATGGGTTATCGTAATGCCAAGAATAATAATAAAATCAGTTGGCCAAAGCTAAGTAATAAAGATAAACAAGAACTAAAAAATCGCTTAGCCATTATTGATTGGTGTCGTGACATTGTTAATCAACAAGCGGAAACATTAAGCCCTTTCGAACTGGCAACGCAAAGTGCAAACTTAATTAGCCATTATTCCTCTGATGTAGCTTATAACATTATTTCAGGTGAAGCATTAAAAGAGCAAGATTATATGGGGATCTACACAGTTGGCAAAGGGTCTCAACGACCGGCTGCCTTGCTTGAGCTTGATTATAATCCTACTAAAAATCCTAAAGCACCAATCATTGCTTGCTTAGTTGGCAAAGGAATTACTTTTGATTCAGGTGGATATAGCTTAAAACCAAGCAGTTTTATGGAATCAATGCGATCGGATATGGGGGGAGCAGCATTGGTGACAGGGGCTCTAGCTCTTGCGATTGCACGTGGAGTTAAACACCGTATCAAACTTTATTTATGCTGTGCAGATAATTTGGTAAGTGGTAACGCTTTCAAACTTGGCGATATCATTCGTTATCGTAATGGTAAAACAGTGGAAGTTGATAATACCGATGCCGAAGGGCGTTTGGTTTTGGCTGATGGATTAATTAGTGCTGATAATGATAACCCCAATTATATCATTGATTGTGCAACCCTTACTGGGGCAGCAAAGATTGCTGTAGGAAATGATTATCAATCATTACTTTCATTTGATGACAAATTTGCTAATCAGTTATTAGCAAGTAGTCAAGCTGAACATGAAGCCTTTTGGCGATTACCATTAGCTAATTTTCATCGAGCCCTATTCCCATCTTCGTTTGCAGATATGGCAAATTCTGGATTACCGAACACCGCTGGTGCAAGTACAGCAGCGGCATTTTTATCCTATTTTATAAAAAATTATAAAAAAAATTGGCTCCACATTGACTGTTCAGCAACCTTTCGTAAAAGCGCAACCGCATTATGGGCAACAGGTGCAACAGGTATTGGTATAAGAACACTTGCTAATTTATTAAGCAAATTGTATTAAATTGTAATAAAATTGAATCGCTAAATTATTTATAAATATATAAGGAATGAGGAATAGTATGAAAAAGTTATTAACACTGATACCCCTTTTATTTTCAGTTTCTGTCTATGCAAGTGATTGTAAAACAGAATTTGAAAAAGAAAATTTTGAAAAAGCTTTTGAGGCATGTACAAAAGAAGCGCCGAATGGTGATTCTGTTGCACAGTTTTATTTAGGGGTTATGTATGATAAAGGCGAAGGTACTGAAGAAGATAAACAAAAAGCTTTTAATTGGTACTCTAAAAGTGCTGAACAAGGTGACTCTGATGCGCAATTTAATTTAGCAGTTCTGTATGATGATGGCGAGGGTGTAGAGCAAGATAAAGAAAAAGCTGTATTGTGGTATACAAAATCGGCAGAACAAGGTGATGCCGATGCTCAGCATAATTTAGCTATTATGTATGATGAAGGTGATGGTATAGCTCAAGACAAGAAAAAGGCAGCATTTTGGTATAAAAAAGCAGCAGATCAGGGCAAAGCTGAATCAATGAATAATTTAGCTGTTATGTACTATGAGGGCGAAGGTGTTGAAAAAGATAAAGCTTTAGCCAAAAAGTATCTAAAACAAGCTTGTTCATTGGGGCTACAAATTGCTTGTGATAATACTTTGTAGAAATAATTAAATAAATTAGAAAAACTATCTTCAATATGAAGATAGTTTTATACAAAAGCATTTATTTCAATTAATTGAAAAGCGTTTGATTATCTTTAATCTTGATAATTAAAGATGAATTTAAGAATTATTTATAATATTTATCAATAATTTTATAGGTACTAAATTTCTAATTAAGCTATTGTTGATTATAGTGAAATAAGGAAAGCCATGAAAAAAATATTATGGATTATATTATTATTTTTTCCCGCCGTTCACGCTAGCCTGTGCGAACTAAATTTTCATAAAATAAATTTTGAAAAGTTTTTCGCTCAATGTCATCAAGAAGCAGAACAAAATAACCCTAATGCTCAATTCAATTTAGCACTTGTATATGATGAGGGTAAAGGCGTTGGGCAAGATAAACAAAAAGCAGCTTATTGGTATACTAAAGCGGCAGAACTAGGTCACCTTGAAGCCCAATTCAATTTAGCGCAGATGTATTATCAAGGCGATGGAATTGAGCAGGATAAACAAAAAACTCTTTTTTGGTACACTAAAGCTGCAGAACAAGGTTACTTAAATGCTCAAAACAATTTAGCGGCTATGTATTTTAATGGTGAAGGAACCGAAGCGGATAAACAAAAGGCATTTTTCTGGTTTGAAAAAGCGGCCGCACAAGGTAATCCTTTTTCACAGTACAATGTCGCCATCATGTACTATAATGGTAACGGAGTGGAGCAAAATAGATCGTTAGCTAAAGAGTATTTCAAGCAGTCTTGTGATCAAGCTTTTCAAAAGGCTTGTGACGAATTAGAAAAATAATACTATTATTTGATGATTTGAGAAAAACCACCTTAAATCATTAAGATGGTTTGCATGAAATATTTATTGGTTTTAAATAAACTTATTGTTTATCTTCAACAACTGTAACTTTTTTAATATAAACTGGCTCAACAGGCACATTTTGATGTGGTCCCATACGTTTAGTTGGTACATTCACAATTTTATCAACAATATCCATTCCTTTGGTGACTTTTCCAAAAACAGCATAGCCGTATTTTTCTGGTCCTTGGTAGTTGAGGAAATCGTTATTCACAACATTAATGAAGAATTGGCTAGTTGCGCTATCTACAGCATTGGTTCTTGCCATTGCGATAGTTCCACGATCATTTTTTAAGCCATTATTAGCTTCATTTTTGATGGGTTGTTTAGTTTCTTTAAATTTTAATTGATCATCAGCACCACCACCTTGAATCATAAATCCAGGAATGACACGATGGAATGTTAGATTTTCGTAATAACCACTATTAGCATAATCAAGAAAGTTTTTCGTAGTGATTGGAGCATGTTCGCTATCTAACTCAACTTCAATATCGCCCATGCTGGTTTGAATTAATACTTTAGTATCAGCCAAAGTAATGGTTGAAAAGAGGGTTAATAATATTCCTATAAATAACACTTTGATTTTTTTCATTTTATGAATCCTTATTATTATATTGCCGGCAAATTATACCGAATATTGGTTTAATTGAAATCATAAATATGCAAAATCAATTAAAATTTTGTGTGGTAAATCGCAATATTTTTCTAAACCAGTAAAAAATGACTTATATTCACTATAATCCAGAATATTATTAAATTGATATTCTTCTTTATGACTATTTTTAATCCATTAATTAGCTCAAAAACCCCGTTCCTCAACTTTTTTCTGAATGATGATGCGATGTATTTTATGTAATATGCCTTTGGTGCTATCTCACCATGGAATTTGCAGTCAATGTATAGAAAACTTACCGAAGCTTAATAAAGTTTGTCATCAATGCTGCCTTCCTCACTCATTATCAACAAATGAATGTTATCGATGCCGAGAGAAAAGACCTTATTGGGATGAAATGGTGGCTGTAACAGGCTATATCGATCCATTAAAAAAATTAATTCAACATTTAAAATTTCATAATAAAATCGAATTAACCAACGCATTAGCTAGGTTAATGTTTTTAGCCTGGTATCAACGTCGATTAAGTGATGGCCTTGCTAAACCTGACATTGTGACTTGTGTCCCTTTACACCATTTTCGTTATTGGTCTAGAGGTTTTAATCAAGCGGCATTATTGGCTAAGCCAATAGCTAGATGGTTAAATCGAGAATTTAAGCCTTACCTATTGTCGCGAAAATTTGCAGCTCGCGATCAGAAGAACCTATCGCTTAAGCAAAGAATGAGTAATGTAGAAACACTTTTTCGATGTCACTCTGATTTAACCAATCAATCGGTAATGCTTATTGATGATATTGTTACTACCGGTAATACGATAAATGTTATTAGCCAGCAATTAAAAGAGAGTGGTGCCGCTTATGTGCAGGTAGTTTGTTTGTGTCGGACCGTCTTGTAAAATCCAAAACACCCCCTATAATAACCAAGAGAGTAAGTCAACTATTATCGATGATGTTGAGGATTATCAATGTCAATCGTGTCAAAGTGAGGGATTATGTCTATTATTACCATTTCTGAATCAGCTCAACAACATTTTAAAAAATTGCTTGCTAATCAGCCTGATGGTACTCAAATTCGGGTTTTTGTTATTAATCCTGGCACGCCATCTGCTGAATGTGGGGTTTCCTATTGTCCGGCAGATACTGTTGAAGATGGTGATATCGAAGAAGAACAACAAGCAGGTTTTTCTGTTTATATCGATGAAATTAGTGCACCTTTTTTAGAAGAAACCGTGATTGATTATGTGACAGATGAATTAGGTTCACAGTTAACTTTAAAAGCGCCAAATTCAAAAATGAAAAAGGTTGCGGATGATGCCCCATTAATTGAGCGCGTTAATTATGTTATTCAATCTCAGGTTAATCCGCAATTAGCTAGTCATGGTGGCCATGTTAGCTTAGTGGAATTGACTGAAGATAATTATGCTATATTGCAATTTGGTGGTGGTTGTAATGGTTGTTCAATGGTTGATTTTACTTTAAAAGAGGGTATTGAAAAGCAATTGCTTGCGGAATTCCCTGAATTAGCAGGCGTTAAAGATATTACTGAACATCAAGCGGGAAGCCATTCTTATTGTTAAAAATTTTTCGATTTAAATCTTGCTTATTGCTGGGATTAAGTCATAATCGCATGATGTCTGCCAATTCACTTTATGATGGGGTTTTATGAATCAAGTTAGTATTATTTCAGATCTTATCGTTTGGATTGAAAAAAATTTGGAGCAGCCCTTATCTATTGATAATGTAGCCCAAAAATCAGGTTATTCAAAGTGGCATTTACAACGGATGTTTAAAGAAGTAACCGGTCAAGTGCTCGGTACTTATATTCGTCACCGCAGATTAACTTATGCGGCATTATCTTTGCGAATGACAAGCAAACCTATTTTAGATATTGCTATGCAATATCGTTTTGACTCACAACAAACTTTTACCCGATCTTTTAAAAAGCAATTTAATGAAACACCAGCCAGCTATCGACGAGGTGAATTTTGGGATCCTACTGGCTTAACCCCGGCTATTGAATTAAATAAAAATCGACTCTCTTTACCTGAACCTAAATTTGTTAATATGCCAAAGCAAACATTTTGGGGAATTTCATATAAGAATAACTGTAATTTGAGCCAAATTTTAGATGAAGAAAATAAATTAAGATCGCAGTTTTTTCATAATTATCTGTCTCATTATGAGAACAAGAGTGAATGTTTACCCGACAAAATCTTTGCTTTTAGTCGTATTTTAAAAAGTAAAGATAATGCTAATGAGCAAGAACTTTTATATACCATTGCTTTAGATCACAATAACAATTTGGAGCATATTGAGCCTTTTGTTAGTGAAGGTGGTTTATATCTTTGTTTTAAATATATCGGTCCACCAGAAAATTTTAGTGATTTTATTTCTCAAGTCCATTTAGCGGCGATGCCAGCCTTAAAAGTGCGATTGCGTAGTTCAAGCTGTTTAATTGAAATCCATCATAATCACCATGATGATTCTGTAAAATGTTTTGAAGATATCCTTAGCATGGAATGTGATTATTGTGTCCCTGTTGTGGCGGATGAAGAAGTCAATATTCAATCAAACCTATCGTTATAACATGCTATCGTCATGAATATTGACGATAGTTTTTAGTCATTAGAGTTCAATAAAATCTTTTCTAGCCATGCTTTAAATTCAGGTGTTGCTTCTTTTAAACTGTTTGAACCTCTGGTGACTGTTGCAATACCGATTTTCAATTGATCTTTAAGCTGGCGCTGATTAATTGATCCATCAAGTAATGAGCGTACAATTTTGACTCGTGTAATTAAAGCATCACGTTCATCAGATGTCATCAGTAGTTTTAAAATATCTAATGAATAACCGTTATTAAATGCTTGGTGTAATATTTCAACCGTTTGGTTCCATTCTTTAGTTTTCATGTAATGCACCATTAGTATTGTCTATTAAATTCTTTTTTTGTCAGTATATGTGGGGTTTGTTCCCCTAAAATGTGCTGATAAATATAATCATATACTAATACACTTTTGACATAATTTCGTGTTTCATTGAAAGGAATACTTTCAATAAATTCGACTGCATCAAGCTTTCCGTTGCTATTATTCAACCATTTTTTTACTCGGCTTGGACCTGCATTATAGGCTGCTGAAGATAAAATACGGTTGTTATCATTTTGTAAATAAACGCTGTTTAGAAAATAAGTGCCTAATTGTACATTAGTCATAGGCTCAAATAATTGGTTTGGTGAATTATAGCTAATGTTGGTGACTTTTTTGGCCGTTTCTTTTGCTGTTGCTGGCATTAATTGCATTAAGCCACTTGCTCCGACAGGAGACTGTATTGCTGCATCAAAAGCACTTTCTTGACGCGTGATGGCTAAAGCGTAAGATAGCGGAATAGCTTTATCTTTTAAAGCTTCATTATATAGCTTTTTGTACATGATAGGTAATCGTTCTGTCCAATTATCCCATAATTTTCCAGATATTGTTGCTTGAATACTAAGATCTCCCCAGCCCTTGTGGTAAGCATATTGAGCTAAATCGAGATATTCATTTTCTTTTGCTTTAAGTATATAACGCCATTCTTGTTTTGATTCCGCTAGCATACCTAAAAACCTTAGCTCTTTGATTCGAATGGCAAATGGTTTTTGATCATATTTGGCTTTTAAAGAATTTACTTCTGTTGTTGGCAGTTTTTTAGATAAATTGTTGATTATATATGGTTGATTAAGTGCTTGAGCACTGATCATTCCATAAAAACCTCGGTTGTTGCTCAATGTTTTTAAAATATTTTTGGCTTCATTGGTTTTCTTATTTTTAAGTAATACTCTGGCTTGCCAGTATTGCCATTCTTCTTTTAATTGGTCTTCTGGTTTTAACTGTTTTATCCAATGAGCAATATCTTTGTAGTTATTTGCATCAATAGCCATGCGAATACGTTTTTCAACTAATGCAGTATCATGGCTTTTAGTTAGGTAATTATCTCGCCATTTGCTCTGTTCTGTTGTTACTGAATCACTAAAATAGCTATTTGCTAAGCTACTTTGTAATCTATTTTGTTCCTCATCAGTTAGATTCTGTTTTTTTATCAGTTGTGGTAACAATGCTGCCGCAAGATTTTTGTCGGCTTTGACCAAACGAGGGTAAGATGCTAAGACTATTTTTTTGGTAAATGTGCTGGTTTTAATGTTTTTGGAAAATTCGTCAAGTTTTCTTGGATTATCAAGCACGGCCAATAAATAATTTGTTTGATTATTGTCATCTAATAAGTTGGTTAAATGACGAGCGAGTTTTAAATTATTGCTTTCAAATGCAAGCTCAATACGAGATAAAATAAGATTTGATGTACGTTTTCCACTTTTTGACCATGCATCCAACAATGGATCACACGCTGAAGGTAATTCTTTCCCCGTTAACCATAGCGATTCGACACTATCTAAAACCGATTTGTCATTATTTTTTTGTAATTTTGCATATTGATATCGACAATTAGAGCTAATTGAATTGTCTTTAGGAAAAGAGACTATGGCATTCCAATCTTTACGATTTGATAGTTCATTCAAATAAGCTTGAGTTAATGATGAAGTTAATGGAAAGTCATCATATTTTTTTACAAAACTACTGACGAGTTGTGGTGGTACTGTTTTGATATTTTTTTGAAAAAACTGCACAGCCGCATAAGGATAAAGTGAGTAATTATTTAATTGTTTTAGTAATGCTTGTTGCTCATCATAGTTTAATGATTGATAGGTGTTTTGCCATCTTTGATAATTTTGGCGCAACTCATGTTGTGATGCTTCTACAAATAGACTGTTTGCCAATAAAGTGCTTGATATTAAACACCAACGTATTACTAAATTCATTCCTTAACTCCAGTATCAAATCAGCCTATTAGATTAGCATATTTGGTTATATTTCGTCGATGATGAACTGATAACTTAATTCCCACTAAAATAGTCAACTAAATACTTGACTAAAATTAAAGGATATATAAAATATTTATTATTAAATATAGAGGAATGATTAATGAAATTGACATCAAAAGGGCGTTATGCGGTTACAGCTATGTTAGATGTAGCGCTGCATTCTGGTTCCGGCCCTGTATCACTTGCTGATATTTCAGAACGTCAGGAAATTTCACTATCTTATTTAGAACAACTTTTTTCTAGGTTGCGTAAAAATGGTCTAGTCTCAAGTGTAAGAGGTCCTGGCGGTGGTTATGTACTTGGCCGTAGTATGGATCAAATTGCGATTAGTTCGATTGTTAAAGCAGTAGACGAAACTGTTCATGCAACCAAATGCCATGGGCATACTGGATGTCAAAAAGGTGTAAGATGCCTTACTCATAGTTTATGGAATGATTTAAGTGAACGAATAAACGATTTTTTGACCAGCATCACGTTAAGCGAACTAGTGAATAATCAAGAAGTAAGAGCTGTCGCAAATCGACAAAGTCATCTCCATCACGCCAGAATTAATTAAAGAAATAGAATACAGAATTTGTAATTGGGAGTAATTAATGAAATTACCTATTTATATGGATTATGCAGCCACTACGCCTGTTGATCCAAGAGTAGCTGAAAAAATGATGCAGTATTTAACACCGGATGGTGTTTTTGGAAATCCCGCTTCACGTTCTCATAAATTTGGTTGGCAAGCAGAAGAAGCTGTTGACATAGCACGTAACCAAATTGCTGATTTAATTGGTGCAGATTCACGAGAAATTGTTTTTACATCAGGAGCGACAGAAGCAGATAACTTAGCCATTAAAGGTGCAGCACATTTCAATCAAGCTAAAGGTAAACACATTATTACCTGTAAAACTGAACATAAAGCCGTACTTGATACTTGTCGTCAATTAGAACGAGAAGGTTATGAAGTTACTTATTTAGCGCCAGAATCAGATGGTATACTTAACCTTGATAAATTAGCTGCGGCAATGCGTAGTGATACAACAGTGGTATCTATTATGCACGTTAATAATGAAACTGGCGTTATTCAAGATATCGAAAAAATTGGTGAGATGTGTCGTGAAAGAGGTATTGTGTTTCATGTTGATGCAACCCAAAGTGTTGGTAAGTTGCCAATTGATCTGTCTAAATTAAAAGTCGATCTTATGTCATTTTCTGGACATAAAATCTATGGGCCAAAAGGGATTGGTGGGCTTTATGTTAGACGTAAACCTCGTGTGCGCATTGAAGCTCAAATGCATGGTGGAGGTCATGAACGCGGTATGCGCTCTGGTACATTACCAGTTCATCAAATTGTTGGTATGGGCGAAGCTTATCGCATAGCCAAAGAAGAAATGGCTACAGAAATGCCCCGCCTTTTGGCATTAAAAAACCGTTTATGGAATGGTTTAAAAGATATCGAAGAAGTCTACCTTAATGGTTCATTAGAACATAGTGTTCCTAATATCTTAAATGTAAGCTTTGCTTATATTGAAGGTGAATCACTTATGATGGCTTTAAAAGACTTAGCAGTATCATCAGGTTCTGCATGTACATCTGCAAGTTTAGAACCATCTTATGTATTGCGAGCATTAGGACTTAACGATGAACTTGCACATAGCTCAATTCGATTCTCACTTGGGCGATTTAGTACCGAAGAAGAAGTGGATTATGTTATTAAGTTAATTAAAGATTCTATCGGTAAATTAAGGGATCTTTCTCCACTTTGGGAAATGTTTAAAGATGGTGTTGATCTAACAAAAATTAAATGGTCAGCCCATTAAAATTAGGAGCAAATTATGGCATACAGTGATAAAGTCGTCGATCATTATGAAAATCCCCGCAATGTTGGCTCTTTCGATCAAAATGATCCTAATGTCGGTAGTGGAATGGTTGGTGCCCCAGCGTGTGGCGATGTAATGCGATTACAAATCAAAGTTAATGATGATGGTATTATTGAAGATGCTAAATTCAAAACTTATGGTTGTGGTAGCGCCATTGCTTCAAGTTCATTAGTGACTGAATGGATCAAAGGTAAATCGTTAGATGAAGCTGAAGCGATTAAAAACACAGATATCGCTAAAGAACTTGCCTTGCCACCAGTTAAAATTCACTGTTCAATTTTAGCCGAAGACGCAATTAAAGCGGCAATTGATGATTATAAATCCAAAAAAGGACAACGTTGATGGCAATCACATTAACTAATAGTGCAGCCAATCGAGTTCAAGCTTTCTTAGCTAATAGAGGTAAAGGGGTTGGACTCAGATTAGGAGTGAGAACCTCTGGTTGCTCAGGTATGGCTTATGTCCTAGAATTTGCTGATGCTATTAATGACGATGATAGTGTATTTGAAGATAAAGATATCAAAGTTATCGTTGATAAAAAGAGCTTAGTTTATATTGATGGAACAGAGCTTGATTTTGTCAAAGAAGGCCTAAACGAAGGCTTTAAATTCAATAATCCTAATTCTAAGAATGAATGCGGTTGTGGCGAAAGCTTTAATGTTTAGTTGGGACATGAATTTTGACTAATTATTTTGAATTATTTCAATTACCGATTAAATTGCCAATTGATAATGGCCAGTTAACGGTCAACTATCAACAGTTACAACGGCAATATCATCCTGATAATTTCGCTCAGGTAGCTGATAATGAAAAAGTGGCAATTATTCAGAAGTCGGCAATGATTAATGATGGCTATCAAACATTAAAAAATCCGATAAAAGCGGCTGAATATTTGTTATCTTTGCAGGGATTTGATGTCGCTACAGAACAGAATATTATTCACGATGCTGATTTTTTAATGGAACAATTCAGTTTGCGAGAAAAATTGGATGATATTGAAAGCCAAAATAATCTTGATCTTTTAGATAATTTTTATTCGGAAATTTCAGAACGAAAAAAACAAGTCTATCAGCAATTATTGGATTATATTTCGAAACAAGATTGGCAAACCGCACTTAATCAAATCTATAAAATCCGTTATCTGGCTAGGTTGATTGAACAAATCGAAAAGTTACAAGAAAAGCAATTTGCTTTATAATTTAAGATTAAGTCACACATCAATTAGAGATAGATCAAATGGTATTATTACAGATTAGTGAACCAGGGCAAACACCAGAACCTCACCAGCGTCGTGTAGCAATTGGTATCGATCTTGGAACAACTAATTCCTTAGTCGCAACAGTTCGTAGCGGACAATCCGAAGTATTGCCTGATTTAGAAGGCGATGCCTTATTGCCTTCAGTTGTGCATTATGGTGTTGATCATGATGATAATACTATTATAACTGTCGGAAAAAATGCTAAAACTAATGCGGCAAGTGATCCATTAAATACTGTTAGTTCTATAAAACGTTTAATGGGAAGAAGTTTATCTGATATTGATATTTCGCGTTTTCCTTATACGTTTTCCCAAACTGATAATGGTGTTCCTTTATTAAATTTACCTAATCAACAAGTTAATCCTGTACAAGTTTCATCTGAAATTTTGATTGCTTTAGCTGAACGTGCTAAGCAGAGTTTAGCAAGTGAAATTGATGGGGCGGTAATAACCGTACCGGCTTATTTTGATGATGCGCAAAGACAAGCAACTAAAGATGCAGCTAAATTAGCTGGACTGCATGTTTTAAGATTATTGAATGAACCAACCGCTGCCGCGATTGCTTATGGTTTAGATTCAGGCAAAGAAGGGGTGATTGCAGTTTATGATTTAGGTGGTGGTACGTTTGATATTTCTATCTTGCGCTTACATAGAGGGGTATTTGAAGTTTTAGCAACGGGGGGCGATTCTGCGCTTGGCGGTGATGATTTTGACCGACTACTTGCAGATTATTTAAAAAGACAAGTCGGTTTAGAAAATAACACTGATCCCCATATCAACCAAAAAATTATTGATGAAGCGGTTAAAGTCAAAATTGCACTAAGCCAGAAAGATTCTGTTTTAGTCAACATAGAAGGTCAATCTTTAACTATAACGCGTGAGCAATTTGAAACGCTAATTGAACCTTTAGTCAAACGAACGTTGGCGGTTTGTCGTCGAGCATTAAAAGATGCTCAAATTAATGTTGAAGAAGTTAGTGAAGTTGTGATGGTCGGTGGTTCAACACGAGTGCCATTAGTAAGACAATTGGTTGGTCAATATTTTGAAACCGAACCTTTAACTTCAATAGATCCAGATAAAGTTGTTGCCATTGGTGCAGCAATACAGGCGGATATACTGGTTGGCAATAAGCCTGATTCGGATATGTTATTGCTTGACGTGATTCCTTTATCATTAGGTATTGAAACGATGGGCGATTTAGTAGAAAAAATCATCCCTCGTAATAGCACAATACCGTGTGCGAGAGCACAAGAATTTACCACATTTAAAGATGGCCAAACGGCTATGATGATTCATGTTTTACAAGGTGAACGAGAAAGTGTTAATGATTGTCGATCATTAGCAAAATTTACTTTAAGGGGCATTCCTCCTATGCCAGCAGGTGGAGCTCATATTCGAGTTACTTTTCAAGTTGACGCTGATGGCCTATTAAGTGTCACTGCAATGGAAAAATCGACAGGAGTTGAGGCTGCAATTCAAGTTAAACCATCTTATGGACTGACAGAAAATGAAATTGCGACCATGATTCAAGATTCAATCAATTATGCAAATCAAGATAAACAAATAAGAATGCTTGCAGAGCAGAAAGTGGAAGCAGCACGAGTTCTTGAAACATTGCAAAGTGCTTTAGATAAAGATGCCGATTTATTAGATGAAGAGGAACTTAACCTCATATTACAGGCTAAAAATCAATTACAGCAAGCGACTGGATCTGATGATTATTATTTGATTGAGCAAGAAATTAAACATGTTGATAATGCAACGCAAACTTTTGCAGCAAAACGCATGAATAGATCAATACGCCATGCCTTAACCGGGCATAGCGTTGATGATATTTAACCAATGAGATTATTATGCCAAAAATTACCTTTTTACCAAATGCTGATCTTTGTCCTGAAGGAAAAACTGTTGAGGCAGAAGAAGGCGAATCTATTTTAGAAGTTGCTTTGCGCAATGACATTGAAATTGAACATGCTTGTGAGATGTCTTGTGCTTGTTCAACTTGCCACTGTATAGTTCGAAAAGGATTTGATTCACTTGAAGAGAGTGATGAACAAGAAGATGACATGCTCGATAAAGCTTGGGGCGTTGAGCCTCATAGCCGTTTAAGTTGTCAAGCTCGAGTGACCGACGAAGACCTTGAAGTCGAAATTCCAAGATATAGCTTAAATCACGCCAAAGAAGATCATTAATTAGTCGCCTTTATGGCGACGTGATTTCCTTAAAAACCCCGTTCCTCAACTTTTTTAATTGTGATAGTTATCACATTTTATCAATCTAGTTTATTTGTTTGCTTTTAACCTTTTCATAATTCTGCTATTGTCAAAAAATAAACATGTGTTTAAAAATAGACAGGTGTTTATGAATAAAAGAGAAAAATAGATCCTCACAATTATTCGCAATAATCCTTTCATTCAACAGCATGTTATTGCTGGTATGTTAGGCATTACCCGTTCTAGTGTGGCAGGTTATATTATGACGCTGACTCAAAAAGGCTATATAAAAGGAAAAGGGTATCTTTTATCTGAAAATAATCATGTTGTTGTCGTTGGTTCATGTAATATGGATGTGACTGGTTATTCAGATAAGCAATTAGTTTATGGAGATTCTAATCCCGGTAAAATTCGTTGCACACCTGGTGGTGTAGGGCGAAATATTGCTGAAAATTTAGCGTTATTAGGGCTTGATACATACCTTATTTCAATGATAGGTGATGATTTTTATGGTGCGCAACTTATCGAACATACTCGAAAATCCGGCGTTAATATGGATCATTGCCACGTGGTAAAAGGAGATCGTACTTCAACCTATCTTTCTTTACTTGATGAGTCAGGTGAAATGGTGATAGCTGTTAATGATATGGATATTATTAATAAGTTAACCCAAGCTTATTAAATGAATCAAAACAGTTAATTCAACATGCTAAATTACTGGTTATTGACTGTAATTTGCAACAAGAAGCTCTGACATGGCTGTTTAGTAATGCTGGCTCTATTCCGATTTTTGTTGATACTGTTTCAGCATTTAAATCCTATAAAATCAAAGATTGGTTATCATATATTCATACCTTAAAACCAAATCGTTTAGAGGCCGAAATTTTAAGTGGAATAAAAATCGAAACCAATGATGATACTCCTAAAGTAGTTGACTGGTTCCATCAGCAAGGTGTTCAGCGAATTGCCATTAGTGCTGGAGCTGATGGCGTTTACTATAGTGAAATCGATGGTGATCGTGGTTGGTCCGCGCCAATTACTACCGACATTGTCAGCGTAACTGGTGCTGGTGATGCGATGCTGGCTGGGCTTGTTCAAGGTTATTTGGATGGACTGAGTTTTTATCAAAGTGTGAAATTTGGTCAAGCCTGTTCATCATTAACATTATCATCAGAATTTACTAATAATCCTAATTTATCAATTAATTGTGTTCAAAATATTTTGGAGTCCCTTTCATGAACAATATGTCTAAGTATAATCAATATCTTGATATTTCGCCTGAAGTCAAACAAGCGCTTGAAAATAATCAACCAGTCGTTGCTTTAGAATCTACTATTATTTCACATGGTATGCCTTATCCACAAAATGTGGAAACAGCATTAAAAGTGGAAGAAATAGTCAGAAAAAATGGCGCAATTCCTGCAACGATTGCGGTAATTAATGGTCGTTTAAAAGCGGGATTATCCAAAGAAGAGATCACCATTCTTGGTAAAGAAGGGTTAAATGTAACAAAAGTGAGTCGTCGTGATTTACCTGTTGTTGTTGCCAATAAACAAAATGGCGCGACAACGGTTGCAGCTACAATGATTATTGCTGAATTAGCTGGTATTCGAGTTTTTGCAACCGGCGGGCTTGGTGGTGTTCATCGAGGTGCTGAGCATACCTTTGATATTTCAGCCGACCTTCAAGAACTCGCTAATACTAATGTTGCGGTAGTCTGTGCTGGGGCGAAATCAATTTTAGATTTAGGTTTAACAATGGAATATCTTGAAACATTTGGTGTACCTGTGGTTGGTTATCAAACAGAAAAACTGCCATCGTTCTTTAGCCGAACTAGTCCGTTTGATGTTAGCGTAAAACTAGATAGCGCTAAACAGATTGCTGACATGATTAAAGTAAAATGGGATTTAGGTTTAAATGGTGGAGTTGTGGTTGCAAATCCTATCCCGACACAATATGCAATGGATGAAGCGTTAATTACGGCAGCAATTGAAAAAGCATTAAAAGAATCAGTTGAGCAAGGAATTAAAGGTAAAGAGACTACCCCATTCTTGTTAGCGAAGGTGGTTGAGTTAACTGGTGGTGATAGCTTAGAAGCAAATATCAATCTTGTTTTTAATAATGCAAAATTAGCATCTGAAATCGCGATGAGTTATTGCAATATTAAATAAAAATGATGTATTGAGGCGCATTTTGATAGTCAGACTTGAGTGACTGATAGCGACATAAATATGCCCAAAAACCCCGTTCCTCAACTTTTTTGATAGCTATTAATGATCATATTTTCTCTATCTGTATGATAATTAATACTTGATGTTGATTAACTAACGGGGTATAATCCCGCCACTTTGTTTATTGTCTTTATGTAAGCAAATGAGTAAAAAGATATAATCTTTATGTAAAAATATTGAATTATATCAACAATATTCCCGATTTGGGAATTACGAAAAAGAACGGATTACACTCTCCTGTCAATCGAAACAGGGCAAGAGGAGTAATCTTTTGTTATAACTTTTAAATAGTGGAGCTCTGGTCTCATGTCGAACCAAAGAATCCGTATTCGGTTAAAAGCGTTTGATCATCGTTTGATTGATCAATCAACTGCTGAAATTGTAGAAACTGCGAAGCGCACAGGCGCACAAGTTCGTGGTCCTATTCCATTACCGACACGCAAAGAACGTTTCACCGTATTGATTTCTCCGCACGTAAATAAAGATGCGCGTGATCAATATGAGATTCGTACTCACAAACGTCTAGTTGATATCGTTGAGCCAACTGAAAAAACAGTTGATGCTTTAATGCGTCTAGACCTTGCTGCCGGTGTTGATGTGCAGATCAGTTTAGGTTAATCCTAAGCTGAATGATTGAGAGGTCTAAACAATGATTGGTTTAATCGGTCGTAAAGTAGGAATGACACGAATCTTCACCGAAGAGGGTGTTTCTATTCCTGTCACCGTAGTTGAAGTTCAAAGTAACCGCGTTACTCAAGTTAAAACTCTTGAGAATGATGGTTATCAAGCTATTCAGGTTACTACTGGCAGCAAAAAAGCAAGCCGCGTAAATAAACCTGAAGCAGGTCATTTCGCTAAGGCTGGCGTTGAAGCTGGTCGTGGTCTATGGGAATTCCGTTTTGAAGAAGGCGAATATACTGTAGGTCAAAGCATTAACGTTGATATTTTTACAGACGTTAAAAAAGTTGATGTTACTGGAACATCTAAAGGTAAAGGTTTTGCTGGCGTAACTAAACGTTGGAATTTCCGTACTCAAGATGCAACACATGGTAACTCTTTGGCACACCGTGGTCATGGCTCTATCGGTCAAAACCAAACTCCAGGTAAAGTGTTCAAAGGTCGTAAAATGGCAGGTCACCTAGGTAATGAACGTGTAACTGTTCAAAACTTAGATATTGTGCGTGTTGATGCAGAACGTAACCTTTTATTAATTAAAGGTGCAGTACCAGGCGCAATCAATAGTGACGTAATTGTTAAACCGGCAATCAAGGCTTAACGTCGAGGAGATAGAGATGGAATTAGTAGTAAAAGACGCGCAAGCGCTTTCTGTTTCCGAAACTACCTTCGGACGTGAGTTTAATGAAGCGTTAGTTCACCAAGTAGTTGTTGCTTATGCATCTGCTGCTCGTCAAGGCTCTCGCGCACAAAAAACTCGTGCAGAAATCGCTGGTTCAGGCAAAAAACCATGGCGTCAAAAAGGCACTGGTCGTGCTCGTTCAGGTTCTATTAAGAGCCCAATCTGGCGTAGTGGTGGTGTAACATTTGCAGCAAAACCACAAGATCATAGCCAAAAAGTTAACCGTAAAATGTATCGTGGTGCATTAAAGAGTATTTTCTCTGAATTAGTGCGTCAAGAACGTTTAATCGTGGTTGAAACATTTACTGTTGAAGCACCTAAGACTAAATTATTAACTCAGAAATTAAATGATATGAACTTAAATGATGTTCTAATCATTACCTCTGAAGTTGATGAAAATCTTTTCTTAGCAGCACGTAACTTATATAAAGTTGATGTGCGTGATGTGGCAGGTATTGATCCAGTTAGTTTGATTGCATTTGACAAAGTGGTTATCACTGTTGATGCCGTTAAACAAGTAGAGGAGATGTTAGCATGATTCGTGAAGAGCGTCTGCTTAAAGTCCTGCGAGCACCACATGTTTCTGAAAAAGCATCTATTTCAATGGAAAAAACAAATACATTAGTATTGAAAGTTGCTAAAGATGCTACTAAGAGAGAGATTAAAGCCGCAGTTGAACAACTATTTGAAGTTAAAGTAGATGACGTAAATACTCTTGTTGTTAAAGGCAAAGTAAAACGTCGTGGTCAACAAATCGGTCGCCGTAGCGACTGGAAAAAAGCTTACGTTACTTTAGCAGAAGGTCAAAACTTAGACCTTGCTGGCGTCGCTGAGTAATTCGGAGGAGTAAGAACAATGGCAGTTGTTAAGTGTAAACCTACATCTCCGGGTCGTCGCCACGTTGTTAAAGTGGTTAACCCAGAGTTGCATAAAGGTAAGCCTTATGCACCGTTGCTTGATTCAAAAAGCAAAACTGGTGGTCGCAATAATAATGGTCGTATCACTACCCGTCATATCGGTGGTGGTCATAAACAACATTATCGTATTGTCGACTTTAAGCGTAATAAAGATGGTATTCCAGCAGTTGTTGAACGTTTGGAATATGATCCGAACCGTAGTGCAAATATTGCATTGGTTCTATATAAAGACGGTGAACGTCGTTATATTTTAGCGCCTAAAGGCTTAAAAGCAGGTGATCAGATCCAATCTGGTGTTGATGCATCAATTAAAACAGGTAACTGTTTACCGATGCGCAATATTCCAGTCGGTTCTACCGTGCATAATATTGAAATGAAACCAGGTAAAGGCGGACAACTTGCTCGCTCTGCTGGTAGTTATGTTCAAATCGTTGCTCGTGATGGTGCTTATGTAACATTACGTCTACGTTCAGGTGAAATGCGTAAAGTATTATCTGATTGCCGCGCCACTATTGGTGAAGTGGGTAATTCAGAACATATGCTTCGCGTATTAGGTAAAGCGGGTGCTTCGCGTTGGCGTGGTGTTCGTCCTACTGTTCGTGGTACAGCAATGAACCCGGTAGACCATCCACATGGTGGTGGTGAAGGTCGTAACTTTGGTAAACATCCTGTGTCTCCATGGGGTCAAAAAGCCAAAGGATTGAAAACGCGTAGCAACAAACGTACTGATAAGTATATTGTTCGCCGTCGCAATAAGAAATAATTAATATAGAGGATTAGCTATGCCACGTTCTCTCAAGAAGGGTCCTTTTATTGACCTACACTTGCTGAAGAAGGTAGAGAAAGCGGTGGAAAGCGGGGACAAGAAACCAATTCGTACTTGGTCCCGTCGTTCAACGATCTTTCCTAACATGATCGGTTTGACCATCGCTGTCCATAATGGTCGTCAGCACGTTCCAGTTTATGTTTCCGACGAAATGGTTGGTCATAAATTGGGTGAATTCGCGCCGACTCGTACTTATCGCGGCCACGCTGCGGATAAGAAAGCTAAGAAGAAATAAGTAGGAGAAAGAGATGGAAACAATTGCAAAGTACCGCCACGCTCGTTCTTCTGCACAAAAAGTTCGCTTAGTTGCAGATCTTGTTCGCGGTAAAAAAGTGTCTCAGGCACTTGATATTTTAACGTACACCAATAAAAAAGCGGCTGTACTGGTTAAAAAAGTATTAGAGTCTGCTATTGCTAATGCAGAGCATAACGATGGTGCTGATATTGATGATCTGAAAGTTGCGAAAATTTTCGTAGACGAAGGCCCAACCATGAAGCGTATTATGCCTCGTGCAAAAGGTCGTGCAGATCGAATTTTGAAGCGTACGAGTCACATCACCGTGATCGTCTCTGATCGCTAGGCTGGAGAATAGCAATGGGTCAAAAAGTAAATCCAAATGGTATCCGACTAGGCATCGTCAAGCCTTGGACATCTACATGGTATTCGGGTACAAAGACATTCGCTGATAATTTAGAAAGTGATTTTAGAGTGCGTGAATTCTTAAATAAAGAATTAGCACAAGCATCTATCTCTAAAATTGTGATCGACCGTTCAGCAGAAACTAACGTTCGCATTACTATTCACACTGCTCGTCCAGGTATTGTGATTGGTAAAAAAGGTGAGGACGTTGAAAAATTACGTAATGCCGTAGCTTCTATTGTCAATAAATACAAAGACAAAAGAGAGAAACGTGATGTTGCAGTACAAATTAATATTGCTGAAGTTCGTAAACCAGAACTTGACGCTAAATTAGTTGCTGACAGTATTACCTCTCAGTTAGAACGCCGTGTTATGTTCCGTCGCGCTATGAAACGTGCGGTTCAAAACGCAATGAAAGCGGGTGCTAAAGGTATCAAAGTTGAAGTAAGTGGTCGTTTAGGCGGCGCTGAAATCGCTCGTAGTGAATGGTATCGTGAAGGTCGTGTGCCTCTACATACTCTACGTGCTGATATCGATTATGGTACATCTGAAGCATTAACTACCTATGGTATTATTGGTGTTAAAGTGTGGATCTTCAAAGGTGAGATCCTTGGTGGTATGGCTGCCGTTGAACAAGCAGAAAAACAACCTGCTGCTCAACCGAAAAAGCAGCGCAAAGGCCGAAAACAATAAGGAGCGTCGCTGATGTTACAACCAAAGCGTACAAAATTCCGTAAAGTGCACAAGGGCCGCAATCGTGGTCTTGCTGTAAGTACTGACGTTAGTTTCGGTACATTCGGTCTTAAGGCTGTGGGTCGTGGTCGTTTGACTGCGCGCCAGATCGAAGCGGCACGTCGTGCAATGACTCGTGCAGTTAAGCGTCAAGGTAAAATCTGGATTCGAGTTTTCCCTGATAAACCAATTACTGAAAAACCACTTGAAGTGCGTATGGGTAAAGGTAAGGGTAACGTTGAATACTGGGTTGCTCAGATTCAACCAGGTAAAGTCCTTTATGAAATGGACGGTGTACCGGAAGAAGTTGCTCGTGAAGCATTTGCGTTGGCAGCTGCAAAACTGCCAATTAAAACCACCTTTGTGATTAAGACGGTGATGTAAATGAAAGCAAAAGAGCTACGCGAAAAAAGCGTTGAAGAGTTAAATACTGAACTTCTTAATTTATTACGTGAGCAATTTAACTTACGTATGCAATTAGCTGGGGGTCAGTTAACACAAACTCATATGTTAAAACAAGTGCGTCGTAATATTGCACGAGTTAAAACGTTATTAACTGAGAAGGCGGGTGCGTAATATGACTACTGAAGTAAAAATTCGTACTCAGCAAGGTCGTGTTATTAGCGACAAAATGGATAAATCTATTACTGTAGCTATTGAACGTAAAGTGAAGCATCCGTTATATGGTAAGTTCATTAAACGTACGACTAAATTGCATGTACATGATGAAAACAACGAGTGTGGTATTGGCGATACTGTTGAAATTAAAGAGTGTCGTCCATTATCAAAAACCAAATCTTGGACTCTTGTTCGAATCGTTGAAAAAGCAGTTAGTTAATCTTTTTTGATTAAAAACTGTACATAATTTAATAAACGGCTCATCGGCCGTTTATTTTATGCTATCCATTTTATTTGAGTGGTGTTATACTATGCGCCCTCACATATGTGGGTTTTTGGTTGTCTATTCTTATCCATGGTAGTTGAGGTGGATGAAGGTAGATTAGACAATAATTAATTTATACGGAGCATTAAAATGATCCAAGAACAGACTAGGCTCGATGTTGCTGATAACTCTGGCGCACGTAGCGTAATGTGTATCAAGGTTCTCGGTGGATCGCATCGTCGTTATGCAGCTGTCGGTGATATCATCAAAGTTACCATTAAAGAAGCAATTCCACGTGGTAAAGTGAAAAAAGGTGATGTACTTAAAGCTGTAGTCGTGCGCACTAGAAAAGGTGTTCGTCGTCCTGATGGATCTGTCATTCGTTTCGATCGCAATGCTTGCGTTATTTTAAATAATAACAGTGAGCAACCGATTGGTACGCGTATTTTTGGACCGGTCACTCGTGAACTTCGTTCTGAGAAGTTTATGAAGATCATTTCATTAGCACCAGAAGTACTGTAAGGAGCGGGTAATGGCAGCTAAAATCCGTCGAGAAGATGAAGTTATCGTGTTAGCCGGTAAAGATAAAGGTAAACGCGGTAAAGTAAAAAGTGTTTTGTCTACTGGTAAAGTGATTGTTGAAGGTATTAATTTGGTGAAAAAACATCAAAAACCAGTACCTGCATTAAATCAAGAAGGTGGAATTGTTGAGAAAGAAGCGCCAATTAACGTTTCTAACGTAGCAATTTTTAACCAAGATACAGGCAAAGCAGATCGCGTAGGCTTTCGTTTTGAAGATGGAAAAAAAGTCCGTTTTTATAAGTCTACTAATAAATTAATCAATTAAGTAATTTGGAGTGTACGATGGCGAAACTGCATGATTACTACAAAGCACAGGTAGTAAATAAACTGCAAGAACAGTTTGGCTACAAATCTGTCATGCAAGTCCCTCGGATCGAAAAGATCACCTTGAATATGGGTGTGGGTGAAGCAATTACTGATAAGAAATTATTAGATAATGCGGTTGCTGATTTAGCAGCAATCAGTGGTCAAAAACCACTTGTCACTAAAGCACGCAAATCAGTTGCTGGTTTTAAAATCCGTCAAGGGTATCCTATTGGTTGTAAGGTCACTTTACGTGGCGAACGTATGTGGGAATTTTTTGAACGTCTAGTTTATATTGCTCTTCCTCGTACTCGAGATTTTCGTGGCTTAAGCGCAAAATCTTTCGATGGTCGTGGTAACTATAGCATGGGTGTTCGTGAACAAATCGTTTTCCCTGAAATCGATTATGATAAAGTTGATCGTGTTCGTGGTTTAGATATTACTATCACAACTACTGCACAATCTGATGAAGAAGGCCGAGCTTTATTATCTGCCTTTAACTTCCCATTTCGTAAGTAAGGTAGGGCATAATGGCTAAACAATCAATGATTGAACGCGATAAGAAACGCGTAAAGCTAGCAGAAAAATATTTTGCAAAGCGTCAAGAATTAAAAGCGATTATCTCTGATCTTAATGCATCAGATGAAGATCGTTGGAATGCAGTGCTTAAATTGCAAACGCTTCCTCGTGATTCTAGTCCATCACGTCAACGTCGTCGTTGTCGTCAAACCGGTCGTCCTCATGGCGTCCTTCGTAAATTTGGTTTAAGCCGTATTAAGGTTCGTGAGTCAGCCATGCGTGGTGAGATTCCTGGTCTTAAAAAGGCAAGTTGGTAATCAGGGGAGTGTTATAGATGAGCATGCAAGATCCTATAGCAGATATGTTGACCCGTATTCGTAACGGTCAAGCTGCGAATAAAGTTGCAGTCACCATGCCTTCCTCTAAGCTAAAAGTGGCAATTGCCAATGTGCTAAAAGAAGAAGGTTATATCGGGGACTATAAAGTAGTTGGTGACACTAAACCAGAATTGGAAATCACTTTAAAATATTTCCAAGGTAAGGCTGTTGTAGAAAGTATTAAACGTGTTAGCCGTCCAGGTTTACGTATTTATAAACGTAAAGATGAATTACCAAAAGTAATGGCTGGATTAGGTATTGCAGTTATTTCTACTTCTAAAGGTGTTATGACTGATCGTGCAGCACGCCAAGCTGGTCTTGGTGGTGAAATTATCTGCTACGTAGCGTAAGGGAGAAAAAAATGTCTCGTGTTGCAAAAGCACCTGTCGTTGTTCCTGCTGGCGTAGAGGTAAAACTCAATGGTCAGGTAATTACGATTAAAGGTAAAAATGGCGAGTTATCTCGCACAATAAATAATGCTGTTGTAATTAATCAAGAAGAAGGTCAAATTAAATTTGCACCTCGTGACGGCTTTGCTGATGCTTGGGCTCAAGCAGGTACAGCTCGTGCATTGATTAATGCAATGGTAATTGGTGTTACTGAAGGTTTTACTAAAAAACTTCAGCTAGTTGGTGTCGGTTATCGTGCACAAGTTAAAGGTAATGCAATTGGTTTATCTCTTGGATATTCACATCCAATTGAACATCAATTACCTAAAGGTGTAACAGCTGAGTGTCCTTCTCAAACTGAAATCGTACTAAAAAGTGCTGATAAACAGTTAATCGGACAAGTGGCAGCAGATATCCGTGCTTATCGTCGTCCTGAACCTTATAAAGGTAAAGGTGTTCGTTACGCAGATGAAGTTGTGCGTACTAAAGAAGCTAAGAAAAAGTAAGGTAACACTATGGATAAGAAATCAGCTCGTATCCGTCGTGCAACTAAAGCGCGTCGTAAGATGCATGAACTACTTGCAACTCGCTTAGTAGTTCACCGTACTCCGCGTCATATTTATGCGCAGATTATCGCACCAAACGGATCAGAAGTACTGGCAGCCGCTTCTACATTAGAAAAAGCTATCAGTGAAAGTTTAAAATACACTGGAAACAAAGATGCCGCAGCAGCAGTTGGTAAAGCAATTGCAGAGCGTGCATTAGCGAAAGATATCAAAGAAGTTTCTTTTGATCGTTCAGGTTTCCAATATCATGGTCGAGTTCAGGCGCTAGCAGATGCTGCTCGCGAAGCTGGCCTACAGTTCTAAGGTAGGAGTTAAAGATGTCAAACATCGAAAAACAAGCTGGTGAACTGCAGGAAAAATTAATCGCAGTTAACCGAGTCTCTAAAACCGTAAAAGGTGGTCGTATTTTTAGTTTTTCTGCACTAACTGTTGTTGGTGACGGTAATGGCCGCGTAGGTTTTGGATATGGTAAAGCACGTGAAGTGCCAGCAGCAATCCAAAAAGCAATGGAAAAAGCACGTCGCAATATGATCAATGTTGCGTTAAACAACGATACTTTACAGCATCCAGTTAAAGGTGCTCACACAGGTTCTCGTGTTTATATGCAACCAGCATCAGAAGGTACTGGTATTATCGCCGGTGGTGCGATGCGTGCTGTATTAGAAGTTGCTGGTGTTCGTAACGTTCTAGCTAAAGCATATGGTTCTACAAACCCAATTAACGTGGTTCGTGCAACGATTGATGGCTTAGAAAATATGAAATCTCCAGAAATGGTTGCTGCTAAGCGTGGTAAAACCGTCGAAGAAATTTTGGGGTAATTAGCCATGGCAAAGACAATTAAAATTACACAAACTCGTAGTTCTATTGGTCGTCTACCGAAGCATAAAGCAACGTTAGTTGGTTTAGGATTACGTCGTATTGGTCATACTGTTGAACGTGAAGATACACCTGCAATTCGCGGTATGGTAAACCAAGTTTATTACATGGTTAAAGTTGAGGAGTAATAGTAATGCGTTTAAATACTTTATCTCCTGCTGAAGGTTCAAAGCATGCACCTAAGCGCGTAGGCCGTGGAATCGGTTCAGGGCTTGGTAAAACTGGTACTCGTGGTATCAAAGGTCAAAAATCTCGTTCAGGTGGCGGCGTTCGTCGTGGCTTTGAAGGTGGTCAAATGCCTTTATATCGTCGTTTACCAAAATTTGGTTTTACCTCACGTAAAGCTATGGTAACAGCACAAGTTCGTCTTTCAGATTTAATGAAAGTTGAAGGTGATATTGTTGACCTAAATAGCTTAAAAGTTGCTAATGTGATTAATTCACAAATCGAATATGCAAAAATCATGTTATCTGGTGAAATTTCTAAACCAGTAACAGTTCGTGGTATTCGAGTAACTAAAGGTGCTAAAGCTGCAATTGAAGCTGCTGGCGGAAAAATTGAGGAATAATTAGAAAGATGGCAAAGCAACCAGGATTAGATTTTCAAAGCACACGAGGCGGTAGTAGTGAGCTTAAAAGACGTTTATTATTTGTGCTTTTAGCGCTTATTGTTTTCCGTCTTGGTTCTTACGTTCCGGTTCCTGGTGTTGATACTAAAGCGTTATCGGACTTACTACAAGCATCATCTAATGGTATTGTTGGTATGTTCAATATGTTCTCTGGTGGTGCTTTAAGCCGTGCTTCAATATTTGCTTTAGGGATAATGCCTTATATTTCTGCATCAATCATTGTGCAGTTATTGACATCAATTAATCCTAAATTAGCTGAATTGAAGAAAGAAGGTGAATCAGGTCGTAAGAAAATTAGCCAATATACTCGTTATGGCACACTAGCTTTAGCGATTGTACAGGCAGTCGGTATTGCGACTGGTTTACCGAATATTCCTGGTTATAGTCAGGTTGTGATTAACCCAGGATTTTCTTTCTATTTTATTGCATCGGTTAGCTTAGTTACTGGCACTATGTTTCTTATGTGGTTGGGTGAACAGATCACAGAGCGCGGTGTAGGTAATGGTATTTCTATCATTATCTTTGCTGGTATTGTGGCAAGTCTTCCTCATGCGATATATGAAACAATTGAACAAGCTCGTTCTGGTGATTTGCATCCGATTTTATTATTAGTAATCGCTGCATTAGTGGTTGGTGTGACTTACTTTGTCGTTTTTGTTGAACGTGGTCAACGACGTATTGTCGTTAATTACGCTCAAAGACAACAAGGTCGTCGTGTGTATGCCGCACAAAGTACGCATTTACCTCTTAAAATTAATATGGCAGGTGTAATTCCAGCAATATTTGCTTCAACAATTATTATGTTACCATCAATGATGGCTTCTTGGTTTCAAGGAAATGGTGAAGGATGGAGATATATCTTTGTTCTTATTGGGCAATATTTCTCTCATGATCAACCGTTATACATAATCTTTTTTGCAGCTGCGATTATTTTCTTCTGTTTCTTCTATACCGCATTGGTTTTCAATCCGAGAGAAACAGCAGATCAGTTAAAAAAATCTGGTGCATTTATTCCAGGTATCCGTCCAGGTGAACAAACATCTAAGTATATTGATAAAGTAATGACACGTTTAACGCTAATTGGCGCTATCTACATTACTTTTGTATGTTTGGTACCAATGTTTATGACAAGTGCGATGAAAGTTCCAGTTCAATTTGGTGGAACATCTTTATTAATTGTAGTTGTTGTAATCATGGATTTTATGGCACAAGTACAGACTTTAATGATGCCAAATCGTTATGAGTCAGTGTTAAAGAAAGCGAACCTTAAAGGCTACGGCCGATAAGTTAGCCAGAAGTTACGGAGAAAAACATGAAAGTTCGTGCTTCAGTCAAGAAATTATGCAGAAATTGTAAAATCATCAAACGCAATGGCATCGTTCGTGTTATTTGCATTGAAGGTAAACACAAACAACGTCAAGGTTAATATTATTTAACTGCGAAATTGAACTTTTGCATATTTTACTTGCCAAAGTATAGTAAAGCTGGCTAGAATAGCCAGCCTAAAATTTTTTTGTAGATCCGCCGTTTGAGTATCCTGAAAACGGGCTTTTCAGTATGGTGGATTTGCTGAACATTAACAATAAAGGAGTGCATAGTGGCCCGTATAGCAGGCATTAACATTCCTGATCAACAACATACTGTTATTGCGTTACAAGCAATTTATGGTATCGGTAATACCCGTGCTAAGACAATTTGTGCTGAAGCTGGTATTCCTGAACATGTTAAGATCAGAGAACTATCTGAAGATCAGATTGAAAAGTTACGTGAACAAGTCGCTAAATTCACTGTTGAAGGTGATTTACGTCGTGAAGTAACTATGAGTATCAAGCGTTTATTAGACCTTGGTTGTTATCGTGGTGTGCGTCATCGTCGTGGACTTCCTGTCCGTGGTCAACGCACTAAGACTAACGCTCGTACCCGTAAGGGACCGCGTAAGCCAATCAAGAAATAATTGAGGTGATAATAAATGGCAAAGACACCTGTTCGTACACGTAAACGTGTTAAAAAGCAAGTTTCTGATGGTATAGCTCATATTCATGCATCATTTAACAATACAATCGTAACAATTACCGATCGTCAAGGTAATGCGTTGGGTTGGGCAACCGCTGGTGGTTCTGGTTTCCGTGGCTCTCGTAAGTCAACTCCGTTCGCAGCTCAAGTAGCAGCAGAGCGTTGTGCAGAAGCCGTAAAAGACTACGGAATTAAGAATCTAGAAGTTATGGTAAAAGGACCTGGTCCTGGTCGTGAGTCAACAATTCGTGCATTAAATGCAGCGGGTTATCGCATCACTAATATTACTGATGTTACTCCGATTCCTCATAACGGTTGTCGTCCACCAAAGAAACGTCGTGTTTAATTTTTTATTAAACATTGAATGTTTATAGGATTATTGGAGAAAAAAAATGGCAAGATATTTGGGACCAAAGCTCAAATTAAGTCGTCGTGAAGGTACAGATTTATTCCTTAAGTCTGGCGTCCGAGCGGTTGACAGTAAATGTAAGTTAGAACAAGCTCCTGGACAACATGGTGCGCGTAAACCGCGTTTATCAGATTATGGTGTTCAGTTACGCGAAAAACAAAAAGTTAGACGTATTTATGGAATTCTAGAACGTCAATTCCGTAATTACTACAAAAATGCAGCACGTATTAAAGGTAATACAGGTGAAAACTTGTTAGGTCTTTTAGAACGTCGCTTAGATAACGTTGTTTATCGTATGGGATTCGGTGCAACTCGTGCTGAAGCTCGTCAATTAGTTAGTCATAAAGCTGTTCTTGTTAATGGTCACGTTGTTAACATCGCATCTTATCAAGTTTCACCTGAAGATGTGATTAGTGTTCGTGAAAAATCTAAAAAACAAGCACGTATTAAAGCCGCTTTAGAGTTAGCTGAACAACGTGAAAAACCAACATGGTTAGAAGTTGATGCTAGCAAAATGGAAGGTGTGTTCAAACGCTTACCAGAACGTTCAGATTTATCTGCTGACATCAACGAACATTTGATCGTCGAACTTTACTCTAAGTAAAGTTTAGCACTTAAGAGAGGACATAATGCAGGGTTCTGTAACAGAGTTTTTAAAACCTCACCTAGTTGACGTTGTTCAATACAGCCCAACTCATGCAAAAGTGACTTTAGAGCCACTTGAGCGTGGTTTTGGACATACTTTAGGTAATGCACTACGCCGCATTTTATTATCATCTATGCCGGGATATGCAGTGACCGAAGTTGAAATTGACGGTGTTCTGCATGAGTATAGTACTAAAGAAGGCGTTCAAGAAGATGTGCTTGATATTCTGCTTAATTTGAAAAAATTAGCAGTACGTGTACATACTAAAGATGATGTTATGCTGACTTTAAATAAATCAGGGGTAGGTGCGGTAACTGCATCGGATATCACTCACGATGGTGATGTTGAAATTGTAAATCCTGATTTAGTAATTTGTCATCTTACTGATGCCAATGCTTCAATTAGTATGCGTATTCGTGTACAACGAGGACGTGGTTATGTCCCTGCTTCTGCTCGCGTTAAGTCAGAAGATGAAGAGCGACCGATTGGTCGTCTATTAGTTGATGCATGTTATAGCCCAGTCGAGCGTATCGCTTATTCTGTCGATGCGGCTCGTGTGGAACAACGTACCGATTTAGATAAATTAGTTATTGATATGGAAACTAATGGTACGATTGATCCTGAAGAGGCTATTCGTCGTGCTTCAACTATTTTGGCTGAACAACTTGAAGCTTTCGTTGATTTACGTGATGTACGTCAACCTGAAGTTAAAGAAGATAAACCGGAATTTGATCCGATTCTTCTACGTCCAGTAGATGATCTCGAATTAACTGTTCGGTCTGCTAATTGCTTAAAAGCAGAAGCAGTTCATTATATTGGTGATTTAGTACAACGTACCGAAGTTGAGTTACTTAAAACCCCTAATCTTGGTAAGAAATCACTTACTGAAATTAAGGATGTGCTCGCATCTCGTGGTTTGTCTTTAGGCATGCGTCTTGAGAACTGGCCACCAGCAAGTATTGTTGAAGACTAAAATAAAATTTATATAAGAAGGATAAAGTTATGCGCCATCGTAAAAGTGGTCGTCAACTGAACCGAAATAGCAGCCATCGTCAAGCAATGTTTCGTAACATGACTAGTTCACTTGTTGAACATGAAATCATCAAAACTACATTGCCTAAAGCAAAAGAGTTGCGTCGTGTTGTTGAACCGTTAATTACGCTAGCCAAAAGCGATAGCGTAGCTAATCGCCGTTTGGCTTTTGCTCGTATCCGTGATAAAGATACAGTGAAAAAATTATTTTCAGATTTAGGCCCACGTTTTGCTACCCGTCCTGGCGGTTATGTACGCATTTTAAAATGTGGTTTCCGTGATGGAGATAATGCTCCAATGGCTTATATTGAATTAGTTGATCGCCCTGCTGTAGAAGCAGAAGCAGCAGCTGAATAAATAATTAAAGCTTAAAATTAAAACCGGCTAATGAGCCGGTTTTTTATTAGCTAATTATTATAGATTTAACTACCAAAGTTTAATATAAGTACCAGAAATTTTAAGCGGGATGGCGAATGAATATAGCCACCATTTTGTCCGTAATTAGCAGGAATTTTTTAAAACATTTTAATGCTATAAGTTAATAATGTGGAGGCGGAGTTTCTTCTGATAAACTTGCTATGTTCGATGTTTGGTTTGCTTGTAACTTTTGTGATAATAATGTTAATTGTTCTTTAAGTTTGCTGATATCGGCTTGTAGATTAACCACCATTTGATTTAATTCTTCAATGGTCATCTCTTGAAATGCAACTTTTGTTTCTAATAATTCCAATTGTTGGTTCATAGTCTGTTACTTAATGGCTATTTGATTTTATATTGTAAGTAAAAGTTATTATAAAATCCATCCTCGTTCCGCAAAAGAGACGTATTCACCTTTACCAATGACGAGATGATCGATAACTCGGACATCAATTAATTCACAAACTTGTTCGATTTTTTTAGTTAATGCACGATCAGCTTGACTTGGTTCAGCTAAGCCTGAAGGATGGTTATGTGCTAAAATTAATGCTGCCGCATTGTATTGTAAGGCTTTTCTAGCGACTTCTCTAGGATGAACCTCAACGCAGTTGTATGTTCCTACAAACATCTCCTCACAATTAATGACGTGATTCTGGTTATCTAGAAAAATAACCATAAAAATTTCACGATCTTTATCCATTAAACGATTAGCTAGATAATGATGAGTTAAAGTAGGTGATGTAAGATAATTTTCTTTGGTCATTTTAACTTTTAAATAACGATGAGATAGCTCAACCACCGCTTTCAATTGAGTGTATTTAGCTGTTCCCAAACCTTTTTTTTTACAAAATTCATCATGACTTGCATTCATTAAATGGTAAAAGGAACCGAATTCATTTAATAATTTTTGGGATAACGTTAATACTGGTAAATTACGAGTTCCCGTACGTAAAAAAAGAGCAAGTAATTCAGCATCTGACAGCGCTTCAACACCAAATTGTAATAATTTTTCTCGTGGCATCAAAAGTCTGCATTGTGTTGACATAATTATGGTATTCCCATTTTTTTTAAAATGAGATTATTGATTAATTTTTATAAATTGATAACGAAACAGATGAAAAGTTGTGAAATGGTTCGCAAAGATCGAGACTATTTTACAAAAAAAGCGCTAATCAGCGCTTTTAAAATTCTATTTTATTTAAATATTAGTGACATCCGCAACTGCCGTTTCCACCGCCACAACAACCGCTTTCTTCATTATCGTCATGATCATCGTGACCACCACAACCACAGCCACCATGTCCATGATCGTGTGCACCATGAATATGACCATGAGATATCTCATCAGGTGTCGCTTCACGAATAGCAAGCACTTCAACATTAAAATTTAAGTCTTGGCCAGCTAACATATGGTTACCATCAATAGTGACGGTATCGCCATCAATAGCCGTGATTTCAACGGGTAAAGAACCTTGGTCAGTATCAGCAAAAAAACGCATACCAACTTCGAGGTCATCAACTCCAACAAAAACATCACGCGGTACATTTTGTACCAATGCATCGTTAAAATCACCATAAGGGTTAACTAATTCCACATCAAATTTATCACCAACTTGATGGCCTTCTAACGCATTTTCAAGGTCTTGTAATAAGTTTCCTGCACCTTGTAAATATTCAAGTGGCGCAGCTGCTGTAGCTTCATCAACTAACACGCCATCTTTTGTACGAACTTTATATGCTAAACTTACAACTGTATTTTTTGCTATTTTCATGTTTTCTCCAACAAACTGTTACTGAGCAAATAATGTTAAATTTTAACGGAAAAAAACGCTTCTGTATGCTATTTTCTTTGTAATTTAGGAAGTTTTAATATTATCTTAGTTATTGATGCGATTTTGGTTTAAAAAAATAACTTTTAACTAATAAATAATCGTTGGATAGCTAATTGAAATCAATTAAGCTGATAATAATAAGTTTAATAAAATTTATAAAAAAAGTTGAGGAGAGGGGTTTTTATGTTAGAAATTAATGATTATTTTGATGGAAAAGTGAAGTCTATAGGTTTTGAAAATGGCTCAACGGGTAAAGCCTCTGTTGGTGTGATGATGCCTGGCGAATATGTTTTTAGTACCAATAATCCAGAAGAAATGACAGTGATAACTGGTTCGCTCAAAGTTTTATTACCTACTGCAACTGATTGGCAAATTTTTGAAGCAGGGCAGATTTTTCATGTCGCCAAAGAGAGTCAATTTGATGTGCAAGTCAGCGAGACAACAGTTTATTTGTGTCGTTACTTAGCAAAATAGGCATTCATATTAAATCTAAGAAAGCTTAATCATTGATAGATTTGCTTTTATGCAATAAAAAAGGCTAATTTTACAATTAGCCTTTCATTAAAATATTTTACTATATTACTTAAGTTCTAATTCATTCATCGCTGCGATACTAAAGCCACCATCAACATGAATGACTTCACCCGTAATACCTGACGATAAATTTGAACATAAGAATGCAGCTGAATTACCTACGTCTTCAATGGTTACTGTACGACGAATAGGGGTTACTGATTCACAATGTGATAACATCTTTTTGAAATCTTTAATTCCTGATGCAGCTAAAGTACGAATAGGGCCAGCAGAAATTGCATTTACACGAATACCTTCAGGTCCCATTGCATTTGCCATATAACGTACATTTGCTTCTAAAGATGCTTTAGCAAGACCCATAACGTTATAATTAGGAATTGCACGTTCAGCGCCTAAATAAGAAAGAGTGACTAATGCTGAGTCAGGATTTAGCATTGAACGACAAGCTTTAGCCATAGCAACAAAGCTATAAGAGCTAATATCATGTGCGATGGCAAAACCTTCACGAGTTACCGCATTAACATAATCACCATCTAATTGATCACCAGGAGCGAAGGCAATTGCATGAACAAAACCATCGAATTTATCCCAAGTTTTAGCTAGCTCTGTAAATAATGTTGTGATGCTTTCATCATGCGCAACATCACAAGGTAAAACGATTTTAGAATTAAAATCAGCAGCAAACTCTTCAACACGGCCTTTTAATTTTTCGCTTTGATAAGTAAAAGCTAATTCTGCGCCTTCACGGTGCATCGCTTTTGCAATACCGTAAGCAATAGAACGATTACTTGCAACGCCGGTAACCAGTATGCGTTTACCTGTTAAAAATCCCATAAATTGTTCCTCTAATATTTTTTACTATATATTCTAGAATGCTGATGATTATATGTTGATATAGTTAACTTCGCTACTATAAATTTATTTTTCCTTATTTAATCGTCATTTTATTTCTAAAAAATAAGTTGTTTATTTGATTAATACTTGACTATAATACTCAACTATTAGATGACATTGTTGGTACTTCATGATGAAAGATAAAGATTTAGTTTGCTATAAAACGTTACCTGTTTGGGATGCAAAAACTTTACCCGATTTGTTTCGTGAAAAACATAATACACAACTAGGTACTTGGGCAAAATTAAATATTATAAAAGGTCATATCAATTTTGATATGTTAACCGAGCAAGGCGATATCGTTTCTCAATATGTTTTTGATGTTCAGCATCAGCCTCCATTTATTGAGCCTCAGCAATGGCATCGAATAGCTCATGTTTCAGATGATTTGCAGTGCCAGTTGGCTTTTTATTGTCAACCTGAGGATTATAGCCAGAAAAAATATCAGATGACTAAAACCCATTCTGACGTGTTGGAAGTCTGTCAAATCATTCAGGCCGGAAAAGCGCTAGATTTAGGTTGTGGTTCAGGCCGTAATTCACTCTATTTACAGCTACTTGGTTTTGATGTTGATGCCGTTGATAAGTCAGAAATGAGTATTAGTAATTTACAAGAAATTATTGCAAACGATCATTTATCGCATATCAATGCATCTATTTATGATATTAATCAGGCTAATTTAAAAGGTAACTACGATTTAATTATTTCAACTGTTGTAATGATGTTTTTACAACCAGATAGAATTCCCGATATCATTCATAATATGCAAAACATAACTAAAACGGGTGGTTATAATTTAATTGTTTGCGCTATGTCAACTGATGATTTTCCTTGCACTGTAGGATTTTCGTTTACGTTTAAAGAGAATGAGTTACTTAATTATTATCAAAATTGGGACATCCTAAAATACAATGAAGATGTTGGCGAACTGCATAAAACGGATATCCATGGCAACCGAATAAAGCTCCGCTTTGCGACGCTGTTAGCCAAAAAACGATAATATTACAGGAATTTATCCTGTAATATCTTTTTAACTAGTTCCCCAGTATCTTACCTACTTCAAACCATGCTTTGCGAGAGTTCAATAGATCTTGAGCAGACATTGGTTTTTTACCAGCAGGTTGTAAAAGTGTCATATTTAATGCGCCATCACTTGTTGCAATACATATTCCTTTTTTATCCGCTTGTAAAATAGTGCCAACAGGTCGATTGTGGGATGTTTTTATCACTTCTGCTTGCCATACCTTTACTGGCTCGCCATTAACGTCAAAATAACTAACAGGCCAAGGATTAAAGGCGCGAATGCAACGTTCCAGTTGCTGTGCCGATAGGTTCCAATCAAGTTTAGCTTCTTGTTTAGATAATTTTTCAGCGTAAGTGACCTGTGATGGATCTTGTTTTTCAGGTTGGATTTTTCCTTCGGTAATTAGTGTTAAGGTATCAAGTAGTCCTTTTGGACCTAATTGCGCCAATTTGTTATATAACGTTGCACTGGTATCAGAAGGTTCAATTGGACAGGTGAGTTTATATAACATATCACCCGTATCAAGCCCTGCATCCATTTGCATAATTGTGATACCGGTTAAAGTATCACCAGCCCAACAAGCGCGTTGAATAGGGGCTGCGCCACGCCATCTTGGTAATAATGAACCATGCACATTTAAACAACCTAGTTTAGGCATATCAAGCACAGCTTGCGGTAAAATAAGACCATATGCCACCACAATCATAATGTCGGCATTGAGCTCAGCAATGATTTTTTGGTTTTCTTCAGTTTTGAGTGTAGCAGGTTGATAAACAGGAAGATGATTTTCGATTGCTAATTGTTTAACCGGACTTGCAGTTAACTTATTGCCACGTCCAGCAGGGCGATCGGGCTGAGTAAAAACTGCAATGACATTATGTTTAGCATCAATTAATGCTTTTAAATGGGTAGCGGCAAAATCAGGCGTGCCAGCAAAAATAATCTTTAGGGGATTTGTTGTGTGTGACATGTGTAATATATCCATAATCAAAATATGACAGATATTATACTTTAAATTGACCTAATAATCCTTAATCACATCACTGTACTCATAATGGATATCATATGTATACCGAGTAAAGGTGGTTATAGCGTTAAGTGATCTTGAATCATAGCGAAATCTCATAATAGCTGGTGAAAAGTTTGTGGATAAAATAATAGTAAAAATCCACAAACAACTTAGTAACCTTATATTTAACCAATTAATTATGTTTTTATTTTACTTAAAATGGAAAAAATATTGGTACCAACGCTATATCAACTAACATAACCAAGAAGGTTAACGGCACACCAACTTTAACAAAATCACTAAAGCTATATCCACCAGGTGCAACAACCATTGTTTTTACAGGTGATGAAACAGGTGTAATAAACGATGCAGATGTCGCAATAGCAACGGTCATAGCAAATGGATAGGGTGAATATCCAAATTTTATTGCTAAATCAATCGCAATTGGTGCAATTAAAATCGCGGTTGCGGTATTAGAAATAAACAACCCTACCGTTGAGCATAATAAAAAGATAAAAGTTAACACCATGTAAGGGCCAAATGAACGTAAGTGGATTTCAAGCCATTGTGATATGAGCGAAATCCCTCCCGTCTTATTTAACGCTACCGCGAAAGGCATCATACCGATAATTAGAATTAATGTTGGCCAATGAATTGATTTATAAGCATTTGCCATATCAATACAGCGGGTGGCACCCATTAATAAACAAGCAATCAGTGCAGCAACAACATTTGGGACAATACCTGTCACCATTAAAATAATCATTACCGCTAGATTAAATAGTGCGATAAAAGCCTGAGAGCTTGCTGGTGCAACATCATCAATGTCTGATGGGTAATCAAGTACCACAAAATCACTAGTCCGGGTTTGTAGTTTTTGTATAGATCCCCAGTCTCCGCATACCAAAAGTGTATCGCTCATTTCTAGTCGTTCTTGGAATAGGTTATTGGTTTCAACTGGCGCATGGTTTCGCCAGATTCCAATAACAGTCAGAAAATATTTTTCCCTAAAATCAATTTCATTAAGAGTCTTTCCACATAATGATGATTCAGGCAGCAATGCAACTTCAGCCATACCGACTTCTTTGACTTGTTCCGAAAAATATTCACCACGTAATACTTTTGGTTCAAGATTGTTAGTGGTTAGAAATGTGCGATAGTCAGCTTCGGAATGAGACATGTCCAATAAAAGAATATCGTTTTCTCTAAATTCAGTACTACCATTTACAGGGATGAGCACTTTTTGGAATTTTCGCCAACGTTCAATACCAATTACATTTACACCATGCTCAGTACGTAAATGTAATCCATCAATGGTTCGCCCAACAAAAGGAGAACCAGCAAGAATTTGCGCGCGGTGAGCTCGGCCAATTAATTTATAATCTCTAATTAAATCGGTAATTTTACGTCTTTGAGGTAAACTATTGTTAGCGGTGACTTGGTCCGCTGTAAGTAACCAATTGCGTGTTAATAAACAATAAATCACACCAACAACTAATACGCCAAGGCCTATTGGCGTAATTGAAAAGAAGCCAAACTCGGTTAATGCAGCTCGGCTAAGTTCACTATTTACTACAAGGTTTGGAGCTGTTGCGACAAGAGTCATCATGCCACTAATTAATGCTGCAATACACAGTGGCATCATCAATTTTTTTACATGGATACCTGTATGGTTAGCAATACTGATAGCAACAGGAATAAAGATTGCAACTACACCAGTTGAGCTCATAACCGAACCCAGTAAAGCTACACCTAACATAATAAAGGTAATAATTCGAATATCATTTTTACCTGCTGCTTTTAAGATATATTCACTCATTTTGTAAGAGATACCCGTTCTTACTAAACTTTCACCGATTACGAATAACAGTGCAATGAGGATAATATTGGGATCGCTAAATCCCGCAAGCGCTTCAGCCGGAGTTAATACACCCGTGACGGTAATTGCAGTTATCGTCAATAACGCAATAATATCCATTCTTAATTTACTGAATGAAAACAATAAAATCGCAATAAAAAGTAACAAACAAACAGTAATGAGTGGGTAATATTCGATTATATAATTAGGTAAAAGAGCAGACATTGATGATAAAAAACTATGTCCAGATGACGAATGTTCCACAAAAGGTAGCTCATGAAGTTGATTATATTTTTGACATAATACCTTGATTTATTGTAATAGGGAATATCTTGAAGTAAAGATTCTTAAGTATCAACTATGGTTAAAATGACATTTTTAACATTTTTTGCTGTTTTATTTTTAAGCTCTTCGCATTCATAAAACTTAGGTGTAATTTAGTCAACTTGATGCGTTTAATTTTAAAACCATATTTAGGAGTCAATATGTCATCAAAAAAGTCTGTTGCGGAAATTATTATTGAAGTGTTATCTCAAGCGGGGGTTAAACATTGTTATGGTATTGTTGGAGATACCTTAAATCAAATTACGTCTGCTATCAAAAAAAGTGATATTGAATGGGTACATGTTCGTCATGAAGAAGTGGGTGCTTTTGCTGCAGGAGCTGAAGCTTATCTTACCGATCAAATAACTGCTTGTGCTGGTTCATGTGGACCAGGAAGCCTACATTTTATAAATGGTATTTATGAAGCACAACGCAATAAAGTACCATTGGTTTTACTGGCTAGCCAGTTAGTTACCTCTCAACAAGGAACTGATTTTCCGCAAGAGGTTGATTTTGAATCTATTTATAAAAATTGTTCTGTCTTTTGTCAGCAAATTTCGGATCCAACACAAGCACGACGAATTACTACAGCAGCTGTACAAGCGGCAATAAATCAACGAGGTGTTGCTGTTATAGTTATTCCTTATAATATAAGTTTAGTCAAAGTTGAAGATAATAGTGGACAGAAAATTTTTCACCCGAAACCAGTAATTCGGCCATCTGATGAAGAGCTTGCACAAATTTCCGAAATTCTAAATAAAAATAGTAAAGTGGCAATATTTGCAGGTCATGGAGTATCAGAAGCTCATGATGAATTAGTTGCGTTAGCAAAAAAATTAAAGTCACCAATTGTTCATACTTCAAGAGCTAAAGATTTCGTCGAATATGATAATCCGTATAACGTTGGCATGACAGGGATGTTTGGTATGGAGTCTGGCGCAACGGCGATAAAAGAGTGTGATGTGCTTTTGATGTTTGGTGTTGATTTTGCGTGGTCACAATTTTATCCAGATGATGCAACAATTATTCAGGTAGATATCGATGCAACTCATCTTGGTCATCGCCATAGTGTAGATATTGGTGTTGTAGGTGCAAGTAAACCAACCCTAGCCGCTTTATTGCCATTAGTTAATGAAAAAGCAGACAGTGCATTTTTAGATAAATGTCGTGAATTACACACTAAAGCAATTGATAAATTAGGTAAGAAAGCGATACCATCAAAAACGGTTATTCACCCTCAATATTTAACCGAATTGATTGATAAATATGCCAATGATGATGCCGTACTATGTGCAGATGTTGGTTCTGCTATGGTTTGGGCTTGCCGTCATTTTTCAACCAATGGTAAAAGACGGACCGTTATTAGTTTAAAACATGGCACTATGGCCAATGCGATGCCACAAGCATTAGGTGTACAAAAAGCTTTTCCTAATCGTCAAGTCATTACCTTATCAGGAGATGGTGGTATTAGTATGTTGTTAGGCGATTTGTTAACCACAATCCAAGAAAACCTGCCAATTAAAGTTGTTGTGCTTAATAATAGCTCACTTAACTTTGTTGAATTGGAACAAAAATCAGAAGGGCTTGTCGATCACTATACTGATTTAAAAAATCCTGATTTTGCTAAAGTAGCTGAAGCGATGGGATTATTTGCTATTCGTGTCGATAATTCAGATTTGCTTGAAGCCGCAGTGCAATCATTTTTAGCTCACCCTGGACCTGCATTATTAGATGTTAAGACAAACGAATATGAATTAGTTATGCCGCCTGAAATTCATACTTCACAAGTAATGGGAATGGCGCTTTATAGTGTAAAGGCATCATTGAGTGGCAAAATGAAAGATGTGGTTAATTTGTTGGTTGATAATTTTGTAAAAAAATAGACTAAGCAATAGATAAAAAAAAGTTGAGGAACGGGGTTTTTAGGGGGATTTTTACGATATCTGCCGCATTTTGCGGCAGATAAGTTTGATTAAAAACTAACAGCACCTTCTTCAGCTGAAGATAAATTTTCTCTAACAACTGTATAAAGTTCTCGACCAAAACCTTTATGGGAATCGGTTAAATCGATGGGTGCTGGACTGCGTTTTGCGAGTTCAGCTTCATCAACTAATAGTGTTATTTCACCGGTTTGACCATTGACTCTGATCATATCACCTTGTTCAACTTTGCTTAATAATCCACCTGCATAGGCTTCAGGTGTAACATGAATAGCTGCCGGTACTTTGCCTGATGCGCCAGATAGCCGTCCATCAGTTAATAACGCAACTTTATAGCCACGATCTTGCAAAACACCCAATGGTGTTATTAATTTATGTAGCTCTGGCATACCGATAGCTTTTGGACCTTGATAACGAACAACTACAACACAGTCTTTGTTGAGGTTGCCGGCTTTATATTCTGCATCTAAATCATACTGACTATTAAAGACTACTGCAGGTGCTTCGATAATTTGGTGCTCAGAGGTAACAGCAGACGTTTTCATTATCGCTCTCCCTAAATTGCCAGACATCACTTTTAAGCCACCATGAGAGTTGAAAGGTTTTTTTATTGAAGCAATCACATTTTCATCTAAAGATTCTTTAGGACCTTCGCGGAAGATGAGTTTACCATTTTCTAAAATTGGCTCTTTCGTGTAACGGCTCAGTCCATGGCCAACTACAGTTTCAACATCTTCATGTAACAAACCACCGGATAATAGTTCTCGGACCAATAATGAAGTTCCACCTGCTGCTTGGAAGTAGTTAATGTCGGCCGGCCCATTAGGGTATATTCGGCTCAATAACGGAACAACTGTTGATAAGTCTGAAATATCGTCCCAATTAATAACAATACCAGCCGCTTTAGCCATAGCGACAATGTGCATAGTCAAATTGGTTGAGCCACCTGTGGTTAAAAGCGCAACTAAACCATTAACAATTACTTTTTCATCCACCATTTTACCAACTGGCATATAATTTCCTGATTGGTTAGTTAAACGAGTGATCTGTCTTGCAGCGGCATTGGTTAGTTCATTGCGTAATGTTGTTTCAGGGTGAACAAAAGCGGCTCCAGGTAAATGTAATCCCATTAACTCAATGACCATTTGGTTACTATTTGCGGTGCCATAAAACGTACAAGTTCCGCTGGTATGGTATGAGGCTGATTCAGATTCTAATAAATCTTCGCGAGAAGCTTTTCCTTCTGAATAAAGTTGACGAATGCGAACTTTCTCTTTATTTGGTAAACCTGAAGGCATCGGTCCAGAAGGAACAAAGATAGCGGGTAAATGCCCAAAAGATAGGGCCCCAATAAATAATCCTGGTAAAATTTTATCGCAGACTCCTAGATACAGTGCGCCATCAAACATATTATGTGATAACCCAACGGCAACAGACATTGCAATCACATCTCGACTCATTAGCGAAATTTCCATACCCGGTTCGCCTTGGGTTACACCATCACACATAGCCGGTACCCCTCCAGCCATTTGGCCAACAGCGCCGACTTCATGTAGCACTTTTCGAATTTGTTCTGGATAAAATTCATAAGGTTTATGTGCTGATAACATATCGTTATAAGAACTGATAATGCCGATATTACTTTTTAATATATTTTTAAGATCATTTTTCTCATCGAGGCAACAAGCGGCAAAGCCATGAGCTAAGTTACTACAAGGCAAACTTGCTCGGGTAACTTTCTTTAACATAGCATGTTCTATTTTTTGTAGATAAGCTTCACGTGTTGCTTTAGAGCGATTAATAATGCGCTGAGTTACAGCTAAAATAGTGGAATTCACATTAACCTCTTAGATTATATTTATTATAATTTCTAAACTTTTATAAATTTATTCACAATGACATATTGAATTAATAACCTTCATGCTATCTTCAATAACACCATTTAGTGGTTGTTCAATATTGATAGCATAAACATCTTTTTCATTGGCTGTTGGTTCTTCTAATGCGTCAAATTGCGACTGTAGCATTCCTGTTTTTTGATAATGCCCTTGGCGTTTAGCTAAACGTTGGGAGATAACATCAAAACTTCCTTTTAAATAAATAAAGTGCACATTTTCATTATTCTCCACGAATAATGTCTCGATATTTTTCTTTTAATGCTGAGCAGATAATAATCGAAATATCATTGACATTACTCATTGCAAATGCAGCATTACTAATTAAGTTTAACCAAGGCATCCTGTCGTTATCATTTAGCGGGGTACCGCTGCGCATTTTCAAAATATTGGCTTTGGGATGTAAAAAGTCACCATCTAGAAAAGCGGCATTTAGGTTATCGGCTATTTGTTTTGCAACAACCGATTTACCGCTACCTGATACACCCATGAATACGAAAACATTTTTCCTTTGTTGTGTCATTACGTTATTCTCCAAAATAACCTGTTACGGGTAACATTTTGACATTTTAATCCATTATTGCAATTCAAAAAAGTTGATTTTGTGATCTGGATCATACTTTGTTTTGGGTAAAGGTCTTTATCACGATTTGGGATCTCAAGTTTATTTTAAAAAATAGATTTCGATCACAAAAATATAAAATCTTATTTGTTTTTTATTTCGAAAGTATTTAATCTTTCGATATTGTTTTTGTTTTCGAAAGTTATAATTTAAAACGTAACATTAAAAAGATAAAAAATGGAGAGTAAATATGAATAAATGTCAGCTTCTTTTCGAAGACAATCTTAAATTTGACAATGAGTTAGCCTTACTGACTTATTTAAGTCAACAGTTACAAAAAAAAGGGATTGTCAAACAGAGCCATTTGAAAGCTTTACTTGATCGGGAAGCATTATATCCAACCGGTATTTTGCTCGATGGCTATGCGGTGGCTATTCCACATTGTGAAGCTGAACATGCTAACAGTCCTGCGATTTTTATTCTTCGCACCCAATCTCCGGTTTCGTTTCAACGTGCAGATGACGATGGCACCGTTGATGTTTCATTGATTATTTCATTGGTAGTGACTTCACCAGCTGATCAACTATCACTGTTGAAAGCACTTTTTACCCATTTACAAGATAAAGAATTTTATCACTTTTTATTAAGTCGTTCGCAAAACGAAGTGGTCGAACGTTTTAATGAAGTGATATTTAATCAATAAGTTGTTTAGGAGACATTATGAAAAAAAAGATTATTGTTGCATGTGGTGGCGCCGTTGCGACGTCAACTTTAGCAGCAGAAGAAATAAAAGAGCTATGTAATGAAAATAATATTGAGCTCGATTTAGTGCAGTGTCGTATTAATGAAATTAATACCTTTATTGATGATGTCGACCTGATCTGTACGACGGCAAAAATGGATCAAACATTTGGCGATATTCCGATTGTGCATGGTATGCCTTTTGTGTCTGGCGTTGGAATTGAGCAGTTAAAAGCAAAAATATTGTCTATTTTAAAAGGATGAACCTATGTTTACTGAAATTATGCAGTACATCTTAGATTTGGGACCGTCTGTAATGCTACCCATTGTGATTATTCTGTTTTCACTTTCGCTAAGAATGAAAATTGGTGATGCATTAAAAGCCGGGATTCATATTGGGATTGGCTTTGTCGGTATTGGTTTGGTGGTTGGCTTATTAACCAGCTCAGTTGGGCCGGCAGCTCAAGCTATGGCAGAAAGATTTGATATTAGTTTGAATGTTGTCGATGTTGGTTGGCCTGGCGCAGCCCCTATGACGTGGGCATCGCAAATTGCGCTGGTTGCTATTCCCATTGCCATTGCAGTAAACATTGCCATGTTACTTTTAAGATTAACCCGTGTTGTTAATGTTGATATTTGGAACATTTGGCATATGACCTTCAGCGGGGCGCTGGTTTATATTGCAACCGGCTCTTACTGGCTAGGTATTGCTGGCGTGGTTGTACATGCAATTATTGCTTATAAATTGGGGGATTGGTTTGCTAAAGATACCAAAGATTTTTTTGAACTTGACGGCATTGCTGTGCCACATGGTACTTCGGCCTATTGTGGACCGATAGCGGTATTTGTCGATGCGGTGATTGAAAAAATACCTGGCATTAGAAAGATTAATTTCAATGCGGTAGATATGCAAAAAAGATTTGGCGCATTTGGCGAGCCAGTCACAGTTGGTCTATTTATGGGGATTTTATTAGGCGTATTAGCCGGTTATGGTGTTAAACAGACCTTGCAACTTGCGATTCAAACCGCAGCGGTAATGCTATTAATGCCAAGAGTAATTAAACCTATCATGGACGGTTTAACCCCAATATCTAAACAAGCACGTAAACATCTTCAATCAAAATTTGGTGGGCAAGACTTCCTTATCGGTTTAGATCCGGCACTATTGTTAGGTCATTCAACTGTTGTTTCTGCCAGCTTAATTTTTATCCCGTTAAGTATTTTTATTGCCATTGTGCTGCCCGGTAATGAAGTTCTTCCTTTTGGTGACTTAGCAACTATCGGCTTTTTTATCGCAATGGGTGTGGCGATTCATCAAGGCAATCTGTTTAGGATTATTATTTCCGGTTCAATCATTATTGCTATTACCTTATGGATTGCAACGCAAATGGTGCCACTAACCACTCAGCTTGCCGTCAATGCCGGTACTATTACTGCTGGTAATGGCATCTCGGTTGGTGCGATGGATCAAGGTGGTTCGCCAATTACTTATATCTTAGTTCAACTGGTTAATTTAAAACAACCGATCGGGTTTGCCTGCATTGGTCTCTTTTACCTGTTTTGCCTATTTTTGACCTGGCAACGCGCGCAAAAAGACAAATTGTTATTAAAACAGCAACATGTAGAAGGTGCAAATAGCGTAAATGAGCAATAAAAAAGCCATTTTTTAAATCCATTAAGTAACGTTCACTGTTAAACCAGTGGACGTTAGAACAGCAACCTATTTGATTATTAACATAGGAAAATAATATGAAAGCAGTCGTTGTTAATGATGAAGGGACTTTATCTGTAGAAGATATTGAGATGCCCAAAATCACTTCACCAGATCAAATTCTGGTGAAAGTGGCGTATTGCGGGTTATGTGGTTCTGATATTCCACGCATTTTTCATCATGGTGCACATTTTTACCCAATCACACTTGGCCATGAATTTAGTGGCACGGTTGTCGAAATGGGCAGCGATGTGACAGAGTTTGAGATTGGTGATCTGATCTCTTGTGTACCTTTATTGCCTTGTTTTAAATGTGATGAGTGTCAAAAACATTACTATTCACTTTGTAAACATTACACCTTCGTTGGCTCAAGAATTACTGGCGGATTGGCACAGTATATCGTCATAAATAAGAGAAACGCTTTTAAGTTACCGAAAAGTGTTAGCCCTATTGAAGGGGCATTTTTTGAGCCAATGACTGTTGGGATGCATGCACTGTTATTGGCTGACGGTTGTCAAAATAAGAATGTGGTGATTGTTGGTGGCGGTACCATTGGTTTGCTTGCTATGCAGTGCGCCAAAGCGATGGGAGCTAAATTTGTTGCGGTATTAGATATTAATCAAGAGCGTTTAGATCTGGCTAAAAAGATAGGTGCTGATGCGGTTTATCACTCTAAAAATATGACAGCTTCGGCGATCTATGAAGCACTGATGCCACATCGATTTGATCAGGTGGTATTAGAAACCGCCGGCACACCAGCGACAGTAAGCTTAGCCATTGAAATAGCTGGCGCTAGAGCCAAAGTCGGTTTGATTGGCACATTGCATCATGATGTGACTCTTTCAGAAAAAACATTCGGGATGATTTTACGAAAAGAGCTTGAGATCTTAGGAAGCTGGATGAATTACTCTGCACCATGGCCTGGCAAAGAGTGGCAACTCGTTAGTCAGTTTTTTGTTGACGGTAAAATCAGGTTAGATGAGCTAATTGCAGGGGTGGGTGATTTTAATGAATTTACTCAACAAGTTAGTGCATTAAACGGTCATCCAATGAACGGTAAAATTTTATTAAATTGCATTTAATTATCTGATTTAGATCAGCTATTAAAAATGAGCGCTTATCTTTTGATTTTGTTTGTTATACACTGCTGAAGAATTTTCGAAAAAGGAAATATTATGAATGCAAGTGAAAGACGTCAACAAATAGTCGAACTTATTAATGCGAAAGGAACTGTTTTGGTTAGTGATTTATCAGGACAATATGATGTTTCGGAAGTGACAATCAGAACAGATCTTCGTTTGCTGGAAAAACAAGGTGTTTTGACTCGATTCCATGGCGGGGCAACCAAAATCATGAGTAAAGGCGATTTAAAATCATTTAAAGAATTGCAATTAGAAGAACGTTATCAGCGTTTTATAGAAGCTAAAAAACGTATTGCAATTGAAGCAGTTAAACATGTCAAAGAGGGTGATACCATTATTTTAGATAGTGGTAGTACTACAATGTTGATAGCTGAAGAGTTAGTAAAACTCAAGCATATCACTGTCATTACCAACAGCCTTACTTCTGCATTTATTTTGTCGGACAACAGTGACATTATGTTATTTATGTGTGGTGGTACGCTGAGGCATAAGACTCGTTCTTTTCATGGAAAAATTGCTGAGCAATCGTTAGACGGCATTTCTGCTGATATTTTGTTTGTTGGTGCAGATGGAATAGATGCAAAAAGAGGAATAACAACGTTTAACGAAGGCTACACTATCAGTAGTGTGATGGCTAATGCGGCAAGGCAGGTTATTGCAGTTTTAGATTCATCAAAATTTGGACGAAATGGCATTAATATCGTATTACCACTTAATAAACTAAGTACCATTATTACCGATACTGATGTCGATAACAGTTATAAACAACAATTTGAAGAAAAAGGCATTGATTTTATAGCTGTTTAAATTTTGACTGGTGATTGTGTATCTTTTTGAATAAAGCTTAAAAGATTTTTTAGCTAAATATTTGATTTTATATAGTTAACGTAATAATGACAATGGATTGTTGTTGGCTATTATGTTGATTAATATTATTAAACTAATTTAATTGTTTAAGCTTGTTATTTCTCCCAACGATATGATTTTGCAATCAATATGTAGGCGAGAATATGATATTAACAATTACCATGAATCCTTCTGTGGATATCTCTTATCCACTCAATACACTCCATATTAATGACATTAATCGTGTTACAAATGTTAAAAAAACCGCCGGTGGTAAAGGGCTAAATGTCACACGAGGTGTGAAATTTTCGGGCATCAATGTGTTAGCCTCAGGTATTGTTGGCGGTACAACCGGCCAGTATATTCAAAAACAGTTAGATAGTGACAATATCCATTACCATTTTTATGTTACTAAACATGAATCACGTAATTGTATTGCGATATTACATGAAGGTAATCAAACCGAAATTCTAGAATCTGGGCCAACACTCGAACAAAAAGAGGTGGATGCCTTTTTAGCGCACTATCAAACGTTAGTGGATAAAGCCAAGGTAATGACCATTTCAGGATCTCTACCACAAGGTTTCCCGGTTGATTTTTATGCCACATTAATTCAAATCGCCAATAAAAAAGCCATTCCTGTTTTACTAGATTCCTCCGGCAAAATGTTATTAGCTACGTTGGTCTCTGAACATAAACCTTACTTAATTAAGCCGAATAAAGATGAATTACAACAAATAATTCAGATGGATATTGATGTTAATGATACTGCTTCGTTGATTAAGGCGGTTGATCATCCACTGCTGAATGCAATCCCTTTTATCATCATTTCACTGGGTAAAAATGGAGCTTTTGCTCGTTGTCATCAGCAATATTATCAAGTTTCAATTCCTAAAATTGATGTTGTCAATCCGGTTGGGTCTGGCGATGTGACGTTAGCGGGTCTTGCAGTAAGCATTCATGAAAACGAATCGATAGAAACCATGCTCAAAAGGGCGATGACGATGGGCATGTTAAATGCCATGGAATCGCAAACCGGCTTTGTGAATATGCACAATTATGATGATTATTTCCAACAAGTTATTGTTAACCAAATTTATTAAATATTAATTAAGGAGTTATTATGTATCTTATTTCAAGTCAAGAGATGTTAAAAAAAGCGCAACGTGAAAATTATGCTGTTCCGGCATTTAATATTCACAACCTTGAAACAATTCAAGTTGTGGTTGATACCGCAAAACAGTTGCAGTCTCCGGTTATATTAGCCGCGACCCCCGGCACTTATCGTTATGCCGGCACAGAGTATTTAATCAACATTTGTAAAACAGCGGCCCAAATTAAACATTTCCCGTTTGCTTTGCATCTTGATCACCATGAAGATGTCGATGATATTCAAGCCAAAATTGCCGGCGGTATTCGCTCGGTTATGATCGATGCTTCACATCATCCCTTTGAAGAAAATATTGACATTGTGCGTAAAATGGTCGAATTTAGTCATAAATTTAATGCCAGTGTTGAAGCTGAATTAGGGCGTCTGGGTGGACAAGAAGACGATCTTGTTGTGGATGATAAAGACAGCGCTTTTACTGATCCGGATGCGGCAAGGGAATATGTCGAGCGAACAGGCATCGATTCTTTAGCGGTGGCAATTGGATCGGCTCATGGTATGTATAAAGGTGAGCCTAAATTGGATTTTGATCGATTAGCCAAAATACGCGATAAAGTTGCGATTCCTCTGGTGTTGCATGGCGCTTCAGGAATACCTGAAGCAATGGTGAAAAAATCGATTTCATTAGGTATCTGTAAAGTGAATGTGGCAACTGAATTAAAAATTGCTTTTTCAGATGCGTTGAAACAATACTTTCAAGCTCAACCGGATGCTAACGATCCAAGGCACTACATGCAACCGGCTAAACTGGCAATGGCGAAAATTGTGGAAGATAAAATTCGTATTTGTGGAAGTGCAGGTAAACTATAATATGAAAGCTAAAGGTACTTTGTTTGATTTAGATGGTACTTTGGTTAACTCTCTACCAGCAGTTGAGCGCTGCTGGTTGAAATTTGCTCAGCGGCATCATTTAGATGCCACTAAGGTATTAACAACCATTCATGGGCGTAAAGCTATCGATAATATTAAGCTGTTTTTACCTGATCAGCCCACTAGTTTGATTGAGCAAGAATATCATTGGATGGAGCAATTAGAGTCAAATGATGTACAAGGGATTGATGAAATACCGGGCGCAAGCGATTTTCTGCAGCTATTATCATCAATGAATATCCCTTGGGGGATTGTCACTTCCGGCACTAAAATTGTGGCTGAAGCAAGATTTAGTTTGCTACAGGTTGCTAAACCGTCGGTATTTATCACCGGCGAAATGGTGGCTAACACCAAACCAGCTCCAGACGGCTATTTGCAAGGCGCAAAACTGTTAAATTTAGCCGCCAGTTCGTGTATTGTTTTTGAAGATTCCGCTGCGGGCATTGAGTCAGCAAATAAGGCTAATTGTCAGGTGATTGGTGTCAATATGTCTAATTTGATTAATCATCATGCCCAGCTAACTATCGATAACTTTAATGATCTGATTGTTGAAAAAATCACAGGTAGCGATCAATTCATTATTAATAAAAAAACGTTTTGCTAATAGGATAACACCCGGCAACCTGCTTTTGCTCCACACAAGCGCAATCTATTTAACCGTCTTTAGATTGAAAGCATACAAAATTTAGCATAAATTTATGCATACTTTCAATCAGATAAAGGTTATTGCGTTGCCTTACTCATCGCTTGTTTAAAGGTTGAAAAAGTACAAAAGCCCTGCATGTTAATTGGGAAATTCCCCATTTCTAACGTCACTTTAGGTGGTGGGTTTCGCCGGTTTAATTTGGTTAAATGACGAATTTGAACGGTGGATTGATAAAAATATTCAATTTTCATCATCACTGGTCGCTTGGAATAATAGTAAAGAAGAAAGTTATTGAACCGCGGAAGCGTTTCAATAACTTATGTATGAATAAATTAATTAATTTGCGTTTGATTGTCTGGTTTTTTCAAGCGATTAACAAACATCATCACGATAAAAGCAATAACGGTTAAATAAATAATGAATATTCCATATGTTGATAACATATCGACAAATGAACGTCCTCGTATACCTATATCGCGGAAAAAGCGGAAGAGCCAAACTAATGGAAATGCGTGGCTGACATAAAATGCCCAGATTGGCATAATGCCTACCGCCATGGTTGAGCCACCCATAATGAATCCAGGTGGAACAAGGAAAATCATTCTGCTAGCCCCTTCGCCTGGATGATTGGTATTCCAAGATAATAAGAAGCCTAACCAGCCAAAAGCGAGTCCAGTCATAAATACACTAGGTACAAAAATAAAGTAATTACCATCAAAACGTAATTGCCCAAATAAAACTAGTATTGCAGTAATTAAAGTTAAAGCAGTGGTATAAAATAGGGCATAAGGCACGGTTCTCGCTAATAGTGGTACAAAACCACGTTCTATTACGGTATTCCACATCCCCATTGTTTTTAATCGGCCAATTATCATTAATGATGTTAATCCATACGTTAATGACGAGAAGAAGTAAACGAAATAGATTATAGTGGATATTGTTGATGAACTAGACGGATTAAACATGGTCCTAGTTTTTAATTGCATTGGTGATAAGGTTGCTTCAGTTGCTTCTCTTCCAAGCCCTAATGCTGCAACTTTACCAACGCTCAATTCAGCACCCGATTCAGGAATGATTTCATTAAGACTTTGCATTACCTTGGCATTTTGTGCGTCATTTGAATCATCAGCAAAATAACCTAACTTAACGGTTTGATCCCCTTTTTTTAGAGACTTTTCAAGTCCTTTAGGAATATATAACACTCCTAAATTACGGTCGTGTGATACTAATGTAATTGGATTTATTGGTGAGCGAATTACTTCTGTTATTTCAATAAATGGTGAAGTATTTACTTTACTGATTAATTCAGTTGAGTAATTGGAACCATCAAGATCAATAACAGCAATTTTTCCTTCAAAAACTGAACCATGGCTTAGCACAATTGAAAAAACAAGTGATACGATAGCCGCTAAACCTAAGCACACTTTATAATATGGAATGAAGTGGCCTGATAGCATAGCATCAAGCTCTTCAAGCATAGATTTAATGATGTTTTGCATCATTGATCAACCTCAATTGTCATACCTGTTAATAAATGCGGTATAGGTTCTATATAAATTCTGACTTGATAAGATGTTAAATCTGCCTGTCCTCGTTCCCGAGTCATTCGTAAATCAGCAAATGAAGGCGCCGCGGTTGCAAAACGGACAGTACCTTTTACTGTTTTGTCCAGGGCAATCACATTCGCTTTTACTTCAGTTTTAGGTTGATAACCATTAACCATTTTTTCGTTAACATAGATGTCAACATATTTACGGTCTGTTTCTAACAATACTGCTGGTGCGCCAGCAGGCACCATTTCACCATCTTCAAACATTAGTTTTAGTACTTTTCCATCTTCTGGTGCAACTAATGTAAGGCGGCTATAATTTACTTTCAGTTGTTTTAAATCGGCTTCGGCTTGTGCTAGTTGAGCACGAATTTGAGCAAGTTGATTTTGGCGATTTTGCAGTTTTTGTCTAGCAATAGTAATCGACTGCAATGTCATACCCGTTGCATTTCTAGTTTGTTCAAACTGAGTGATTTGTTCAGGTGTTGCACCAATCATCAATGTTGATAATTGACTTTCAATCTGTACAACTTGCATTTTTGAATTAATGTAGGCATTGCGTGCAGCATCAAGTTGTGATTGTGAAGAGCCTCCAGTTTTTCTTAATTGAGTATGACGTTGAAATTCAGTATTAGCTAAGTCTCGAGAAGATATTGCAGCTTCTAAGTTCGCTTTAACTTCTTCTATTTTCCGCCACGTTGATAATTCATTGAGGTTAGTTTCATTTTCAGTGATTTCGATTGCTGCTTGTTCTTGATTAACTGCGGCTGTTTGACTATCAACTAGCGCTTGTAAGCGATCTATTGATAGCTGCGTATCAGTATCTTCAAGTTGCATTAATGGATCGCCTTTTTTTACAAATTGTGATTCTTGGACAAACCGTTTAATGACTTTGCCACCTACATTTTGAAATGCAACATTGATTTCATCAGCAGTTAATACGCCTGATTTGATACTTTTAGCAACAGTTACTGCATCGTTCCTTGAACCAAGACAAATCAATGTTGATCCAATTAGAAGTAGCAATAAAAATATAGCAGGAATTTTAATGTTTTTTGGTAAATCTAAGTTTAGTTTATTTTTCATTTATTTAGTCAGCTAAGTATATTGTTAAAATATCATGATTTTTAGTGATTAAAAGCAATTATTTACGTAATAATTTACGTAACATTGCAATTAAAGATTCCTGCTCTTGTGCATTTAAAACCTGAGCAAAAGCACGAATCGATTTTAAGTGATTAGGTAGCGCTTTTTGTATAAGATTTACACCAGTTGTGGTGAGCCTGATTAGTCGAGAACGACCATCTTCCCCACTTTTCGTCATCGATATTAAAGGATCTTGCGCAGCTAACATCCGTTTAACCATTACTGAGACAGTTGCAGGAGTGACGCCAACTTTCAATGCTAGCTCGCTAGCGCAGGTTTCACCTTCACTATACAATGACATTAGCAATTCAAATTTTCCTTCAGAAACATCATAATCTTTTGCAAGTTGTGCATAAATATTAGAACGAATTAAATCGGCAGTAGTAATTAAACTTAGGACCAGATCAACGCCTGAAACCTCGATAATTTCATCATTAAAACTTTGTGCTTTTGCTAAAGTTTCGCGCGAAGGAAGTATTCTTGAGTTGTAATTCAATTGCTTTACCTAATTTATTTAGTCGGCTAATTATACTGGTTTGTCCTAAATTGGCAATTGTTTTTTTACTTTAGTTTGAGAGGTTGATCTCATTAATTTGTTAATTTTCATTGATATTTAGTTAGTCAAGAATGATAACTTATTGTTTTAAAGCTTATTATTTAATCTACTACTAAAGTGGTAATCCTTGAGGGTAATTATATTCTATCTAAAGTTCCTTAAAATATCGTATAGATAAAAATTAAATAATTGAATTAAAAATAAATTTGGAGCTTTTTATGAGTAAAACCAATCTCGTTATTATAGGCAATGGGATGGTTGGACATCGTTTTGTCGAAGAAATTATCGAAAAAATGCAGTCTGATAATTTTAAAATTACCATCTTTTGCCAAGAACCAAGAGTAGCTTATGATCGTGTTCATCTTTCTTCCTATTTTTCAGGCCATACTGCAGAAGCTCTGTCTTTAGTTCGGGAAGGCTTGTACCAAGAAAATGATATTAATATTTTACTTAATGAACGGATTATTTTGATTAATCGCCAACGTAAAGAGGTGCATTCACAAACTGGGCGTATTGTTTCTTATGATAAGTTGATTATTGCAACGGGCTCTTATCCATGGGTTCCTCCAATTAAAGGTGCTGAAGGGGCGAATTGTTTTGTTTATCGTACCATTGAAGATCTCGATGCGATTCGTGATTGTGCTAGTAATTGTAAAATAGGTGCAGTTGTCGGTGGAGGTTTACTTGGACTTGAAGCTGCTGGTGCATTGAAAAACTTAGGTGTTGAAACTCATGTTGTCGAATTTGCTCCAGTCTTAATGTCAGAGCAACTTGATGCAATGGGTGGTGATCAACTGCGTAGAAAAATCGAAGAGATGGGAGTTGGAGTTCATACAAGCAAAAATACTCAAGAAATTATTCATACCCCATCAGGTAAAGTTATGCAATTTTCTGATGGTTCATCACTTGAAATTGATTTTATTGTTTTTTCAACTGGCATCCGTCCCAATGACCAATTAGCTAAAGCGTGTGAATTAGATATTGGACCTAGAGGAGGTATCGTTATTAACGATTATTGCCAAACTTCAGATCCGGATATTTATGCCATAGGTGAATGCGCCTGTTGGCAAGGTAAAGTTTACGGTTTAGTTGCACCTGGTTACAAAATGGCACAAGTTGCCTTAGCACATTTAATCGGTGAAAGCGCTAAATTTGAAGGTGCCGATATGAGTGCTAAACTCAAATTAATGGGAGTCGACGTTGGTAGTATTGGTGATGCAAAGGCTAAAACAATAGCTAGCAGAAGCTATGTTTATTTAGATGAAAGTGTACCAGTTTATAAAAAGTTAGTGGTATCTAATGATAATAAAAAACTATTAGGTGCTGTTTTAGTTGGTGATACATCTGATTATAGTAACTTGCTGCAACTGATGCTTAATGATATGGATTTACCTGAACATCCTGATTCTCTAATTTTACCATCACATGCAGGTGCTAAGCCTGCATTAGGCGCTGACGCATTACCTGATAGTGCACAAATATGTTCTTGTTTTGATGTGACAAAGGCAAAAATTGTTCAAGCTATTCATGCTGGTTGTCATACTGTTGCTGCAATTAAAGCTGAAACTAAAGCGGGTAGTGGATGTGGTGGTTGTATACCACTAGTAACGCAAATCCTTAATTTGGAATTAGCGAAACAAGGTATTGAAGTAAGCCATGCACTTTGTGAACATTTTAAATATTCTCGGCAAGAGCTTTTTCACTTAATTCGTGTTGAAGGATTAACTTCCTTTGATGAAGTGATAAAAAAGCATGGTACCGGCTATGGCTGTGAAGTTTGTAAACCAACAGTTGGATCTATATTAGCTTCATGTTGGAATAATTATATTCTTAAACCAGATCTTGTACCGTTACAAGATAGTAATGATATCTTTTTAGGTAATATTCAAAAAAATGGTACTTATTCAATTATTCCTCGTAGTGCTGGTGGTGAAATTACTCCAGAAGGATTGATTGCGGTTGGTCAGATTGCTAAGAAATACAATCTCTATTCAAAAATTACTGGTTCACAACGTATAGCGTTGTTTGGTGCGCAAAAAGATGATCTTCCTGCTATCTGGAAAGAACTGATTGATGCTGGTTTTGAGAGTGGTCACGCTTACGCTAAGGCATTACGTATGGCAAAAACTTGCGTAGGTAGCACTTGGTGTCGGTTTGGGGTAGGAGATAGTGTTAGTTTAGGTGTCGAATTAGAAAACCGCTATAAAGGTATTCGAGCGCCTCATAAATTCAAACTTGGTGTTTCAGGTTGTACCCGTGAATGTGCCGAAGCTCAGGGTAAGGATATTGGCGTTATTGCAACTGAAAAAGGTTGGAATCTTTATGTTTGTGGTAATGGTGGTATGAAACCTCGTCATGCCGATCTTTTAGCTGCTGATTTAGATCGAGAAACCCTTATTCGCTACTTAGACCGTTTCCTTATGTTCTATATTCGTACAGCGGATAAATTACAACGGACTTCTGTCTGGTTTGAAAACCTTGAGGGGGGGATCGAATATTTGCGTAGTGTCATTATTGATGACAAATTAGGTATCAATGACGAACTTGAAAAAGAGATGGCTCGCATTCGTAAGCTTTTTGTTTGTGAATGGAAAGAAACTGTTAATAATCCAGAAGCACAAATCCGGTTTGCTCATTTTATTAATAGTCCTAAACGAGACGATAATGTTCAGTTTGTACCTGAGCGACAACAACATCGTCCCGCCACCCTTGAAGAACGTCAAGTTATGTCAGGAGAGTAGATTATGAGTCAATGGGTAACTATCTGTAAAATTGAAGATATTTTTCCTGAAACAGGGGTTTGTGCTTTAGTTGGTAAAGAGCATGTCGCTGTTTTTCGTCCTTTTCATTCTGACGAGCTTTATGCGATTAGTAATATTGATCCTTTTGCTAATGCTAGTGTGCTTTCTAGGGGGATTATTTGTGAGCATGAAAATGAATTATGGGTTGCTAGTCCTCTGAAAAAACAACGCTTTCGTTTAAAAGATGGTTATTGTTTTGAAGATGCAAGTTATTCCATCGCACACTATGAGGTCAAAATTGATAATGATGGATTTGTTAAAGTTAAATTTAACTAATAAATAAAAATAGGAATAATAAATGTATACAGAAACAATTAATAAATGTGCTGTTAATGCAGCACGTATTGTTAAATTAGCTAAAACCAATCCTATAGGGTTTTGGCTAAGTTCTGCTATGGCTGGTGCTTATGTTGGTCTGGGTATCATATTAATTTTTACGCTGGGTAATTTGCTTGATGCATCAGTTAGACCTTTAGTTATGGGAGCAACATTTGGAATTGCATTAACTTTAGTTGTTATAGCAGGCTCGGAGTTATTTACTGGGCATACCATGTTTTTAACATTTGGTGTTCAAGCTAAAAAGATTACACACTTTCAAATGTGGTGGGTATTACCACAAACGTGGCTAGGCAATTTACTGGGATCTATTTTTGTTGCTGCTTTATTTTATTGGGCGGCAAGCCCATTATTGGCAACAGATACTTCCCTTATACATACTGCGGCATTAGCAAAAACATCCACTCCCGCAATGGCTCTATTTTTTCGTGGAATTTTATGTAATTGGTTAGTTTGTTTAGCTATTTGGATGGCAAATCGAGTTGAAGGTTCAGCCAAATTTATTGCTATATGGTGGTGTTTATTGGCATTTATTGCTTGTGGGTATGAGCATAGTGTTGCTAATATGACGTTATTTTCTCTTTCTTGGTTTGGAAATCATACTGATGCCTATACTTTAGGTGGTATTGGGCATAACTTGTTATGGGTTTCGTTGGGTAATTTAGTATCTGGAGCACTCTTTATGGGCTTAGGATATTGGTTTTCAACACCTAAAGCAGATCGACCTTAATCATTATTGAATAAGGTTGTAATTGTTTAGCTTACTGTTTTTAAGAATTATTGGATTATTAACAGTAAATTTTTTAGATCAATAAGATATTAATGGTTGTTTTTAAAGTCTATGGATTATTTACCTTTATTTTGTAAATTAGAAAACCGTGATTGCTTATTAGTTGGTGGTGGGGAAATAGCCGAGCGTAAAGCTCGGTTATTGCTTGAAGCTGGCGCAAATTTAACTGTCAATGCTCTTGAATTTACTCAGCAATTTGTCTGTTGGCAAGAACAAAAACAATTGGTTTTAATACAAGGTGAATTTGATACACAACTACTCGATAATAAATGGTTAGTTATTGCCGCAACAGATTGTCAACAAACCAATCAGCAAGTCAGTATAGAATCAGAAAAGCGACGTATTTTTTGTAATATCGTTGATTCACCTAAAGGTGCTAGTTTTATTATGCCTTCTATTATTGATCGCTCTCCAATAATGGTTGCGATATCTTCAGAAGGTCATGCTCCTGTATTGGCACGGTTATTACGTGAAAAACTAGAAGCGATTTTACCGCAAAATATTGGCAAACTAGCGAAATATGCTGGTTATTTGCGTAATAAAGTAAAAGCAACTTATCAAAGCATGACTGAACGAAGAAGATTCTGGGAAAAGCTATTTACACATGATAGGTTAGCTCAAGCTATAGCTAATAATGATTCAGAAAAAGTTGAAATGTTAACTAATGAATTATTTGAAGAGCCCGTTGATTATCGAGGTGAAGTGGTTTTAGTTGGTGCCGGTCCGGGTGACCCAGGGTTGTTGACATTAAAAGCTCTTCAACAAATTCAACAAGCCGATATTATTGTTTACGATCGATTAGTATCCGATGAAATAATGAATTTAGCTCGACGAGATGCTCAGCGAATTTTTGTCGGTAAGCGGCCTGGTTTTCATTGTGTGCCACAAGAACAAATTAATCAAATATTACTTGAGCAAGCCCAAAAAGGGTTGCGAGTAGTAAGACTTAAAGGTGGTGACCCCTTCATTTTTGGTCGAGGCGGAGAAGAGCTTGAAACACTATTTGATGCTAATATTCCTTTTTCGTTAGTACCAGGAATTACAGCTGCTTCAGGATGCTCAGCCTATAGTGGAATACCATTAACTCATCGTGATTATGCTCATAGTGTTCGTTTAATTACGGGGCATTTGAAAGATGGCACTCATTTGGATTGGCAAAGTTTAGCTGCTGAAAAACAGACTCTCGTTTTTTATATGGGATTATCACAAGCAGAAAATATTAAAACACAATTAATTAAACATGGTATGGATAGTAATATACCTGTGGCTATAGTAGAAGAAGGTACAAAAGCCAATCAGAAAGTTGTAGAGGGATTATTATGTGATCTTACTCAACTTGCATTACATGCTTGTAGTCCTAGTTTAATTATTATTGGACGTGTAGTTGCATTACGCAAAAAGTTAAATTGGTTTTCTAAACTTTAATGTTAGATAAAGTGAAGAATGGCATAATTAGTACTAGCTATTCTTTACTTTGTAAATACCATACAGTCATTTCCATTCTTGATTTAAAATTTAATTTTTTAAATATACTTTTTATATGGACTTTTACTGTGTTTTCGACAATATCTAACTCTTTCGCTATTAATTTATTTGATAATCCTTGAACTAATAAATTAAATATTTCTCGTTCTCTTGGTGTGAGTAAATTAATATTATGGGACTGATTTGTAGTCGTGCCTCCACCATGACGCATATAATCAAGAATAATAGGTGAAATTGCTTCATCCATGGTGATTTTGCCTTCAGAAATATCTATTAATGCTTTCAGAAGGTTTTCCGGTTCCATATCTTTTAATAAATAGCCATCAGCACCGGTTTTGATAGCAGTAATGATATCTTCTTTTGCATCTGATACAGTAAATATAATGATTCGTGCAGAAATATTTTTTTCTCGTAAATAACGCAAGATTTCTAATCCATTCACATCATTCATATTGATATCTAATAATATAATGTCCGGATCAAGTGTTTCTGCAAGCATAACCCCTTCTAAGCCAGAGCCTGTTTCACCGATAACCTCAAAATTATTGATTGTTTTTATAAGCTGCTTAACCCCATTTCTTAACATGGGATGATCATCAATAAGTAATATTGAACTTTTAACTTGTTCCATTTGTTATTCTTCTATCATTTTAAATGGGATCATTGTAGTTGCTTTAAACGTTATTACAATCTCAGTACCTAGATTAGGCTTACTATTAATGGTTAAATTTCCATTTAATATTCCAACTCTATCACGCATAATTATTAATCCATAATGATTATCTTGATTAGCATTATTTTGTAAACCAATACCATTATCTTTTATGCTGACAGTAATAATCTGGTTATCATCAATAGTTAAACTTATTTTAACTTGTGTTGCATTAGCATGTTTATAAATATTATTTAAAGATTCGCGTACACATTGCAATAGATGGAATGCATATTTGCTCTTAATGACATTGAGAGGTAGTTGATATTCAGCTTGTATTTTAAATTTCAATTTTTGATTAAATTCTTCGATCAATTCCATTAAGCTGGCATAAAAACCGGTTTGATTAAGACGTAAACGAAAAGAAGTTATTAATTCTCTTAATTGAGAATATGTAATATTAACTTCTGTACGCATAATAGCTAGCAAATCACTACTTGTCTGTGAGGTTAAATCTGGTTGCATTTGTAAGCAACTAAGATGAATTTTTAAACAAGAAAGAGATTGTGCTATAGAGTCATGTAGCTCTCTGGCCATTGCTGAGCGCTCTTTCATTAATAGATATTGTTTTTGTTGTTCTATTTGCCTATCAAGCATTAGTGCTGTCGTCATTTGCTCGACTAAGGCTGTAATTAAATTTTCTTGTTCTGCACTTAGATGCATTGTTGATGGTTGTAGAGCAAATAAAATACCAAATTTTTCACCTTTTTCTTGAAGATACCAATAACGTTGAAATCCATTTTCTTGATAAGATTTTGATGGAATAAGGCAAGCGTTACATTCTGAATTTTGGCAATAAGGTAGTCTTTGTTGGTTGGCATAGCTGATTTGTTGATAATGTTCTATATTATCCGACTCATAAAAACGAATTTGAAACTGTGTTAATGGCACTAATTCCTCAAGCTGGCGGAGTATAATTAAAAAGCGTTCACATAATGGATCTGATGTGTGCAGTTGTTTTATAGCTTGATACTGAAACGACAATATTTTATTGATTTGTTGTAATTCGGCAGTTTTTTCTGTGACACGTTCTTCTAATAATTGGTACTGCAATTCAATTTGTTCTGCCATTTCATTGAAGGCTTGCCCCAATAAATCAAATTCGTTCTTTTTACTTTTCTTACTGTTAAATCGTTGGCTAAAGTTATGTTGCGAAATAGATTCAGCCATATTTATTAATTTGCGCCAAGGCGCAAGAAGATAACGACGTAAATAGTAAATTTGCGCAAGAAGAAATAGAACAATAAGAATGATAAAAACAAATTGCAGTTGTGATATATAATGGATTTGATTTTCTGTTTTTTGATCAATTTGATGGACTAATTTATCGGTCTGAGTTACAAACTTATCAATTTCATTTTTTATTTCATCTATACTGTTTGCTTGTTTAATTTTGGGGACAATATCAGTTATCCATTGAGACTGTAATTGGTTAAGCTCATCAATTAAATGGTAACGTTCAAATAATTTTAATTGCTCAGAAGACGGAATATCATTAAAAATATTAAGTCGATCATAGTCCTTTTTTTCAATCGGGATCATGGCTAAAAATTGATAGCTTTTCATCCTAATTAAACCCAATTGGTTTATCATATAAGCACTGCCTTTAGTATCATTAGCTACTTGTATTGATAAAAACAAAGCTAATAACGCCATGGCACCTAAAGAAAACATTAAAAGTGTTAAACGATTTAAAATAGATGCACTGTAGCAAAATTTTCTTTTTAGCATATCGATACTCAATATTTTTGTGTTAAATATTGTTTAAATAAATAATAATTTAGCGCTATTGTATCGTGAAAACCGTTGATCAAAGATCTTTTTTATGACTTTTTGCGATCTTTTATTAAACAGCGCTTGCAACAAGCATAAATTTTGCGTAAAATTCACGCCCTATAAGATTAATCAATGCAGACATATATGTTAAATCAGGAATCGTCTGCTTTTTATTGCGGAGTTAAGTATGTACGCAGTTTTCCAAAGTGGTGGTAAACAACACCGAGTTAGCGAAGGACAAGTCGTTCGCTTGGAAAAAATTGAAGTCGAAACAGGTGCAGAAGTTGTTTTCGATAAAGTTTTAATGGTAGCAAATGGTGAAGACATCAAAGTTGGTGCTCCGTTTGTTGAAGGTGCAACAGTTAAAGCAGAGATTGTTGAGCACGGTCGTGGCGAGAAAGTGAAAATTGTTAAATTCCGTCGTCGTAAACACTATCGTAAACAACAAGGTCACCGTCAGTGGTTCACTGATGTGAAGATCACTGCAATCGCTTAATAGGAGTATCGAACAATGGCACATAAGAAGGCTGGTGGTTCATCACGTAATGGTCGTGATTCCCAGAGTAAACGTTTAGGTGTTAAACGTTATGGTTCTCAAGAAGTTCTTGCTGGTAATATTTTAGTTCGTCAACGTGGAACTCAATTCCACCCAGGCACTAATGTAGGTTGTGGTCGTGATCATACCCTATTCGCGTTAGTTGATGGACAAGTTAAGTTTGAAGTTAAAGGACCTAAAAACCGCCGTTATGTTAGTGTAGTTGCTAACAGCTAATAAACCAGCGGTTCATAAGTTATAGAAGCCTCACAGTTATTGTGGGGCTTTTTTCATTTCGTGAAATTTATATAAATTAATTCATTATGATAAAACAGCAAAATGTTAAATTAGGTTTTGCGCTAGCCATGTTGACGTCAGTTATGTGGGGACTTGTACCAATTGCTATGAAATATGCATTAGTTGTTATTGATCCATTAACGTTAGCTTGGTCACGCTTAAGTATATCAGCAGTAGGTATAACGCTTTGGTTGGCTTATAAAAAACAATTTCCTAGTTTGATGATGTTTAAAAAACGACGCCGTTTTATTCTATTAATGATTGCCGGATTTGGTTTATTAGGTAATTTTGCGCTTTTTGCTACAGCTGTTCAGTATTTATCTGCAACTACAGCTCAAGTTGTTGGACAAACTGGCATTGTCATATTTATGATTTCTAGTGCTTTTATTTTCAAAGAGAAATTAAGACCAACACAAATTATTGGTATTACTATATTGTTAATTGGTTTAGCGCTATTTTTTAATGAAAATCTAGCAGATCTCTTTGCCAATATGTCTTCATATGGTATAGGTGTGTGGCTGGCCTTATTAGCCTCTATATCATGGGCATGTTATGCATTAGCGCAAAAAGTATTATTAAGAAAATTAAGAGCAGAGCAGCTACTTTGGTTGATTTATCTTATATGTAGTATCTTTTTATGGCCTCTAGCATCACCGACTAAAATTGCTAATGCTGATTTTAGTCAATTGTTTGCAATTATTTTTTGTGGCTTAAATACCATTATTGCTTATGGTGCTTTAGTTATGGCAATGGAGCGTTGGCAAGCTGCGCAAGTAAGTGCTATAACAACACTGACACCACTTTTTGCACTGATTTTCTCAGATTTATTTGCTTTACTATGGCCAGAAAAGTTTGTAATGCAATATTTAAATATTATAGGTTATATTGGCGCGGTATCTGTTGTAGCAGGTGCAATGTTTGCAACAGTTGGACATCATTTATGGCAACCTAGAAAGGGCTGGCTGATTAACCGAAAAAAGAGGACAAATAATGAAATTTGTAGATGAAGCTTCAATTCGAGTGGAAGCTGGTGACGGTGGCAATGGTTGTGTTGGTTTCCGTCGTGAAAAATATATACCTAAAGGTGGTCCTGATGGTGGAGATGGTGGAGATGGTGGCGATGTATTTTTTATTGCCGATGAAAATCTAAACACACTCGTGGATTTTCAATTTGAAAAGAACTATCGCGCTGAACGTGGTCAAAATGGACAAGGTTCTGATTGTACCGGCAAGCGAGGTAAAGATATTACCGTTAAAGTACCTGTTGGGACTCGTATCACTGACAAATATACTGGTGAAATTATTGGTGATCTAACTCATCATCAACAAAAAGTCCTTGTGGCTAAAGGTGGTTTTCATGGGCTTGGTAACGCACGTTTTAAATCATCAGTGAATCGCGCACCAAGACAAAAGACTGATGGTACGCCGGGTGAAAAACGTGATGTGCTACTAGAACTTTTACTATTAGCAGATGTTGGTATGTTAGGTTTGCCTAATGCAGGTAAATCAACGTTTATTCGTTCAGTTTCAGCAGCAAAACCGAAAGTCGCTGATTATCCATTTACAACTTTAGTACCTAGTTTAGGGGTAGTTAGAATGGATAATGAGCAGAGTTTTGTTGTTGCTGATATTCCAGGGTTGATTGAAGGAGCATCGGATGGCGCAGGACTTGGTATTCGTTTTTTAAAACACTTAGAACGCTGTAGGATTTTAGTTCATCTAATTGATATTGCTCCAATCGATGAATCAGATCCAATTGAAAATGCTAAAGTTATTATTCAAGAACTTCACCAATATAGTGAAAAATTAGCCAATAAACCGCGCTTGTTAGTTTTCAATAAAATGGATGTATTGGGTGAAGAAGAAAGTGCCAAATGTGCAGCAGAAATTGCAAAAGCACTCGACTGGAATGATAAATATTATGTGATTTCAGCAGTTAATCATGAAGGGGTAAAAGCCTTATGTTGGGATCTAATGGACTACATGAATGCGCATCCTCGTGAAACAGAAGAAGCAGAAACGGCAGCAGAAAAAGTTGAATTTATGTGGGATGATTATCACCAACAAGCGATGGATGAGGCTTTTGATGACGATGATTTTGATGATTGGGATGACAGTGACGAAGAAGGGGTTGAATTTATCTATCAAAAATAGTAATAACCTAAAATAGGTTAAACTTATCACTTCAAATTATTAACTAAAAAATCACCATTGCGAAAAATACAGGGTGACATAGCCCTGTATTCCTCTCTATTATTCTAACGCTAACACAATGATTTCATATTAAAAAAATTGGTGTTTTACATTTTTCTTTTATTTTTTGAAAAAAATCAAAAAAACGCTTGCTTTTAATAATGAGAATTATTATCATTAAAATGTACTTGATTAGAGCGTCGCAAGACTTCTGAAAAAGTATGACATTGCTCACATTGCTTCCAATGTTTGCCAGCCTAGCGCAACTATGCTGGCTTTTTTATTTTAAAGTGATTAAAAATACGATGTTTTGATAACTAATTGATCATCAATGACCATTTTCCATTGATCCTCCTCAAAATAAGGAGGCTTACTTACTTTGAATAAAGAATTTAAACCTAAAACCCCTACTTTAAAATCATCACCAATAAATTCTTGTATCGGCCCTTCAACGCTTTTAGTTACCCCATCTTTTTTATAATTGTAAATAACTTTGGCGTCTTTAGTGATAGTTATCACCATATATTCACCTTGCCATTTGCCAATATAGTTACTTTTTTCTGAAGGAATTGCATCAAGTCCGCCACATGCAGTTATAAAGATAGCAAGTATTAGAAATAAATAAACATGTTTTATTTTTTTTAATAATTTCATTTTTTTATTCCTTATATATTTAAAATTTATTTTTTAGTTATTGATGGTATCAAATAAAATAAGTAATGCTGCACTGCCGCCAAATTCTTTCGGTGCTTGATGAAAACAAATGATATTAGGATGCTGGGCTAACCACATTGGGGTTTGTTTTTTTAATATGTTTTTACCGTGCCCATACATGATGCAAGCGCAATTGGCATTTTCTTTTAAACAAACGGCGATTAATGCTGCTATTTCTTTTTTCGCTTCTTGCAGAGTTAATCCATGTAAATCTAAAAAGAATTCAGGTGCATAAAATCCACGTCGTAATTTTTTCAATTCATTAGGATCTGAGTTTTCACGACTATAACGAATCGGATCTTCTTGTAATAGAGGTTGGTAATCATCAGAAAAGTAAAATTCATTATTTACTTTTTCATGTTGAATTTTTTGATTTTCTATTAGCTTTTGAGATCGTTTTTGAGGTTTATGAATCACAGTATCTTGTTTGAGCTGTTTGGTTTTACCAATACTATTTTTAAACAAGTCTATGTCTTCATGATCTAATATAAATTTATTCGACATTGATTCTTACTCTGGATAAACTTTTTCTTTAAATTCACACAAATCTTCAATAACACAAGATCCACAACGAGGTTTTCTAGCAATACACGTATATCTACCATGTAATATTAACCAATGGTGACAATTTATTTTGTACTCCTTTGGTACCACTTTTAGTAACTTCTCTTCAACTGCTTCAACGGTTTTACCTGGAGCAAAACCAGTTCGATTACTTACCCTAAATATATGTGTATCGACCGCAATAGTTGGCCAGCCGAAAGCTGTATTTAACACAACGTTGGCTGTTTTTCTACCCACACCAGGTAGCGCAATTAATGAATCAAAGTTTTCGGGGACTTGTCCTTGATATTTATCAACCAAAATCTGACAAGTTTTAATAATGTTTTCAGCTTTACTATTATATAAACCTATTGTGCGGATATAATCTTTTAATTTATCGACGCCTAACGCTAAAATTTGCTCTGCAGTGTTTGCAATCGCAAATAACGGTTTTGTAGCTTTATTAACACTAACATCTGTAGCTTGGGCTGAAAGCACAACGGCAATAAGTAGCTCGAACGGTGTTTGATACACCAATTCTGTTGTAGGATCTTTAATATGATCTTTTAGTCTTTCTAAAATTTGTATTCGTGTTGATTGTTTCACAATATATTATAAACATAAGATGGTTAATTAATATTATATACTTTTATTTTAGATTTAACCGTAGGATCTATTGAGTTTTTATAAAAGTTAAGACTATTAAAAATCTATCTATTGGAAAATAATAAAATATTTTTACTTTTGAATTGTTTTTTCTTTTTTATTTAATATTTACCTGCAGTAATCACCTGCTTTTTAGCATTGGCTTTTTGTGGTAAGCTAGCCAACTATTTTTTAATTTCATCATTCAAGGTTTATTATAAAAATGTCATTACCAATGATTGTCACCTTTGCTGTTTACATATTAGGAATGATTGCTATCGGTTTTTTTGCATTCCGTGCAACGCGAAATTTTGGTGATTACATATTAGGTGGGCGACGTATCGGTAGTGTAGTGACTGCACTTTCTGCTGGTGCTTCTGATATGAGTGGTTGGTTATTAATGGGATTGCCGGGTGCAGTCTTTTTATTTGGTATTTCACAAAGTTGGATTGCAATAGGTTTAATAATTGGTGCTTATTTAAATTGGCTTCTTATTGCGGGTAGACTAAGAGTTTTTACTGAAATAAATCATAATTCATTAACTTTACCTGATTATTTTTCTCGTCGATTTGACGATAACAGCTCATTACTAAGAATTATTTCGGCAGTAATAATTTTAATCTTTTTCACAATTTATTGTGCTTCTGGTGTAGTTGCTGGCGCTAAATTATTTGAAAGTACATTTGGCCTTAGTTATGGCTGGGCTATGCTTGCTGGTGCAGGTGCAACCATTGCTTATACTTTTATCGGTGGTTTTTTAGCGGTCAGCTGGACAGATACTATTCAAGCTAGTTTAATGATGTTTGCATTAATTTTAACCCCAATCATGGTTATGATAAATGCTGGGGGTTTTTCAGATGCGTTGGCTAATATTCAATCATTAAATCCCGATTATACAAACATCTTTTCACATATGGATTTTATTGCCATTATCTCTTTATTAGGATGGGGACTTGGTTATTTTGGTCAGCCCCATATTTTAGCAAGGTTTATGGCTGCTGATTCACATGAAGTAATGAAAAATGCTCGTCGAATTAGTATGACGTGGATGATTTTGTGTTTAGCTGGTGCTATTACAGTTGGTTTCTTTGGCATAGCTTTTTTTGCTAACAATCCAAATTTAGCTTATTTAATTAATGATGGTAAGCATGAACGTATTTTCATCGAATTATCTAAATTACTTTTTAATCCGTGGATTGCAGGTATTTTGCTTGCAGCTATCTTAGCTGCAGTAATGAGTACCCTAAGTTGCCAATTATTAGTTTGTTCAAGTGCATTAACTGAAGATTTCTATCGAGCATTTATCAGACCAAAGGCTAAACAACGAGAATTAGTTTGGGTTGGGCGTGTTATGGTCTTATTAGTTTCAGTTATTGCTATTTTACTCGCAATAAACCCAAATAACAGTGTGCTTGATTTAGTCAGTCATGCTTGGGCAGGATTTGGAGCGGCATTTGGTCCTATTGTTGTCTTTTCGGTTTTCTGGGCGCGAATGACTCGTAATGGTGCATTAGCAGGAATGATAACGGGAGCAATTACCGTTTTACTTTGGATAAATTTCAATTGGTTTAATTTATATTCATTGATTCCTGGCTTTTTATTTGCGTCAATAGCAATAGTTATTTTTAGTTTATTAGATAAAAAACCAAATGAAATAGTCGAAGATCATTTTGAACAAGCATATAAAAGATATCATAATAAATAAATGTAATTAAATAGAATAGAAACGTTAATAGGTAAAATATCATGACAAAAAATGTGATCAAACAACTGCAAGAGCGTGGGCTTATTGCTCAACTTACTGATGAAAACGCGCTAATGGAATTAATCGAAAAAAATCCTATTGCGCTATATTGTGGTTTTGATCCAACAGCTGACAGTTTGCATCTTGGTCATTTAGTTCCATTACTTTGTTTAAAACGTTTTCAATTGGCTGGTCATAAACCAATTGCATTAGTTGGTGGTGCAACTGGACTAATTGGGGATCCAAGCTTTAAAGCCGTTGAACGTAAGCTTAACACTGAAGATACTGTTATTGAATGGAGTGAGAAAATCAAACAGCAAGTATCGCCGTTTTTGGATTTTGAATGTGGTGATAATGCAGCTATTGTTGCCAATAACTATGATTGGTTTGGTGGCATGAATGTTTTATCTTTTTTACGGGACATTGGTAAATATTTTTCCGTCAATTCAATGATTAATAAAGAATCTGTTAAGCAACGTATTGACCGCGATGAGTCAGGCATTTCATTTACTGAGTTTTCTTATAGCTTGTTACAATCTTATGATTTTGCAAGCCTAAACAAAGCACATAATGTCGTGTTACAGATAGGTGGTTCTGATCAATGGGGTAATATTACTGCAGGTATCGATTTAACTCGCCGTTTACATCAAAAACAAGTTTATGGTTTGACCGTACCATTAATTACTAAATCGGATGGAACCAAATTTGGTAAAACTGAAAGCGGTGCAGTATGGTTAGATCCTAAAAAAACCAGTCCGTATAAATTTTATCAATTTTGGATTAATACTGCTGATGCCGATGTTTATCGTTTCCTTAAGTTCTTTACATTCATGCCATTGGAAGAAATTGATACATTGGAGGAAGAAGATAAGAATAGTGGTTTAGCCCCTAGAGCTCAATATGTACTTGCTGAGCAAGTTACTCGTTTAGTTCATGGCGAAGACGGCTTAACCGCAGCGAAACGTATCACTGAAAGTTTATTTTCTGGTAAGTTAACAGACTTATCTGAAGCTGATTTTGAGCAGTTAGCTCAAGATGGTATGCCTACATTGGCTGTTGAAGAAGAGCTAGATTTGCAACAAGCAATCGTTAATGCAGATTTTGCACCTTCAAGAGGTCAGGCAAGAACAATGATTGAATCAAATGCTATTTCTGTTAATGGTGAACGTAACTCCACAACAGATTATCGTTTTTCAAGTAGCGATAAACTCTTTAATCGTTATACATTATTACGTCGAGGTAAAAAATACTATTGCTTACTCATTTGGAGATGATTTCATGAAAAATATTTTATCGATTCAGTCTCATGTTGTATTTGGTCATGCAGGGAATAGTGCAGCTGTATTTCCAATGCGTCGTTTGGGTGTGAATGTTTGGCCTTTAAATACGGTTCAATTTTCAAATCATACCCAATATCGTCAATGGACAGGATCGGTAATGTCAGCATCTCATTTGGTAGATATTGCTGAAGGAATTAATTCCATTGGGGAATTAGACCGATGTAATGCTGTATTAAGTGGATATATGGGATCACCAGAGCAAGGTAATGCAATCATCGACATAGTTAAAAAAATAAAAGCAGTAAATCCTGAAGCAATTTATCTTTGTGATCCGGTAATGGGACATCCTGAAAAAGGTTGTTTTGTTGCGCCAGGTGTATCCGAATTTTTATGTAATACCGCTTTGCCTATTGCAGATATGATGGCTCCAAATATCTTAGAGCTTGAGGAACTTAACGGTAAACAACCAATCAATAATGTTAATGAAGCAATTTTAGCCTGTCGCTCAATTTGTCAAAAAGGGCCTAAAGTTTTATTAGTTAAACACTTAAGTCGAGCAGGTTATCAAAAAGATCGTTTTGAAATGTTGCTTGTAACTATGGATGAAGCTTGGCATATCGATCGTCCCTTAGTTGATTTTGGGGATAAGCAACCAGTTGGTGTTGGGGATGTGACTAGTGGACTATTTTTAGCAAATATAATGCTTGGTAAATCAATGGTCGAAGCTTTCGAACATACTACCTCCGCAGTTTATGATGTTATGCTTGAAACATTAAAACAAAATGAATATGAATTGCAATTAGTCGCTGCACAAAATGAAATTGAAACACCGAAACAATGGTTTAATGCAAAAAAAATTGATTAATTTCTAAAGTATGTAAAAATATATAAAATTATGTAAGAATAAGTTAAAAAAATGTAAACTAATGGAAGGCGAAATAAGAGAGAATGATGGAAAACAATATTACTTTGGGTAAGATTCTTTCCGATTTAAGGGATAACATGGGCTTAACCCAAAAAGATATCTCTGCTCAACTTCATGTTAGAACTCAAGTTATTTCAGAAATAGAAAATAATCAGTTAGTTCATGCCCCTTATGTTCTTGTTAAAAGCTATATTCAAAACTATGCAAAAATTGTTGGTTTACCTAGTGAAGAATATCAACCTTATCTTGAGGCATTAGCAAAGCAATATTCAGTAAAAAAACCTTTCAAACTTGAATCAATAGATAATAAAAAAAATCATAGTAAAAAGATTATCTTCATTACTTTATCCATTTTTATTTTGTTATTAGGTGTTGGATTATATTACGCTACCTGCCAAAACAAAAATAATTATGTTGAAGTTAGCCATTATATTTCTCCTGGAGCCTCTGATCGCGTTAACAGTTAGCAAATTTTCGAATTCACATACAGACATTTGCCCCAAATCTTGTTAAGATCGCGACCTAGTTATTTTGTAATGTGATTAGGCATCTTATGAGTCATCAAGAATCACCAATTGTTAGGAGAGAATCTACCCGAATTTATGTCGGTGATGTGCCAATTGGAGGCGGAGCTCCGATTGCTGTCCAATCCATGACCAATACACGAACAACAGATGTAGAGAAAACAGTAGCTCAAATCCAAACGCTTGAGCGTGTTGGTGTTGATATTGTGCGCGTTTCTATTCCAACGATGGAAGCTGCTGAAGCATTTAAATTTATTAAGCAACAAGTAAGAGTTCCCTTGATTGCCGATATTCACTTTGATTATCGAATAGCTTTAAAAGTTGCTGAATATGGTGTTAATTGTTTAAGGATTAATCCTGGTAATATTGGTAATGAATCGAGAATTCGTTCAGTAGTTGATTGTGCTAAAGATAAAAATATTCCAATACGTATTGGTGTTAATTCAGGTTCGCTAGAAAAAGATATCCAAGAAAAGTATGGTGAACCAACACCAGAAGCGATAGTTGAGTCTGCGATGCGCCATGTAGATATTCTTGATAGGCTTGATTTTGAGCAATTTAAGGTAAGTGTTAAGGCGTCAGATGTTTTTACCGCAGTTGATTCGTATCGATTATTAGCAAAACAAATTAAGCAGCCTTTACATCTAGGTATAACTGAAGCCGGAGGTATTCGTACGGGTGCTGTAAAATCAGCAATTGGGCTCGGTTTATTGCTATCTGAAGGTATAGGCGATACATTAAGAGTTTCACTAGCTGCCGATCCGACGGAAGAAGTCAAAGTTGGATTTGATATTTTGAAATCTTTACGTATCCGATCTAGAGGGATTAATTTCATTGCTTGTCCAACTTGTTCAAGACAAGAATTTGACGTAATTAGTACCGTTAATACGCTAGAGCAACGACTTGAAGATATTATAACACCGATGGATGTCTCTATTATTGGCTGTGTTGTTAATGGTCCAGGTGAAGCATTAGCTTCCACAATGGGTGTTGCTGGTGGGCACAATAAAAGCGGTTTTTATGAAGATGGTGTGCGCATAGGGCGTATAGATAATGAAAAAATGATAGATGAGTTGGAAGCTAAAATACGGGCTAAAGCCTTAATTTTGAAAAATAGAATAGCAACCACTGAACTATAATCTTATTAGATAGCGAATAAAAATATGACAGAAAAAAAAATCCAATCAATACGGGGAATGAATGATTTACTCCCAAGTGATAGTGCAACATGGCAACAAATTGAAAAAATTGTCAAAGGTGTGCTAAACAGTTACGGTTATAATGAAATTAGAACCCCAATTGTTGAAGATACTGGATTATTTAAACGAGCAGTTGGTGAAGTGACAGATATCGTTGAAAAAGAGATGTATACTTTCAACGATCGTAATGATGAAAGTCTTACTCTTCGCCCAGAAATTACAGCAGGTTGTGTTCGTGCAGGAATTGAACATGGTCTGTTTTATAATCAAGAGCAGCGCTTATGGTATTTAGGGCCTGCATTTCGTTATGAAAAACCTCAAAAAGGGCGTTATCGCCAATTTCACCAATTTGGTGTTGAAGTATTTGGCCTTGAAGGACCGAATATTGATGCAGAGCTTATATTATTAACCGCTCGTTTTTGGAAAGCTCTTGGTATTGAAAAGCATACTACACTTGAACTTAATTCAATTGGCTCAGTTGAAGCTAGATCCAATTACCGTAACGCGTTAGTTAGCTTCTTAGAACAACATAAAGATAAATTAGATGAAGACTGTTTACGTAGAATGTATACTAATCCATTACGTGTGTTAGATTCAAAAAACCCTGTTGTACAAGAATTGCTTAATCAGGCGCCAAAATTATTTGATTATTTAGATGAAGAATCTAAAAATCATTTTAATGGGTTATGTCATTTATTGGACAACGCAGGAATAAAATATAATATTAATCAAAGATTAGTTCGTGGTTTAGATTATTATAATCGAACTGTTTTTGAATGGGTTACTACCAGTTTAGGTGCTCAAGGTACCGTGTGTGGTGGAGGACGCTATGATGGGCTTGTTAGTCAGCTTGGTGGACAACCAACCCCAGCTGTAGGTTTTGCCATGGGCGTTGAGCGTTTAGTATTGCTTGTACAAGCGGTTAACCCTTCTTTAAATCGTGACAACTCGATTGATATTTATATGATATCTTCTGGTGATGAGCAAACAATATCTGCTGCACAAAGAACGGCGGAAATATTACGTGATGGTTTACCTGATAGAAGAATTGTTACAAATTATGGTAGTAGTAATTTTAAGAAACAATTTGCCAAAGCTGACAAATTAGGTGCTAAAATAGCTGTAATCATTGGTGAGAATGAAATAGCCAATCAAACAGTAACAATTAAAAATTTACAAACAGGTGAACAAGTTGAAGTTGCACAAAAAGAGATTGTTCAAACGTGTTTGGCAATATTGTAAGTTAAGGAAAATAGGAGAAGAACGTGAGTTATCAATTATCTGGCGAAGAACAAGTTTCAGAGATAAAAGAATTTCTTGCTAAAACGTGGAAAATCATTGTTGCAGTTATAGTAATTGGATTACTAGCTTTTTATGGCTGGCGTTACTGGCAATCTTACAAATTAGAAAAAACGATTGAATCTTCCGAACGGTATGAACAATTAATAGCTAATTTAGATAAAAATAAACCAGATTCAGTAAATGAATTAGTCTCTTTCGCAGAGAGTGATAATACTATTTATAGTGTTTTTGCTAATTTAAAAGCAGCTAAATTTTATGTTGAAGAATTGAAAGATTATCCAAAAGCTGAAAAGTTACTCACTGATTCATTAAGTAAGACTGATTCAGAAGTTATTAAATCAATCAGTTATATTCGTATTGCAAGAATACAATATCAACTTGAACGTTATCAAGATGTTTTAGCGACCTTAAATAAGGTAACTGAAAAAAGTTGGGTACCTGTAGTTAATGATATTCGTGGTGATGCCTATATGAAATTGAATAATTACGCTGAAGCTGTTGCAGCTTATAATGTTGCATTAGCTCCTGCTCCAGCTGATCAATCAGGGGAAAATAATTCCAAAGCTTCATTGCCTACAGAACAGTTAGATAAAAATATCAAAATGAAGTTAAATCAGGCTCAATATCTTAAAGATAAGCAACAAGCTGAACAAGAAGCTCAAGACGCCAAAGATAAAGCAAAGCAAGAAGCAGAAGCTAACGTAAATGCAGCGCAAGAAAATAATAATTAATTTATCCTGATATAAGGGTTTATACAATGAAGTTAACAAAATGTCTTTCTATTAGTGTTTTTGTGTTTTCACTTGCTGGATGTTCATTGTTTGGTGGAGAAGAAGAGATAGTACAAGTATCACCTTCGCCGAAAGTAAGTAACCAATTTTCAATAAAAGAAGTATGGCGAAATAGTACATCAGGCAATACACATATTTATTCATTATTAGGTCCTATTAATTATGATAATGCTATTTATGCTGCTAGCCGAAGCGGACAAGTTAAAGCTATTGATCTATTAAATGGTCATACAATATGGGATAAAAATTTATCAAAAAGTACATTATTTAGCAGTAAAACGGCGCTATTTTCTGGCGGTGTAAGTGCAGATGATAAATATGTATATGTAGGTAGTGAACGTGCTGTTGTATATGCTTTGGATCGTAACGATGGTAATGTTATTTGGGAAAAACCGGTAAAAGGCGAAGTACTTGCTCGTCCTATTTCTTCTGAAGATAAACTCATTGTTTATACCGCAAGTGGTAATTTACAAGCTTTGAATCGTAATACCGGTGAGGATGTATGGGATGTAATGCTTGAAGTTCCACCTCTTTCATTAAGAGGTAATTCAACCCCAACAATTGCACATGGCGCAGCAATACTTGGAGATGATACTGGCCATGTAAATGCTTACTATATAAACGATGGACAATTAATTTGGCAACAACGTATTTCACACCCAAGTGGATCTACTGAAATTGCAAAATTAAATGATGTTGATTCAACGCCTGTCATCGAAGGTAATTTAGCTTATGCAATTGGGTACAATGGTAATGTTGTAGCACTTGACTTAAGTAATGGTCAGATTGTATGGCGTAAAGAGATGGGGTCAACGCATAGTTTTGCAGTTGATAGTCAACATTTATTTGTTGTAGATCAAGATGATAATGTACAAGCCGTCAGCAAAAATGGTGGTACAGTACTCTGGACTCAAGCTGATTTGTTACATCGTCAATTAACCGATCCTGCTTTATATGAAAACTATATTGTTCTTGGTGATTTTGAAGGTTATCTATATTGGTTAAGTAAAGATAACGGTGAAGTCGTTGCTAAAACACAAGTTAGTAGTAGTGGATTGATTTCGAAACCATTAGTTGTCGACAATAAAGTTATTGTCCAAGCTAAAAATGGTGATATTTACGCATTCACAAAAAATTAAGGTAATTAGAGAATAAATATGGTACCTGTTGTCGCACTAGTTGGTCGTCCGAATGTAGGAAAGTCGACTTTATTCAATCGATTAACTCGAACTCGAGACGCCTTAGTCGCTGATTTTCCGGGATTAACTCGTGACCGTAAATACGGACGAGCAGAAATCAAAGGGCATGAATATATCGTCATTGATACTGGTGGTATTGATGGCACTGAAGATGGGGTTGAAAGCTTTATGGCAGAACAATCCCTACAAGCAATTGAAGAAGCAGACATTGTCCTTTTTTTAGTTGATGCAAGAGCTGGTGCGATGCCTGCTGATCATGCAATTGCTAAGCATCTTCGAGCTCGTGAAAAAGCAACATTTTTAGTTGCTAATAAAATTGATGGTATTGATGCAGATAGCGCAATATCTGATTTCTATAGTTTAGGATTAGGGGACATTCATCCAATTGCGGCAAGTCATGGACGTGGTGTAAATGTTTTAATTGAAACTGTACTCGATCCTATTTTCCATTTTGAAGATGAGCAGCATGAAATCTTATCAAATGATTCAGAAGATGAAGAGCTTCCGGAATCTTATGATGATATTGAAGATGAAGCTGACTCACTCATCAACCAGCCAATTAAAGTTGCTATTGTTGGAAGACCAAATGTAGGTAAGTCAACACTCACTAATCGAATTTTAGGTGAGGAGCGGGTTGTTGTTTATGATATGCCTGGCACAACACGCGATAGTATTTATATCCCCATGACGCGTGATGATCGTGAATATATCTTGATAGATACAGCGGGAGTTCGTAAACGAGGTAAAGTAACAGAAACCGTTGAAAAATTCTCTGTTATTAAAACCCTGCAAGCGATAGAAGATGCTAATGTTGTTATTTTAGTAATAGATGCCCGAGAAGGCATATCTGATCAAGATTTGTCCTTGCTTGGTTTCATTATTAATAGTGGGCGCTCACTTGTTATTGCAGTCAATAAGTGGGATGGTTTATCACAAGATATCAAAGAGCAAGTAAAAACGACGTTAGATGATCGGCTGGATTTTATCGATTTTGCTCGTTTACATTTTATATCTGCACTTCATGGCAGTGGTGTAGGTAACTTATTTGACTCGATTCAAGAAGCATATGATTGTGCAACACGTCGTGTTAATACTGCATTATTAACCAAAATCATGCAAATGGCGCAAGATGACCATCAGCCACCATTAGTGAAAGGGCGTCGAGTAAAATTAAAATATGCTCATGCAGGTGGATACAACCCACCAATTGTTGTTATTCATGGTAATCAGGTTGAAGATTTACCTGATTCTTATAAACGCTATTTAATGAATTATTTTAGGCGCTCATTAAAAATTATGGGATCACCAATACGAATTCAATTTAAAGAAGGCGCAAATCCATTTGAAGGTCGAAAAAATAGTTTGACGGCTTCCCAACAACGTAAACGTCGTCGTTTAATGAAACATGTACGAGGGCGTAAATAACGTATGACAACAAAAAAGAGTATTGATGAGGGGCAAGAAGGTATTTGTCCGAAATGCCATAATAAAATGGACATTGTGTCGCCACAACATTATGACTGTCCTTATTGCAAGCAACATTATCTAGAACAGTATATCTGTCCAATTTGTCAGCAAAGTGCTCAAATAGTTAAAGGTTGTGGTGCTATAAACTACATTTGTCACACTGATGGCTTAATCTCCAGCAGTAAAGTGATATTTCATTATTTACCAGAATAGAAATTTATATTTAAAGCCATAAGAGGTTATTTTATGCGAATTATTTTGTTAGGCGCACCAGGGGCAGGAAAAGGAACTCAAGCTCAATTTATTATGCAAAAATATGGCATTCCCCAAATTTCAACGGGTGATATGTTGCGTGCAGCGGTAAAAGCAGGTAGCCCGCTAGGTCTACAAGCAAAAGAGCTTATGGATCATGGTAAGCTTGTTACTGATGAGTTAGTTATTGCTTTAGTTAAAGAGCGTATTGCACAAAGCGACTGTGAAAAAGGCTTTTTATTAGATGGTTTTCCTCGCACAGTTCCACAAGCGGATGCAATGAAAGAAGCCGGAATTAATGTAGATTATGTGCTTGAATTTGATGTACCTGATGAAGTTATTATTGATCGTATGAGTGGTCGCCGTATTCATGCTGGTTCAGGACGTGTATATCATATTCGTCATAATCCGCCGAAAGTGGAAAATATTGATGACGTAACGGGTGAACCATTGACTATCCGTAAAGATGATAATGAAGAGATTGTTCGTAAACGTCTTGTTGAATATCATGATTTAACTAAACCTTTAGTTAACTATTATCAACATGAAGCGAAAGAAGGGCGAACTAAGTATTATCGCATTGATGGAACACAAGCTGTTTCAGCTGTGACTAATGAATTAACTAAAATTTTAGGTTAATTTTTAAAATGAGGGATGATACTCATCCCTCATATTATCAAATTTATTATTTAGCAGAGTTAAGTGCTTGCTCTAAATCTTCAATAATATCATCAATATGTTCAATACCAATTGATAAACGAATCATTTCTTGGTTAACTCCTGCTTTTTGCAATTCGTCATCATTGAGTTGCCGATGCGTAGTTGATGCTGGGTGACAAGCTAATGAACGCGTATCGCCAATATTGACTAAACGAATAATCAATTTTAAGGCATCAATAAATTTTGCACCAGCTTGTTTTCCCCCCTTAATACCAAAAGACAAAATCCCGGCAGGTAATCCATTATCCATTTGTTTTACGGCTAGATGATGTTCTGGATGATCAATAAGCCCTGCATAATTGACCCACTCAACTTGAGGGTGTGAAGCCAAATACTTGGCAACTTTAAGTGTATTTTGGCAGTGACGTTCAATACGTAAAGAGAGTGTTTCAAGGCCTTGCAATAATAAGAACGTATTAAATGGCGATAAAGCTGCTCCCATATTTCTAAGAGGTATTACTCGACAACGTGCAATATAAGCTGCATCACCAAAGCTTTCAGTATAAGAAACGCCATGATAAGAAGGGTCTGGTTGGTTTAACATAGGATACTTATCGGCATGATCTTTCCAACGAAATTTACCAGAATCAACTATCATTCCACCTAAACTATTGCCATGCCCACCGATATATTTAGTTAATGAATGTACAACTATATCAGCGCCAAATTCAAATGGTCGGCAGGGCAGGGCTGGCAACTGTATTATCAACAATTAATGGTATACCATGCCGATGGGCAATATCAGCAAGTGCAGTCAAATCAACAAGGTTACCAGCCGGATTACCTATACTTTCACAGTATATGGCTTTAGTTTTGTCATCAATTTGGTTTTCGATAGCGTTTAGGTCATTGTGTGGTGCAAATTTAGTTGTAATACCAAAATTAGGCAATGTATGAGCAAGTAAATTATATGTGCCACCATAAAGTTTAGACACTGAAACAATATTTTCTCCGGCAAATGTGATGGCTTGTATTGCGTAAGTAATCGCCGCCATACCAGATGCTACCGCAAGAGCGCCTATACCACCTTCAAGAGCAGCAACACGTGCTTCAAGTACTGCATTTGTTGGATTTGTTATTCGAGTATAAATATTCCCCGCGACTTTTAAATCGAATAAATCGGCACCATGTTGTGTGTCATCAAAAGCATAAGATGTCGTTTGATATATGGGAACAGCGACGGAGTGAGTGGTTGGTTCAGGAGTATAGCCTGCGTGCAAAACAATTGTTTCTGGTTTCATATAAGAGCCTCATATTTACAACTATAAGACTCTTATTTTGTGCAAAAAATTACCAAAAAGTAAAGAATTATAAAACCATTCTCACTATATCTATTTCACCTAATTCTTTGTATAAACTTTCCACCTGATCAATATGTGTTGCATTAATCGTAATTGAAACAGAATGATAATTACCTTTACTACTTGGTTTAATCGACGGTGTATAATCTCCAGGCGCATGGCGCTGAATAACTGACACCACTTTATCAACTAATTCAGGTTTTGCTTCACCCATTACTTTATAAGTGAAAGAACAAGGGAAATCTAATAATTCATTTAATTTTGTTTGTTGCATAATAGTCTTTTTCTCGTTTTATCAATATAACTACTAACTTTTGCTAATATATATAGTCAATTTATTATTCTTCAAGCCATAAACATCACTTTTTAAAGCTTATAATTTGATCTATGATAAGCAAATTCTAACATAGCTTAGTAAAACCTACCTTACTATTATTCTAAAAGGCTAAAATAACATGTCATCCCAATCCGCTAATAAAGAACCTTTTGGTACATTACTTGGTTATGCACCAGGTGGTGTCGCAATTTATTCATCTGATTATGAAACATTAGATCCTGAACAATTTCCTAATGATGCTTCATTTCGAAGCTATTCTGGTCATGAGTATATGGGGTACAAGTGGCAATGTGTTGAATTTGCCAGAAGATTTTTATTTTTAAATTATGGTATTGTTTTTACTGATGTTGGCATGGCACATGAAATTTTCTCGTTAAGGTTTCTTCGCCAGGTTATCAATGAAGCAATTTTACCATTACAAGCATTTGCTAACGGCAGTAAAAAAATGCCAGAAGCAGGAGCATTATTAATATGGGATGATGGCGGTATATTTGATAGAACAGGCCATGTTGCTATTGTTACTGAAGTTTTTGATAATAAAATTCGAATTGCGGAACAAAATGTTATCCATACCCGACTTCCTATTGGTCAGCAATGGACGCGTGAGTTGGAGATGACCGTATCTGATGATGGTTTTTATTTACATGATACTTTTGATGATACCAAAATTTTAGGTTGGATGATTCAAACAGATAATACACTTTATAGCCTACCACAACCTGAAGTTAATAAGCACTTACTTGATATCCACAGCGTACACATTGAAAATCATGGTCAATTTGATGGCAAATGGCTAAACGAAAACGATCCGTTAGAAAGCGCTTATGTGTCAGCAACTGGCCATGCTATTAGTCATGATGATCAATATCGCTATTTCACTATTTCTGAAAGTGCAGAACAGGAACTTATTCGTGCCACAAATGAACTTCATTTAATGTATTTACATGCTACAGATAAAGTATTAAAAGATGATAATTTATTATGCAATTTCAATATTCCTGAAATTCTTTGGCCTAGACTTCGGTTATCTTGGCAGCAACGGCGTTATCAAATGATCACTGGTCGATTAGATTTTTGTATGGATGAGAGAGGCTTTAAAGTTTATGAATACAATGCTGATTCTGCATCATGTCATACCGAAGCTGGAAAAATATTGGAAAATTGGGCAATCCAAGCCGAATTAAATGTTGGGGTAAACCCGAGTGCAGGATTACTCAATGCTTTAGCTAGTTGTTGGAAGCATAGCGACGCAAAAGCATTTGTACACATTATGCAAGATAATGACAATGAGGAAAATTATCATGCACTATTTATGCAAAAGGCCCTGACTCAAGCTGGATTTAAAAGTAAAATTTTACGAGGACTAACCGGGTTAAGATGGGATAAACGCGGACGCTTAGTTGATGATGAAGATCGTCAAGTTACCTGTGTCTGGAAAACGTGGGCATGGGAAACTGTACTTGAACAATTACGCCAAGAAAGTGAAGCACAAGTAGCAGGATTGCCGATTCGAACATGGCATCCTGAAAATGCGGTTAGATTAATTGATGTATTGCTGCGGCCTGAGGTATCTGTTTTTGAGCCTTTATGGACTGTAATCCCAAGTAATAAAGCTATTTTACCTGTATTATGGTCTCTATTTCCGAATCATCGTTATTTGCTTGAATCTACATTTGAACTTAATGACAACTTAATCAAAAAAGGCTACGCAATTAAGCCTATTGCCGGGCGAAGAGGTAGTGATATTGAGTTAGTTGGTAGTCATGAACAAGTGTTGGATAAAACTGTTGGACGATTTGCAAAACAGGAAAATATTTATCAAGAATTATGGTGTTTGCCAAAAGTTGATGATCGTTATTTGCAAGTTTGTACTTTCACCGTTGGTGGTCATTATGGAGGTGCGTGTTTACGTTCTGATCCTTCTTTGGTTATAAGAGGAGAAAGTGATATGCAACCACTACGAGTGTTAACGGATGAAGAATTTTTAAAACAGAAATCAAAAAAAAGTTGAGGAACGGGGTTTTTGAGGTCTAATTTAACAATTTAGTCATTAATTAGTTGAATATTTATAGCTTAAATCATTATAAAGAATTAAATATGACAAAAAAATCATATTATCTTTTGGGTTAACAATGACAACAACTTGCTATTTCTGATAGAATTGATTTAATTAAATAATAATTACAAAAAATATAAGTAATTTAAAGGAATATCAGGAAATATATGGCAAACACATTACTCCGAAGTGGTGATATAAAAGATTTCAAGATGCTCGGGCATGATGGGAAAGCGGCTTATCTTGTTGCTTCTCAAATTCGCGAAATGTTCCGAGTCAAATTAGGGCGTCAATACTCAGATTGTTTAGCTATCCCACAACGTAATGATCAGGGTAATATTGTTGATTGGTATATCCCTTTCGATTCAGACTCACCTGATGGGGAATATGATATTGTTCCTTGGACATCGGCTAGTGAATCAGAAAAAGAATCTGCCCTAGTTTTGCTTAAAGATTTTGAAAACAAAGTTATCGAATTAGGTCAAAAATTATCCAGAAACCCCAATTTAGAAGGTGACCAACTGCTTTTTAGTCGGCTTATCTATGATCCTAAACAAAGCGCAGATAGCCTTGAACCTAATTTGATGGCGATACGCTTTCCTAGCAATCAGTTTGTTTATATTGTTAATGGCAAACCCGTTATTACTTTTTGGGGCTTTGTTAATCCGCAAACACCACAAGCGACTTCGCCATTTTATTGTTTAGAGGCCTTTAGAAGTACAGCACCCGCACCTTCTCAAAAAATACCTGTTGTTGTTAAAAAGCCTTGGTGGAAGCGTTGGTGGGTTTGGTTATTGGGATTATTACTCCTTTTATTACTATTGTTAGCGTTGCTGTGGTTAAATGGTTATTGGTTAAAACCAAGTATAACTTTAGATCCAAATGTCTCGATAGATAATAAAGTTAATTCTTCTGTTGTTAACAATGAAAAGAAAGAAGAAAAACCAGAAGAACTCAAAAAACCAGAGGATAATAAACAGGATCCTGAGGGAAAACCTAAAGAAGTTATCATAGATAACAGGCCTGTTGGTGTGGTTAATGGTGTCGTATCAAATCGGACTGTTGCTGTAGATCCTAATGCAGTGAATGTTGTTTCTACCGATTCTGCTGCTGTTGATAATTCAGCCGTACCGCCTGCTGCTCCAAACGAAACAGTAGAAAATATTGCAAATGGTGTTACAGATCCACTTCAACCTACGCCTCCTGATGCAAATAATCCTGATGATAAAGGAAATAACGGTGATCAAGGTGATCAAGGAAATAAAGGGAGTGAAGATGATAATACCCCTAATAATCCTAATTCGCCTAATGATAATAAAGATAATCAAAATGGTCAGAATAATGACGATAAAAATGCTCAAACGGCGCCACCAGATGTCGTTAATAATCCTGAGTCTAACAATTCTAATCAAGGTAATTCACCAGATACCAATGCTAATCAATCCCAAAATTTAGCTTTACCTACTGATGCATTAAAGCAAGGATCAACAAACTTTTTAAATGGTCAATGGTCAGTTGGAGCCGGTATTCAAGATAAAGCAACCGGTAAACCATTACAATTAAGTTATAATTTTAATCAAGGCAATGGTGAAGTGACGCTTACTCGTAGTGATGGCGTCAAATGTGTTGGTAAGGTCGGTAGTGGTATTCAAAACGCGAATTTAAATATTGTGGGTAATACCGAAGCTACTTGTAGTGATAATACTAAATATAAATTACCAAATATTCAGTGTAAACCTGGCAAAAATAATCAAGCTGATTGTCAGGGCGTTTATGATAACGGGACTTCATTCCCAATTACGATGAAAAAACAATAGGTTTGTATATGCTTCCAGAAATACGCAATTATGGTCAAGAAGTCACACTTATCATGAATAGTGGAATTCAGTTTCTTGATTTTGCATTAAAAATAGATTGGAAAGATAATAAATGGCGAAGTAAAGTTAATGGCTGTTTTATTGATCCATCAGAAAGCGGAGCACTAGTTAGATTAATTGAAGATATCGATAGTGGTAAATTTTTTGCGCCGGATAATCTCTCTTTTGCTGTTACGCCAACTCAAGAGATAAGTGTTGACCAATCATTAAAACTGTTTGATGGCATTTGGTTGCCGGTGCCAGTTTTAAGATCAATGCCACCAGAGCGTTTTGATAAAGGCCCGCATAACTGGAGTCGAGTTCGAATTGTTAGTATTCCAGAAGGTGAAGATTCCGATGGCAATACACACCGCATTACATTCGCCTTTGATACAAAAATTTTCAGCAATATGCAGGACGTTGCTTATTTAGCGCCGACTGAAAATGATGTCAAAACAGGAGCTGTTTTTAGTTTAGCTCATCGTTCAGATCAAGTTGCTTGGTACTTAGAGCAAAAGTGGATCACCAGTTGGTTAATTGATCTATTTCAAGAGTTAGCGCCCCAACCAGAGCGACTAAAAATTCATAAAGATGATATTGAGTTAGAAATAAATAATAAAGCTTACTATGGTCATTATTTAAATATTCTTAATTTGCTTGCTGATTCATTACAGTTACCAAAAATCAAAATTGTCTCAAATAATCGAGATGATGTGGTTAAATCAATTCCTGTTGATATGATTTTAGATGTTGGTAATTCTAGAACATGTGGAATACTAATTGAAGATCACGTTCAAGATAAAGATAGCTTAAATCGTCGCTATGAGCTTGAAATTCGGGATTTAACTCAACCTGAACATATCTATAATGAACCGTTTGAGAGCCGAGTAGAATTTGCACAAACCTTTTTTGGTAAAGAGCACTTTTCTTTACAAAGTGGACGACGTGATACTTTCCGCTGGCCTAGTATTGTACGAGTTGGAAAAGAAGCCAGTCGTTTAGCTAGTCGTCGTGAAGGGAACGAAGGTGCAACTGGGCTTTCAAGTCCAAAACGTTATTTGTGGGATCAGGAGAAGTATGAGCAAGGTTGGCGATTCAATTCTCATTATGTGAAGAGCGATCATGAACCCTTTGCAACGGCAGAGCCGTTCTCTAGCTTAATTAATGAATATGGTGAAGCACTGCATGTCCTCAGTAATGAAATTGAGGAAGAATTTGATCGTAAAATGCCTGTGTTTCATCCAAAATATTCACGTAGCTCACTAATGACATTTATGCTATGTGAAGTATTAATGCATGCTTTAATGCAAATAAATAGTGTTGCTCAGCGTAATAAGCTTGAACACGCTAGAACGCCTCGTAATTTACGTTCAATTATTCTTACTATTCCCCCAGCGATGCCAAAACCAGAACAAGCTATCTTCAAAAGCTGTGTTTATCAAGCTATCGGTTTGGTATGGAAAAGTTTAGGTTGGGATAGTTCTGACGATGATATAAATTTTAGTGATCCTGAACAATTAAAAAGTATATGGCCAAATATCCCTGAAATTTACATTCAATGGGATGAAGCGACCTGTGGTCAAGTGGTCTATCTCTTTAATGAAACCCAAAACAATTATAATGGTCGATCAGAAGAATTTATAGCTTCAATGGTCAGACCAGATAAAACCAATAAACAAAAATTAACGATTGCGACCGTTGATATTGGTGGTGGCACAACTGATTTAGTTATAAATGATTATGAACTTGATTATGGTGCTAATAAACAGCTTAGTGGCAGTAATGCTTACATTGTTCCGACACAACGTTTTCGTGATGGATTTAAAGTCGCTGGTGATGATATTTTACTTGATATTATTCAAGATACCGTTTTATCTTCGCTAAACAATGGCCTAAAACAAGCTGGGCTTGCAGATCCTAATCCGATTTTATCTACTATTATTGGTTCTCAGCAGGTATCAATACAAGATGCAGTACTGCGCCAACAATTAACTTTACAACTGTTTACGCCAGTAGGCTTGCATGTATTAAAGCTTTATGAGCTTTATGATCCATTACATGCTGAGCAGCATGTTTATAACATGACATTTAGTGAATTACTGCAAAATAATGCGATGACCGATCATGTTCTGAATTTTATTAATGAACCGATTAGTCGAGCATTAAATAATCCTGAATTTTCTGTGCTTGATCTAAATGTGGAAATTGACCTTAAACGTATTCATCACTTATTTATTCGTGGTGATTATTACAATATTTGTAAAACGTTTGATGCGTTATCTGAGATTATTAGCTGTTATCAATGTGATGTATTGTTATTAACTGGCCGTCCTTCGCGGCTGCCTGGTGTACAAAGTTATTTCCGTTCACGATTATCAATGCCAGTAGGACGTATATTACCATTACATGGTTATTATACAGGTGGATGGTATCCATTCCATAAACAAGAACGTATTGATGATCCAAAAACAACGGCTGCTGTTGGCGCTATGTTATGTTTTCTAAGTAAAAACTTAAGATTACCGAATTTCTATTTTAGATCATCGAATATGGATTTATATTCAACAGTCAAATACATTGGTTTGTTAGATAATCTAAACATGATAAAGAAAGAAAATATTTATTATCAAGATATTGATTTAGATGATCCTGATTATGATTTTCCTGACCATTCTTTCGAAATTAGAGGCACAACAAGGCTTGGTTTTAAACAGCTTGAAATCGATCGTTGGCCTGCATCACCAATTTATATTTTGACTATTGAAAATAGTGATGTGGCTAAACGGTTGAGTGCTGAGGGGGTGGTTTTAGAGGTAACTTTAGGCATTAAAAATCGACAAAAAACTGTTGAGAATTTTTATATTAAAGATGTCAAAGCTTCAGATGGACGTGCTTGTAATAAAACCAAGGATATCAAACTTAATTTAAACACAATGGTAAATTCAGGTTTAATTAGCACACAATATTGGCTTGATAGTGGAATGATAAAACGATGAAAAATTTAAATGAACAACTCCCTAAATCTTGGGAACAGGTTTATCAAGCATCAGAACAGGCAATAGAGTGGGTGAGTCAAACCCGAGATTCATCAAAGCGTTTGAACAATGAGGCTGATAATTTAATTCTAGATCTACGTCGTTTGCGTAATAGCGCAAAACGATTGGGTGATGTGTCAACCAAGTCTGTTGCAGTGGGCTTTTTTGGATTGTCGCAAGCAGGTAAATCTTATCTCATTTCAGCGTTAGCAGCGGGTGAGAATGGTAAGCTTGAAACCGTTGTCGATAATGAAATTTTAGATTTTATTGATCATGTCAATCCTGTTGGCGGTGGTAAAGAGGCAACGGGACTTGTTACACGATTTAGCCGTACCGCTAAAGGTGGCATTGCCAACTATCCGCTAGAGCTTAAACTTTTTCAAGAAATCGAAATTGTTAAAATTTTAATTAATGCATATTTTAAAGATTTTGATCAACAGAAAGTTGTGAATAAGATTGAATTTTCAGAGTTAAATCAACTTATTCAACAATCTGAAAATAAAAAACAATCTGATTATACGGGTGGTATAACTGAAGATGATATTGTTGATCTCTATGATTATTTATCTGAAAACTTTGGTAATTCACTTGAAGGTTTAAAAGGAGGGTATTGGGAGAAAGCTGTGTCTTTACTACCTTATCTTTCGACTGTAGACAGAGGTGCTTTATTCTCTGTGTTGTGGGGAGGCATAAGTGAACTCACTGCAATTTATGTGCAGTTAGCTACGACCTTGTCAAGTTTAAACCATGCTAATACTATTTATGCACCTCTTTCAGTATTGGTGAAGGAGCATGATGGTAAAAAGTCACAGATTGATAGCATAATGAATGTTGATATGCTTGAAAGGTTAAATACGGAGAAAGATTCATCTGTATCCGTTACACCACTTAATGGAATACCAACTTCGATATCATTAGCTCAATTAGCTTTTTTAACCGCAGAATTAATCTTCCCCTTAGTAAATCAAACTCGAGTACCAACTTTTGAGAAGGTCGATTTACTTGATTTTCCTGGATATCGAGGTCGATTAAATTTAATTTCTATCTCTGATGTTAAAGAAGGTAATCCAATTGCTCAACTTTTATTGCGTGGTAAAGTTGCTTATCTATTTGAGAAATATACTGATAGCCAAGAAATGAATGTTTTGGTTGTTTGTACTCCATCAGATAAACAGTCAGATGTTAATGATGTTGGTCCAGTATTAGAACGTTGGATTGATAAAACGCAAGGTGAAACTGCTGAGAAAAGAGCCACTAAAAAAGCTGGCTTACTATGGGCTATTACCATGTTTGATAAAAGAATTGGAGCATCATTACATCAATCAGAAGATAATCTAAGTAATACTTGGGGTAAAGGCGGCTTATTACAACAGACTATTTTAGAACGTTTTGGTAGCTATGATTGGTTATCCAATTGGTCAAATAATGGTAAATTTAATAATGTTTTTTTGGTTCGTAAACCTGGATTTGATGTACCGTTTTTAAATGTCGACGCCAAGGCAAATCTTGAACTATCTTATAATGATAATTATCAACAAGAAATGTCAATTTTGAAAAAGACATTTGTTGAAAATCCAGATATTAAAGAGTATGTAAGCGATCCAGACCAAGCTTGGGATGCGATGTTGAAGCTAAATGATGGTGGAATTGGTCGAATTAGTCAATATTTAGAACAAGTCGCTATTACTGAAGTTAAACAACAACGAATTGTTGAGCAACTCAATGAAAAAATAGATTATATCATCAATATGCGTTTTGATACTTGGTATCAATCGGGTAGTGATGAGGAGCTTGGTAAGAAAAAGCAAGTCATTAGTGGTGTAGTAAAAGAACTGCAAGGTAAAGCGTTATTATTAGGCGAACTACTTAAAGTTTTAGAATTGCCTGATCAAACTATTCGAGCCCTTTATCATTCAAGCCATATAAATAATGAAGTTAGCAGTACTGGTGGTGATGATATAACCGATAATTCTTCAAACGATTTTGGTTTAAATACTGAATTTGAGCTGTTCCCCGATTCTAGCTCTCCTCTAAAACCTAAAGCTGTTGCGAGTTTACCTACTGAATCAAAATTTGCGAAAAACGTATTTACTGCATGGTTGGAGCATTTAAGAAATATTGTATTAGATAAACATATATTACAATTTTTTGGACTTGAACAAAAATCACTCTCTTTTATTGTTGAAGAATTAATAACTGCCGCTAACCGTTTAAAACTTGAAGCAAGTTTAACGCAGAAAATTTTAGATATCGAAAATATGGGAAGTAAACGTGATGATCTTGAGTCTCGACAAATTAGCTCTATTCATCTCTTTTTGACCGACTTTATTGCTTGGCTTGGGTTTATTCAAGGGCAAGCAAATGAAATACCGACAAGCCGTGTTAATGAAGGTAAACCTATATTTTCTTCACCGTTGAGCCAATTTTCAAGTCAATTATCTCATCCACTTCCAGTGCTTGATGATAAGACTAAAAATTATTCTCAGTTTGCTATATTTGATTGGTTTATTGCATTTGCTGTACTGGCTCAAGAAAATGTTGGTCATCATGCTGGACGTGAAATCAGCCAAGAACAAAACTCTCAACTTGGTGAGGTTTTAACTATCTTTAAACAATCACAAATAAAATAATATGTTGTGATTATATTAGATGGTTATCATTTAATAATTATAAAATAAGGTAGCTTAAACTACCTTCTATTATGAAAGATTTATCAATTCATATTGATAACATTATAATTGTGAGATAGAGGATATCATGGCATTAAAAATTGAATTAGAAGGCTACAAGCCAGGTATTGCTAAATTTTTGGCACAAAAATGGAATGGTAGTGCTGATATTGATATGCTTATTCAACGTAACCAGGATGGTTATTATTTATCAGGTCTTAATCAGTGGGGACCAGAAAAAAATTGGCATACATTAACTAATATGTCGGTAGATAATGAGCAATTAACTGGCCAAGTTGATGAGTGGTTAGTTGACTCATTATTGTCTCAAGAAAACCGTGTTAGATTTCTTATTCAGATCCGTGATAAGCAAAATGAAAGTTATACCGATAGTGGTGTTGTTAATATTGGTGAAACAGTATTTCCATCATCTGCTCTAAATACTCAACAATCTGATGCTATAGAAGAAGATAAAATTGAGCCTGATGATATTGTTTCGAATTTTACTGAATCAGATTCTAAAGCACCTTCAGAATCTGACATTCCTCAAACTGAATTGCCTGTTGCTGAAGAAGAAAATCAGGTAATTGCCGAGCCTGAAGTTGAAATAGAAGCAGCTCCTGAGCCAGAGCCTGAACCTGTGATTACACCAGAAGAAGTTTCTACTCCACAACAAGTTAAATCAAAAAGTAAAAAGGGAATAATTATCCTAATTTTTATCACATTATTAGTTTTAGCTGGTCTAAGTGTAGCGGCATGGTATTTCTTCTTTTCAAAAGATAAGAGTCCTTTGACTGCGACAATGAATAGTCAGTGTGACGTTACAAATGCAAACAGTAATGATTTATCTTTTATTCAACAGTGTTTACAGTCAAAACCTGATACGGACGCAATAATTGAGATAATAAATCAAGCAAAACAAGCCAATAAATGTAATATCGCTCAGCGTTTATATGCTAATCAGTCTTTGCTGAATGCTAAAATTGCTTTACTTTATGCTAAAGAATATGATGAAAAATTTTATCAAGATAATCAGTGCTTTAAAATTGATAAAGGTACCGCAATTTATTGGTATGAAACATCATTGAATAATGATCCTAATAATGTTTTAGCTAAAGAACGTCTAGCTGAATTGCAAAAATAATAAGGTGCAGGTATGAAAAAAACATTAATTTCAATATTGATTATCGGATTTAGTCTTACTTGCTTACCTTTAGTTACGTCAGCTTTAGAACCATTAAAGCAAGCAGGTAAAACAACACTTTATCAGCGAGTTCTTAGTACTCCGACGTGTGAATTGAAGAAAAATATTAATGATGCTAAAGGCCAATCAGTACCTGCGTTTTCTCGTTATTATGTCTATGAACGTAAAAATGAGAATAATCAAGAATGGTTGAATGTTGGTCCAGATTCTTACGGCAATACAGTTGGTTGGATTAATAATTCATGTGCGGTTGAGTGGAATATGCAATTGACTTTAGTGTTCACAAATCCAGTTGATCGTGACCCTCTGTTATTTTTTAAAGATAAAGCCTCATTATCCTCAATTGTTGATGCGGATAATCCTGAAACGTTATTAAAACCCATTCGAGACGCACTAAAAGAGAATAAAGCCGTACCACAGATTCTGGCTCAAGAACCTAAGGAATTTGTTGATTTCAAGAATAATTTTTATTTATTACCGATTTTACAAGGTGAGGAGGTAATGAATGGGCAAGGTTTTTATGAACGAATTTTAGAGGTGGCTTCAGTTAGTAAACAACAAGCGGTGGTTAAAAGTAATAATAAACCATCTACCTCATCTTCGGATGATAATACTAACCAAGTTGCTCCATTTAAAGCTGCAATTGTGTTTGTTATTGACTCAACGATTTCGATGGATCCTTATATATCGAGAACAAAAGAGGCTGTTGAACGAGTTTATCAGCGTATTGAAAAAGAGCAGTTACAAGATCAGGTTAAATTTGGATTGGTATCCTTTCGTTCAAGCTTAAAAGCTTCGGATAAATTGGAGTTTGTCAGTAAGATATTTGTAGATCCAAATCAAGTAAAAAATAAGGAAGAATTCAAAAAACTTAGTGCCTCTCTTAAACAAGCCACGGTCTCAACAACTTATTTTGCTGAGGACTCTTACGCGGGCGTTGCACAAGCGTTAAATGATATTAATTGGAATAATTTTGGCGCTCGATATATGATTCTAATTACTGATGCAAGCGCTATTCCTGGCGATGATAAGCTTTCAAGTACAGGTATGGATGCTGCTCAATTACGACTTGAAGCACAGCATAAAGGTGTTGCAATTTATGCTTTACATTTAAAAACGCCAAGTGGTGAAAAAGATCATCAAGTGGCCGAAAAGCAATATTCTGATTTGACCTATAACGATTTTATTCATAAATCACTTTATTATCCTGTTAATGCTGGCGATGTAAATGAGTTTGGTAAAAAAGTAGATTCATTAGCTCAAGCATTATCAGAGCAAGTTAAATTAGCCTATAAAGGTGAGTCTTCAGTTGGTAATGCCCTTAATGCCAAAGATGATAATGACTCTAATATGTTAAAAGATGCTTTACTATTAGGTAAAGCAATGCAGCTAGCTTATTTAGGTGATACTAACGGCACTAAGGCTCCGTCAGTTTTTAAAGCCTGGATAGCTGATAAAGACTTTGTTAAACCGACAATTCCAACAGCAGAACCTAGAATTTTACTAACTAAATCACAATTAAGTGATTTAAGCGATATTGTAACTAAAATCGCTAATGCTGCTAATGATGGGTTAATTTCTGCCGATGATATGTTCTCACAATTACGTTCTGTTGCTGCTGCGATGGGGCAAGATCCAAGTAAATTAAAATCAGATTCAGTCACAAAAATTGCTGATTTAGGACTATTAGGTGAATATTTAGATAATATTCCGTATAAAAGTGATGTAACTAGTCTTGATCAAGAGACATGGAAAAGTATGAGTGGGATTGAACAAGAAAAATTCATACGTAATCTAAATAGTAAAGTGCGTTATTACCAAAAATGTAATGCTGATGTTGATCGTTGGATATCACTATCTGAAGGTAGTGACCCTAGAGAAAACGTTTACCCGATTCCGTTAGAAATGTTGCCATAAAATATGTTAACTATAAATAATTTGGTGATTTCTAGACCGATCGGTAAATCTTTTTTTAAGGTTTGTTTGCCTGAGCTTTCGGTGAAAGCAGGGCAAGTGGTTGTCATTAAAGGTGATAGTGGTTGCGGTAAAAGTACTTTACTTGAGATGATAGGCTTAATTCTTAAGCCAGATGAAGTCGATTGTTATAATCTTATGGTTGATAATGAAACTTATGACATTGCTAATGTGATTCATCAGAATAATATTAATCAATTAGCCAATATCCGAGCGCAATATTTGGGTTTTATGTTACAAACTGGTGGATTACTTCCATTTTTAAATATTAAAAATAATATTTTGTTATCAGCTAAAGTATTGCGAAAACCTGTTGATTATAATCGATTTGACTATTTGGTTGATAAACTTAATATTGCTCATTTATTGAATAAATATCCGAAACAACTATCTATAGGTGAAAGGCAACGGGCATCTTTTATTCGATCTATTATTCATAAACCCGCGTTATTATTAGCTGACGAGCCAACCTCTGCTCTTGATCCTTATAATGCAAATTTGTTATTTGATTTAATAATAGAACAAGCTCAACAAGATAATATTGCTGCAATGATTGTTACACATGATTGGCAAAGTATTGAAAATAAAGGGTTGTTCACTTTATCGGCAAAATTAACATCTATGCAATCGTCAGAATTTTTACCGTCCGTTATAAAGTAAGGTGTAAAATATGGATAAAGTAACATCAAAGTGGCGGTTTATTTCTCGATTATCATTGGCCGATTTATGGTATGACAAGAAAGTATCATTTTGTATTATTGCTTCAATAATATCAGTTATTACACCCTTGTTACTTTTGTTTAGTTTAAAATATGGTGTTGTTGCACAGCTACGCCATCAATTACTTAATGATCCACAAAATTTAGAAGTAAAAATTGTTGGTAATTTACAATTTGATCATTCAATGTTTGATTGGATTAAAAACCAACCTGAAACTGCATTTGTTATTCCTCTTACACGTTCATTGAATACCCAAGCAGATATGTTTAAAGATTCTGGACATTTTGTTAATAATGTTGAAGTTCTTCCAACAGCAAAAGGTGATCCGATAACCCAAAATATGCCATTGATTAGTCAAGAAAATCAAGTTTTATTGAGCGCTCTAGCTGCTGAAAAAATGCAAGCAAAAATAGGAAGCCGAGTAAAAATGGTAATCACAAGGCAACTGGATGGCAAAATTGAAAAAGGTATGACGGAATTGGATGTTATTGGCATTGTGCCTGAAACTTATTATGGACGTGCAGCCGGCTTTGTAAGTTTAGACCTTTTAATTGAAATGGAACATTTTTACGATGGTTTTCAAAGTGAAATTTTTTCAACCGGAACCGGTTTGGCTAATTCTACTTATCCTGATTCATTTGCCAGAGCGCGAATTTATGCCAATTCTCTTGATAATGTTGCGCCTTTATCATTGAAATTACGTGAAAAAAATATAGAAACTCGAACACAAGCAAATGCAATTGAAAATATGCAAGCAATTGATAAGGTACTTAGTTTTATTTTCAGCGTGATTGCTATTACCGCAATTTTTGGTTGTATATTATCCTTTAGTGGTTCATTTTTATCTAATATTGAGCGAAAGCGTAAAGATATTGCTTTTATGAGACTTATCGGATTTAAGTCTAAGGAAGTGATGTTTTATTTGCTTACTCAAGCGATGGCATTAAGTTGTTTAGCTTTTATTGTTTCATGTGTACTTTTTTTATTAGGGAATTGTACATTTAATCTGGTCTTAGGTAAAAATTTAGTTTCACAACCAATTGTAAGTCAATTACAATTTTATCATTTTATTATCGCATTTGTATTAACGTTATTTATATCATTTGTTGTTGTTGCGATAGGAGGACGAGGTGCTATTAGTATTCAACCAGCAGAAAGCCTACGCGAAGCGTAATTTTAGACCAGTTTTCTTGGCAATTGGATTAGGTTTAATTTCGAGTATAAGTTATGCTGAACCATGGGATAGTAAATTTTATAATCCCAAACCTTCAAATGATGACGTTATTTTACCTATGCCATGTGAAGGCAGTTTGGTGATGAAAAAAGTTTTTACACCAACACGTAAACTACTAGATGATGTCAAAATTGTTTTAGGTAGTAATAATAAAGAATTAGGTTTTGCTGAGTATGCGACTCCTAATTATATATCTGGTAGTTTTTCCGATGCTGGTAAGGAAAGGTATTTTCTTATTGGTAAATATGAAATTACTGCACTTCAATATCAAGCTGTTATGAATGATACTTGTCCAACCGCTAAACCTAATCTTATTTTCCCAATTACTGAAGTTAGTTGGTTTGATGCCGTTTCTTTTACTGATAAATATAATCGATGGTTACTTAATCAATCTACAGTTAAATCAATTGATGTACCTAAAGGTTATGTTCGATTACCCAGTAATACTGAATGGGAATATGCAGCACGAGGTGGGTCTAAAGTTACGGAATCGGAATTTAGAGAATCAAGATTTCCTATGACTAATAACTTAGAAAATTATGCTTGGTTCTCAGGTGCTAAATCAGCAAATGGTAAATTGCAGCTTATTGGGCGATTAGAACCTAACCCTCTTGATATCCATGATATTTTGGGTAATGCAAGTGAAATGATGTTTGATTCATTCCGTATGAATAAGCTTGATCGTTACCATGGACAACAAGGCGGTATGATTGTTCGAGGAGGCAGTTATTTAACCCCTGAATCCTCAATGACAACAGCTATTAGAACGGAAAAACCTTATTATGATGCTCAAAGTGCATATAAAAGCAAAGATGTTGGTTTTCGTTTAGTTTATACAAGTGAAGTTATTCAGTCGAATGATCTGGTAAAACAGCTCGATCAAGAATGGAACGAATTAGGTAATGGTGCTGGCATTTCGAAGAATGAGAATGTTGTCAATGAACTTGAAAAAATCACTAAACAAGTTGATGATGAAAAAACTAAAAAGGAATTAAATCAACTAAATGCCCTATTACGCAGCGCTAATCAAGCGCGAGATGAACAAAGAGATCGCTCGATTCAATCAGCACTACAATTAGGTGCTTTTCTCTGTGCTAATGTATCAGATTTGAATGATAAATTTGAATATAATAATAATCTGTATGAAACAATGACTGAAGAAATCTGTGATCCAAACGAAATAGATTCTTTAGATGATGAAAATATGTGCTCGAAAGTGAAATTAAATAATTTAAAAAATGTCTTAGATGAATCTAAAAAGGCGCGTGATTTTATACTAAAATATTATTCTGATACGATTGTAAATACTGCTACAAATTATGAAATAGACACGATTAATAATCAATCTAAACCCACACAATTTATTTTAGAAAATAGTGGTAAGGCTAATATGAGTGATTATTTAAAACTCTATTTCAAACATATTAATCAATATATTGAATCAGGGAAGATCGAGCGTTCCACTTGGCTTCAAACATGTAATGAAATAAAAGGGAAAAAATAATGAATAAACTAATAGTAACGATAACCTTATGTATCTCAATGGTTTTAACTGGTTGTCAGAATTCGGGTGGGGCAAGAACTAAAGGTGTAGATCCTACCTTAACTAAAAGTAATAGTGCTAAGTTCTTTAGTAAATCAGCATGGCAGTCTTGCGCCGTAGGTGCAGGTGTAGCTGGTGTTGGATGTTTTTTATTAGGTGGTAAAGCAGGTACTTGTATTGCGTCAGCTGCAGTGGGTTGTGGTGTAATGATGGGTGCAAATTACTATCTTGATACTAAACGTGCAGAATACGCTGATGCCGAAATGCGACTTGATGTTTATATTCAAGATGTTCAGCAAAATACGTATGAAGTTCAAGCTGTAACAGAAACAGCTAAAACTGTATTAGATAAAAATTTAGCAACACTTAAAACATTAAATAATCAAATTAAGTCACAAACAGTGAATAAAACCGAAGCTAAACGTGATTTAACTCAAATTGATGCTAACATTGCTTATTTAACAGATAAATTATCTCGTATGAAAAAAGTTGAAAGAGATTGGATATCAATTTCTGCTCAAGAACGACGATCAGGCGTAAACGTTTCAAAACTTGATAAACAAATTAACCAATTACATAAACAAATTGCTGTGCTTGAAAAGCAAGTCAACCTTGTTACTCAGCAACGCTCAGCAGTGAAGGTAAGCTAATATGAAAAAGATTTCACTTATTTTATTACTAAGCTCGCTCGTTTTTTTGAGTGGTTGTTCAACAACGCCAGAACAGTGCGATCCAACCAATACAAACATTGGTATTTTGGACAAAATTAGCTGTAATTATTCTGGTAATTATCAAGCTCGTATTGATAAGAAAGAACAAATATTAGAAAACGAGAAAAGAGCTAATGCGCAGTTTAGAGAAATTTACGCAACTATTGAGAGACAGAAAAACTCTACATCACTGAGTGTTAAACAAAAACAAGCTCAATTACAAAAATTAAAAACTGAGTTAACTCAGTTAACCAATGAGGTCAAAGCAAAAGCTAAAAATCGTAATGATCTTCAAGCTCAAGTTAAAGACATTGAACAGCAGATGAATAAAGTTAATAATTCAAATGCATCTGACATTGAAAAACAAGTTGAGTTAGATAAGTTAAATAAAAAGCTTCAAAGATTACAAAAAGCGTTAAATATTTAACAATGATTTGATATTGATTAACTAAAAAATTTGTTGAACATAGGGAAATAAAGAAACAATGCAGCGAATAACAAGAATTATATTTGATAATGGTGATCCTAATAAAGCGTCTTTGTTAGAACAATATAATTCTTTGTTAGCATTGTTAAAAAGAAATTTAACAGAGCGGACGTTTTCAATTTTAGGTATTCCTAAGTTAATTGATAATAATCAATATGTTGGTTGGTATAGTAATCTTGAAGGTCAACCTGTCTTACTTAGTAATATTGAAAACGAGGAACATAAAAAGCAGATTGAAAAAACGCTATATACTCGGATTAATGACATTGAATTAGCGATTAAAACGATGTCATTAACAATCGAAGAACAAACTTTAATAACAACCTGGTTGCCGAGAATTAAAAGTTTGGGTAATACAATTTATGTTATCAACGATGATCCGGTTATAGTTAATACTTTTGAAGAACCTATTTTACCTAAATCTCCTATAACACCACCGGTAGTTCCACCAAAATCATTTTGGCGGTGGTGGTATTTCTTGTTGCTTGCCTTATTTTTAATTGGATTGCTTGGTTTACTTTGGTACTTCTTCTGTCCATATGGAAAAGAAAAAATACCTGAGCAAATAATTGCTCAAAATGTAGAAGAACATAAAACGGAACCAACTCCAATAGTTGAACCACCAAAAGAGCCTGAAATAAAATCTGTACCAGAAGATGTTAAACCAGAACCGGTTCCTGAACCTATTCCTGAACCTGCACCTGCACCTGCACCAGTAGAAAAAGCAAAAGATTGTGTACCTAAAGAAGAAGTGCTCAATAATAAAGACGCACCTAAAATGGTTTTGATTTTCGATAATTCAGCTTCCATGACAATTACCTTAATGGAGTCACAAGCAAGTATTAATAAGTTTTTAAAAGCTAATTTTTATTCAATGACTCGGAAAGAAGCTGAAGCTTATGAAAAGCGGATGACCCGTTTACCTAATCGTTTATCAAAAAGCAAAGAAGTTGCAGTAACAAGTATTGATAAAATACAACAAAATATCGATATTTCACTTGTGACATTAACAAGCTGTCCGGCAGCACAAACAACACCATTTTATTCTTATCAAAATAGAGAAAAACTAAAAAATAAAATTAAACGATTGCGTCCTTTAGACTATAACAGTGCAACACCATTATACAGTGGTGTTAAACAGGCGAGTAAACTCCTTGATGGCGTTAATCGTGATGATTATATTTTAATTATCAGCGATGGTGAGGATAATTGTACTCGTGCTAATATTTGTACCCTTGCTACTAAAATTGCAGCAGAAAAACCACGTTTAAAAATAAATATTGTTGATATAGCTGGGCAACATAAAATAGATTGTGTTGCAAAAAGAACGGGGGGAAATGTTTATATAGCTAAAAGTCCAACAGAGCTTATTAATCAAATGAATAATGCAGTTTCAAACATGAATATTAGTAAGCCTATTTGCGAATAAAATACCGAGTAATTTTTCAAATTACCGGCTAGTGATGAGGATTAAGTTAAGAAATGCAAAGAATAACTCGCATAGCTTTTGAACAAAGTAATTTAAACAAGATGCAGTTACTGGAACAGTATGGCTCTTTACTTTCAATACTTAAACCACATCTAACCGCTAGAACATATTCAATTTTTGCTACACCAAAATTAATTGAAGACAATCAATATATAGGTTGGTATACAAATCTTGAAGGGCAACCCACCTTACTTAATGACATAATTGACGAATCTCATAAATCTGAAATTAAACAAACTCTAGCTACTAGAATCAATGATATTGAAACAGCAGCAAAATTAATTTCTTTAACTAATGAACAAAAAACTCTAGTTTCTTCATGGTTACTGAGAATTAAAAACCTAAAGAATAATATTTATGTAATCAATAATGAGCCGGTTATTGTCGATACATTTGAACCTATCGAACTACCAATTGCTCCAGTAATAGTACCAAAACCTTTCTGGAAATGGTGGTATACTTTGATTTTAGCCTTACTTTTATTAGCAGCTTTAGGATTATTATGGTACTTTTTTAATCCTTTTAAAGAATCTAAAAACGTCGAGCCTATAACTGTCAAGGAAGAAAAAAAAGTAGAGCCAACTGTTGAACAACCAAAAGAACCAGTTATTAAGCCTCAACCAGAGCCTGAAGTAAAGCAAGAACCTAACGTTCCTGAACCCCAACCTGTTGTTAAACCAAAACCGGTTCCAGATCCGATTACTAATCCTGAGTCTAAGCCTGAAGTAAAACAAGAGCCTAAAGCTCCTGAACCTCAACCTGTTGTTAAACCAAAACCGGTTCCAGATCCGATTACTAATCCTGAGCCTAAGCCTGAACCTAAACCTGAACCAAAGCCAAAAGTAAAAAATCCACCAAATTGTATTACTAAAGAAGAATTAGCCAAAAATAGTAATCCATCTAAAATGGCATTAATATTCGATAATTCATTATCGATGACTGTAACTTTAGCTGAATCACCAATGGAAGTCGGGCAATATTTCAATTATTTAAGCTATGGTTATCCGAGAGGTATGTCTCAGCAAGATAAAATAGATTATGACAAACGAATGACGCGTTTACCCACTCGTTTATCAACCAGTAAAAAAGTTGCATTAACAAGTATTGATAAAATACAGCAAAATATTAATATTTCATTGGTGGCACTTAATGGTTGCCCAGTAGCCGATACTACGCCTTTTTATAATTATTCAAGTAGAGGTGCTTTGAAAAGTAAAATTAATAGATTAACACCAAGTGCTGCTGGTGGTGGAGGAACACCACTTTATAGCGGATTAGAAAAAGCCAGCCAAATGCTTGACGGTGTAAAACGTGATGATTATATTCTTATAATTAGTGATGGTGAGGATAATTGTACGCGTGCAAATATTTGTACTCTTGCTAATCATATAGCTACCCAAAAACCTCGTTTGAAGATAAATATAGTAGATATTGCAGGTGAACATAAAATAGACTGTATCGCAAATGCGACAGGTGGCAAAGTGTATATTGCACAAAGTCCTAAAGATATGATTAGGCAGATGAATAAAGCTGTGTCAGACTTAAAAATCAATAGGTCTGTTTGTCAGTAATTAAAGTTAATAGATGGAATTTATCACATAAAATTACTTTTTAATTTTTAATAAATTTGCAAAAAAAAACCAGACATAATGTCTGGTTTTTTTATTAGATAATTAATTAGAAATCCAAATTAGCAGCTTTCAAGGCATTTTCTTCAATGAATAATCTACGAGGTTCAACCTCATCACCCATTAATGTAGTAAACAATTGATCTGCTTCAATGGCATCTTTAATGGTTACTTGTAACATTCTTCGGCTTGTTGGATCCATGGTTGTTTCCCATAATTGTTCTGGGTTCATTTCACCTAAACCTTTATAACGTTGGATAGTTAATCCACGACGAGATTCACGAATTAACCAATCAACTGCATCTTCAAATGAGCTAACTGGTTGTTTTCTCTCACCACGTTGTATAAATGCACTTTCCTCAAGTAAATCTTTCAATTGTGATCCTAAATGGCAGATATTTCGATATTCATTACTATGAATAAACACTTGATCTAACGCATAATTAGTATCCACACCATGTGTTCTTACTTTAATAACAGGTATATACAATTCTGCTTTTTCGTTGTAATCCGCGCTATAAAGGTAGGTACTACCGTGTTGTTCTTTATTGGATAGTTTTTCAACAATAGATTTTGCCCAATTTTCAGCTTTGTGTTGATCTTTCAAGATATTTTCATCTAATACTTCTTGATAAACTAATTCTGATAATAAGGCTTTAGGGTAGCGACGTTCCATTTTAGTAATTAATTTTTCGACTTTCTGATATTCGGCAATTAATTTTTCTAAAGCTTCGCCAGCTAAAGCTGGAGCATGGTCATTAACATGTAATGATGCATCTTCTAATGCCAAAGCAATTTGGAATTGAGTCATTGCATCGTCATCTTTAATATATTGCTCTTGTTTCCCTTTTTTGACCTTATATAGTGGTGGTTGAGCAATATAGACATAACCTCGTTCAATGATCTCAGGCATTTGACGGTAGAAGAATGTTAGCAATAATGTTCTAATATGCGATCCATCAACATCGGCATCGGTCATAATAATAATGCTATGGTAACGCATTTTATCTGGATTATATTCATCACGGCCAATGCCACAACCTAAAGCAGTAATTAACGTTGCTACTTCTTGTGAAGAAAGCATTTTGTCAAAACGAGCTTTTTCAACATTTAGAATTTTACCTTTTAACGGTAAAATTGCTTGGTTTCTACGATTTCGTCCTTGTTTTGCAGAGCCACCTGCAGAGTCCCCTTCCACTAGGTATAGTTCAGATAAAGCTGGATCTTTTTCTTGGCAATCAGCAAGTTTTCCAGGCAAACCACCTAAATCTAAAGCGCCTTTACGACGTGTCATTTCGCGAGCTTTTCTTGCTGCCTCACGAGCTCTCGCTGCATCGATAATTTTACCTACTACAATTTTTGCATCTGAAGGATTTTCAAGTAAATATTCAGCTAGTTTTTCGCCCATTACAGACTCAACTGCTGATTTAACTTCAGATGACACCAATTTATCTTTAGTTTGTGATGAGAATTTAGGATCAGGCACTTTTACTGATACAACAGCAATTAACCCTTCTCGAGCATCATCACCTGTAGCACTAATTTTTGCTTTTTTGCTATAGCCTTCGGTTTCCATGTAGTTATTTAATGTACGTGTCATAGCGCCACGGAAGCCAGCCAAGTGAGTACCACCATCACGTTGAGGAATGTTATTTGTAAAACAATAGATATTTTCTTGGTAACCGTCATTCCATTGTAGTGCAACTTCGACACCAATATTATCTTTCTCTGTACTAAAATAAAAAATCTTTGGATGAATTGGGTTTTTATTTTTATTTAGATATTCTACGAAAGCTTGAATACCACCTTCATAATGGTAATGTTCACTTTTACCTGTACGTTCATCGGTGAGTTTGATTGAAACACCTGAATTTAAGAATGATAGTTCGCGTAATCTTTTTGCCAGATGGTCATACACAAATTCAATGTTAGAAAAAGTTTCTGGACTTGGCCAAAAACGAACATATGTACCTGATTCAGTTGTTTCACCAATGATTTTTAGCGGTTCTTCAGGAACGCCTAAATGATAAATTTGTTTATGTATTTTACCTTCACGATAAATCACTAATTCTAACTTATCTGATAAAGCATTGACGACTGAAACACCAACACCATGTAAACCACCAGACACTTTGTATGAATTATCATCAAATTTACCACCGGCATGCAAAACAGTCATAATAACTTCTGCTGCGGAAATACCTTCTTCTTCATGGATGCCAGTAGGTATACCTCGACCATCATCTCGTACAGAAACGGAATTATCAGGATGGATTGTAACTTCAATATGGTGACAATAACCAGCTAATGCTTCATCAATGGCATTATCTACCACTTCAAAAACCATATGGTGAAGCCCTGTTCCATCATCAGTATCACCAATATACATACCTGGGCGTTTTCGGACAGCATCAAGTCCTTTAAGTACTTTAATGCTGGAAGAATCATAAGAGTTAGACATGGATTTCTCGACTTATTTGATTATTTATATCATTTTGTATATTTAAGAAATTATACCAGAATTTATGTGAAAAATCTTATCATTTTCATCGATCATATGGCTAATTTGCTCTTGATTAACCGCTGTAATGAAAACTTGAGATTGTGCTGATTTTAATCGTTTTGCTAATAAGTTACGTTTATTTTTATCAAGCTCTGAAGCAAAGTCATCAATTAAGTAAATACAGGATTGGCCTGTTGTTTCTGAGAAATATTCACCTTGAGACAAACGTAATGCACACATGAGTAATTTTAATTGTCCCCGAGATAATAAATCTTCAACAGGAATATTATCTATTCGTAATTTTAAATCTGCTTTATGAGGACCTAGCGAAGTATAATTAATGAACTTATCTCTTTCAAATTGTCTATATAATATATCTGAATAACTGATTCCATGCTCCCAGCCCTGATAATATTGGCAATTAAGTTGATATTCTGGTAGAAAATCATGACAGGTTTGCATAATTTGAGGAAATATATTTTGACTATAACTAGCCCTAATCTGGCTGATTTTTTCTGCAATCGGTGCTAACTCTTTATCCCAAGGTAATAATTGATTATAGTTTGATGACTGTTTTAATAAAGCATTACGCTGTTTAAAGAGGCGTTTTAAGTTATTCCAAAGTGATACAAATTCAGGATAGTGATGAAAACACCCCCAATCTATAAAAGCACGGCGATATTTTGGTCCTCCGGTAAGTAGATCAAATCCTTCAGGCGTAATAAGTTGAATTGGTAATAATTTAGCTAAATCCGTCAACCGATATCCTTCGTCACCATCAATTTTTATCGTATTATCGTTATGGCGTGTTTTTGATAAACCTATTGTTCGAGTTTTTTGTGCAGATTCAATTTGACTAAATAATACTAACTCTGGTTTTTCATGTTGTATTATTCGATTGGATTGAATATGTCTAAAAGCTCGACCATGTCCGAGCATATAAATCGCCTCTAGTAGGCTGGTTTTTCCGCTACCATTATCACCAACTATATAATTAAAATGTTTGGATAATGATAATTCAGCATAATCAATATTTCGAAAGTGATAAATTTTGATTTGAGAAAGTGTCATGTCGGTAAAGTTTCCGGCCGAGGCCGGAAGTTTAAATGATCGTTAATTATAAGCGCATTGGCATAACAACATAAGTTGCAGATTGGTTGTTGATATCTTCAATTTGCACACTTGATGTTGCATCAGTTAATAATAATTGGACGCTATCGCATTTTAATGTGTTTAATATGTCCAATAAATACGTTACATTGAAACCAATTTCAAGCTCTTGAGATTCGTATTTTACATCAATAACTTCTTCTGCTTCTTCTTGTTCAGGATTGTTTGCAGTAATTTTAATCTGATTGCTATGTACATATAATCTTATGCCGCGAAATTTTTCATTTGAAAGAATCGCAACACGAGATAAAGCATTTCTTAGTTCTTCACATGATACTTCAAGTGGTTTATCAGGATTACGAGGCATTACACGTTTATAATCAGGAAATTTTCCATCAATAAGTTTTGAAGTAAAAGTAAAATCGCCAAGACTAATACGTAAATTATTGTTACCAATTTGCATATTAACTAGCTCATCATTATCACCAACTAGTTTTGCCAGTTCAATTACGCCTTTTCTTGGTAAAATGACTGAACAGCATTCAGAGATCTCATGACCAACAGGTTGAGCACACACAGCTAATCGATGACCATCAGTTGCAACGGTTTTTAATAGACCATCTTCAATTTCAAATAGCATACCATTTAAATAATATCTTACATCTTGGTTAGCCATTGAGAATTGAACTGCGTCTATAAGTCGTTTGATAGTCTTTTGAGGTATAGAAAGTTCAACATAACTTTGCCAATTTTCTAGATTAGGAAAATCTGATGCAGGTAGTGTAGATAAAGAAAATTTACTTCGACCTGACTGAATAATCAATCGATTATCGTCAACGCTTATCGATATTTGAGCATCACTAGGAAGATTTCGACAGATATCAAGAAACTTTCTAGCTGGAACAGTTGTAGCACCCGCTTCACTAGGCTCTGTTAGGGGAATATGAGAAATCATTTCAATTTCTAAATCTGTTCCCGTCATGGATAGCGTGTTTTCACTCACCTGCAATAATAAATTACCTAAAATGGGGAGGGTAGGTCGGCTACCTAATGGTGCACTAACAAGTTGCAATGGTTTGATAAGTTTTTCACGATCTATAATAAATTTCATAGTGTTAATTCTTTTTTAAGTTGATAATGTTCGAATTAAATTGGAATAATCCTCTTTAATGTCATTGCTTTCTTCTTTTAACTCTGCGATCTTCCGACATGCATGTAATACTGTTGTATGATCTCTTCCACCAAAACCATCACCTATTTCTGGAAGGCTTTTGTTGGTTAGCTCTTTCGCTAACGCCATTGCTACTTGTCTTGGTCTTGCGACAGAACGAGAACGGCGTTTAGATAATAAGTCAGAAACTTTAATTTTATAATATTCAGCAACCGTTTTTTGAATATTTTCAATAGTAATCAATTTTTCTTGTAAGGCAAGTAAATCTTTTAAAGCATCTTTGACAAAATCAATGGTGATAGATTTGCCTGTAAAATTAGCATTGGCAATAACTCGATTAAGTGCACCTTCTAATTCTCTTACGTTTGATCGTAGTCGTTTAGCAATGAAAAAAGCGACCTCTTCAGGTAATTTTATTTTGTTTTCGTCTGCTTTTTTCATCAAAATAGCCACTCGAGTTTCAAGTTCTGGTGGTTCTATAGCGATGGTTAATCCCCAACCAAACCTTGACTTTAAACGATCTTCTACACCATCAATTTCTTTAGGATAACGATCCGAGGTTAGGATAATTTGTTGGTTGCCTTCTAACAATGAATTAAATGTATGGAAAAACTCTTCTTGTGAACGCTCTTTATTTGCAAAAAATTGAATATCATCAATAAGGAGAGCGTCAACAGATCGATAATAGTTTTTAAACTCTTCAATAGCATTATTTTGTAAAGCTTTGACCATGTCTTGAACAAAGCGTTCTGAATGCATATAAACAACTTTAGCGTTAGCTTTACCTGCCATAATTTCATTACCAACAGCATGTAACAAGTGAGTTTTTCCTAAACCTGTTGAGCCATATAAAAAAAGAGGGTTGTAAGCTTTTCCTGGATTTTCAGCTACTTGTTTAGCTGCTGCAACAGCAAGTTGATTAGATTTACCTTCAACAAAGCTGTTGAAAGTATGCTTATGATTAATACCCGAATAATAAGTGTGATTATTATTATTCTCTTTTGTTGTTTTCCAAGAAGGTACAACATCAGATTTATTAATTTTAGATTTTTTTTCTACAGATAAAGTTGAACCAACTTCCAAATATAATTTTAGTGAATCATTACCCAGTAAATTATTCAATAATTGCGAGATAGTCGTTAAATATTTATTTTTAACCCAATCTAATACAAATCTGTTTGGAGCATAAATATAAAGTTTATTCTCAACCATTTCCACTTGTAACGGTCGAATCCATAAATTGAATTCTGTTGTAGGAAGCGCTTCTTGTAATTGAGAAAGACAATCTTGCCAAATCGAGGTAGACATGGCTACTCCTTTAATTGGGATACTAACAATACTGGAATAATTATAATCTTTTTTGTGGATAATTTGTAGGGTTCAAGCAAGATATAATTTAATTATTAACATATAAATGAAAAAACCCAGCCGAAGCTGGGTTCAAAGGTGTAATTAATAACAAAAACTATTTTGTTTGATCAATTACTTGGACCTCTTGCACGTTACGTGCTTTAACTTCAATTTCAACACGACGATCTGGTGCTAAACATGCTTTTAAGTCAGCGCCACGAAGTGCATTACATTTATTACCAGTAACTGGTTGTGCTTTACCCATACCGCGTGAAGTGATGATTTCAGCTGGAACACCTTTTTGAACTAAATAGTTCAATACAGTGTGTGCACGACGTTCTGATAGTTTTTGGTTATAGCTATCTGAACCGATACGGTCAGTGTGACCAATTACTACGATAGCACTTTGAGTTGGGTTAATTTTAACAAGAGTAGTTAATAAATTATCAAGTGCTTGACGACCTTCTGCTTTTAAATCAGATTTTGCATAAGCAAATAACACATCTTCATTTAAAACATAACGATTTACTTCAGTTTTGATTTCAACTGGAGCTGCAACAGATGGAGAACCTAAACGGTAAGTAATACCTAAGCTTACAGTTCCTGCATCTGGAGATGCGTGAGTTTTAGTATGAATATGTTGAACATATTGGTATTCTAAACGAGTAGAGAAATCTTCGTTAAGACGATAATCAAGACCTAAAGCATAAACTGGTGATAAATCAGTTTTTGTTTTACCACGGCCGTAAGCTTCTTTGATATCACCACTATTTTTCCATTTAGCAATAGTTACCATTCCACCTGCACGACCATAAATATCTAAATCGTCAGAAATGAATGATAGTGGGTAACTTAATTTACCAGTTAAAGAAACGCCTTGTGCTGAAACTTTACTATTACCAGCGTTAGAATGATCACCAAGATAAGTTCTTTTATATTTTGCAGAACCTAACCAATCATAACCTAATTCAAAAGCTAAGTAAGGATTAGCTTGGAAACCAAGGAAAGCACCGCCAGCAACATTACTTCTATTAGAAGTTTTAATACCAGCTTCATCTTTATCATAACCACGAACTTTATTTGCGTCTAAATTATAAAGTTCTGACCAACCTAATTTAGCACCTACATAAAAAGTATTGTCTTCATATGCAGCGTTAGCGGCAGTAGCGGTTAAACTTGCAACAGCCATTGCTAGAGCTAGAGTTGTTTTTTTCATTTTTTTGCCTCAACTTATTTGTTGTAATAGACGTTGTTTAATTTGCTTTTATTGTTTAATTTTACTTAATTTTTACGGTGTTTTATACTTAATGACCAATTATGTTACACATAATCTATTACGTATTATAGCACAATTATTATTCGGATCTAGGATAATTGATAATATATTGTAAAAAAATTAAACAATCTTATTTATAATAATATATAAATCGTTAATTGAGTTTGATAATGTGTTAGCCATAATATAGAAATCAGCTTCTAAACGTTTATCAAATTCATCAGATCCAATATCTTCATTTTCATCTAAAATAACAGAATCAAATTTAATTCTTTTCAATGTTAAGTCAGGATTAATAATAAAATTGATTCCACGTTCATCAATGATTTTAAGTTTGGTGACCCATTTACCAGAATCTAAATGAACTAACATTTCATCACTTGTAATATCTTGATTTTTACAACTGATAATCCCATTACCCTCAAGTGGATCTTTTAATTCTGCTTCATCACCCAATATAAAAGGAGGAAAACTAAGTTTTTCTCTAACCCAAGTTGTCATAATCTTTTCAAGCGGTTTTTCGATGGAAAGAGGCGTTAATGCTAATGCTCCAAGTTCTTTCCGTAAAATCGCTAGAATATCTTCAGCAAGTTTAAAACTACTGCAATCGATAATAATCCTTTTATTTTCAATGTCGATCCATAACCAATAATAGTTATATTTGCTAAATGCTCTAGGCATTAAATCGATCATCACTTCATCTTTTAATGTCGCTTTTTCATTTTTACTAAGTTTACGGCTTAATGCCTTCTCTTGCTTGTCAATCTTCTCATTTAAGGCTTGTTTGATGACAGGTGCAGGTAAAATTTTAGTTTCTTTCTTTATTTTTAATAATAAATGCCCTTGCATATCAATAATAAAATCATCCAAATTGTTATCATCGTAAGGGGATACCCAACCCATTTTGGTGGTATCTAAATTACCACAAGGAGAAAATAAAGCAGATTTGAGTGCATTTTCAATAGTCTGTTTATCCAGTAAATTATCATTATTAAGTTGATAGATAATTGCGTTTTTAAACCAAAGCATAGTGTAATTTTTCCAAAAATTAATCCATGAAAATTATTTAATTAAAATAATTAAAATAAGATTTTCACAGAAAATAAAGTATTATTAATAAGATTTAATAAAAGTATTAAAATTTATAAGATAAGCCCATATAAATGGATGTTATCGTACTATCATCAACCATAGGGCTGTCAGCTGCATCACCAGTCAGTTTATCAATATGAATTCCGCCAAAAGTAGCGATATTATCTGTTAAAGAATATTGCGCACCGATTTCAAAGTAAGGTGTAAAAGAACTATCTGCATTGAAATAGCGTAATCCTGAACGTGAAGATTCTTTATGAGATACACCATAATAATAGTCATTATGTTTACCATCAGCCCAGTTTATACCAATAGTAGGTGCAATAATTAAATTACCTTGTATATAAGGAACAGTATAGTCGGCATTAACTAAGATTCCATTACTATTATTGAGCATATCAGCGCCAATACTACTTGAAAAAATACCCCAATTAGTGGTGATATCATAATCAATTTCAGCTAACACAGTGGAATGACGACTATTAAGTTGTCTTAACTTATGATTGTCAGAATCATGAGGTTTAAATTCATTAGCAAGATAACGAACGCCAAATGATAAACTTTGATTATCGTTGTTAAAAGCGTAAATACCAGCTGATAGATCATCAATAAAAAAATAGCCATTATCATAATCAATATGAGGAACCGGATAGTAACTTGAACTATAATTTTTATATGGTGAGTTAGACCAACCCAAACCGACGCCTAATGAAGTAGGATCTGCTGACGCAATATGAGTATACCCTAAAGGAAACATTGATAATAGTGAGATTATGCAGCTTAATTTTTTCATTTTGATAACCACTCATACTGATATGATTTAAGACAATTATTGTAGTTATTTTGTCACTCAAGGCTTGTTGTCACAAAATCTATACATTAAATGTACATTGTTACAATCCATTTTCTCTGATAATAATGCCACATTTTGTCATATTTGAATATGGATTAGTGAGATAAATTATGAGTAAACCAACTTTAGAAATGATTAATAGTCGTCCCGACGATGCAACGTTATTAGCGGATGAAGCAAAATACTGTTCATTTGGTGATACCGTGCATTATGTTGAACCACCAAAGATTTTTGATGGTTGTGAAGGTAGTTACATGTATGATAAAGAAGGTAAAGCCTTCCTTGATTTACAAATGTGGTACTCTGCTTGTAACTTTGGTTATGCTAATGAGCGTTTAAATAACGTACTTAAAAAGCAAATCGATACTTTACCGCAATGTGCTAGCCAGTATTTACATCCAACTAAAATCGAATTAGCAAAAACAATTGCTCAAGGTATGGAACAGCGATTCGGTTACCAAGGACGAGTTCATTTTAATGTTGGTGGTTCACAATGTATTGAAGATTCATTAAAAGTCGTTCGTAATGCTACTGGTGGTAAATCCCTGATGTTTGCATTTCAAGGTGGTTACCATGGTCGTACTTTGGGTGCATCTTCAATTACTTCGAGCTACCGTTACCGTCGTCGTTATGGTCATTTTGGTGATCGTGCAATGTTTGTACCATTCCCATATCCGTTCCGTCGTCCAAAAGGAATGACAGCAGAAGAATATGGTGAACACTTAGTTGCTGAGTTTGCACGTTTATTTGAAACTGAGTATCACGGTGTATGGGATCCCAAAGTCGGACAAGCAGAATATGCTGCATTTTATGCCGAACCATTACAAGCAACGGGTGGTTATATTGTTCCTCCTCGTAATTACTTTAAAGGTCTGAAAAAAGTTTTAGATCAATATGGTATTTTATTAGTTGTTGATGAAATTCAAATGGGCTTTTATCGTACTGGTAAATTATGGTCAATTGAACATTTTGATGTTAAACCTGATGTGGTGGTATTTGCGAAAGCATTAACTAATGGTTTAAATCCATTAGGTGGTTTATGGGCTCGTGAAGAGTTAATCAATCCAGAAGTATTCCCAGTTGGCTCAACCCACTCTACGTTTGCTTCAAATCCTTTAGGTACCGCAGTTGGCCTAGAAGTATTAAAAATGACTTCTGAAACAGATTACGAAAAAATGGTAATGGATAGCGGTGCATATTTCCTTGAAGGATTAAAAACACTTGAGAAGAAACATAAAGAAATAGGCGAAGTTGATGGCCTAGGTCTTGCACTTCGTGCTGAAATTTGTACCGAAGATGGATTTACAGCTAACAAAGCATTAGTTGATAAAATGGTAGATATTGGTATGTCAGGTGATCTTGATTGGAAAGGTAACAAAATGGGCTTGGTGCTTGATATTGGTGGTTATTACAAAAATGTTATCACTTTTGCTCCTTCATTACATATTACTCGTCAAGAGATTGATCAAGGTATTGAACTACTCGATCAATTAATTACTCGAGCTAAAAAAGAACTTTAAGTCTTAAATCAAAATAATCCCGCTAATATCAATTAGCGGGAATTTCAGATCATTTATAGAAAGTTATGCGATATATCAATCAATTAGAACCTAATGAATTAATCAACAATTTTCTTTCTCATCCTCCGCGAGAGTTTACTAGCTGGATGAGTGAAGACGGTATACCTGCTTTTTCCGCTAAGTTTGATTTGCTCATAACTGCTGATGATGATTTTAAACATAAAGTTCATAAATTGCCTTTTTATAAAAAATGGCGGCATTGGTTACAACCAAAAACATGCTTTGTGGGTACAACCGTTTCAGAATATAGTTTATTGACTAATAAAATCGATGCGCATCAATTAGCTGACAATGTTAAGGCTGCTTATACAAAAAAATATCCATTTGTTATTGTTAAAGATTTGCCATCCGATTCACCTCTGCTTAGTAAGCAGGATAATCAATATTCTAAACAGATTATTGGTTCCTTAAAAGAACGGGGGTTTATTGAAGTTGAAGGACAAGCTTTAGCTTGGGTTCCAATTGATTTTGAGTCGATCGATGATTTTTTTGCAAAACTATCATACAGTCGTCGTAAAAATTTAAGAAGAAAACTAAAGTCCCGTGAAAAATTGGAGATTAACATCTTACAAACTGGTGATGATTGTTTTTTTGATGAGGCGACTCTTGATCTATATTATCAACTTTATCTGAATGTATATGAGCAGAGTGAAGTACATTTTGATTTATTAACTAAGCCATTTTTCACCCAATTACTGCAAAGCAAATCCTCAAATGGACGTATTTTTACTTATCATCATAATGGACAATTAATTGGTTATAACATCTGTTTTGTAGTGAACAATGTTTTAATCGATAAATACATAGGAATGGTTTATCCTCAAGCAAGAGAATTAAACCTCTATTTTGTTAGTTGGTTTGTTAATCTTGAATATGCATTACAACAAAAACTTAGTAATTATGTTGCAGGTTGGACTGATCCAGAAGTTAAAGCTTCTTTAGGTGCTAGTTTTACCTTAACTAAACACTTAGTTTATATACGAAATCCTTTATTAAGGGCTGTTTTGCGTAGATTAATTGGCCATTTCGAAACTGATAAGGAGAAAGTAGCATGACATCGCTAGTTATCCTTAACTTTGATCAAAGTGTAGGTGAAATTGATAATGCTAAAACGATTGATTTTACTCAGTGGCAAGATGTCATTCGCTTTGGTTGTAGTACAAAAAAATTCCAAAACTTTAAAAAGGTATTACAACAATCATTACCAGAAAGCTATGGTACGGTATTAATGGGTAGTGGTGATTACCACCATATTTCGTTATTACTTATTGAGCAGCTAGCTAAGCAATATACAGAAGAAAATCCCATTGAAGTAGTTATTTTCGACAACCATCCAGATAACATGCGTTATCTGTTTGGCATTCACTGTGGATCATGGGTTAGCTATGTGGCTAGTTTACCTTTTGTTAGCCATGTACATGTATTAGGAATTACATCACATGATATTGGCTTATGGCATTTTTGGGAAAATAGATGGTCACCATTGTTTCATAAAAAACTGACTTATTGGAGCATAGATGTTAATGTCTCCTGGGCTAAGAAAATTGGTTTAAGTCATGCTTTTCGCTATTTTGATTCGCCAGATGATCTTATTACTCAGTTTCTATCCGAACAATACCGTAATACTAAACCGATATATTTATCGATAGATAAAGATGCCTTAAGTGAAGAAGTTATTCATACCAATTGGGACCAAGGAAAACTACAAACCTATCATTTATTAGATACTATTACATCTATTAAGCCTCGGATTATCGGTAGTGATATCACGGGCGAATTATCAATATGGCAGCCTAAAAATTGGTTTAAGAGATTACTAAGTTCACTGGACAAACAGCCTGAGATATCATTAGAAAAGTTAAATGATTGGCAACAAGAACAACATCAACTTAATTTAACATTATTAAAAGCTTTAAAAACCTAGCATTCAAGAACTGATATAGTTTGCCAGGTTTTTAATCCTTATCTTGAAGTTATTTAGAACGATGATGAGTATCTTTCTTCGCAAGTTTACTTTCTGCTAGTGCTAAAAACAAAATCCCTGAAACAATCAATATAGTTCCAATTAACTTAAATAAAGTGATAGGTTCATTAAATAGCCAAACTGAAGCAATCATTACGGTAACAACTTCAAAATGTGAAGCAGCAAAAGCAGGTCCTACAGGCGCTTTTTTTAATAAAGTCATCCAAGTAAAGAAGGTAAAAATGTAGCCAGCTATTGATACATAGATCCAATGACCGGAAAATACCCTAACTATCCATTCAACGCTCATCGAAAGTGGCTGGGCATGTTCGGCAGCCAATTTAAAGCTACATTGTGCAATCGTATCAAACATTAATAATACGGTAAAACCAATTAAATAGAACTTAGCCATATTAAGATAACCCCACAAAGATCACACCAGCAGTAATTAAAGACATGCCAATAACACGATATACCGTCAGTAATTCTTTAAATAGAATCCGACCTACTAACATGATAGTAATGATATTAAATGAGGCGAGCAATACACCTTGGGAAAGTGGAACTAAAGTTAAAAAAGCTAACCACAGTAAAAATTCGGCAATGTAAGATGATATTCCTATCCAAATCCAATGATTTTTGGCGAGATCTAACCAATAGTACCATCCATCTCTATTGGTAGGTGATATTGCAGCATATTTAAAAGCAACTTGTCCTAAGGTATCAAAACAAATATTACTAACCCAAAGAAAAATAACTAAGGATGACATTATGCTTAAGTTCCTTCTGCCAGATTATTAAAAAATGAAGCGCACTCTTTAATTACTTCACGACGTTGGCTATCAATAGTAATTAAATGATAACTATCATTTAATACAACTAATCGTTTTGGACCAGAAACATGCTTCTCAACTAATTTTGCATTAGTTTCAATATTGGCAATATCGTCATTACCTGAATGCATAATTAAACAAGGTGACGTAACTTTTGGTAATTCTTGGCGAACATGTTTTGCCAATAATTGCATTTCTGCTAATGCAGGAAATGGATTTCCAGCAAGCCCAGCGGATGCAGCATCGCCACTTAACATGCTTTCTGATACCACCGCTCGGATACGCTCATCTTTAAGACCATAAGGCGGTTTTTCAATAAAAGAGACTTTTTGAAAAATACCAAGTTTTTTAAAATAGACCAATAAAAAGAAAAACTTTTTAGCCCAAAATGGCATACTCCAACCATCATAATAAAATGTAGGTGCTAGAACACCAACACCTTTAACTTGATTTGGACGATCTGCAGCAAGTTTCAACGCCAAAAGGGCGCCCATTGATAAACCTGCGACAAAAAGGTTGTCTACATGTTTAGCTAAATAATCAGCACCATCTTGAACGCTTTTATACCAATCTTGCCAAGTTGTTTTACATAGATCTGCTTCAGTACCACAGTGACCTGCCAATTGTATTGCATAAACAGTAAATCCTGCTTTATGTAAACCATTGGCTAAAATACGCATTTCATTTGGTGTGCCAGTTAAACCATGAATTAATAGCACGCCATTTTTATTTCCTGGTAAAAAATAAGATAAATCTTCAATTGTACTCATTATTGTTCCTTTATTTCACCATCATGACTGGAATTAGTGATTGCTCTGCTTGTTTTAAAGCCTCTGTTACATCAGCAAAATTAACAATAGCAGTGTGCTTAATGTTATTTTTTTCACAGTAATTGATCAGCTTATCTTTAGCAAAAACCAGATCGACATGATGTGAAACGCAAAAATCAGAAGTACCATCACCAACATACAATATTTGAGGAAAATGTTGCTGTTGTTTTACATGATTGCATTTGCAATTACCACTTTGTTTTATACAATCCTTATTAGCGTAAGGAAACTCAAGGCGCCAACTTCTGTGATTATCATGCATTAGTTTATTGGCATAAATAGGTAAATGTTCAATACCATGACGCTTTAATACAAATTGGATAGCATAATCTAAACCATCACTAACTACATGAACTGGTATATGTTTTTTTTCGGTATACTTAATGAATGATTTAAAGCTAGAATCAATTTCAATTTTTTCCAATGCTTGATTAAGCTCTTCTAAGCTTGCGTCCATTAAGGCAATCTGTTTACTCATACACTCTTGAGAACCAATTTTACCACTAACCCACAACTCTTCGAGCTCATCACAGCCATCTTGGCCGAACTGACTAAGTAAAGTATCAGTTACATCTTTAACACTAATTGTTCCATCAAAATCACACAAAATAATAGGGTTGTGATAGCGAGTGTAAGATGGTTGAAAAAGATGATTAGTAATTGATGAAAAAGTATTCATATTCCAAGTAAAAATTGCTAGTTATAGATATTGGCGACAATTTTCTCACAAAGCGGTAGCTAACTTTGTTGGCTCTTTGTATATATTTTGTAACGAGGCTCTATTTGCCTGTATAATGAAGCATCTCGAAGTCCACTTTACGGTAAAGAGAATCAGAAATGAGTGAACGCATATTAATTATCGAAGATGATGAAAGATTAGCCAATTTAATACAAGTCTACCTAATCCGTCAAGGATATAGGGTCGATTGGCATAATAGTGGTGAAGGAGCAGAAGAAAAAATACAACAAATCAACCCTGATTTGGTTATTTTAGATGTAATGTTACCTGAAAAAACTGGATTTGATATCTGTCGAGATATACGTTCATGGTTCAGTAACTATATTCTTATAATGACGGCTAGCGAAGATAATATTGATGAAATCGTGGGATTAGAGTTAGGCGCTGATGATTATTTAGCTAAACCGGTTGAACCACGATTATTACTAGCTCGGATTCGAGCATTGCTACGCCGAAAACAAAATGAAACAGAAGGCCTAAAAGAGCAAATTGCTTTATTTAACAATAATACTTTAGCCTTTGAAAATTTAGTGATTGATGGTGAAAATCGTAAAGTGTTATTAGACGGGCATGAAATAGATTTAACGACTGCCGAATTTGACTTACTCTGGTTGTTAGCTAATAACGCAGGTAAGATTCTATCTCGAGACGATATATTTTCCCAAGTTAGAGGGATTGATTTTGACGGTAGCGATCGTTCAATTGATGCCCGAATTTCTCGGTTAAGACGTAAACTCCTTGATGATCCTGATAATCCTTCAAGAATTAAAACGGTTCGAGGAAAGGGGTATTTATTCATGCGCGAAGGGGAAAACCATTGAGACAGTTATTAGCTAAACCGCTATTTTTTAACCGCCGCATCGTCTTTTATCTAGTTATTTTACTTTCATTGCAATGTATTATCGCCTATGGTGCATTATTAGTGTTTGATTCACTACCTTCATCATTAACTGATATGCCAGATGATCATATCGTTTTTCGTGAATCACAACGAGGAACAGTCAACTTAATTCGCAAACACATTGATGAAAATAAACAGCGTCCACTGCAAGCAGTAGTTGACGAGTTACAACCATATTTTGGTTATCCAATCAAAGTATTACCTGCAAATACAGAATTATCTCATTCTGTAAAAAAAGAAATTGAAAAACTTGATTTTGCTTATGATGGTGATGACGAAGTTGTCTATATCAATCTCAATGATGGTCATTTATTACAATTGGGGCCGATTTTAATGCGAGATATATTAGAATCAAATACCATGTCGTTGAGCGTTTTCCTTATTATTTGGGCATTATTTAGTGCCATAATCTTTTTTATATTAATCTATTTCGCGTTTAGTGCTGTATGGAAAGATCTGGTCAACATACGTCAAACCGCAGAACAACTTGGACAGGGCAATTTGAAGGCTCGAACGGAAAATGTGAAAGGTTGGTTATTCAAACCATTAGCCAATGTTTTAAATAATATGGGGACTCACATTGAGCATCTTGTCAGCACTAACCAAACAATTTCACATGCGATGGCACATGAACTACGAACCCCTCTTGCACGAATGCGATTTGAGTTAAGTATGCTTGAAGAATCTACAGACGAAGTAGAAAGATCTGATTTACAAAAAGGAATGAGTGATGATATAGATGAACTTGAAACCCTCATTAATGCTAGTTTGAATTATTTTAAAATGCAGCAAAGTAATATTGAATTAAACTTTACTACTGTATCGTTAAAACAATGGGGTGAAAAAGTTTGTCAGTCATTAGCACTATTTAAACCTAAGGGCTTTGAGCTCATTTGCCATAGCCAAGATGCTAAAGCTAAAATTGATATCAATTTGGCAGAAACTATTGTCAAAAATCTGCTACTTAATGCGTTTAAATATGCAGCCCATAAAGCAGTATTAAATATAACCAAACAAGATAACCGAGTTATTTTGGAAATTGATGATGATGGTGTAGGCATTCCTTTCGATTCTCGAGAAAAAATTTTTATGCCTTTTGCTCGCCTTGACACCAGTCGTACACGATCAACTGGTGGATATGGGTTAGGCTTAGCTTATGTAAAATTAATGGCAGAATTTCATGACGGTAAAGCATTCGTGGTTACTAGCCCACTAGGTGGTGCACGATTTGTCGTTTCGATAAAATCAGGTGAGGAATAACTGAAGTTAAAATTAAAATAATTGTTAAAATTATTTAGGAGTGTTATCCGTTTGAGGGTAATTATTTTTTTCAGGTAACTGAAATCTCTTGTTTTAACGTTTCGAAAAGACAAAAAATTTGCTATATTCGTCGGTCGAAGTGATAAAAGTGATAAATCTCATTTCTAAATTGGTTATGAGTAAACATATATAATCAGAGGTTTTTTATGAGCGGTGATTTACCGACAGAGAACGAAACTCGTCCAAATAACTTTATTCGTCAAATTATTGATGCGGATCTTGCTGCGGGAAAATATAAAACAACGCATACTCGTTTTCCGCCAGAACCTAATGGCTATTTACATATTGGTCATGCAAAATCTATCTGTTTAAACTTCGGTATTGCCCAAGATTATCACGGTAAATGTAATTTACGGTTTGATGATACCAATCCAGCCAAAGAAGATATTGAATATGTTGAATCAATTAAAGAAGATGTCCGCTGGTTAGGATTCGAATGGGATGGTGAGATTTGCTATTCATCTGACTATTTTGACCGTTTATATGAATATGCCATAGAACTTATCAATAAAGGATTAGCTTATGTAGATGAACTATCTCCTGAAGAAATTCGAGAGTATCGAGGCACCTTAACACAACCAGGTAAAAATAGCCCTTATCGTGATCGAAGTATAGAGGAAAATTTAGCATTATTTATCCAAATGAAAGAGGGTAAATTTGCTGAAGGTAAAGCTTGCTTAAGAGCGAAAATCGACATGGCTTCACCTTTTATTGTTATGCGTGATCCAGTTTTATACCGTATTAAATTTGCCGAGCATCACCAAACTGGTAATAAATGGTGTATCTATCCGATGTATGATTTTACTCACTGTATTTCGGATGCTATTGAAAATATAACCCATTCACTTTGTACGCTTGAGTTCCAAGATAACCGTCGTTTATATGACTGGGTTTTAGATAATATTACTATTGAAGCTCGTCCTCATCAGTATGAGTTTTCTAGATTAAATCTAGAGTATGCAATTACCTCAAAACGTAAATTAACACAATTGGTTGCCGAAGAAATTGTTGATGGTTGGAATGATCCTCGTATGCCAACCGTTTCAGGTTTACGCCGTCGAGGTTATACCCCAGCTTCAATTCGTGAATTTTGTCGTCGAATCGGGGTAACTAAACAAGAAAATACCGTTGAAATGAGTACACTTGAATTCTGTATTCGAGAAGATCTCAACGAAAATGCACCACGAGCAATGGCGGTACTTGATCCGGTTAAAGTGGTAATTGAAAACTTTTCAGAAACACTTGATGAAGTCTTAAGTATGCCAAATCATCCTAACAGGCCAGAACTCGGTCATCGCGAAGTAACATTTACACGCGAGATTTATATTGATCGAGCTGATTTCAGAGAAGAAGCTAATAAAAATTATAAGCGTTTAGTATTAGGGAAAGAAGTCCGTCTGCGTAATGCTTATGTGATACGCGCTGATCGTGTTGAAAAGGACGCAGAAGGTAATATACAAACTATTTATTGTAGTTACGATCCGGCAACATTAAATAAAAATCCTGAAGATGGACGTAAAGTTAAAGGTGTCATTCATTGGGTATCTGCCAAGTATGGTAAACCTGCTGAAATTCGTCTTTATGATCGTTTATTTAGTACCCCAAATCCTGGTAGCGCTGAGGATTTCTTATCAACTATCAATCCAAATTCTTTAATTATTAAACAAGGATTTGTTGAGCCTAGTTTGCAAAAAGCCAAAGCCGAACAAGCTTATCAATTTGAACGTGAAGGTTATTTCTGTCTTGATAGTAAGTATGCGACAGAAGATAAATTAGTCTTTAATCGAACCGTAGGTTTAAGAGATAGCTGGAACGAAGCTTAATCATAGAGAAGCTTAATCATAGAATAAAAACGCCAACTTTAGTTGGCGTTTTTATTGTCATCTCTGGTGCGATGTTATTCTACCTTTTTTACTTCTTTTAGTAATTTTATAGCTAAAAGCATTAAAAATACTGCACCTGCTATTAAAATGATCCAAATTAACCATTTAGATAAATAAGATGATTTGCTTGAATTATCATCGGTTTGAGATAATACATTTTTGTTGCCTAGTTTTATTTTATCGCCTAAATGGGCCATAGGCACATCTTGTGCAGATATTGTATCAGACAGTAAAGCTTTTTCACTTAAAGATGCCGGTTTAGCATTTGCCGCCCCCCAAGCGAGAATAAAAGGTCCATTATTAGCACTGTTAAAGATAATACTCATCCGGTATAAATGAGCAGTAACATAGGGTGCTTGATCTAAAGACGCATTAATTGCTTTAATTTTTAATTGTTTAATATTTAAAGTTGAATTATTAATATTGATTGTTTGGCTTTGATTGGCGTCACTTATGCTTCGAAAAATAAAATCATCAAGTTTGTGCCATGTTTTATCATTATCATGGGTTTTATAAAAGATACTTGCAGGTAAGATTGTACGCTCATTTGGAAGTTTAACAGTAAGCTCTTTAATCGGTAGTGATGTAGGTAATTCATAAATTGCCTCTTGTTCATCAGCTGAAATTAAATTTAATTTGATCGGATAAAGTGCTCTTATTGGTGTTGCTTTTCTCGATGTGAATTCTACGCCTCTAATATTCGGCACTATTTGCTTGTCTGATTTTAATTGTAAAATCCAATAGGTAGATTTGAAATTCATACCCGAAGGTAAATCAATAGTATTAACATTTAATGATTGATTATTGTTATTATCCGTCAAAGACATTATTGGAACATTATCAATCGCAGTTTGCCATCTTTTTAAATCGCTACTATAAAGAAGGTTTGCAGTTGCCCTCCAATTTTGTGTTTTATCGAAATCGATAGATAAACGACTAAATGGTTGGCCAAGTTTAATCTCATTAGGAATTTCCAACAAGTATGTTGCCTGATACCCATCTGATTTATTGGTGCTATCAAAATTAATTTTTACATTCTTATTATTAATATTGATATTGTATTGACCAACTAGAGATTGATTTTTTTCTTCTTGCCCATCTTCATTATCATTTTCATCCGTTTGAAGATTGTTGTTTAACGTATAAACGGTAACTGGAAAAGTTTTATTTTCCTCATTTTCCTGATATACATTGACTAATGCAAATGGGACTGGTTGGCCTTTTTGATTGAAAACTCGAACATCATCTAATGTGCTAGATAATGCTTGAGTATATATATCACGGGTTAGCTCAATTCGGTTATACATACTGCCACTGTCATTAAGTTCTATCATAGCGCCATAGGCATATTGATTTGTTTGATCAGCTGCATGACTTAATCCACTTATTAGCAAAAGCGAGCTTAATAAGATTTTTTTCATAACTTTTTATCCATTAGTTGAAATACTATTCAGCAATTCGTACTTATTTCTGTTGTAAATAATCTAATTCTGTTCTTCCTGAATTTGCGAAATATTCGCTTAATATTTTAAATTGTTTTTTATATTGATTGTTATTCATTTTCGACCAAGCTTTCATCATTCTGTTTTGGCGGTAAAGGTGCTAAATAACCAATTAATAACATTAACAACGCTACACCAATAAACGCAAAAGCTCTCAATAAACCATCTATTTCTCGAATATCGACAAAAATCAGCTTAATAACAACAATGATTTGAATTAATTGGCCAGTAAACCATATTTTTCGGAGTGAAGCTCTGTGTCCAATCATAATCAAAATGACGGCGGTTAACATCCAAAGGAGTGATGCGGTCATTTGAACAATATTATTGTGCCATAAGATATATGAACTCCAGATGATATCAAATGCTTGACTCAGGCAACGTAAAACAATACTGTTAAACCAAAGGAATGTTAATGTCATTAACAAGACTACAATCAAATTAGGTAGCGGTATTTTAAAGTTAGTAAAATTGGTTGTTTTATTTTCAATTTGCAAATAACCCATAGACAGTTTTAACCATACGCAGAGCATGATTAAACTAAAAATTGCACTTTCTTCAAGCGGGTTAATAATTGGGATATAAGGCCAATAGATAATTTGCCCATTCATACCAATACCCATAATCAAATAGTATACCATGTAACCGACAAGTGGTAGCAAACCGACTAACCAATAACTTTTTATTAATGAAAATGAAGTAATATATTGGCGTTTAATAAGAATATAAAATAGCAAAGTGATTCCACTTGCAATAGTAGCCCAAAGACTCCATTTTATTACCTCATACCCCCAAGGCAATTCATTAAATATATGTAGTATTTCGCGGGCCAGCCAAAGCAATATTAGCCAAAATAAACAAATATGTAATAAAATAAATAGATGCTTTATGTCAGTGTTACAATTTATTTGGTTTGTCTGTAATTTATATAGATAAGCATAACCACTGATGAAGGCTATAATCCAAGCTAAACTGAAATAGACATAGTTAGATAAATAATAACATGAGAGAGCTTCACTTCTTAGCAAACATGTTGCTAACACAACCCAAAGTAATATCATTCCATGGCAAATAATATTCCAATTAATCTTTTTACCAATGAAGTACCATAACCAAAACGAAACAGTAAAACATAATACAATTAATGATGTTTCTAAACTGATTTGATTTAAGAATAACGGAATACTTAATAAAATCCAAAACATCCATATAACAACAGACATAGATACGCAAGATAATTTGATTAATCTTGTGATGTCATTTTTTTGTCCATAGTGGTGCCATAAACAAGCATTAACAAATAAAGTAATACTAGTAGTTCCTAAAAGTGAAGAGTACAGGATTGGCGTTAATTGATTGTGCTCCAAAGATATTAGTGAAGAAATAATACCTAACAACATGATTAATGTACCAAATAAAGCAGTACGGTAGTGTTTTTGTGAGAACATAATCCATGTAATAGCCGTTCCTTCAAACATCCACAATGAAGCTGTCCAATTGGCGCTAAGAGCAAGCGGAATTGATAATGTAATAAATGAAACACCAATAGCCAGCCAATATAACGATATTGTTTTAGCTAATGATTTCCATAAATGGAGAATAATATAGGCACCGACAAGATAGAATAATCCAAAACCAAGCGATGAAAATGCTGGGCCAAATTCCCATTGTTGGGTAATAGCATATTGCAATCCGAATCCGCATAAGGGAGCACCAAACAGTAATAGCAAATCAATAGTATTCTGGTTTTTTTCTTGATTATTGATGCTTCGGATTGATAACAATACCGCTAAAACACCGTAAATTACTAAATTGATAAGAATGAAGATTTGGCATTCAGTATAGAATTCTGGCGTAAAACTTTTTATTCCCCAAACTAGCGATACAACAAAAGTAAATATAAATCCCAATAGATTAAGAATTCTCCAAGATTGCGTAATACTGATTACCAAAATTGCTGTTGAAATCATTAAATAATAACTAAATAACGCAATATGATTACCGGAACCATCGGATAGTAAAATTGGTGTTAGGTAACCACCAACACAGGCAATGATTGCCAAGCTCATTGCTCTTTGCAAGATGGCAAATATAATGCTGGTAGAACAAATCACAACTAAAACGGCAAAGGTGATTAAAGCAGGGACTAAGTCATATAACTTGAAGGCAGCAAAAATAGTCAGATATAAAATTGCAATAGCCCCACCTTGTAAAATAAGCGCGTAAATCTGGCGTTTAAGGCGCAATTTCCAGCCGATAGCCAATAAACCAATACCTAAAATCAGTGAGCCTAAAACTCTAATTTCAGGTTTAAGATAATGATGATGATGTTCAATGCCGTATTTGAATAGATAAGACAGTCCCAAAAATAGAATTATAATAGCAATTTTAGTGATAATATTGACTCTAATTAACCAATTAAACAATGCATAACCAATGCTTGGTTCATTATTACGAGAACGTTTATGGTATGATTCAAAAGGATCGTATTTAGGTTGTGAAATCTCTAGTTGGTTATCAATTTGTTGATATTGTTCTGTGATTGGTTGTGTTTTGACTTCTGGCTGATCATGTTCAACACACAAGGCATTTTCATCGGCTGTTGTTGAATCTGATTGCAGCGTAGTATCAACTAAAACGAGTTCATTTTTCTCATTAAGCACCAAACTTGAGAATGTCTCTTTTTGGTGAAGAAAAGGCTTTAATGGCTGTATTATTTCTGAAGTTAATGATTCTACATTGTTTTCTGTTATTTCTTCATTAGGTATGTTTTGTGTTGATTGAACCATGTCAGTTTTTTGTTCAATCTCTGTTTGGATAGCTTCATCCTTAATTTCATGAGGATTATCTGTTACTAATTCTTCAGTTACTTTTGTTGTATTGCTTTCTTCTTCTACATATGTTTTATCTGATTGATAAAGTTGCTGTGTAAGAGATAAAAGATTTTTATGTAATTCTGTTATCTGGGTCTGTAAGACCGTAATTTGTTCCTTCAAATTAGCAAAATTGACAAATACCGCAATAAACAGCGCAATAATGAGGAAATAAAAAATGAATTCCACTCCACTTTCCTTATACTAAAAAATACTTACTACTTCAATATTTTTAAAAGTTGATAATATATATATTTTTTTGTGAGTTGTAGTAAATCAATAATTATTCAATAAATCAACTATTTTTTATTTAACATATCATTGTTGATGACATTAAAGATTAATCAATAAGCTTTCAAAAACCCCGTTCCTCAACTTTTTTATTAAATCATATAATGATTTTTAAGATAGCCTTTTTAGCTACTTACTTTTATAATGTTGTTCTATTTTTTCCCTTTTTTTGCTTAAAAAGAGTACTTAGCATGAAAATTTTAGCTGGTTCTTCTGCTCTATCGACATTTCGTATTAATAAAATTCTATCCTCATGTCGTGAACGATCTATCCCCATTGTCAATATCGAAGCTCAATATATTCACTTTATCGATCTGATTGATGAACTGACTTCCGAACAGAGTTTAACCTTGGATAAGCTGTTACAATATGGTCCTAAAAGTGCGCAGATAAAGATAGAAAATCCAGCAAATAAAATACTCTTTTTAGTTACCCCACGCGAAGGCACTATTTCACCATGGTCATCTAAAGCCACCGATATAGCACATAATTGTGGACTATCACAAATACATCGAATAGAGCGTGGAATTGCTTATTATGTACAAGTTAGTTCATCCTTAACGGCAATACAACAAAATACTTTTCTTTCATTAATTCATGACCGAATGATGGAAACGGTATTAAGTAGCTTTGAGCAAGCTCAGCAATTATTTAAGACTGAACAGCCCAAACCAGTAACCATTGTTGATTTATTAGGAAAAGGGCGCAATGCTTTAGAAGAGGCTAATGTAAAATTAGGTTTAGCTTTAGCGCCGGATGAAATTGACTATTTAGTTGAAAGTTTCCAAAAATTAAACCGTAATCCTACAGATATTGAACTTTATATGTTCGGTCAAGCGAATTCTGAACATTGTCGCCATAAGATATTCAATGCTGATTGGGTGATTGATGGTATAAAACAACCAAAATCATTGTTTAAAATGATAAAAAACACCTTTGAAAATACGCCAGATTATGTGTCATCCGCTTATAAAGATAATGCAGCGGTAATGGATGGCTCAAAAGTGGGGCGTTTTTTTGCTGATTATGAAAATCGAACTTACGATTTTCATCAGGAATATGCAGATATTCTCATGAAGGTTGAAACGCATAATCACCCAACTGCAATATCTCCTTGGCCAGGAGCAGCAACTGGTAGTGGTGGTGAGATTCGGGATGAAGGTGCGACTGGAAAAGGCGCCAAACCCAAAGCAGGTTTAGTTGGTTTTTCCGTTTCAAATTTACGAATTCCTAATTTTGAGCAACCTTGGGAACAAGATTTTGGTAAACCGGATCGAATAGTGAGCGCCTTCGATATTATGATGGATGGACCTTTAGGTGGCGCTGCATTTAATAATGAATTTGGTCGTCCAGCATTGTTAGGTTATTTTCGTACTTATGAAGAAAAAGTAAACAGCTTTAATGGCGAAGAGGTCAGAGGTTATCATAAACCAATTATGTTAGCTGGTGGTATGGGAAATATCCGTCGAGAACATATCCAGAAAGGTGAATTTCCTATTGGTTCCAAACTAATTGTTTTAGGCGGACCAGCTATGAATATTGGTTTAGGTGGTGGTGCTGCGTCCTCAATGACTTCTGGGCAATCGGATGCGGATCTCGATTTTGCCTCGGTTCAACGTGATAATCCTGAAATGGAACGTCGTTGCCAAGAGGTCATCGACCGTTGCTGGCAACTTGGCGATAAAAATCCTATTTTATTTATCCATGATGTAGGCGCGGGAGGCTTGTCTAATGCTATGCCTGAACTTGTTAGTGATGGTGGCTGTGGTGGTCAGTTTGAATTGCGCAAAATATTAAGTGATGAGCCGGGGATGTCGCCTTTAGAAATTTGGTGTAATGAATCACAAGAGCGTTATGTATTGGCTATTCATCCGGAAAGCCTTGAGTTATTTGATGAACTTTGTAAACGTGAACGCGCACCCTATGCGGTTATCGGGGAAGCTACAATAAATAAAGCAGTAGTTTTACATGATGAGCATTTTAATAATAATCCGATAGATTTACCTTTAGATGTTTTACTTGGTAAAACCCCTAAAATGTTACGTGATGTAAAGTCAAGCCAAGCCGAAGGTGACCATTTTTCTACATCTGATATCAATTTATATGATGCAGTGAAACGAGTTCTGCATTTGCCGGTTGTAGCCGAAAAAACCTTTTTAATTACTATTGGTGACCGTTCGGTAACTGGCATGGTTGCTCGTGATCAGATGGTTGGACCTTGGCAAGTACCTGTTGCCGATTGTGCAGTGACAACAGCAAGTTTAGATAGTTATTATGGTGAAGCTATGTCAATGGGTGAACGCTCCCCTGTTGCTTTGCTTAACTATGCTGCATCAGCACGATTAGCTGTTGGTGAAGCAATTACCAATATTGCGGCGACAAACATTGGCGACATTAAGCGAATTAAGCTTTCGGCTAACTGGATGGCAGCCGCAGGTCATCCGGGTGAGGATGCTGGTCTTTATCAAGCAGTTAAAGCTATTGGTGAAGAACTATGCCCAACGTTGGGTCTGGCTATTCCGGTTGGTAAAGATTCCATGTCAATGAAAACAACATGGCAACAAAAAGGTGAACAAAAAACGGTAACTTCACCTTTATCATTAGTGATTTCGGCATTTGCTCGAGTTGAAGATGTACGTAAAACGGTTACGCCACAACTTCGCACCGATCAGGATAATCTATTGTTGTTTGTTGATCTCTCTAAAGGTCACCATGCTTTAGGTGCAACGGCATTGGCGCAGGTTTATCGCCATCTTGGACAAAGAACTGCTGATGTTCATGACGCTAAAGAATTAGCTGATTTTTATCAAGCGATACAAACGCTAGTCGCTCAAAATAATCTACTGGCTTATCATGATCGCTCAGATGGTGGGTTATTGGTTACTTTGGCTGAAATGGCATTTGCAGGGCATTGCGGTATTGATGTTGATATTCATTCTCTCGGTAGTGATGTGATTGCCTCGTTATTTAATGAGGAGCTAGGGGCAGTTATTCAAATTCGTGGTAGTGATTTAGACGAAGTCATGACATGCTTTAAGCATTTTGGACTGTCCCATGCGATTTATAAATTAGGCTCAGCTAAGGCCGGACAGCAATTTATTGTGCGTAATAACAGTGCTGTGGTATATAGCGAATCTCGATTAACCATGAGAATTTGGTGGGCAGAAACCACTTGGCAAATGCAGCGTTTGCGAGATAATCCAGCATGTGCTGATCAGGAGCATCAAGCCAAACAAAATGATGACGATCCGGGATTAAATGTTCACCTTACTTTTGATTCAGAACAAGATATTGTTGCACCATATATAGCCAAAGGTGTGAAGCCTAAAGTTGCAATTTTACGTGAACAGGGTGTCAACTCGCATGTTGAAATGGCTGCTGCATTTGCTCGAGCTGGATTTGAATCAATTGATGTCCATATGACGGATTTATTATCTGGGCAAGTGACATTGAATCAATTTAATACCATCGTTGCTTGTGGTGGTTTCTCTTACGGAGATGTATTAGGTGCAGGCGAAGGATGGGCTAAGTCTATTTTATTTAATGAACAAGTTCGCCATGAGTTTGAGCAATTCTTCCATCGTAATGATACTTTGTCATTAGGTGTATGTAATGGCTGCCAAATGATGTCAAATCTCAAAGATCTAATACCAGGTGCTGAGTTATGGCCTCGTTTTGTACGAAACGTATCGGAACGCTTTGAGGCACGCTTTAGTTTGGTCAAAATCCAATCAAGTCCTTCATTACTCTTTACTGATATGGCTGGTTCGCATATGCCTATTGCAGTTTCTCATGGTGAAGGTCAAGTTGAAACTAGAGATTTAGATCATTTAACTCGTTTAGAGACTTCAGGTTTAGTGGCAGTCAGGTATATTGACCATTTAGGAAAAGCGACAGAGCAGTACCCTGCAAATCCGAATGGATCACCAAATGGTATTACAGCTGTAACGTCAAGTGATGGTCGATCAACTATAATGATGCCACATCCAGAGCGAGTTTTTAGGACTGTAACCAATTCATGGCATCCTGATAATTGGGGCGAAGATAGTCCTTGGATGCGAATTTTCCGAAATGCACGTAAGCAACTTGGATAAAAAAATCGTCGACTTCTGTCGGCGATTTAGTTTCATAAAAATAATATAAACTTTAATCGGTTACTTTTGCCTATAATTTAGAGGCTCTGCTAAGTCATTGTTCATTTTTCGCAATAATTGCTCAGTTGTTTCAAAATTGATGCAAGCATCAGTAACTGATACACCATACTTAAAGTTTTCTTTTGGTTGTTCAGATGATTGATTTCCTTCAAATAAATTACTTTCGATCATGACACCAATAATTGAATTGTTACCTTGCTTAATTTGCTCAATAATTGAGTCAACAACAATTGGTTGATTACGGTAATCTTTATTTGAGTTGGCGTGACTACAATCTATCATTAAATTAGGCACTAATTTAGCCTTGTTCATTTGAACTTCACATAATGCAACATTTTCGGCATCAAAGTTAGGTGTTTTTCCTCCTCTTAGGATCACGTGACCATGTGGATTACCTAAAGTTTGTAATACCGTAACTTGCCCTTGTTGATTAATACCTACAAATCGATGTGCCATTGAGGCTGATTTCATTGCATTAATCGCCACATCTAAACTACCATCTGTACCATTTTTAAAGCCAACTGGCATGGATAATCCTGACGCCATTTCTCGGTGAGTTTGTGATTCAGTGGTTCTTGCACCAATAGCTGACCAGCTAATTAAATCACCGATGTATTGAGGTGTATTTGGATCTAATGCTTCAGTTGCAATTGGTAACCCGATTTTAGTGATATCAAGAAGTAATTTACGCGCTTTTTTTAAACCATGTTCAATATCGAAGGAACTATCCATATGTGGGTCATTGATCATGCCTTTCCAACCAACAGTAGTTCTTGGTTTTTCAAAATAAACACGCATAACGATAAATAAGTTATCTTTAACTTCATCAGATAGTTTTTTTAGTTTATGTGCATATTCAATTGCGGCTTCAGTATCGTGAATAGAACAAGGACCACAAACAATAAGTAATCGATGGTCACGACGTTCTAAAATATTAACAATAGTTTGACGAGATGAAGCAATTTGATTTTCTAATTCTGATGATAATGGATAAAGATTCTTAATTTCTTCTGGTGTAATTAACATGTGCTCATCTCTAATTCGAACGTTATTTAGTGTGTCTTTTAACATTTTATTTTCCTTGTTAAAATCATGCATATTTTTTATATGTAAAATATTGATTACATAAACACTTAATATGTAAACACAAAATTACGAAATAGTAAATTAAAATTTTACTTATTGTTAGATAAAATACAATATTAATTCGTAAACATTTATTTACATTTTAAGGGTTTAATTCAAATGAGTGGAAACAAATGTGTACGAATACTTGGATAAATTACAAGTACTCGTATATCAATGAGGATAAATAAGATTTAGATAGAAGATATTGCTTTTAATATTAATTGTTTATCAATAACATCAATGACTTCAACAGAACCTATTTTAGTCGGTAAAACTAATCTAATTTGCCCAAATTGTACTTTCTTATCTCGTAACATGTGAGGAATATAAGATTCATTTGGCATCTGTGTAGGTCTTTTTACTGGCAATTTAGCCTTAATTAATAACTTTTTAATCCGATCAAAATCTTCATCAGTAAATTTGCCAAGTAACTTAGCTGTTTGAGCTGCCATTAGCATTCCAACACTAACTGCTTCACCATGTAACCAATTCCCATAGCCAAGTTCAGCTTCAATTGCATGACCGTAGGTGTGGCCAAGATTTAATATAGCGCGCATATCTTGTTCTGTTTCATCAGCAGCGACAACCTGAGCTTTCAATTCACAACATCGATAAATACAGTAACTTAATGCATCGACATCTAAATTAAGTAAATCATCTATATGTAATTCTAGCCAATTAAAAAACTCACAATCCATTATAATGCCATATTTAATCACTTCAGCTAGACCTGCTGAAAGTTCTCTTTGTGGTAAAGTTTTTAAACAATTAATATCAATTACGACTGATTGCGGCTGATAAAATGCACCAATCATATTTTTACCTAGAGGGTGATTAATTGCAGTTTTACCACCAACGGAAGAATCTACTTGAGATAATAAAGTAGTAGGAACCTGTATAAATTTTATGCCACGTTGATATGCGGAAGCTGCAAAACCTGCCACATCTCCAATAACGCCACCACCAAGTGCAATAAGTATGCTACTGCGAGTATGATTGTTGGCCAGTAAAGCAGTCAAGATTTTATTCCAAGTTTCCATAGTTTTGTATTGCTCGCCATCAGGAACAATAATGAAATCAGTTTTGACCCCATGATCTTCAAGCATTTTAATTAATTGCTGTAAATAAATTGGAGCAATAGTGTCATTTGTAGCAATGAGGACTCTCTGGCCACTATGTAGTTTGAAATATTCAAATTGACTAAGTAAGTTTTCACCAATAGTGATAGGATAACTGCGATTATCTAACGCAACATTTAGGATCTTTTGCATAATTATTTCCAGATAAGTTCATGCCAATTTAATCTTTAATGTTAACGATAAAAAAGTGGCAGCGCAACTTAGAATCATTTAAACTTATTGGCAATTTTTTTCTGTAATGTTGAATTTATATGACTTTATCTTTCGTGTTAGCACAAAAAAATTGGCGTGTAGGTGATATTGAAGGTAATACTCAGCAAATCATTGAATTGATAAAAAACTATTCCTCTAATGATCTAATTATTTTATCTGAGCTTGCAATTTGTGGTTATCCTCCAGAAGATTTAATTTATCGCGATGATTTTAAAATTCGTTGTCAACAAGCTTTATTGACTATCAAGCAAGCTAGTCAACAATGTAGTGTTATTGTTGGTCATCCTCATTGGCAAGATGGAGTGGTTTATAATGCGTTATCATTGTTTTCTGAAGGACAACAAATAGCCTGTTACCATAAACAGCAGTTACCTAATTACGATGTATTTGATGAAAAACGTTATTTTAGTGCTGGTGAGCAAACATGTATTGTCAATTTTAAAGGTAAAAAAATTGGTTTATTAATTTGTGAAGATCTTTGGCAATGTGAGCCTATTGATCGAATTAGCGATCAGGGTGCGGATCTGGTTATTTCTATTAATGCTTCACCTTATGCTTATGAAAAACAGAAAAATCGCGAAGAACTTATAAAACAACATGCTTTAAGAACCGGCTTACCGATTATTTATGTGAATCAAATTGGTGGTCAAGATGAGCTTATTTTTGATGGTGGCTCATTTGTATGTGATGATAAAGGCAATATCGTTCATCAGCTCAACTTTTTTGAAGAACAAATTTCTATTTTTCATTTTGGACATAATTATAAACCAGTCGTTGATTCTAAAAGTGATCCATTAGCAAATGTTTATGATGCATTAGTTTTAGCGACTCGCGATTATATTACTAAAAATGGTTTTCAAGGTGCAGTATTAGGATTATCTGGTGGAATTGATTCCGCTTTAACATTGGCAATTGCAGTTGATGCTTTAGGTAAAGATAAAGTACAAGCGGTTATGATGCCGTTCAGATATACGGCAGATATTAGTATTGCTGATGCAAAAGAAGAGGCTGAAATATTGGGTGTTGAATTTGATATTATTTCAATTGAACCGATGTTTGATGTATTTATGTCTTCTTTAACGCCGATGTTTATGGGTACACAAAAAGATACAACTGAAGAAAATCTACAAGCGCGTTGCCGCGGTGTAATTTTAATGGCGCTTTCAAATAAACGTCGTAGATTAGTCTTAACGACAGGCAATAAAAGTGAAATGTCGGTTGGTTATGCAACACTTTATGGTGATATGGCTGGTGGTTTTGATGTACTTAAAGATGTACCTAAAACCATGGTATTTGCGTTATCTAAATATCGAAATAGTAGATCGCCTGTCATTCCTGAACGAGTCATTACACGCCCACCTTCAGCTGAACTTGCACCAGATCAAAAAGATGAAGATAGTTTGCCTCCATATGATATTTTAGATGGGATATTAAAAGGCTATGTTGAACACGATTTTTCCGTTGAACAACTAGTTGCGCAAGGTTATGATGAAACAACTGTAAGGCGAGTGATTAAATTAGTTGATATTAACGAATATAAAAGACGTCAATCAGCAGTAGGTCCTAAAATTACGACTCGTAATTTTGGTAAAGGTAGACGATATCCAATTACTTCTGCTTTTGGATTTAAGAATTGGTAATCTCGAATTAAGGGCAAAAAAATATGAAAAAAATTGAAGCAATTATTAAACCTTTTAAACTAGATGATATTCGAGAAGCTCTTGCTGATCAAGGAATTACGGGGATGACCGTTACTGAAGTGAAAGGTTTTGGTCGCCAAAAAGGGCATACTGAGCTTTATCGTGGTGCTGAATATATGGTTGATTTTTTACCAAAAGTAAAAATAGAACTTGTTGTCGCTGACGATATTTTAGAAACATGTATTGAGACTATCATGAAAACTGCTCAAACAGGTAAAATTGGTGATGGAAAGATATTTGTTTATAACGTTGAGCAAGTAATTCGTATACGTACTGGTGAAATGGATGAGTCAGCTATTTAACTTTATTGATTTGAATATCGGGACGTTCTTGCCTAAGTAGATTATTGGTGACAACGCCTTGAATCGAACAAATAAGGAGTTGCATATTATCACCTTTTTCAAGCAGTAATAACTTTTCGGTAGTATTTGGAGCTGGTATTGTTTTTACTCCAACTACTGTCCCTGTGTTTTTATGCCAAACCTGGATATCGTCAGTAATATTTCGAATTCTTGGATTGGCAATATACAGAAGATTATCTTCCATATTTTTCCACTCTAAAAAATCCAAACTTTCACGTATCTCATTCATATCATTATCAATGATGAATCCCCAGAAATAATATTTCCCCATCTTTTTCAAATCCATCGCACTATCATAATAACCGATAAGTTTTAAGTTTTTATATTGAATTGGCGTTTTGAAATAAATGAAGTTGTTGTTCGTGTCTGTGCGGTTTTCAACTGGAATATAAGCTTGATTATGATTAAAAATTTCAACATTAGTATGATTTTTTAATTCTTCTCTATGCTGATAGACATGATTAAAAAAGTCAGGGTTACAGGATGTCAATTCTTCAATCAGCGGTATTTTATCTGCTGATACGGCAAATGAACAAAACATAAAAAGTGAGACTATAACGTTTTTGAGCATGTTGATTGAAATTGACAAAAATAGATACCATTTAGTTAATTGTCTTTGATTGTATAATTATTACAACAGAATAACAATGTTAAACCGTTTTTTCTTTTTTTAAGAAATATTAAGATTTGACAAATATTTAACCACCAAAAAGGCCTTCAAATATTTTTAGAGCAAAAAAAATTTAATTAATCAAGTACAAATCAAACAAATATTCATTTATGGAAGACAGATCCCATATTTATTAATTAATGTTAATTAGTTGTTTTAATATTAATCAAATTAATATAGTTTAGCATAAACATATTAGTTAAAGTTATTTGAAAAGGTAAGTGAAAAGGGAATTTATATGCTTAAAACATTAGCAGTGAATATTAAACAGGAGTTTTCTTGCATTGAAGACATTTCATTAAGGTCATTTTTTGGAGGATTTAGTCTTAATAGTGAATCAGTTATGTTTGCTTGGGTCGATCAAAATGATGTTTATTTGAGAGCTCATGATAAATATCGTTCAATGTTTGTTGAACTCGGTATGCAACCACTTGATCTGGTATTTGATGGATCACATAAATTGCTTGATTACTATAAAGCAAGTGATGCGTTACGCCAAGATCGAAAAAAATTGCATGATATAGTGAAAATGGTCATTGAATATGCAAAACAAGATCTAGACGAAAAAGTAGCTAAATACCAGAGTCGTTTAAAATCTTTACCCAACATGACGGTTTCTTTGGAAAAATTGATGGTAAGCTCTGATATTACCGATATAGAAACATTTAAAGAAGTCGGTTATTTGGAAACTTTTTATCGAATAAAAAGTAAAAATCCAAAACTGTCAATTAATGTTCTGTTTGGTTTATATGGAGCCCTACATGATCGACATGTAGGAACATTATCATCCGAAACTAAAGAAGAAATTGAATTAGCTTATCAAAATTTCTTGAATACAAAACAAGATTTGATTTAATCAATTACTTTTTATAGGAAAATACCATCATTAAACTTAGTTTTTAATGATGGTATTAAATTCGATACTAATTAGGGATTAACCAACAATCTCTATTATGATGGTTTTCTACGAGTTGGTCTTTTGAATGGTTTAGGTGTTGGTAAATTAGTTAATAACGCCTGAGGATCATATTGACTAACAGGAATAGTGTGATCAATGGCTTTTTCAATAGCAGGTAAGTTTTGTGAATAACGTTCACAAGCTAATGAAATTGAATAACCTTCGGCACCGGCGCGTCCTGTACGACCTATTCGATGTCTATAATCATCACAATCATCAGGAAGATCATAGTTAAAAACATGGGTTACATTTGGGATATGTAAACCACGGGCAGCAACATCTGTTGCTACTAAAATATCAAGATCACCTTGGGTAAATTTATCAAGAATGGATAAACGTTTTTTTTGTGCGATATCACCAGTAAGTAGTCCTACTCGATGACCATCTGCAACTAAATGACGCCAGATTTTTTCGCAGGCAACTTTAGTATTAGCAAATACAATGCTACGGTCAGGCCACTCTTCTTCAATAAGGGTTTGTAATAGAGCTAACTTATCTTCGTTTGATGGAAAAAACAGTTCTTCTTTTATTCTGTGACCAATTTTTTGTTCAGGCTCAACTTCAACATATTGTGGTTCGTTCATGTATTCAAAAGCTAATTCACGAACATTGTGAGTTAACGTCGCTGAAAATAACATGGTTAGACGATTTTGTGGCGATGTCATATGTCTAAATATCCATCGGATATCACGGATGAAACCTAAATCAAACATACGATCCGCTTCATCTAGAACTGCAACTTGGATTGCACCTAAATTAATATAATCTTGTTTTGCATAATCGATGAGTCTCCCTGTGGTTGCAATTAATACATCAACACCAGCAGAAAGCATCTTTAGTTGCTTATCATAACCATCACCGCCATAAGCTAGTCCTAATTTAATACCTGTTTCTTCTGAAAGAGATTGAGCATCATTGTATATTTGTACAACCAACTCACGTGTTGGAGCAATAATGACAGCTCTTGGTTGATTAGATTTATGATCGGGCAATGGATCATTATTCAATAAATGATTAAATGTTGATGCCAAAAACGCAATCGTTTTACCCGTTCCAGTTTGTCCTTGCCCTGCGATGTCAATTCCTTTTGTTGTAAATGGCAATGTTTGTTCTTGAATTGGGGTACAGTAAACGAAACCTTTTTTCTCCAACGCTTTTATGACTAATGGGTGTAAGGGAAATTGATTGAAAGTTGTTTTTGTAAGATATGATTGAATCATTATTGTTTAGAATATAATTATCAGAATTCGGTAATTGTAGCATACTAAATACAACAACTTCACTAATAATTATGTTCTATTAAAATAATTACTAGCGGTAGGAATGAAAATATCCTAATATATTTTTAGACAAATTTTCTAGGAGATAATTAAATGAGTGATAACATTGTTGCACTTTCTGAAGCTACATTTGATAAAGTAATAAGCGAATCAACTAAACCAGTATTGGTTGACTTTTGGGCTGAGTGGTGTGGACCTTGTAAAATGGTTGCTCCTATTTTGGAAGAAATAGCTCCAGAATATGCTGATAAAATTATTATCGCTAAATTAAATGTTGAACAAAACCCGAATATTGCCCCAAAATTTGGGATTAGAGGTATTCCAACTCTATTGATTTTTAAAAATGGTCAAGTTGTTGCCACTCAAGTAGGTGCGTTATCAAAAGCACAACTTAAAGCATTTATTGATCCACAGCTTTAATTAATTGAAAAAATATAAATAATAAGCGTTTTATAACGCTTATTATTTTTTATTCCCAAAAATCGTAATTAAGTATAGACATACCTATAATTTTAGTGTAAATTGCTAATTTCTTACATAAACCCCTTTCAGCAATCCATTGTTTTTCTTGATAAAGTGGTTAAAATTCAATGCCCAAATACATAATTATCATCGAAAAAGCTGATTAATAAATTAATTTTATATATTGCTAGAAAGAAAATTTTTTATAAGTAAATGAAAGAAATATACAAAAATAGCAGTAATTGTAAACATATCAATTTTATCCTCAAGAATTTATAAACTATGAATTTAACTGAATTAAAAAACACTTCCGTTTCCGAGCTTGTAGCGCTTGGTGAGAAAAAAATGGGGCTTGAGAATCTTGCCCGTCTTAGAAAACAAGATATTATTTTTGCAATATTAAAACAACACGCTAAAAGTGGTGAAGATATTTTTGGCGATGGTGTACTTGAAATTTTGCAAGACGGCTTTGGATTTTTGCGTTCTGCAGATAGTTCTTATTTGGCTGGACCTGACGATATATATGTCTCTCCTAGTCAAATTAGACGATTCAATCTAAGAACTGGTGATACCATTGCCGGCAAAATTAGACCGCCGAAAGAAGGTGAGAGATATTTTGCTTTATTGAAAGTAAATGAAGTTAATCACGATAAACCTGAAGACGCTCGCAATAAAATCCTTTTTGAAAATTTAACTCCTTTACATCCTAATTCTCGCTTACGTATGGAGCGAGGTAATGGTTCTACAGAAGATATTACCGCAAGAGTACTTGATTTAGCTTCACCAATTGGTAAAGGTCAACGTGGTTTAATTGTTGCTCCGCCAAAAGCGGGTAAAACAATGTTATTACAAAACATTGCACAAAGCTTAGCGGTAAACCATCCAGAATGTGAATTAGTCGTATTGATGATTGATGAACGACCAGAAGAAGTTACTGAAATGCAACGTTTAGTTAAAGGTGAAGTTGTAGCTTCTACGTTTGACGAACCAGCAGCAAGACATGTTCAAGTCGCTGAAATGGTAATTGAGCGTGCAAAACGTTTAGTTGAACATAAAAAAGATGTCATTATTTTATTAGACTCAATCACTCGTTTAGCTCGTGCGTACAATACCGTTATTCCATCATCAGGTAAAGTATTGACTGGTGGTGTTGATGCTAACGCGTTACATCGTCCTAAACGTTTTTTTGGTGCGGCACGTAATGTAGAAGAGGGCGGTAGTTTAACAATTATTGCTACTGCTTTAATTGATACTGGTTCTAAAATGGATGAAGTCATTTACGAAGAGTTCAAAGGTACGGGTAATATGGAAGTACACTTATCACGTAAAATTGCTGAGCGACGTGTATTCCCTGCTATTGACTTTAATCGTTCAGGTACGCGTAAAGAAGATCTAATGACTTCACCTGATGAACTACAAAAAATGTGGATTTTGCGTAAAATCCTCAACCCAATGGGTGAAATTGATGCAATGGAATTCTTAATTGATAAACTTGCCATGACAAAAACTAATGATGAGTTTTTTGAAATGATGAAGCGTTCATAATTCGCTTAATTCCAAAGCATTTTAATTAAAATAATGAAAAAAAGCCGTATTATGTATTGATACGGTTTTTTTTATGGCAATATATAACTTATATTGTTAATAAGCGTTAAGGTAACAGTACCAAACCTTGTTAAGGTTATAGAGATTAAATAAAGGAGCCAAATTATGTCTAAACAGCAAATCGGTGTTATTGGAATGGCCGTTATGGGGCGAAACCTTGCACTTAATATCGAAAGTCGAGGATTTTCAGTATCAATTTATAATCGTTCTAAAGATAAGACAGAACAAGTAATGGCTGAACATTCTGATAAACGATTGGTTCCTTATTATAGTATTGAAGATTTTGTTAACTCATTAGAAAAACCACGGCGTATATTAATTATGGTGCAAGCAGGTAAAGGAACAGATGCCGTAATTGATGAGCTGAGACCTTTATTAGATAAAGGGGATATCATTATTGATGGTGGTAATGCTTTCTTTGAAGATACTATTCGTCGTAATAAAATGTTATCCGATGAAGGCTTTAATTTTATAGGAGCTGGTGTTTCTGGAGGTGAAGAAGGTGCATTAAAAGGACCTTCAATTATGCCTGGTGGTCAAAAAGAGGCATATGAGTTAGTTGCTCCGATTTTAGAAAAAATAGCGGCTAAAGCGAATGGTGAACCATGTGTGGCTTATATCGGCCCTGATGGAGCAGGACATTACGTTAAAATGGCGCACAATGGAATTGAATATGGTGACATGCAATTAATTGCAGAGAGCTATAGTGTACTAAAACATGTTGTTGGTTTAACAAATGATGAGCTTGCCGATGTGTTTGCTGATTGGAATAAAGGCGAATTAGACAGCTATTTAACTGAGATAACAGCGGACATTTTTAAATATAAAGATGAAAATGGCGATTATTTGGTCGATATGATCCTTGATGCTGCTGGTAATAAGGGTACCGGAAAATGGACAAGCCAAAGTGCATTAGATTTAGGTGAGCCTTTATCTTTGATAACTGAATCTGTATTCGCTCGCTATATTTCAGCGATTAAAGATCAGCGAGTAGCGGCATCAAAAGTGCTTGAAGGGCCGGAAAAATTAGCTTTTACAGGAGATAAACAAACTTTAATTGAAAAAGTACGTAAAGCACTTTATATGGGTAAAATTATCTCTTATGCGCAAGGATTTGCACAGTTAAAAGCTGCATCAGAACACTATAATTGGCAATTAAATTATGGTGAAATTGCAAAGATTTTTAGAGCAGGATGTATTATTAGAGCGCAATTTTTACAAAAAATTACCGATGCTTATACTGAAAATAACAATATTGATAACTTACTGTTAGCACCATATTTTCGTAAAACGGTTGAGGCTTATCAACAATCATTACGTGATGTTATTTGTCTAGCGGTTTCGCAAGGTATTCCTGTTCCTACTTTGTCGGCAGCAATAGCATATTATGATAGCTATCGTTCAGCTGTGCTACCTGCTAATTTAATTCAGGCTCAGAGAGACTATTTTGGTGCTCATACCTATAAACGTATCGATAAAGAAGGTGTGTTCCATACTGATTGGTTAAATATTGAATCTTAATTCTGATTAAGATTTGTTGTTGTATTCGATGTATGAGTGCAAAATCAGTTGCACTCATACAAAATTTATCCATCTTTTATATCCAATCTACCCAAGTTTTTCTCAAATTAATCATCGAAAGACTTGCAATTATTAGCGTTGGCCTTGTCAAGCAAATTTATTTTTTAAATAAACTAGAAAAACACAATATATGGTGTATAATTTACTAATATTTACTACATATAGTGTTTTCTAAAGCGATGTGAAAATCCGAGTTTATATCAAAAGACCCATATTTTAATAAAAAATCAATAGTTTTGAATAGCCACAACAACTATTAAGGTTGATATAAAACTCATGCCAAGCGCTAACTATTAATGAATATTGAGGAGTATATATGCCCGTAGTAATCAAACGTGATGGCTGTCAAACTGCATTTAATGAGGTTCGTATTAAAGACGCTATTATAAGAGCAGCTGTTGCGGCCAATGTTAATGACCCAGACTATTGTGCCTCCGTTGCTCGCGTTGTGACCAACCAAATGATGGATCGTGAAAGTGTTGATATCAATGAAATTCAAAATGTTGTTGAAAATCAACTTATGTCAGGGCCTTATAAAAAATTGGCAAGAACTTATATTGAATACCGACATGATCGTGATCGCGCGCGTGAAGAACGTAGCCGTTTGAATCAAGATATTCGTGGCTTAATAGAACAAAGTAACGTTGCTATTTTGAACGAAAATGCGAATAAAGATAGTAAAGTTATTCCAACTCAACGAGATCTATTAGCGGGTATTGTTGCAAGACATTATGCTAAACAATATTTGTTACCTAAAGATGTTTCTCGTGCACATGATTGTGGTGAAATTCATTATCATGATCTCGATTACGCGCCATTTTTCCCAATGTTCAACTGTATGTTAATTGATTTAGACGGGATGTTAACAAATGGTTTTAAGATGGGTAATGCTGAAATTGAGCCACCAAAATCTATTGCAACTGCAACTGCGGTAACAGCTCAAATCATCGCACAAGTCGCTAGTCATATTTATGGTGGTACAACCATTAATCGAATTGATGAAATTCTAGCAAAATTTGTGACTATCAGTTATCAAAAGCATAAAAAAGTTGCAGAAGAGTGGGATATTCCAAATCCTGAAGCGTATGCAGAAAGCCGTACGCAAAAAGAATGTTATGATGCATTTCAATCTTTAGAGTATGAAGTTAATACACTTCATACTGCAAATGGACAAACGCCTTTTGTTACTTTTGGTTTTGGTTTAGGAACCAGTTGGGAATCACGACTTATCCAAGAATCAATTTTAAAAGTGCGCATAAAAGGGTTAGGAAAAAATCATAAAACTGCAGTATTCCCAAAACTTGTTTTTGCTATTAAAGATGGTATTAACCATAAACAAGGTGATGCTAATTATGATATTAAACAATTGGCGTTAGAGTGTGCTAGTAAACGTATGTATCCAGATATTTTAAATTACGATAAAGTTGTTGAAGTAACTGGATCATTCAAAACACCAATGGGATGCCGAAGCTTTTTAGGTGTTTATGAAGAAGACGGACAACAAATTCATGACGGACGTAACAATTTAGGTGTAATTAGCCTTAATTTACCTCGTATTGCAATTGAAGCAAAAGGTGATGAAGCACGTTTTTGGGAAATTTTAGATAAACGTTTAAACCTTTGTAAAAAAGCATTGATGACGCGTATTGCTCGCCTTGATGGAGTAAAAGCACGTGTTGCTCCGATTTTATATATGGAAGGGGCGTGTGGCGTTCGATTGAAAGAAGATGATAGTGTTTCTGAAATCTTTAAAAATGGTCGTGCGTCAATTTCATTAGGTTATATAGGTCTACATGAAACACTAAATGCACTATACGGAAACCAAAACCATCCATTTGACAGTGAAACTTTACGCAAAAAAGGTATAGCAATAGTTGAACACTTAGCTAAAGCTGTTGACCAATGGAAGAAAGAAACAGGCTATGGATTTAGCTTATATAGTACACCAAGTGAAAATTTATGTGACCGATTCTGCCGTTTAGATACAGCTGAATTTGGTATTATTCCTGGAGTAACAGATAAAGGTTATTATACGAATAGTTTCCACCTCGATGTTGAGAAAAAGGTTAACCCATATGAAAAAATCGAGTTTGAAAAACCTTACCCAGCAGTAGCAAGTGGCGGATTTATTTGTTATGGCGAGTATCCTAACATGATTAATAATGTTAAAGCATTAGAGGATGTCTGGGATTACAGTTACACTCGTGTACCTTATTATGGCACTAATACCCCGATTGACGAATGTTATGAATGCGGTTATACCGGTGAGTTTTCATGTACTAGCAAAGGATTTGTTTGCCCTAGTTGTGGTAACCATGATTCGTCAAAAGTTTCTGTTACTCGCCGTGTTTGTGGTTATTTAGGAAGTCCTGATGCTCGTCCATTTAATGCCGGTAAGCAAGAAGAAGTAAAACGTCGAGTTAAACATTTGGATAATGGCCAAATAGGCTAAAAAATTAATTTTGTTATTATGAATTATCATCGTTATTATCCTGTTGATGTTGTTAATGGCGAAGGGACTCGTTGTACACTTTTTGTAGCAGGTTGTGTACATCAATGTCCTGGCTGCTATAACAAAAGCACATGGGGAGTAAACTCTGGTAAGCCATTTACACAATCACTTGAAGATCAAATCATTAAAGATTTACAAGATACCGAAATAAAACGTCAAGGATTATCACTTTCTGGTGGTGATCCTTTACACCCTAAAAATGTGCCAACCATTTTGAAATTAGTTAAACGAGTAAAAGCCGAATGTGATAATAAAGATATTTGGTTATGGACAGGTTATAAACTTAATGAATTAACCGATGAACAGCAATCTGTAGTGGCTTATATTGATGTCTTGATTGATGGAAAATTTGTACAAGATCTTGCTGATCCTAAACTATTATGGCGAGGTAGCAGTAATCAAATTATCCATCGATTCAAATAAATTTATTGTAATTTATGCAGATTTAACAGATAAGAAATCGCTTCACGATAGTTGATTTCGAGATTTTCACTACTTGATGATGTAATATGCAAATCTGTAATTTTTCCATTATCGATCCCATAAACCCAACCATGTAAATTAACCTTTTGACCACGTTGCCATGCTGCTTGAATAATGGTCGAATGCCCTAAATTATAGATTTGTTCAATTACATTGAGTTCACATAAAATATCCATTCTAATATCAGCAGGAAACTTACCAAGTAAAGAACTTTTGCGAAACCATAAATCACGGATATGAAGTAGCCAATTATTAACAAGGCCCAAATCGGGATTTTCAACTGCGGCACGGATACCACCACAATCTAAATGACCACAAACAATAATATCTTCGATTTTAAGTACATCAACTGCGTATTGGACAACTGAAAGGCAATTTAGATCCGTATGAATCACTTGGTTGCCAACGTTCCGATGAACAAACATTTCACCCGGTTTTAGTTTGATAAGCTTTTCTGCTGGAACGCGACTATCGGAACAACCGATCCACAAAAATTTAGGATTTTGCGCAACCGCGAGCTGTTTAAAGAATTCAGGATCTTCCTGTGCTATCTTTTCTGACCATTCATGATTAAAGCGAATTAGATCGTTGACATCAAACATAATGTCTTTTCCTTGTTATATTTCATTATTTCATTTTTTATAAATTAAATTGTTTTGATATGTTGAATTTTACTTTTCATAATTAATTTACGCCACAACGGTGTAGTCAGTATTTTAGCCTTTATAATTTTGCTATAAAGCTTTAAGCGTAATGGAATTGTTTTTTGATAATAACGCTTATTTGGTTTTGCTATACCACTATTTAATATCTTGCTTAAAATCTCTGCGCTATCAAGCGCATAACTAATACCTTCTAATGAGCTTGCGCTTATGAAACCTGCTGCTTCACCGATTAAAAAGATATTTTCATTGCCTGTATAAAAATCTTGGAAGCGATTTGGATAAACCACAAGACATTTTTCAGTTTTTAACGGTTCTCCAAAAATAAACCCTTGCTTTGTTAGCTTTTCTTTCAACGATTCAAAGTGTTGATTCGCTGTTTTTTTCGGGAAAGCACCACCAAAAATGAAATATCCATCTTTAGAAATACTCCACGCATAACAATTTGTTGATTGATTATCAAAAATACATGTATTAAAAGGTCGTTGATGTTTTTCAGTAAACCATTGTTGAATAGCAACATATTGTCTGATGGAATGATGAGGATAACGCATTCGTCTAACAATCGAATTAGCGCCATCTGCACCAACTACATATTTAGCCGTAATTTTGTGTTCGATTTTATTTTCATCGATGTAAGTAACTTGATATCCATCGATTACTCTTCTGATTTCTTTACATAGTGTGTTATGTAAAACATTAACAGTGTTGGGAATTAATGATTTTAACCATAGGTCAAATTTATGTCGGTCAAAACTAACATAACTACGTTGATAATTACGAATAAGTTTGGATTGAAGATCGATCGTTTTAACGCTAAAAATTTGTGGATCAGTCAATATATCAGTAGGTAAATTTAACTTTTGTCGCACAAATGCTTTTTGAGCGTCATCTGCTAATAATCCACCACAAGGTTTATGAAAACCCTCAATACCAGCTTGATGCTTTTTATCTAATGCAATAATTTTAAAAGACGGGTTAAGTAGACGTGCGAAGGTACTACCTGCAGGTCCAAGTCCAATGATAGCAATATCGTAATCCATATTATTGTATTGTTTGATTTATAAGATTGAATATTATCTATTTTACCATACTTCGATAAAATTGTAGTGAATAGGAAAATAAGGAAATTAATCAATTTTAGTAAAAAAAGTTGAGGAACGGGGTTTTTGAAACCTATTTATACTTCTTACTAGTTGATTTAAAAACAAAATTAAGAATTTTTTATTTAATATTTATCTGATTTTGTATGGGATAACAAATTATTTATTGATAATAAATAATTGAAATTATTTTGTTATGGATTGGTGATGACAAATATAGTCACCATATTTTGATAAAATTCATTTATCTATTAGTGAATAGCTTTTATAATAATCGCCATTTAAAATGAATAAGAGTTAACTATGGAAAAGTTTCACGTTACAGGCCCAACTTCTTTAAATGGAGAAGTTGTCATTTCTGGCGCTAAAAATGCGGCGCTACCTATTTTATTTGCTGCAATTTTGGCTGAAAAACCAGTTGAATTACAAAATGTTCCCAAGTTAAAAGATATTGATACTACACTGGAACTTCTTGAGCAATTAGGCGTGAAATATCAACGGAATGGTTCTATTCATCTTGATGCAGGTCAGATTGATAACTATTGTGCGCCTTATGAACTTGTAAAAACGATGCGAGCTTCAATTTGGGCTCTAGGTCCTCTTGTTGCTCGATTTGGTCAAGGGCAAGTTTCATTACCAGGTGGATGTGCAATAGGTGCAAGGCCAGTAGACCTACATATTACTGGACTACAACAATTAGGTGCGACAATTACTTTAGATGAGGGGTATGTTAAAGCTACAGTTGATGGTCGTTTAAAAGGTGCTCATATTGTAATGGATAAGGTTAGTGTTGGTGCGACAGTTACTATTATGTGTGCAGCAACTCTAGCTGAAGGTAAAACGATAATTGAAAATGCTGCGTGTGAGCCAGAAATAGTTGATACCGCAAAATTTTTAAATATGTTAGGCGCTAAAATCACTGGTGCCGGTACTATGCGCATTGAAATTGAAGGTGTTGCTAGTCTTGGTGGTGGTGTACACTCAGTCGTTTCTGATCGTATTGAAACTGGAACATTTTTAGTTGCTGCAGCTATTTCACGTGGCAAAATAACTTGTCGTAAAACTGATCCAAGCTTACTTGATGCTGTATTATCAAAATTGAAGGAAGCGGGAGCCAATATTGAAACTGGCGAAGATTGGATTTGTTTAGATATGCAAGGTAAACGAGCAAAAGCCGTTAATATTCATACTGCTCCTCACCCAGGTTTTCCAACTGATATGCAAGCCCAATTTTCGTTATTAAATATGGTGGCAGAAGGCACAGGAATTATCAAAGAAACAATTTTTGAAAATCGTTTTATGCATGTACCAGAACTTATTCGTATGGGAGCTCATGGCGAAATCGAAGGTAATACCCTGATTACTCATGGCGTTGAGAAACTTAGTGGAACTCAAGTAATGGCAACTGATTTACGTGCTTCTGCGAGTCTAGTTTTGGCTGGATGTATAGCTGAAGGTTCAACAATTGTTGATCGTATTTACCATATCGATCGTGGTTATGATAATATTGAAAATAAGCTGAGAAAATTAGGCGCTAACATTGAACGTGTTAAATAGTTTTATTTTTAACATTTTGTAAAGACAGTCAGTTGATAGGAAGGGGTGTAATATGACAAAGCAAGCATTAGTTTTTTTATCAAATGGCTGTGAGGAAACTGAAGCCGTGACAACAATTGATCTGTTAACACGTGCTGGAATTAAAGTTACCTATGCAAGTATTACTGAAGATAAAATAGTTCAATGTTCTCGCGGTGTCACTATCCTAACTCAAAAAACGTTTTCTGAAGTTAGCGATATTCATTTTGATGCGATTATTTTACCTGGTGGATTAGTTGGAGCTGAAAACTTTCGAGACTCTCAACAATTAATTGAAAAATTAAAGCAAGCTCATCAAGCCGGGGTTGTTATTGCAGCTATTTGTGCAACTCCAGCGATGGTTTTTCAACATCATAATTTATTCCCTAATGCATATATGACGGGTTATCCATCAACCAAAGATGCTATAAAAAATTGGAAATCGGATCGAGTTTATTTTGATGTTCAAAATAGAGTTATTACTAGTCAAGGCCCTGCAACTTCAATTGATTTTGCTTTGAAAATTATTGAAGTTTTATTAGACAAAAAGATTGCAGCCGAAGTAGCTGCGCAATTGGTGCTTCCACAAGGGATAGAATCCTACCAATAAATAGGTAACAAATGTCAAAATCACATTTGTATGAAAAATTAATTAAAAAGGCGACATTGAGTGCAGTTTTAATTTCTATTTTCCTTATCATTATTAAGTTAATTACGTGCTGGTTCACTGGCTCAATGAGTTTATTTGCATCACTGTTGGATTCAAGTATTGATTTGCTTGCATCTGGGCTTAACTTTTTCTTAGTCCGTTATGCATTAAAACCTGCTGATGATGATCATACTTTTGGTCATGGAAAAGCTGAATCGTTAGCCGCATTAGCACAAAGTGCTTTTATTATTGGTTCGGCGACCATTTTATTATTATCAAGTATTAAATCTATTATTCATCCAACTGCAATAGAGTTCCCTTTATTCGGTATTATCGTATCTATGATTTCGGTTGTTGTGACTGCCACATTAGTTTTATATCAAAAGCATGTGATAAAACAGACAAATAGTAAAGCGATTCAAGCAGATATGTTGCATTACTCATCAGATTTGTTTATGAATATTGCAGTTATTATTGCACTATTTTTAAGCTGGTATGGTATTACGTATGCTGATGCTTGTTTTGCATTCTTTATTGCGTTATATATTTTTTATAATGCTTGTAAAATAGCCTATAGTGCAATTCAAGACTTATTAGATAAGGCTTTACCTGAAAGTGATAACCAAAGAATTAGTGAAATTGTCTCTTCTTATTCAAATGTGCGTGGTTTTCATGATTTGAGAACTAGGCAAGCAGGTCCGGTGAAGTTTATACAACTACATCTTGAATTAGATGATGATATGCCATTAATAAGAGCCCATGCAGTTGCTGATGCAATCGAAAAACATATCTCTAGAGAATTTGCTCCAGCAACAGTGATTATCCATCAAGATCCGATTTCTGTTGTTCCTCTTGAAACAAATCAGCTGAAAAACTATTCAAAATAGCTTCTAAACTTTATATTGTTAGTTAATTATTATGACTTTATAATAGCCAAAGGTTTATAAATTGGAGTTATTTTTTATGATAAAAAAAATAGGTATTTTAACCAGTGGTGGTGATGCACCAGGGATGAATGCAGCTATTCGTGGAGTTGTGAGAACTGCGTTAACTGAAGGCTTAGAGGTTTTCGGTATCTATGATGGTTACTTGGGGCTTTGTGAAGATCGCATTGTCAAGTTAGATCGTTCTAGTGTTTCAGATATTATTACCCGAGGTGGAACATTTTTAGGATCAGCTCGATTTCCTGAATTTAAAGATCAAGAAATTAGAAAAAAAGGGATTGCTAATTTAAAGAAACATCAAATTGATGCTTTAGTGGTTATCGGTGGTGATGGTTCATATATGGGTGCGATGCGATTAACTGAAGAAGGTTTTCCATGTATTGGTTTACCTGGCACCATTGATAATGATATCCGAGGAACTGATTACACGATTGGTTATTTTACTGCATTAAGTACAGTTGTTGAATCTATAGATAGATTAAGAGACACGTGTTCTTCACATCACCGAATTTCTGTAATTGAGGTTATGGGGCGAGATTGTGGTGATTTGACATTAAGTGCATCAGTAGCTGGTGGTTGTGAATTTATGATCATTCCTGAAGTTTCTTATACTAAAGAAGACTTAATTGAAGAGATAAAATTAGGTTTTGCTAAAGGTAAAAAACATGCAATTGTCACTGTTACTGAACATATGTGTGATGTAAACCAATTAGCAAAAGATATTGAAGCAGCAGTACATCATGAAACGCGAGCAACTATCCTAGGCCATGTACAACGAGGTGGTTCACCTGTACCTTATGATCGAATTTTAGGTTCACGTATGGGGGCTTATGCGGTTGAATTACTCATTGATGGTCATGCTGGACGTTGTGTCGGAATTCAAAATGGTAAATTGGTTCATCATGATATCATTGATGCTATCAATAATATGAAAAGACCATTTGATATGGATCTTTACAATACAGCGAAACGTTTATTCTAAATATTGCTCCATTGATAATCTAATAAGATGTGGATAATTGATATACTATAGTTTGATTTTGGTTTATCAATTATTCACTTTATAAGTTTAAAACTATTTTTTTTATAAATTCCAACAAATTTTTCTTTTCTTATTTAATTAATTTCGATGAAAATCATACTAATTGAGGAATTTTATGACATTACAATATAAGCAAGATAACGATCGTTTCTATGTATGTAATGACAATAATCAAGAAATAGCAGAAATGACGTTTACTCGAATTGGGCAAGATAAAGCAACCATCAATCATACCTATACAGATCCTAATTATCGTGGACAAGGAATAGCAGATAAGTTACTTGAGCTTGTGATAAAAACATTAAAGCAAGAAAAACGTGAAATCATACCTTTATGTTCTTTTGCTGCGAGTAAGCTAGACAACTAATTGTGTTTATATTTGATAAATATTTGTAATTTTTTCAGAAATTTGTCAAGAAATATTTTGTGCATTTTCTAAAATAATACTAGTTTTTATCTTGAAATTTTGTGCTAATGTATAGCAAATTTTCTTTGTTATGTTTTGATAACTGAAATGACAATAGTCAAACCCCAAAAAATTCATTCTATTCATGTATTGCGTGGCGTAGCCATCATTATGATTGTTTTTAGCCATTGTTTAGGTGTATTTAAAAATAGCCATTTAATTGCTAATAGTTATTTATTTTCTTTTTTAAATTTATTTGCTTTTAATTTCACAACATTTTTTGTATTAATTGCGGGGTTTTTATTTCAACATTTAACTTATAAATATAATGTAAAAGCGTATTATTTATCTAAGTTTAAAACAGTAGTTTGCCCATATATTTCTGTATCGATATTTTGTTTCCTATATTTTCATTACCAATATCTATCCAGTTTACCTATATTTTCGCTAACGGAACCAAGTTCGAGTACTTCAATCATTAAAATGATGTTGACCGGAACCCAGCTTTTGCCATTATGGTTTATGCCGATGATTATCATCATTTTCGCAATTAGCCCTTTATTATATAAATGGTCAAAAAAAAGTTTGATTATCGTAGGGTTAGTTTCGATGTTCTGGGTAGTTATGTTCACGAAGCCTGATTATACTCAGCCATTGCTAAATTTATTGCATTATGGACCTGTTTATTTGACGGGAATGATGATAAAGCAAAATTATGAAAAAATTATGAAACTAGTTAAAGATAATTTAGTTTTGGTGATTTTCTTTTTTTGTTTATGCTTTTTTATTCCATTTGCTTATCGCTATGTTGATCATCTTTGTGTTGAAAAACTTTATTACGATACATTACAAAAGATTATTTTATTTATTTTAGCACTTTATTTTTTGGATAGCTTGAACCATAAAAATAATGAAAGTAAAACATTTAAGTTTTTTTCTTTTATGGCAAATGTTAGTTTTCCCATCTATTTTGTTCATGAAATTATCGTAATCCTTTTAGAAGCACAGTTACTGAACTCACCTTTTGGATACATTATCAAAACAGATAATGGTGAATTAGCATCACTTGGTGCTATTAGCTTTTTAATATGTACATTAACTATAAGTGTTCTTGTTGCGTATACCATTAAATTAGTATTCAAAGATAAAGCAAAATATTTGATTGGTGGTAATCGTTAATATTTATGATAGTTAAACGAATACTTGATAGAAATTATGTGTTTTTATGGTTCAAAACATATAACAATATGTATCTTGAAGCAACATTTTGATTTTTCGAATTTTTATAGTAACAAATTTTGCTTTATCTAGAGTATATCAATATTGCTGCTGAACAAATAAAAAACAAACGGAATTCTAAGTGTGATTTTTCACTTGCCAAAAAAAAAGAAGTGCCTATAATGCGCATCCACTGACACGGCGTCAGCGAAAGCAGACGATAATGAAGTTGGTGAACACGATCAAAAATTTTGAAAAAAGATCTTGACGAATAAAAAGGTGTAGCGTAGTATACGCAGCCCTTGAGACAGCAAACTGAAGCAAGAAATTGTGAAGTTAACTTAAAGCTGTCAGCTCTTTAAAAAGAAGAAACAGACAATCTGTGTGGGCACTTACGAGACGAAAAATTAAAAGTCTACGGACTCAAAAATTAAGTCTTGATAAGTGACACTGAAGATTCATTTGAATATGTCAGAGACAGTTATTGAGCATCAAACTTTAAATTGAAGAGTTTGATCATGGCTCAGATTGAACGCTGGCGGCAGGCTTAACACATGCAAGTCGAACGGTAACATGAGTGCTTGCACTTGATGACGAGTGGCGGACGGGTGAGTAAAGTATGGGGATCTGCCGAATGGAGGGGGACAACAGTTGGAAACGACTGCTAATACCGCATAACGTTGAGAGACCAAAGCATGGGACCTTCGGGCCATGCGCCATTTGATGAACCCATATGGGATTAGCTAGTTGGTAAGGTAAAGGCTTACCAAGGCGACGATCTCTAGCTGGTCTGAGAGGATGACCAGCCACACTGGAACTGAGACACGGTCCAGACTCCTACGGGAGGCAGCAGTGGGGAATATTGCACAATGGGGGAAACCCTGATGCAGCCATGCCGCGTGTATGAAGAAGGCCTTCGGGTTGTAAAGTACTTTCGGTAATGAGGAAGGTGATGTATCTAATAGGTGCATCAATTGACGTTAATTACAGAAGAAGCACCGGCTAACTCCGTGCCAGCAGCCGCGGTAATACGGAGGGTGCGAGCGTTAATCGGAATGACTGGGCGTAAAGGGCATGTAGGCGGATAATTAAGTTAGGTGTGAAAGCCCTGGGCTCAACCTAGGAATTGCACTTAAAACTGGTTAACTAGAGTATTGTAGAGGAAGGTAGAATTCCACGTGTAGCGGTGAAATGCGTAGAGATGTGGAGGAATACCGGTGGCGAAGGCGGCCTTCTGGACAGATACTGACGCTGAGATGCGAAAGCGTGGGGAGCAAACAGGATTAGATACCCTGGTAGTCCACGCTGTAAACGATGTCGATTTGGAGTTTGTTGCCTAGAGTGATGGGCTCCGAAGCTAACGCGATAAATCGACCGCCTGGGGAGTACGGCCGCAAGGTTAAAACTCAAATGAATTGACGGGGGCCCGCACAAGCGGTGGAGCATGTGGTTTAATTCGATGCAACGCGAAGAACCTTACCTGGTCTTGACATCCACAGAATCTTGCAGAGATGCGAGAGTGCCTTCGGGAACTGTGAGACAGGTGCTGCATGGCTGTCGTCAGCTCGTGTTGTGAAATGTTGGGTTAAGTCCCGCAACGAGCGCAACCCTTATCCTTTGTTGCCAGCGATTCGGTCGGGAACTCAAAGGAGACTGCCGTTGATAAAGCGGAGGAAGGTGGGGACGACGTCAAGTCATCATGGCCCTTACGACCAGGGCTACACACGTGCTACAATGGCGTATACAAAGGGAGGCGACCTCGCGAGAGCAAGCGGACCTCAGAAAGTACGTCTAAGTCCGGATTGGAGTCTGCAACTCGACTCCATGAAGTCGGAATCGCTAGTAATCGTGAATCAGAATGTCACGGTGAATACGTTCCCGGGCCTTGTACACACCGCCCGTCACACCATGGGAGTGGGTTGCACCAGAAGTAGATAGCTTAACCTTCGGGAGGGCGTTTACCACGGTGTGATTCATGACTGGGGTGAAGTCGTAACAAGGTAACCGTAGGGGAACCTGCGGTTGGATCACCTCCTTACGAAGAGCTCGTAAGTGTTCACACAGATTGTTTGTTTAGAAAGAGTCACTTTATTGGGTCTGTAGCTCAGGTGGTTAGAGCGCACCCCTGATAAGGGTGAGGTCGGTGGTTCAAGTCCACTCAGACCCACCAATTCGACAATTAAGCTGATGGCTTGATTAGTTGATGAAGTGAAACAATGGGGCTATAGCTCAGCTGGGAGAGCGCCTGCCTTGCACGCAGGAGGCCAGCGGTTCGATCCCGCTTAGCTCCACCATTAAAGATACCTCTTTTAAAAATCATAAAATTATTTTTGTATTTATTTAATATTCGAATGAATAGAAAGATAAAGCTCTTTAACAATTAGGAACAAGCTGAAAGAAACGAGTTCTCGTTTTTACGGAAGGCATTTGTATGAAAATATGAATGTAATGAAGTAGAAAAGAGAAAAAAGCGTAATTAAAACCAAGACAACTGTGAGTTGTAAGGTTAAGAAATTAAGCGTACACGGTGGATGCCTAGGCAATCAGAGGCGATGAAGGACGTGTTAATCTGCGAAAAGCGACGGTGAGCCGATAAAAGGCGCTATAACCGTTGATGTCCGAATGGGGAAACCCAGTGCAGGCGACTGCACTATCATCTGATGAATACATAGTCAGATGAGGCGAACCGGGAGAACTGAAACATCTAAGTACCCCGAGGAAAAGAAATCAACCGAGATTCCCAAAGTAGCGGCGAGCGAAATGGGAGTAGCCCAAGCGGGTAGCATAATGTATTAGTGGAAGCGTCTGGAAAGTCGCACGATAGAGGGTGAAAGTCCCGTACATGAAAATGCATTATGTGGAAGCTTATAGAGTAGGGCGGGACACGTGATATCCTGTCTGAAGATGGGGGGACCATCCTCCAAGGCTAAATACTCCTGATTGACCGATAGTGAACCAGTACCGTGAGGGAAAGGCGAAAAGAACCCCGGGAGGGGAGTGAAATAGACCCTGAAACCGTGTACGTACAATCAGTGGGAGCTGTTACCGTTGGGTAATAGTGACTGCGTACCTTTTGTATAATGGGTCAGCGACTTATATTCTGTAGCAAGGTTAACCGAATAGGGGAGCCGAAGGGAAACCGAGTATTAACTGTGCGTTAAGTTGCAGGGTATAGACCCGAAACCCGGTGATCTAGCCATGGGCAGGTTGAAGGTTGGTTAACACTAACTGGAGGACCGAACCGACTAATGTTGAAAAATTAGCGGATGACCTGTGGCTGGGGGTGAAAGGCCAATCAAACCGGGAGATAGCTGGTTCTCCCCGAAAGCTATTTAGGTAGCGCCTCATGTATAACTGTTGGGGGTAGAGCACTGTTTCGGCTAGGGGGCCATCCCGGCTTACCAACCCGATGCAAACTCCGAATACTGACAAGTTCAATCATGGGAGACACACGGCGGGTGCTAACGTTCGTCGTGAAGAGGGAAACAACCCAGACCGCCAGCTAAGGTCCCAAAGTCATAGTTAAGTGGGAAACGAAGTGGGAAGGCTTAGACAGCTAGGATGTTGGCTTAGAAGCAGCCATCATTTAAAGAAAGCGTAATAGCTCACTAGTCGAGTCGGCCTGCGCGGAAGATGTAACGGGGCTAAAACTATGCACCGAAGCTGCGGCAGTGCACGTAAGTGTATTGGGTAGGGGAGCGTTCTGTAAGCCGTAGAAGGTGTGTTGTGAGGCATGCTGGAGGTATCAGAAGTGCGAATGCTGACATAAGTAACGATAAAGCGGGTGAAAAGCCCGCTCGCCGGAAGACCAAGGGTTCCTGTCCAACGTTAATCGGGGCAGGGTGAGTCGACCCCTAAGGAGAGGCCGAAGGGCGTATCTGATGGGAAACGGGTTAATATTCCCGTACTGGCTATAACTGCGATGGGGGGACGAAGAAGGCTAGGTTTACCACCTATTGGATGGTGGGTTAAGCGTGTAGGGGTGTGATTAGGCAAATCCGGTCACTGAGACCCTGAGGCGTGATGACGAGCTACTAAGGTAGTGAAGTAATTGATGCCCTGCTTCCAGGAAAATCCTCTAAGCTTCAGGTTATAGTTAATCGTACCCGAAACCGACACAGGTGGTCAGGTAGAGAATACTCAGGCGCTTGAGAGAACTCGGGTGAAGGAACTAGGCAAAATGGTGCCGTAACTTCGGGAGAAGGCACGCTGATGTTAATTGAAGTCCCACGCGGATGGAGGTGAAATCAGTCGAAGATACCAGCTGGCTGCAACTGTTTAATAAAAACACAGCACTGTGCAAACACGAAAGTGGACGTATACGGTGTGACGCCTGCCCGGTGCTGGAAGGTTAATTGATGGGGTTATGCGTAAGCAGAAGCTCTTGATCGAAGCCCCAGTAAACGGCGGCCGTAACTATAACGGTCCTAAGGTAGCGAAATTCCTTGTCGGGTAAGTTCCGACCTGCACGAATGGCGTAATGATGGCCAGGCTGTCTCCACCCGAGACTCAGTGAAATTGAAATTGCCGTGAAGATGCGGTGTACCCGTGGCAAGACGGAAAGACCCCGTGAACCTTTACTATAGCTTGACAGTGAACATTGAGCCTTAATGTGTAGGATAGGTGGGAGACTATGAAGTGTGTACGCCAGTATGCATGGAGTCATCCTTGAAATACCACCCTTTAATGTTTGATGTTCTAACCTATACTTCTGAATCGAGGTAAGGGACACTGTCTGGTGGGTAGTTTGACTGGGGCGGTCTCCTCCCAAAGAGTAACGGAGGAGCACGAAGGTTAGCTAATCCTGGTCGGACATCAGGAGGTTAGTGCAATGGCAAAAGCTAGCTTGACTGCGAGAGTGACGGCTCGAGCAGGTACGAAAGTAGGTCATAGTGATCCGGTGGTTCTGAATGGAAGGGCCATCGCTCAACGGATAAAAGGTACTCCGGGGATAACAGGCTGATACCGCCCAAGAGTTCATATCGACGGCGGTGTTTGGCACCTCGATGTCGGCTCATCACATCCTGGGGCTGAAGTAGGTCCCAAGGGTACGGCTGTTCGCCGTTTAAAGTGGTACGCGAGCTGGGTTTAGAACGTCGTGAGACAGTTCGGTCCCTATCTGCCATGGGCGTAGGAAAATTGAGAGGGTTTGCTTCTAGTACGAGAGGACCGAAGTGAACGCACCGCTGGTGTTCGGGTTGTGATGCCAATTGCATTGCCCGGTAGCTACGTGCGGAATAGATAAGTGCTGAAAGCATCTAAGCACGAAACTAGCCTCGAGATGAGTTTTCCCTGAAGAGATTCAGTAAGGTCCGTTTGAGACTAAGACGTAGATAGGTCAGGTGTGTAAGTGTAGTGATACATTGAGCTAACTGATACTAATGAACCGAGAGTCTTAACCTTACAACTCGGAGTTGTTTTGGGTTACGCGAAGTTGAGAGTAAGAAATCATCGAAAGATGGTTAAAGATTAATAAAACAGTTTGTTCCGGATTGAGCGATTGGTGAAGATATGTGATAATCATCATCAGTTGAAAGAAAGAGAAGACAGAATATGTCTGGCGGTAATAGCGCGGTGGTCCCACCTGACCCCATGCCGAACTCAGAAGTGAAACGCCGTAGTGCCGATGGTAGTGTGGGTATTACCCATGTGAGAGTAGGGTGCCGCCAGACTTTTAATTTATAAACACACCAAAAAATACGGTGGAGCGGTAGTTCAGTTGGTTAGAATACCTGCCTGTCACGCAGGGGGTCGCGGGTTCGAGCCCCGTCCGTTCCGCCACCTTATCTAGGGGCGTAGTTCAATTGGTAGAGCACCGGTCTCCAAAACCGGGTGTTGGGAGTTCGAGACTCTCCGCCCCTGCCATAAAAATAATAGATTTGTTCTAATTTTAGTCATTTATTCAATTTTATTTATATAAATAAAAAAATTTTGTTTACAGATTAACTTTGTCAATTATAATTCCCGCCCAACAACTTTTATAATCTAGAGGATATAACATGGCTGAAAGTTTTGTAAGTCAACAACGTTTTTTTGATAATAAGAATTATCCAAGAGGATTTTCTCGTCATGGCGATTTTACTATCAAAGAAGCACAGATCTTAGAAAAATATGGTTGTGCTTTTAGAGATCTCGATGCAGAAACTAAAAAGCCAACTACATCAGAAGAGAAATCTTTTGTTGCAGTTTGTAAAGGGAAAAAGGAACCAGTTACAGATTATGAAAAAACATGGATAAAGTACCTTTCTAAAATTAACAAACCAAAACGTTTTCACACGTTATCAGGTGGAAAACCTCAAGTTGACGTGAGTGATGACTTTGTCGATAGTGATGATTAATTTATTAGCCAATATTTTTGTGCATCTGAATTAATAATCTATCCATAGAACGATAACTCAGTGCTTCTGAAATATGTTTTCGTTCTATGTTCTTTGAACAATCTAAGTCGGCGATAGTCCGAGATACTTTTAATATTCTATGCCAAGCTCGAGCAGAAAGCCCTAATTTAATTAAAGCCTGTTCTAAGTACTCATTATCTTCATCAGTTAACAAACAATGAATTTGAATTTCTTTTGGTGATAATTGACTATTTAACTTTTTATTTCTTATCATTTGAATTTTTCTAGCATCCATAACTCTTTTTTTCACTTTATCAGTTGGTTCAGTTACACTAACTTTTTGACTTAGTGTACCTTTAGGTAGTAATGGTACTTCAATTGATATATCAAAACGATCTAAAAATGGACCAGAAAGTCGATTTAAGTAACGTATAATTTGTTGTGGTGTTGTCCTATTATGGGTTCCATGATAATGACCCGTAGGGCTAGGGTTCATGGCGGCAATGAGTTGAAACTTTGCTGGAAATTTTATTTTTGCATTTGCCCTAGATATAACTATTTCTCCTGACTCAATGGGTTCTCTTAAGGCATCTAATACTTTACGGTTAAATTCTGGTAATTCATCTAAAAATAACACTCCATTATGGGCTAATGAAATTTCTCCTGGTTTAGGAATTGAGCCGCCACCAACTAAAGCTGCTGCTGATGCACTATGATGCGGGGCTCTAAATGGCCTTTTACGCCAATTTTGAATCGAACCATTAGCGCTAACAAGACTGGTGATTGCTGCACTTTCAAGTGCTTCATCATCTGATAATGATGGTAATAATGAAGTTAACCGAGTGGCTAGCATAGTTTTACCGGTCCCTGGTGGACCAATTAACAATAGATTATGTCCACCTGCAGCGGCAATTTCTAAGGCTCTTTTAGCATGTTCTTGACCAATTATATCTTGTAGGTTAATTATTTGCTCATCATCATCTTTGTATTCTCTGTATTCAACAGTAGGTAAATTAATTTCATTGTATAGATATTGGCATAGTTCTAATAAATTATGGGTAATTAACGTATTATTATGATGGATTAATGATATTTCAGATTGATTTTCTCTAGAAATAATCAATGTACGATTATTTTTTTTAGATGATATAGCAGCAGGAATAGCACCTTTTACTGCTTTAATCTCCCCAGATAAGGCTAATTCACCTAAAAATTCATATTTAGCTAGATTATCGTTAGGTATTTGTTCGGTTGCTGCAAGAATAGCGATAGCTATAGGCAAATCAAAGCGACTACCTTCTTTAGGAAGATCTGCTGGAGATAAATTAACAGTTATCTTTTTTGCTGGAAATGTAAAGCCACTATTAATAATAGCGCTTCTAACTCGGTCTTTAGATTCTTTAACCGTTGCTTCTGGAAGACCAACCAGAACAAAACCTGGTAATCCATTACTAATATGTACTTCAACATTAATTTGAGGTGCTTGTATTCCAATAGAGGCTCTTGTATAAATAATTGCGAGAGACATAGTTTTGTCTTCATTAGTTTCTGATTTTTAGCACTTTATTAGTAATTAAATAATGTGAACAAACAGATAACTAAAAATGCGTGTTCCCTCGCAATAAATTTTCTAATTTTACTGATATTTTAATTTTTAGTTCTTAAAAAGAATTTAGAAATAAATAATGATATAAAAAATAAACAAGTATTACTTAATACAACAGAAGGACCTGTTGGAGTATCATAAATTAATGAAAACAGAATTCCACCCAAAATAGATAGCATCCCAATTAATATTGCAAAAAATGCCATTGATTCTGGGTTTTTAGCATAATATTTTGCTGTAGCAGCAGGAATGATTAATAGTGCAGTAATAATTAAAGCTCCAACAAATTTCATAGCAATACCAATTGTTAATGCTAAAAGTATTGTAAGCATAAATTTTGTTAGTGGTACATTAATGCCATGGCTAAATGCTAGTTCCTCACTAACAGTGATAAATAAAAATTGATTCCAACGCCATATCAACAGAATTCCAATTATTAATACACAAATTAAAATCTGATAAACATCAAACATTGTTATAGATAAAAGATCACCAAATAGATAACCCATCAAATCAATGCGTATACTATTCATTAAACTTATCACAACTAAACCAAGTGAAAGAGCGCTATGAGCTAAAATACCCAGTAATGTATCAACAGGTAGTTGTTTTTGAGATTCTAACCATAACAGCCCGATAGCTAATATCAGTGTCACTAAAACGATGGCATAGAATAGATTGATATCAAAAAGGAAGCCAAAAGCAACCCCTAATAATGCTGCATGGGATAACGTATCTCCGAAATAAGACATTCTTCGCCAAACAACAAATGTACCCAATGGACCAGTTAAACACGATAAGCATAAACCTGCAAGTAAAGAGGGTAAGAGTAACTCAATCATTATTTTGTTCCTCTTGAATCAGGTAATATAATTTTTCGATTATGATCATTGTGATGCTGGCAACAATCATTATTGTGATGGTGCTTATATAAAGCGATTTGTGATGCGCCGTGAGGTCCAAATAAAGAAACAAATTCTGGATCGTTTGAGACACTAGCTGGTGTTCCTGAACAACAGATATGATGGTTTAAACAAATTACTTCATCTGTTTTTGCCATAACTAAATGTAAATCATGTGAAACCATTACAACACCACAACTAAACTTCGTTTTAGCATTAATAATTAAATCATACAATAGCACTTGTCCATTTACATCTACACCTTGTGTAGGCTCATCTAAAATAAGTAGTTTTGGGCGTTTTGCTAATGCTTGAGCAAGTAGTACTCGCTGTAACTCCCCGCCTGATAATTGATGCATAGATCGATCAATCAGGTATTGAGCTTTTACTAAAGATAATGTTTGGATGATATCATCATAACTTAATTGTTTATTTAGCTGCATAAACCGTTTGACGGTTATAGGTAAAGTTGGATTCAAGTTTATTGATTGAGGGACATAACCGATAGTCAAATCAGAAGCACGTTCAATGGTGCCTGTTGTAGGTGAAATTAATCCTAAAATAACTTTGACGAGTGTTGATTTTCCTGCACCATTTGGACCTAGAATCGTAATAATTTGGCTTAAGTTAATCGTCAATGAAACATCATATAATATTTTTTGTTGATTTATTTTAACCGAAATATTATTTAGAGCCATTAATTGTGTCATGATATCGATAGTCCTTGCCGATCAATATGTTATGTTATATTATAACAATAATGTAGTTTTATTCCATCATATTTTATAAATATTGGATGACAAAGTGAAAAATTTAACTAAAAACATCAGACAAGTTCTACGTTTTCTAACACAACTTACGCTAATCGTTATTGGATTAACAAATAATGTTAATGCCAATGTAATTTCCTCAGTAAGGCCGATAGGTTTTATTACTGAAGCAATTACATCAGGTGTAACAAATACAGATATACTATTGCCGGATGGCGCATCTCCTCATACTTATTCATTGAAACCCTCCGATTTGGCTAAAATTAAGAATGCTGATTTAATAATTTGGATTGGTGAAGATATGGAAGTTTTTATGCCAACTGTTTTAAAAAATGTTGATGAACACAAGCAGATAGAATTAATGGATGTTCCCGAAATTAAGAGTTTGCTTAGAACCAATCATCACGATGAAGAAATACCTCATGATGATAATGACCATCATCATGGTGAATATGATGAACATATATGGCTTTCGCCAAAAATTGCTAAAATTATTGCAAAATCAATCCATGATAAGCTTATAGAACTGTATCCTAATAAAGTGCAGTTGCTTGATGCAAATCTGAACGAATTCATTACAAATCTATCAGAAACAGAACAAAACATTGCAAAAAAACTAATTAGCGTACAAAATAGAGGGTATTTTGTGTTTCATGATGCATATGGGTACTTTGAATCACAGTTCGGATTAAAAAATCTAGGAAGTTTTACCATAAACCCAGCAGTACAGCCTGGCGTTCAAACTGTCTATGCAATTCAAAAAAAGCTAGCGGAACATCAAGCAGTCTGTGTTTTTAGAGAGCCACAGTTTAGCCCTGCAGTTATAAAGAAGTTAGTAAATGGTACAAATGTTAAAATTGGTGAATTAAATCCATTAGGGACAGGTATCATTGTCGAAAAAGGTGCCTATTCACACTTTTTATTAACATTAACTCAGGAGCTGTTGGATTGTTTAGATAAAAAATAGTTTAGATTATAAGATAGTTAAGGTTAATTTTGGCACAGCAGATTAAATCCCCTAATATTGCAAAAAATAAATTCAAAATTCCCTATTTTTCAATATTAGGAGCCCTTGTTGTTGTTATTTTTGTAACTATATTGTGGCGACCTTTAAATTTAGATCGCACAGTGTACGTCCCTCTAAATTCTCAAGCTCAAACTACAGTTACAGATACGCCTTCGTCTTCAGTTGTTATTGGCGATGGGCGAATTGATATGCTTAGTGATAAATCTAAAACTGACAATGTTACAGAGTCGTCTGATGTTCCTGAAGATGATATAGCTAAAGATGAATTAGATGATCTTGCTGAAGAAAAAGATAACACAGTGCAATATACCATATCACGTGGTGATACATTACACGATATTTTGAATCGTTATAATGTAAATAAAAATGATATTGCACAGTTAACAGGTAAGTATAAACAACTAGCCAATTTGAGAATTGGACAGCAGGTTAGTTGGACGACCGATGATAATCACAATTTGCTCACTTTTAACTGGACAATATCAACTAATAATGTTCGAATTTTTGAAAAGTCAGGCAATCAATTTATAGAAAGTACTGAAACAGTAGAAGGTGTCTCACAAAATAATGTTATTAAAGGTGAGCTGAAATCCAGTTTTGTAGCTGATGCGCGTAAAGCTGGTTTAACGAGTAATGAGATTGGAATTATTACACGTGCATTGCAGTGGCGTTTGGATTTTCGACGTTTAAAAGTAGGCGATAAATTCGTGGTATACTTATCTCGTGAAATGCATGGAAATCGTTTATCAAATAGTAAATTACTTGGTGTTCGCATTAAAAATGGGTCTAAAGATTATTATGCGATTCTAGCTGATGATGGTAAATACTATGATATTAATGCAGGTAGTTTATCTCAAAGTTTTTTCCGATATCCTTTAGCTAAAAAAGCTCGCGTATCATCAGGTTTTAATCCGCGTCGGTTACATCCAGTTACAGGAGTTGTTACACCACATAATGGTGTTGATTTTGCAGTATCTAGAGGAACGCCAGTATTATCTGTAGGAAATGGAGAAGTTGTTATTGCGAAATACAGTGGCTCAGCAGGTAACTATGTCGCTATACGCCATGGTAGGCAATATATGACGGCATACATGCATTTAGACAAAATTTTAGTGAAACCAGGCCAACAAGTTAAACTGGGTGACAAAATTGGTTTATCTGGTAATACAGGGCGTTCTACTGGACCACATTTGCATTTTGAATTACATATCAATAATAAACCTGTTAATCCATTAACAGCAAGTTTACCGATTAATGAAGGTTTAACCGGTAAGTCTAAAAAAGCATTTATAGAAAAAGTTAAAAATATTCAGCCACAACTTAGTTTTTAATTGATTTTATATATTCAACTATATTATTTAAACTAAAATATCTTATTGATAAGAAGCTCAATGCTTCATTAAAAAGTTATGTTATTATAAGTTAATTTTATTTAATCTTAATATTGGGTGCAGTTTGAACAGACCAACTAAAAAGAAATCGACTAAAAAAGCTTCAAAAAAAAATAAGAAATCATTGTGGCGTCGACTTTGGTCGTTGCTTTTCAAATTATGTCTTATCTTTGTTGCTGTAACTGTCGTTTATGGGATTTATTTAGATCAACAAATTAAAGAACGTATAGATGGTAATGTTTGGGAATTACCTGCGGCTGTTTATGGACAGATAGTCGACCTTGAACCAGATAGTGATTATAGTCTTAGCGATGTTGTTACTTTGCTAAAAGGTGCACAATATCGTCAGCAAGATAGTAAAGCAACTCGACCAGGTGAATTTATTGTTCAAAATGGTGCTGTTGAAATTTACCGTCGTCCATTTACATTTCCTGATGGTGAAGAAAAAGCTTTTCGTGTCAAAATTACTTTCTATGAAAACAGGATAGATCGCATATCTAATTTAGACACAGGTCGTGATTTTGGCTTACTTAAGATTGATCCTAAATTAATAACGATGATGCATTCCCCAAATGGTGAACAACGGCTTTTTGTGCCTTTAAGAGAATTTTCTGACTCGTTAATAAAAACCTTAGTTGCAACTGAAGATAAACGTTTTTATGACCACCATGGTGTAAGTTTATATTCTATTGGTCGAGCCATATATGTTAATTTAACAACAGGCCGAACTGAAGGTGGAAGCACACTAACACAACAAACGGTTAAAAACCTCTTTTTAACTAATGAGAGAAGTATCAGTCGTAAAATACGTGAAGCCTATATGGCTATCATTTTAGATGCTCGATATAGTAAAGAGCGTATCTTAGAACTTTACTTAAATGAAGTCTATTTAGGTCAAGCTGGTAGTGAAGAAATTCATGGTTTCCCATTAGCAAGCCTGTACTATTTTGGTCGCCCAGTTAATGAATTGACATTAGATCAGCAAGCTGTATTAGTAGGTATGGTAAAAGGTGCTTCGTACTATAATCCTTGGACTCAACCGCAACAAGTAATTGAACGTCGTAATGTTGTATTAAAACTTGCTGAGCAACAAGGAATTATTGATGAGGAATTATATAATTTACTTAGCCAACGCCCACTTTCAGTTTTACCAAAAGGTGGAGTGATATCACCGCAACCAGCATTTATGCAAGTTGTCCGTAGTGAGCTTAGAAAACAGTTGGGTGACAAAGCAGACCACCTGTCAGGAATGAAAATTTTCACCACATTCGATCCAGTTGCTCAGGCTGCAGCAGAACAATCGGTTACGGATGAAATAGAAACATTACGTAAATCGACTAATAAAGAATTACAAACAGCAATGGTTATTGTTAGCCGTGAGACAGGTGAAATCCGTTCTATTATTGGTAGCGCTGAGCCACGTTACCCTGGTTATAACAGAGCGTGGTTAACTAGACGAGCAATTGGTTCACTGGCAAAACCGTCAACCTACTTAACTGCATTAGGTCAGCCAGAACGTTATCAGCTTAATACTTGGTTAAATGACAACCCATTATCAATCAAACTTGATAACGGCGGTTATTGGCAACCGAAGAATTTTGATCGGAAATTTCGCGATAAAGTGATGTTAATTGATGCATTAGCTCTTTCACTTAACGTACCTACAGTTAACTTAGGTATGTCATTAGGTTTAGACGCAACTAAAACGAGTTTACAAGCATTGGGGGTACCTGAAGATCGTATCCCTAATTTGCCTTCTCGCTTATTAGGTGCTCTAGAGTTAACACCATTAGAAACAGCACAAATGTTCCAAACTATTTCCAATAATGGCCAACGTGCACCGCTCACAATACTACGGTATGTATTAACTGATAAAGGTGAACTTGTTTATCAAAATTACCCGCAACAAATTCAAGCGGTTTCTCAGCAATCGGCTTATTTAACCACTTACGCTATGCAACAAGTCGTTGAATCAGGAACATCACGTTCATTGAAAGCTAAATATGGATCATTCAATTTAGCTGCCAAGACTGGAACAAGTAATGATTCGCGTGATAGTTGGTTTACTGGTATTGATGGAAAAAATGTTGCAGTCATTTGGATAGGGCTTGATGATCATTCACCTATGAAATTAACAGGCGCTACAGGTGCATTAAAAATATATAGTGAATACTTACAAAATAATCCACCGAAAAAATTACAACTTTCAGTACCACAAAATATCTTTATGGTACCTATTGATAGTAGTGGCCAATGGCAATGCGATGGAGGAGGAGTAAGGACTCTACCTGCATGGACGGTCAATCCGCAAAGTTTATGTGCTGTCAGTTCTCAAACTGAGACAAATCAATCGGCTCCTAGCTGGGTTACTGACATGTTCAATAATTAAATGAGATTATTAAATGCCTGAATTACCAGAAGTAGAAACTAGTCGGCGTGGTATTCTACCTTATTTAAAAGGCCAAATTATCAAGCAAGTTGTTGTTCGACAACCCAAGCTTCGTTGGCCTATTGATGAGGCTATTTCTGATGCTCAAGGCCAAATAATCATAGATATTAAAAGACGTGCTAAATATTTATTACTACAGTTGACGCAAAATTGGATTGTTATTCATTTAGGTATGTCTGGTAGCTTACGCATAGTAAAATCAAACCAAAAACCAGATAAACATGATCATGTTGATTTGGTATTAGAAAATGGTGTGACATTACGTTATACCGACCCAAGGCGTTTTGGGTCATGGCTTTGGACTAATTCTATTGATGATCTTAAACAATTGAAGCATTTAGGATTAGAACCTCTAAGCGAGGAGTTTTCAGCAAACTATCTTTTCGAAAAAGCGACTAATCGAAATATTCCTATAAAAAGCTGGATTATGGACAACCATATTGTGGTCGGTGTTGGTAATATTTATGCTTCAGAATCATTATTTATGGCAAAAATTAATCCGCACCGGAAAGTAAACAGTTTAACTTTAGACGAATTTGAACGATTAGTCACAGCAATTAAACAAGTGCTCACCAAATCTATAGAACAAGGTGGCACTACACTTAAAGACTTTGTTCAATCTGATGGTAAGCCTGGTTATTTTGTACAAAAGCTCCAAGTATATGGTAGAGAAGGCGAAAAGTGTTTAATTTGTAAATCTGACATAAAGTCTCATCGAATAGGCCAACGCAATACGTTCTATTGCGAAAAATGCCAAAAATAGCAAATTTTAAAATTTATTCTTATTGATCATTCTTTAATATCTTTAGCCTGATTATATTTAATTTAAATAAAAATCTTTGGCGACTACTTTTAACTCCACCCAAATCAGCATAGTATAGTAAATAAGCGACAGTAATTGCGAATATAAGAATAATAAATAATTTATATAGAAAAATCTTTTTTACTCAAATAGCTATGGACTTGTTACGCAATTTCGGCTATCTTTCACGCTGATATTTATATTTTGTAAAGAGTGATACCATTTAATAACATTTTGTTAATTGTTAAAAGGTTTTATCTTTTTGTATTTAAATACGGTTGTTATACTTATTTTAACTTAAATATATTTCTTTTTGATTAAGGAATTTAAGATGATCAAATTTGCTTCTCGCTTTTTGATAGCTTGTCTTGTTTTTTTATATACAATGATAGCTACTGCTGAAGTTAGAATTATAATCACTGATGGCGTAAGTTCTGCTAAACCAATTGCGGTCATACCATTTAAATGGACAGGTAGCGGTGAACCTCCACAAGTTGTGGATAATATTATTGCTTCTGATTTACGTAATAGTGGTAAATTTAATCCAATTGATGTAGCAGCAATGCCGCAAAAACCAACTACCGCTTCTGAAGTCAATCCTAGTGTTTGGAGCAATATTGGTATTTCTGCCGTTGTAGTCGGTACAATCCAACCTGATGCATCAGGAAAATATCTTATCACCTATCAATTAGTTGATACTGTTGAACGTCCTGGCGCGGTCTTAGTTGAAAATCAATTTCCTATTGAACAACGTTGGTTACGTTATGCAGCCCATACTGCAAGTGATGAAATCTTTGAAGCGTTAACTGGTATCAAGGGTGCTTTTAGAACACGTATTGCCTACGTCGTTAAAAATAGTAAGGGTCCTTACACACATGAATTACGTGTATCTGACTATGACGGATTTGATCAAGTCACCGTACACCGTTCAAAAGAACCATTAATGTCACCAACATGGTCACCTGATGGCAAAAAAATAGCCTATGTAACTTTTGAAAGTGGTCGTTCTGCATTAGTGTTAAAAACATTAGATAGTGGTGCAGTTGAAACTATTGCATCTTTTCCACAGCATAATGGTGCACCAGCATTTTCACCAGATGGTAGCAAATTAGCTTTTGCCTTATCAAAAGGTGGTAGCTTAAATTTATATATGATGAATTTAAGAAGTAAAAAAATCACTCAAATTACTTCTGGGCGTAGTAATGACACCGAACCTTCATGGATGCCTGATAATGAAACAATTGTCTATACTTCTGATCAGGCTGGGCGTCCTCAACTTTATTCAATTAACATTAATAGTGGAGCATCACAACGTATAACTTGGGATAATACCCAGAATCAAAATGCTCGCGTATCTCCAGATGGTAAATTTATTGCTGTAATTTCTACTAATAATGGTGAGCAACATATTACTCGATATGATCTAGAAACGAATACTTATCAACGATTAACTGATACGTTTTTAGATGAAACCCCGAGTATTGCTCCAAATGGCACTATGATTATCTACAGTTCATCGCAAGGTTTAGGTACCATTTTAAATCTTGTTTCAACTGATGGTAATTTTAAAGCAAGGTTACCAGCGACTGATGGACAAGTAAAATTCCCATCTTGGTCACCTTATTTATGAGGAACGACTAAATTTTAAGCAATATTATAATTATTAAAATTGTGTAAATGTTAAGGTCGTTATAATATATACTTCTAATCTTTCTAGTTGGTAACAGGTGTTACTTTGAAGTTGGTTAGAAGTATACAAAATATCAATAATAATTTATTTAAACACAAAGGAGTTAATTCAATGCAATTTTCTAAATTTCTTAAGGTAGCTGCAGTTGCTTTACCATTAATTGCTGTGACAGCATGTTCTTCAAACAGCAGCAGCAAAGCAGGTAACGGTTCTTTATCTAAAGAAGCTCTAGCTCAATTACAAAAATTACAACAAATCAATACAATTTATTTTGATTATGATAAATACAATGTTAAATCAGAATATTCAACATTATTAAATGCACATTCTATCTTCATGCGTGCAAATTCATTCTTAAATGTTGTTATTGAAGGTCATGCCGATGAACGTGGTACTCCAGAATACAATATCGCGTTAGGTGAACGTCGTGCAGGAGCAGTTAAATCTTACTTACAAAGTAATGGTGTTTCTGGTGAACAACTTTCAATCGTTTCTTATGGTAAAGAAAAACCAGCAGTATTAGGTCACAACGAAGCAGCTTATGCTAAAAACCGTCGTGCAGTAATTACTTACGCTGGATATTAATCCCATCTTAATGACGGCTGATTTATCAGCCGTTTTTTATGTTTAAGTTCACGTCGAGTTTATATAATATGTATAAAAAAATACTCACAATGTCCTTATTTTTATTATTTGCTGGATATGGTTGTGCTGCTGGTAGTTCTGATGTGGATAGAACAATACAAGCGCAAGGACAGTTGATAATTCAAAATCAACAAAAAATTAATGATCTACAATCAGATGTAGATACACTTCGTGGTCAATTGGAAGAAACTAAGCATCAACTTAATCAAACAATTGAACGCCAAAAAATGATATTACAGCAAATGACTAATGGGACAGGATTCTCATCAAATTCAAATGATGAAGCCCAAGGTGACAGTTCTGATTCAACATCAAGCACTGATGCTGGGGCATCGCCATCATCATCTTCAGGTTTATCTGGATGGTCTACTTCAGGTGATGATAAAGCGGATTATAATTACGTCATGCAATATATTAATGATGACAAACAGAGTGATGACGTAATTATAGCCTTTCAAAATTATCTAAAAGCCTACCCAAAGACAAGTTACCGTGCAAATGTAAATTATTGGCTTGGTCAACTTTGTTATAAAAAAGGAAAAAAAGATAATGCATCATTTTATTATGCAACAGTAGTAAAAGATTTTCCATCTTCTCCAAAAGCAGCAGATAGCCTTTATAAAGTGGGTTTAATTTTACTTGATAAAGGTGATAAAAAGAATGCCAAAACTGTATTTCAACAAGTCGTAAATAAATACCCTAAAGATAAAAAGACAGTTGATCTAGCAAATAAAAAAATAGCATCGTTATAATAAAATGTATAAATAACCAGCTATTGAATAAAAATAGCAATAAAAGGGTTGCACCGCCTTATAATTATAAGTATTATAGCAACCCGAAATTGCTTGAAGCGTTAAGTAATAAAGCAGAAAGTAATTCTATCAAAATGGGTTGTTAGCTCAGTCGGTAGAGCAGCGGACTTTTAATCCGTTTGTCGAGCGTTCGAATCGCTCACGACCCACCACTTCATCTTACATAATGAATTTATCTTCCAAACAAACTAGACATACTAAACTTGTCGGTTGGTGATCTGATTAAAAATCTATTTTAATAAAATCCACTGTTAGTTATTAGAAGATAATTCAAAAAAAATCAAATAATCAAAATATTACCATATCATCCACTAATTAACTTAGAGACTTTCAAATCAAATTTATATTTTTATAAAAATATGATTTAAGGTTTATATTGAAAGCCGTCAAGATAGAAAAAAGTTGTAATCGCAAATAACAATCATTATCATTAATAACTGTTGTTTTAAAATTAATCAAACAATAGGAAAAATAATGAAATTAGTTAATCAATTAGTCTTCCCATGTACTCTGGGCTTATTTACTTTTATAGCTTACGCCCAAGATAAAGTTAATGATGATATTGAAACTATGAAGGTAGTCGCTAAGGATAATAATGATCAGCGCATAAAACTATCATCAACTGCAACTAAACAAACCTTTGAAATAAAGGATATTCCTCAAACCATTAATTCGATTAACCTTGAACAACAAAAAATTTATGGACAAACTGATCTCAGTGTCATTGTCAATAAATTACCCGGAGTCGATGCAACTTATGATATGCGAGATGAAGGTATCAAAATTAGAGGGTTTTCTGCCAGTTCCGGCGATATTTACCGAGATGGTGTCCGTGCTAGCGGACAAGTTAGACAAAGTACAGCTAATATAGAGCGAATTGAAATTTTAAAGGGACCTGCTTCGGTACTTTATGGTCGAGGTTCAGGTGGTGGAATCATAAATATGATCAGTAAGCAGGCAAATTTTGATTCACCGTCTACCTTGAGTTTACGAGGTGGATCTTGGGATAAATATGGTGGAATGATAGATGTTAACCATGTTTTAAGTGATGAACTTGCCGTACGAATGACTATAGATCACCAATCAGATAAAGGTTTTCGTAAAGGCATTAAACAACGAGATACAATGGTTTCGCCAAGCGTTTTGTATGATAATCTAAACGGATTTAATTGGTTAGTACAATATACAAATGATAAATTATGGCGTAAACCAGATAGGGCGCCGGCTTATTATGATTTACCAAGAGGTGTTTCAATCAAAACGGCCTATGCTCACCCAGATGATTATGTGAAAGATAATTTTAATTCGTTACGTTCGGTGATGGGATATGAATTTGATCATCATTGGTCTATTAAATTAACAAATATGTATCGTAAAGCTGACCAAAATTTCGATCATCTTTATGCTGGTAATTATTGTGATTGGAATGGGAAATTAAACAATGGTAAGCCGTGTAATTACAAAGGTAAATTAAAATTCCGTCGAGCTTGGCAAGAAACTTCGAACAAAACCTACAGTAATACCCTTGATTTAGCCGGTAAATTTAATACTGCAAGTATTGCCCATGATATGTTAATCGGAGTTGAATATAACATTGAAAAAAGGGAACCACGATTAGCTTTAGCTAGCCAATATCCTGAAGCTGTGGATCCTTATCATCCTCATTGGCGCTCTAAAAAGCCTCACTTCACAACATTGAATACCAAAACTAATCATAAAGCTACTTCTAGAGGGTTATATTGGCAGGATCTCATCAGCTTTACAGAACAATGGAAATTACTTGCAGGATTACGTTATGATAATTATGAATTTGCTTCAGATAACAAATTGAATCATCAAAATCGGTCATATGATGGTCACACTTTAAGTCCACGTATTGGTTTAATTTGGCAACCGATTGCGTCTCAAAGTTTTTATGCTTCGTATAGTAAAAACTTTGCACCTTATGGTGGTAGAGGTTTAATAACCATAGCTACAGATTCTAAAACTGTTTATGATGATAAGCCTCAGTATTCACGTCAGTATGAAATCGGTGTCAAAAGTGATTGGTTTAATGATAAGCTCTCTACTCAAATCGCACTCTATGATCTTGAACTTTATAATGTTAGGTATCAACCTGACTCGGTCAATGATCCTTATAATTGGCAAGTTAGAGGCAGTGATCGCAGTCAGGGAATAGAGTTGAGTGCTATTGGACAATTAAGTAAAAATTGGTATATCAATAGCGGTATTGGTTATCAACAAGCTAAAGTGCATAAAGATAAAAAAACACCAGCTAACCAAGGAAAATACCTATCTAATACAGCTAAACATAGTGGCTATCTAAGTGTTCGCTACCTTCCTCATGAAGATTGGTTCACGGAAGTGGGATTTGATTATAAAGGTTCAATGTATAATGATGATAAAAACCTCGTTAAACGCCCTGGATATGGAACATGGAATGCCGCAATCGGTTATCAAACACGATCTGTTGATCTAACCTTAGCATTAACCAATTTATTGGGTAAAAAATATTGGCGCTCAAGTAGTATGCCAGGCACTCCTCGCGCATTTTTATTAACTGCAAGTTATAAATTATAATATTCGATAAGTATTTTTAAGAGGGAATGGTATTCCCTCTTGTTGATTATTTTTAAACTTTCGCCGCTAATTCAATAATTTTCATCGTGACTTCGAATGATTTCAAGAATGATGATAATGGTAAAAACTCAAAACAAGAATGGAAGTTATGTGCGCCAGTAAAATAGTTTGGCGTGGTGAGTCCTCTTGCTGATAGTGCTGAACCATCTGTTCCTCCACGCATGGCGATAGTATTTGGTTTAATACCCAATAATTCAAATGATTGGTAAATCAAATCAATACAACGACGATCATCACCTAAATAATTAGCAATATTGCTATAGATATCAGTAATTTGACATTCAATTTTTGCTTTAGGATATTTACGACTGATAAAACTAACCACATCTTGAATGTAAGTTTTACGAGCGTCATATCGAGTTAAATCAAAATCACGAATGCTCATTTTTAATGTAGTTGTGCTTTGGTTACCAATAATATCATTAAACCAAAAATATCCTTCTTTACCTTCGGTATGTTCAGGTGTTTCAAAGCTATCAAAACAGTTAATAATATCATTCGCTATGCGAATTGGATTGATTAAGACATTTTTTGCTGACATAGGATGAGCAGATACACCCTCAATTTCAAACGTAACCGAGCCAGCATTGAATGTTTCATAAACGACTTCACCCAATTCACAGCAGTCAATGGTATAAGCAAAATCAGGTTTAAAACGTTGCAGATCCAGTTTTTTGGCGCCATTTAACCCAACTTCTTCATCTGGTACGAAAGCAACATAAATATCACCATGTAGGCAATTTTGCTGTTGCAACTGATCTAACATGGTCATGACAACTGCAATTGCTGCTTTATTATCAGCGCCTAAAACACTGGTACCATCTGTAACGAGCAGCTCTTCATTGAGATACTTTTTCAACTCTGGATGTTCTGCCACCTTAAACCAAATATCTTTGTCTTTATTTAATAAGATATCTTCACCAGTAAAAGTCACCCTTTGTGGATTAATCTTCTCTGACAGTGCGACATCTACAGTATCAAGATGCGCAACAAAGCCAATTTTTGGCGCATTAGGTTGGTTACCGGTTAATTTGGCTGTCACAATACTATGTTCATCAAGGTGAACATCTTGTAACTTCAAATCAATTAACTCTTGTTCAAGTTGTTTTGCTAAATTAGTTTGTCCTGGAGTAGAGGGCACAACTGCCGAGCCAGCTTTGCTTTGGCTTGGAATACTTACATAACGTAAAAATCGTTTAACTAATTGTTCGGTAATATTCATGATTAAAATCCTTATCTGCGATTAACTAGTTATTGGAGGATAGACATAACCACTATCAAAACCGATAGGAAGACCTAAAAACCAAAACAGTAATAAATTTATTGTCAAAGCAATTAAGAGAGCAGCCGTATATGGGATCATCATCGAACTTAAAGTACCCACACCAGTGTTTTTACAATACTGCTGACAATAAGCAATGATCAAAGGATAAAAAGCAAACATAGGCGTGCTAACATTAACTGCTGAACTGATACGATAAGCTGCTTGGGTTAATTCTGGCGAGATCCCCACAGACATAAGCATCGGAACAAAAATCGGCGCTAAAATAGCCCATTTGGAAGAGGCTGAAGTGATTAACACATTAAGCAGACTAGTTAGAATTATTACGCCAAAAATAGTAACAACTGATGGCAAATGTAATGCTTTTAAAAACTCAGCTCCACCAATAGCAATTAAGGTACCAATTTGTGAGTTTGAAAATACATATAAAAATTGCGCACAAAAGAAAGCAAAAACAATAAATGGAATAAGTGACTTAGTAATATTTTCCATTGATTTGACGATATCTCGCGATGATTTAAATGCGCCAGTGATAAAGCCATGAATTAAGCCTGGTATTGCAAAAAATACAAATAACAACGGCACAATAATTTGCATGATTGGTGCTTTGTTACTCGTCATACTACCGTCGGGTGCGCGTAATAAAGAATCTTCTGGTAATAAAACCAATACTAAGCCGACAGCAATAATTAAAAAAACAGCTGATGCAATTTTAAATGCTTTATTTTCAATTGGTGAAATCTCAGGAGAATCAGCAATGTTATCTAATTGAATATCATTGTTTAAAGGCATCGTGGCATTTAAGCGAGGCTCAACAATCTTATCTGTAACAAACCAGCAGGCTATCAATACAAAGAAAGTACCACCAAAACTTAAAAAGTAATTACAAAGAACATTGACTTGATATGTTGGGTCAATAATTTGAGCGGCGCTTTGTGTAAAGCCTTGCATTATTGGATCAATAATTGACGGGGTATAGCTTGAACTAAAACCTCCAGCTAATCCAGCAAATGCAGCAGCAATCCCCGCTAATGGGTGACGCCCTGTTGCATAAAACATCATTGCTGACACAGGCATTAAAATTACATAAGCAGAGTCTGACGCGATATGACAAACCATACTGACAAAAATAACTGATGGAGTAACCAGTTTTTTAGGTGTGATAGCTAATAACTTTTTGAGCAGAACATGAATATAGCCACTGCTTTCAGCAATACCAATACCCAATGTAGCTACAATGGTAATTCCAAGAGGTGGAAATGAGACAAAATTTGATACAAGTTTTGTAAAAAAGGTAACTAATTGGTTTGGTGCTAACATATTCACTACTGCCAGTTTTTCTTGCGTTACTGGATTAATATAATTAAAGCTGACAAAAGAAAGTAATAATGAAGCAACCAGACAAATTATTAATGCATAAAAGAAAAGAGTTGTAACATCAGGAATTTTGTTTCCAATTCGTTCTATTGTATTTAAAAATCCACCAGTTTTTAATGGTGACGTATTTTTTATTTGATTCATGAAAAAAAGTGTAAATATTATTCGGGAAAACAATGTAACATAGTTTAATAATGTAAGTAAACAATGCGTTGGCGCTATTTTAATGACTTAAAAAACCCCGTTCCTCAACTTTTTTTACATTATTTTTACTTATGGGATTTACTAATTTTGAATTTTCTTTAATGTGCATAATATTTAATATTTCGCTAGTATAGAATTCCTGTTAACGATGACATCTAAATTTATTGTTTTTAATCAAAGTTAACAATAAGTATTGCTGCAAGATTGCATAAAACAAAAATAATGCTATATTGCCTGAATATTTAATCATAAAAAAAGAATAAATATTCAATCATCCTGATTGTGAGTAAGGCTCTAAAGGATATTATAATATAAGCAATGGGAGCTTAATTATGGTTTTCGATATTGATTTAATAAAAGATATTTATCAACATTACCCGCAAAAAATTGATCTTATTCGCCAGAAAATTGGAAAACCATTAACCTTGACGGAAAAAATCCTTTATGCCCATCTTGCTGAAGGTGAAGAGCTTAAAGCTTATAAAAGAGGGGAAGATTATGTAAATTTTTCCCCAGATCGTGTCGCTATGCAAGATGCAACGGCACAAATGGCACTATTACAATTAATGAATTCTGGTCGTAAACGAGTTGCGGTACCTTCAACAGTCCATTGTGATCACCTTATTCAAGCTTATAAAAATGCCCATGATGATCTCATCATTGCTGAAAGTAATAACCATGAAGTTTATCAATTTTTACGTGATGTTTCGAACAAATATGGCATCGGGTTTTGGAAGCCTGATGCAGGAATCATTCACCAAGTAGTGCTTGAAAATTATGCCTTTCCTGGTGGTATGATGATCGGTACCGATTCGCATACCCCTAATGCAGGTGGCCTATCCATGATTGCCATTGGTGTCGGTGGCGCTGATGCTGTTGACGTGATGGCGGGTATGCCGTGGGAACTAAAAATGCCAAAAATTATTGGTGTAAAGCTGATTGGAAAATTATCTGGCTGGTCATCACCAAAAGATGTCATTTTAAAACTAGCTGGCATTTTAACCGTTAAAGGTGGTACTAATTCAATTATTGAATATTTTGGAGAAGGTACTGAGTCGTTATCAGCTACTGGTAAAGCAACAATTTGTAATATGGGAGCTGAAGTAGGCGCAACAACCTCAATCTTCCCTTACAGTAAAAAATCTGCTGATTATCTTGCCATGACTGGTCGTCAAGAAGTAGTGGATTTAGCTAATACATTGGTAGATTGTTTCAATCCTGATAAAGAAATTTTAAAGCAACCTGAAAATTATTATGACCAAGTTATTGAAATTAATTTATCGACCTTAGAACCTTATGTGAATGGTCCATTCACACCTGACTTAGCTTATCCTATTTCAGAGCTTGCTTCTGCCGTTAAAGAACACGATTATCCAGACAATATGGAAGTTGGACTTATTGGATCATGTACTAATTCTTCTTATGAAGATATGATGCGCGCAGCTTCAGTTATTGATAGTGCTAATAAATTAGGCTTAAAAGTAAATGCAAAATTAATTATCAATCCTGGCTCAGAGCAAGTTAAATATACTTCTAAACGTGATGGCATTTTAAGTCGTTTTGAACAAGCAGGTGCTGCTATTATGGCTAACGCATGTGGCCCTTGCATTGGGCAATGGCGTCGTGATGAAGTTGCCGATGAACACAAAAATTCGATTGTCACCTCGTTCAATCGTAATTTTGCTAAACGTAATGATGGTAGCCCAAACACTTATGCGTTTGTTTGTTCCCCAGAAATTGTAGTGGCATTATCAATTGCAGGTAAATTAAGCTTTAATCCACTTACTGACCATCTCATTAATGTTAAAGGTGAAAAAGTGAAACTTCCTGAGCCACTCGGTGATGAGTTGCCAAAACAAGGATTTGCGGTTGATGATGCTGGGTATATTGGGCCAATAGCTGATGGTAGTGCAGTTGAAGTTCGTATCGATCCTCATTCAGATCGACTACAACAGCTTTTACCTTTCACTCCTTGGGATGGTAAAGATATTATTTCGCAACCACTATTGATTAAAGCAACTGGTAAATGTACCACAGACCATATTTCAATGGCTGGAAAGTGGCTAAAATTTCGTGGTCATCTAGATAATATTTCAAATAATATGCTAATAGGTGCGGTTAATGCCTTTAATCAAAAAACGAACTGTGTTTTGGATGCACAAACTGGAGATTATGTTGAAGTACCAGCATTAGCGCGTAAATTAAAATCACAAGGAATCGGATCAATAGTTGTTGCTGAAGAGAATTATGGTGAAGGTTCATCAAGAGAACATGCTGCAATGGAACCACGTTTTTTAAATGTTAAAGCCATCGTAGTTAAATCGTTTGCTCGTATTCATGAAACCAATCTAAAAAAACAAGGTATGCTTGCTTTAACCTTTGTCAATAAAGATGACTATGACAAAATTCGTGAAGATGATCAAATTAGCATTACTGGACTCAGTAATTTTGCTCCGGGAAAAAATCTAACATTAACCCTTCATCATCGTGATGGTAGCAAAGAGTCTTTCGCCGTTTCGCACACTTACAATCAAGCACAAATTGAATGGTTCAAGGCAGGTAGTGCATTGAATAAGTTAAAAGAAGAAGTTAAGTAAAATAAGAGGAATAGACAATATGAATCAGCAAGTTTCAATTGAAAATGGACAATTAGTTGTACCAAATCATCCAACGATTCCTTTTATTGAAGGTGATGGTGTGGGTAAAGAGATTTGGCACGCTGCTCGAGCTATTTTTGATAAAGCAGTTGAAAAAGCTTATCAAGGTAAGCGTAGTATTCAATGGAAAGAAGTACTTGCTGGTGAGAAGTCGTTTAATTTAAATGGATCATGGCTACCTGAAGAGACCATGAGTGCCTTCAAAAATTATCTTATCGGTATCAAAGGACCATTAATGACACCTGTTGGCGGAGGGATTCGCTCACTAAATGTTGCATTGCGACAAGAATTAGATCTTTATGTTTGTTTGCGCCCTGTCCGTTGGTTCAAAGGTGTTGAATCACCAATAAAGCATCCTGAAAAAGTAAACATGACCATTTTTCGTGAAAATACCGAAGATATATACGCCGGTATTGAATGGCAACAAGGTTCTGATGATGCTGAAAAGTTTTATCATTTTTTATCTGAACAAATGAAAGTAACTAAAGTTAGGTTCCCTAAAACCTCAGCTTTTGGAGTGAAACCTGTCTCAATTGAGGGATCTGAACGCCTAATACGCTCAGCAGTCAAGTATGCATTACAACATAAATTACCATCTGTGACCCTTGTTCATAAAGGTAATATTATGAAATTTACCGAAGGTGGATTTAAGCAATGGGGTTATGAACTTGCGGAAAGAGAATTTGCTGACGCAGTTTTCACCATGAATCAATATGCAAAAATTCAGAAGGCCCAAAGTAAAGCAGCAGCAGAACAAGCATTACAAACCGCTAAAGCAAACTCTAAATTAATTATTAAAGATGTTATTTGTGATGCATTTTTACAAAATACATTATTAAAACCTGAGGACTATTCGGTTGTTGCAACATTAAATCTCAATGGTGATTATGTATCGGATCAGCTGGCTGCCATGGTTGGTGGTATTGGTATTGCGCCAGGTGCTAATATTAATTATTTAACCGGACATGCTATATTTGAAGCAACACATGGTACTGCACCTGATATAGCAGGTCAAAATCAAGCCAATCCATCATCACTTATATTGTCAGGAGTGATGATGTTTGAATACTTAGGTTGGCATGAAGTAGGACAATTAATCACTAATGCGATGGAAAGTTTGTTTCAATTAGGTAAAGCAACAACTGATTTAGCACGCTTTATGCAAAATGGACAATCATTATCAACAACTGAATTTACTCAAGCAGTTATCGATAATTTATAATTCAAAGGGGATGGTTAATGAAAGAAAAGTTCTTGGTTTATAAATTATCGGAAACCATTAAAAATACTAGTAAAATTGAATCGCAGTTATTCGAACAATTTAATGTAAAACGTGGATTACGTAATGCAGATCATACTGGTGTATTAGTTGGATTAACCAAAATTGGTGATGTATTAGGCTATGAACGCTTAGAAGATGGTTCACTAAAACCAATTGCCGGTAAATTATTATACCGAGGAATTGATATTGAAGAGCTGGTTCATAATGCTCAACAAGAGCGACGAACAGGGTTTGAAGAAACTATCTATTTATTATTATCTGGTTACTTACCCGATAAAGAAGAATTACGAGATTTTTCACGTTTACTCTGTGAGTCGATGGCGTTAGAAAAACAAACTAAGATTGCCATAATGGAACTTGAAGGCCATGATGTGATGAACATTTTGGCTAGAACTGTTCTTGAAATGTATACTTATGATCCTGAACCTGATGATACCTCACGTGATAATTTAATGCGTCAATCCATCGATTTAATTGCTAAATTCCCAGCAATTATTGCTTATGCTTACAATATGTTAAGTCATAGTGCTAAAGGTAAATCACTGCATATCCGCCATCCACACGAAGATTTTTCAATTGCAGAAAATTTTCTCTATATGATGAAAGGATCCGGTAGATATACAGAACTTGATGTAAGAGTACTTGATTTAGCCATGATTATTCATGCTGAACATGGTGGCGGGAATAATTCAACTTTTACCGTTCGCGTAACGAGTTCTACGGGTACCGATACTTACTCATCTATTGCTGCAGGTATAGGATCATTGAAAGGTCCATTGCATGGTGGGGCTAATTTGCAAGTAGGAAAAATGCTTAAACATCTTGCCGAAGAGATTAAAAATTGGACTGATGCAAATGAAATTGATGCATATCTACAACGTATTTTAAATAAAGAAGTGTTTGATAGAAAAGGGTTAATTTATGGTATTGGTCATGCGGTTTATACCGTATCAGACCCAAGAGCCATGTTGCTAAAAGAGATGGCCCATAAACTTGCTCAAGAAAAAGGCCGAGAAAAAGAATTTAACTTTCTAAACTTACTTGAGGAACGTGCGATTCATGCAATAGTTAATCGTAAAAATGCCAGAACTAAAAAACAAGTCTGTGCTAATGTCGATTTTTATTCAGGTTTTGTTTATGACATGATTGGGTTACCAAAAGAAGTTTACACGCCACTATTTGCTATGTCGCGAATCGTTGGTTGGTGTGCTCATCGCATTGAAGAACTTAATTTTGATGATCGTCGAATTATACGTCCTGCCTATAAAAACATTGGCGAACTTATGCCTTTTATTCCTTTGAAAGATCGTTGATACATATACCTTCAGTATCATTCTGACGGTGATACTAAAATGGCTGTTTATTAAAAAATCATGGTGATTTAGAACAATAGTTTGTAGACTATGCTTCATTAATCGTTTTTGACTATGTACTTGGTACATAAATCGTATATGAATCTTTTAAAATCTTTAGCTACAGTTAGCTCAATGACAATGGTTTCACGCGTTTTGGGGTTTGTTCGTGATGCTATTATTGCCCGTTTTTTTGGAGCGGGAATGGCTACGGATGCATTTTTTGTTGCTTTTAAACTGCCCAATTTACTTCGACGAATTTTTGCTGAAGGGGCTTTTTCCCAAGCTTTTGTACCGATTTTAGCTGAATATAAAAATCAGCAAGGCATTGAGGCTTCACGTACTTTTGTGGCTTATATCGCAGGTTTATTAACACTGGTATTAGCTATCGTTACTTTAATTGGTGTTGTAACTGCACCATTTATTATAATGATAACTGCACCAGGTTTTATGCAAGAATCATCAGATAAATTTGAACTTGCAACAATTATGCTGAGAATTACTTTTCCTTATATCTTTTTTATCTCACTTGCATCATTAGTGGGTGCTATACTTAATACTTGGAATCGTTTTTCTGTACCTGCATTTGTGCCAACATTGTTAAATATTAGCATGATTGCTTTTACCTTATTCTTAACCCCTTATTTTAATCCACCAGTGCTTGCGTTAGCTGTTTCTGTTGTGGTAGGGGGAATTTTACAATTGCTATACCAGCTACCTTATTTGAAAAAGATTGGTATGTTGGTTTTGCCTCGTATTAGTTTTAAAGATAGCGGTGTTTGGCGAGTGTTAAAGCAGATGGGACCCGCTATCTTAGGTGTATCAGTCGGTCAAATATCATTAATTATTAATACAATATTTGCATCATTTTTGATTTCAGGTTCTGTTTCATGGATGTATTATGCTGATAGATTAATGGAATTTCCTGCAGGTGTACTAGGTGTTGCATTAGGAACTATTTTGTTACCCTCTTTAGCCAAAAGTTTTGCCAAAGGTGACCACAAACAATATTCAGAGTTGTTAGATTGGGGGCTTCGCCTCTGTTTTTTATTAGCTTTGCCAAGTACTGTGGCATTAGGTGTTATTTCTAAACCATTAATATCAACTCTTTTCGAGTATGGTCAATTTACTTTAAATGATACTTTGATGACTCAACGCGCATTAGTCGCTTATTCAATTGGTTTGCTTGGATTAATTTTGATTAAAGTATTAGCCCCCGCATTTTATTCCAGACAAGATATTAAAACACCGGTGAAAATTGCAATAATAACCCTTATTTTAACGCAATTGATGAATCTGGCTTTTATAGGACCTTTACAACATGCAGGCCTTTCATTATCAATTGGACTTGCAGCATGTTTTAATGCTGGTTTATTGTTTTGGCAACTTCGTAAGAAGAAACTCTACCAACCACAACCAGGTTGGTATCGATTTTTACTCAAGGTTATTATTGCTGTTTTATTGATGTCAGTAGCGTTGTGGTTTGGAGCTCAGTTATTACCCGATTGGTCTACAGGCTCAATGCTAACTAGAATTGGATATTTATTCTTGCTAGTTATTGTTGGTATTTGTATCTATTTTGGCTCGCTGGTCTTGATGGGCTTTAAAATAAAACATTTTATTAAAAGAATTGAATAAGTTGTGGTATTGATAACAAGGAAGTTAAATGCAAAAAGTATCTTTTTTTAAATTGCCGTTAACAGGATGTTTAGTTTATTTTTTATTTAGCACATTTTTGAATACATCTTTTTTATATTTGCAACACAATGCTTCAATTCCAGATAATATGTTTTGGTATTTCTTTTTTGAATCAGATTTTTTATTTCGGTTTTTATTTGAAAAAAGTTTTATAGAAGCATTATGGGTTTTTGGTCTTTTAGCGGTCTTCTTTTATTCTTTCCATATTCATATTGTTAATAAAGCTAATATAACTTTACTAATCATTTTAATGTTAATTTATTCAATTGTTGCATCTTTCATTGCAATTAATACAAACGTTAAACCCCAAAATTATCACCTTTATTCAATATTATTCAGTTTAGCATTTGCTATTATTCGTTATTCACTCGAAGCCTTGCTTTTGTATTATTTTATTGACTTTTCTAAAATTTATTTTGTTAAAGATCAAAATGAATTTGTTTTGACTAAAAAAAATTCCTCTGAAATTCACTTTATTCTTTTTTCTATTTTTAGTTGCTTTATATTTCTTAAAGGTTTTAACCTTCTTTACCAACCTCTTTTAGATAAATTTGATGTTTCTAATTTTTTTACTACTATTTATCTGAGTGCCTTATTATTGGGTCTTGTATTGAGTAAACGATGGTTTCATATTTTTTCTGATAAAGTTCTATATATAAAACTTTTTAAAAGTGTATCAATATCAAATATTTTAATTTTAGCCGTTGTTTATATTACCTTTACCATTATTTATAACAATCCAACCAAATACTATATTGATTCGTTTGGTACAATATTTAACCATATTAATAAATTATTTTTAGCATTATTGATTGTTTTATTGATTTCTCTAATTCTTAATAAAATAACTAAATATTATTTCGGTATGACAAATTTTAAAAAGAGTCAGAACGAATCGAATTAATTATTTAATTTAGTTTTCAAAAAATCACAGATTTCAATTTGTGATTTTAATTGTCTTATTTCAGGAAGTAATACCGATGCTTCTGGATAATGCTGTTTTAAATAAGCTAACCATTGTTTAATTCGAGCAGAATGATAAAGTGGCTTTACATCGTCAATAGCCGTCATCGAATAACTAAATAGTATTTTTATGACTTCTTGCCAAGTTAATGATGAATGTTTATAACGAATTTTATTAGCTAAATTAGGAATATTTAGTATCCCACGGCCAAGCATGATGTCATTTGTTTGGCTATGTTTTATGCAGTTGTAGGCATCTTCAATAGAAAAAATTTCGCCATTAGCAATAACTGGAATGGTTAGTTTTTGTTTTATCTTTCCAATTGTTGACCAATCAATTTTATCAGCTTTATATCCATCTATTTTTGTTCTACCATGAATGACAATTTCATTTGCTCCTGCATTTTCAATTGCTTTTGCAATTTCGTAACAGCGAGATTTATCTTCCCATCCTAATCGAATTTTAACTGATAATACGGGATTAGAACCTATTGCTGTTCTAACTTGATTCACAATGTTATATATTTGATTCGGATATTGTAATAAATAAGCACCGCCATGGTTGCCTACTACTGTTTTAGCCGGACAGCCAAAATTAATATCTACACCATAAGAGCCTAACTCGATAGCTTTAACAGCATTTTCAGCTACCCATTCAGGTGATTGTCCCAGTAGCTGGATACGTACAGGCGTTCCTGATATTGTTTTGCCATCATTATGAAGTTCTGGGCATAGTCGGTAGAAAGTTCGATTAGATAATTTATGGTTGGTCACTCTTACAAATTCAGTTACACAATAATCAAACTTATTAATTTCAGTTAATATTTCTCGAACATGATAATCAAGCACTCCCTCCATTGGTGCTAAAATAATTCGATTTATTTGCATTTTATGACCTGTGTAGTATTTTGATTTCCACAAATAATACAATTACTTTGTTTAGCAAATGTAACTTGGTTAAACTCCATTGTCATGCCATCAACCATCAATACTCTCCCAACTAGAGGTTTCCCATACTTGGTAAGTACTTTGATGGACTCTAGTGCTTGAATTGAACCAAACATACCGACTAATGGCGCCATTACACCTGCTTCGATACAAGTAAGTTGATTTTGACCAAATAAATGACTTAAGCAATGATAACACGGTTGATCTTCTTCATAATTAAATACAGTCAGTAAGCCTTCCATTCGAATTGCAGCGCCTGAAACTAAAGGTTTTTTTTCTTGAAAACAGCAACGATTAATTTGTTCACGACTGGTTAAATTATCAGTGCAATCAATGACGATATCATGCTGTTTGATTACTGTAATTAATTCACTATCAACCAGCTTCTGATTAATGGTGTCAATAATCATGTTTGGATTGATTTGAGTTAATTTTTGCTTGGCTATATCAACCTTATATTGATTTATGGATTTTGGCGTGTATAAAATTTGTCGATTCAAATTTGATTCGGATATGGTATCAAAATCAATTAAAGTCACTTTGCCTATGCCAGATGCAGCTAAATAGAGGGATGCAGCACAACCTAACCCGCCTAATCCAATAATTAAAACTGAGCTGTTTTTTAAAACTTGCTGCTTATCAATATCAAAACCATGCAAAGCTATTTGCCTGTCATAACGAAACAATTCTTGGTCGGTAAGCGTTAACATATGAAGTTATAAAGGTTGATGATGAAGTGGATAGTATAAACTTGGCACAAGATTGTGCCAAGTTTTTAACTTTATTTGTCAAAACCCGATAGGAATTTTAAATATTCTTCCTTAGACATTAACGGTTTGTAATTCGCCATTAATGTTTCGGCTGGTTTCGCATCATCATAGAGCAAGTCAATAATGGTACAAGCCATCATTTGAGCAGGGCGAATATAGGCCATATCTTCATCAAATACGGTATAGTCTTTTCCATGTAAAATACCTCTAACCGAACCAATCCAAGGGTGACTTACTGGCATAATATGTGATAGGTCACCAGTATCTGTACTTCCAGTCATATGTGGTGCGATTGAAACGTTTTCTTCACCAATTAAATTTTCAGCATTTTGCTTTAAAAGGTCATTAAGTGTTGGGTTATTATGTAATGGTAGGTAGCCTGGTAAATCTTTAATTTCACAAGTTGCACCAACAGCCATCGCACCAGCTTTTAATGCTTGATTGATTCTTTCATTAGCATCAATCATTGCAGGAACATTACCTGCTCGTACATAGCTTTCCATTCTTACATCGCTTGGTACAACATTTACTAAGTCACCACCTTGGGTAATAATTGGATGGAAGCGAATATAATCTTTTTCTTGAAAGGTTTCGCGAATAGCATGAACACCCATCATCCCCATCATAGCTGCATTTAAAGCATTTACGCCAGCATGAGGGGCTGCCGCAGCATGAGCTGCCTCTCCCTTATACTTAATTAATTTTCCGATAAAACCATTACTTGTGGTTGAGATTTCAATAAAACCATCCTGACGTTCATTTGGGACGCTTGTTAAATGTATTTGTAATGCCATATCAACATCATCAAAATCACCTCGTGAAATCAATTCTGGTTTTCCGCCAATGTATTTAATTTTGCCTTCTTCAATTAATCGGTTTCGATAGGTAATTTCAACATATTCTTCTGCAGGGACAGCAAATGGTACCACATCCCCGGCTAAAAATTGCATTGCACCTGAGTCAATTAGCCCCATAGTGACAGCCATCATATTAGCGATTTGCGCATTATGGCCACAACAGTGAGCCGCTCCTGAAGTTTCGTCTGCGGCAGGGTGGTCGGCACAAATAATTGCATCGAGCTCGCCAATAATGGCAATGCTATATTTACTTCCTTTCACACCTTTTAATCGACCTTTAACACCAGTTAAGGCTAATTTATTTTTAAATGGAACACCTAATTTCTCTAAAGCGTCTTCTACTTTTTTAGCTGTTTTATGTTCTTTGTAACCAAGTTCTGGCTCTGACCAAATTGCTTCAGCAATCGACTTGATATCTGCTTTTCGATTTGCAATTGCATCGCAGACTTTTTTCTTTAGTTCTTCTTTAGTCATAAATAAAATCCTTATCCAAATTAGATAACGCCTTCCCAATGTAAAGTAATTTGAGCAATTAGGGCAGCAAAAATAAACGTACCAGAAAAAACAGCTAAAGATACGGGAATGATACGCCAAGATATATTTTTAAATAGCGCAAGATCTTTACCAATCGCTAGTCCCGCATAAGCAAGTACTGGTGTACAAACAGCAAGTAATGAGACTTGATCTGTAATTGCAACCACTTCTTGATGATATGGGAATATCGGTGCTGATACAATAGCAGCAACAACGGATACCCATAGAATTACAGGAAGTTTATTTAATACAGGTAATTTACTTATTAATAATCCTGCAATAGATATGACAACTAACACAGCTAATGCTTGAAGCGATAGCATAAAATCAATTTCATATCCTACAGTGTTACCTGCTGCCATGATAACGGCTACTAAAATAAGTACAAAAATTGTTTCTAAAATTTTCATATTCGATTCCTTATTTATTGCGACGAAGGCGAGCTAAAGTGTTATACATGAAAGAAGCGAAAGGCAAAGAAAATAGTGTATAAATATATATGCCTACAATACCAGACATTAAGTTCGCTGTTGTTGCATAAGCATTGATATTTTCTGATAAGTCAGGATATAAATCACTTATCGGTGCCAATGAAGCAGCCATCATGCTCCCACTACCTACTCCAGCTCCCATTGCTAAAGCATAAGGGTGAAGAATATTCAATTGTGCTATTATGCTTGCAAGGATACTCATCCAAATTGCACCATAAAGAGTCCCACATACATACATAGCCATAACACCTCGTCCTTCAGGTGAATCTAGCCCATATTTATCTGCAACAATAGCTATATTAGGTTCGCGAGCAACAGAGTAGGTTGCACCAACTGCCTCTCTTTTCATACCTAATAACATAGCTAATGGTAATCCTAGTAAAATTGTTCCTGCGAAATGGCCTAATTCTTGAAAAATTAGGGCTAACTTGGCATCGTTTAAAATCATATCAATTTTAGGACCTACAGCCACACCAAGTTTTGCAATAAGTAATATTAATGTAACCATCATCACTAAACTGGCATGCTGCATATTTTTATTAGTTAATATTTTTAGCTTTGGTAGGCTGATTACACCGCCGAAGATCATTGCATATAACATTGGATAAACGGCGATAATCCATATTGATTGTTTACCGATTAGTTCGCAAATAATTACTACTAACAGTGCAATTATATGCAATTTATAGTCTCGTAAAACTTCCATTCCTGCTCCTTATTTTAATTTTTATCTATATTTTATATTACGGTTGCCCCTAAAGTGTTTTGAAAGTGTTTTAAAGCCCATTGATGTCCTATTGGATCAAAGCTAGCAACTGCATTTTGATGAATAATCAATTTGTAGCCTAAATCATAGGCATCAATCGCTGTGTGTAATATGCAAATATCTGTGCAGACACCAACTAAATGGATTTCAGTAATATGTCTTTCGCGTAAGCGTAGATCAAGATCCGTACCACAAAATGCCGAGTAGTGTCGTTTATTCATCCAATAAATATTATCTGAATTCTGATGTTTTTGATAAAGAGTATGTAAATTACCAAATAACTGTTGCCCAAAAGTTCCAATAATATTGTGAGGGGGAAAGAGTTTATTTTCTGGATGATATTTATCTGAAGGGTCATGAGAATCAATCGCAAAAACGATAAATTGATTATTTTGGATGAATGATTTAGTTAAATTTAATATTTCTGACTCAATTTGTTGCCCAACAGAACCTGTAGTCAAAGCGCCATCGTCAGCGATGAAATCATTAGTATAGTCAATTGAAATTAAAGCTTTCATATCATATGAGCAATATCCAAATAATACTAAAGCTTAGTAATAAATATCTGATAAGACAAGCTCTTAAATAAATCATTTTAAAAGCTTATCAAGATAAAACGATTTTATATTTATTATCTAATTGAATTTAAAATAGTTTGTAAAAAAATGTATAAAGTAAAATTATTATAATAAATCGAGTATAAATAAATTAAATAGTGATTATTTTCAAACATAGTCTTTATCCCCTGATAAATTGCTCTATAATAATTATTATTTTTGACAACTGTACACAGGATATTTTTAATGAGAACAATTTATTGCGGACAGCTAAACGCAAGTTATATTAATCAAGAAGTCACACTATGTGGATGGGTTAATAAACGCCGAGATTTAGGTGGGATGATTTTTATTGATATGCGTGATCGTGAAGGAATTGTGCAAGTTTTTTTTGATCCTGATTATCAACAAGCATATCAATTAGCTGGCGAATTACGTAATGAATTTTGTATTCAAATTAAAGGAAAAGTAAGAGCACGACCAGAGGGCCAAATTAATAAAGATATGGTAACTGGTGATGTTGAAATACTAGCGACTGAGCTTGTGATTTTTAATCGTAGTGATGTTTTACCGCTTGATTTCAACCAAAATAATAGTGAAGAACAGCGTTTAAAATACCGCTATATAGATTTACGCCGTCCAGAAATGGCGACTATATTTAAAACTCGCGCAAAAATTACGGCATTTGTCCGTTCATTTATGAATGAGCATGGTTTTTTAGATATCGAAACACCAATGTTAACCAAAGCAACACCAGAAGGTGCTCGAGATTATCTTGTTCCAAGTCGAGTTCATAATGGTGAGTTTTATGCGCTTCCTCAATCTCCACAACTGTTTAAACAGTTACTGATGATGTCTGGATTTGATCGTTATTATCAAATTGTTAAATGTTTTCGTGATGAAGATTTACGAGCCGATCGCCAACCAGAATTTACACAAATAGATGTTGAAACCTCATTTATGACAGCTGAACAAGTGCGCGAAATCATGGAAAAAATGATACGTGAACTTTGGTTGCATGTTAAAAATATTGATTTAGGCAAATGCCCAATTATGACTTTTGCTGAGGCAATGCGTCGTTATGGGAGTGATAAACCTGATTTACGTAATCCGCTTGAAATTATTGATGTGGCGGATTTGGTTAAAGATATCGATTTTAAAGTATTTTCAACACCAGCAAATGATCCTAAAGGAAGAGTGGCTTTATTATGCGTTCCAAATGGAGCCCAACTAACACGTAAACAATTAGATGATTATACGCAATTTATTTCAGTTTATGGTGCTAAAGGTATGGCTTGGATCAAAGTTAATGATCGTAGTAAAGGCCTTGAAGGTGTGCAAAGCCCAGTAGCTAAATTTTTTAATGAACCTCAAATGGAAGCATTACTTAATCGTGCCAATGCTAAAGATGGTGATATTTTATTATTTGGTGCGGATAGTTATAAAGTAGTGAGTGATGCATTAGGTGCATTGCGTTTGAAAGTTGGTAAAGATTTAGGTATTACCGATGAGAGTAAGTGGGCGGTACTTTGGGTTGTTGATTTCCCTATGTTTGAGGAAACTGACGAAGGCTTAAGTGCAATGCATCATCCATTTACATCACCAAAAGATTTTACTCCAGAGCAATTAATTAGCAATCCTGAAAATGCAGTAGCTAATGCATATGATATGGTAATCAATGGTTATGAAGTTGGCGGTGGTTCTGTACGTATTCATCGCAGTGAAATGCAGCAGGCTGTCTTTTCTATTTTAGGAATTGATGAACATGATCAGCGTGAAAAGTTTGGATTTTTACTTGATGCATTAAAATATGGTACGCCACCTCATGCGGGTTTAGCATTTGGCCTAGATAGATTAACTATGCTGTTAACTGGAACAGATAATATTCGAGATGTTATTGCCTTCCCGAAAACGACTGCAGCAACATGTTTATTAACTGATGCGCCTAGTCCTGCAAATCCTACAGCTTTAATGGAATTAGGTATAGAAGTGAGCAAAAAATAGCGATATTTATATGCAAAAATATAAGAACCCTGAGTCAGTATTAGTCGTTATTTATTGTAAACGGACTTTGCGTGTTCTTATGTTGCAACGTAAGGATGATCCTAATTTTTGGCAATCAGTTACAGGTAGTATGGAAGATAATGAATTACCTAGAGATACGGCAATTCGTGAAGTTTTTGAAGAAACTGGTATAGATATTAGCGGAGAAAATCTTAAATTAATTGATGCAAAACATACGGTTGAGTTTGAAATTTTTCCTCAGTTTAGATATCGGTACGCACCAGAAGTAAAGATAAATAAAGAACATTGGTTTTATTTAGCTCTTAATGATGAAATAACGCCATTGCTTACTGAACATTTATCTTATCAATGGTTAACTATAAATAGTGCAGCCAATCTTACTATATCGCCAAATAATTGTGAGGCTATTAGTAAAATTGGTTCAATTGATAAAAATTAATACAAGAGATCCAAAATGAAACTTAGCCATTATGTTATTTCGTTATTCAGCTTGTTTTTTGTAATATCTGTCAGTCATGCAGAAATAAATATAAAAAAATGCAAAGTAACTAAAGAAGAAGCTTTAATTTTTGATGAATATGATTCACAAATTGCTGAAAAAATTATTGATTACAAGTTATTTAATCAACCTGAAAAAAGAGAAAATAGCATTATTAAAATTTTTACAAATGAAAATAGTGAAGATCGTAATTATTGGTTAGCATCGATACAAACTGATGATAAATCAGAGTTTTATCTATTTTATCAAGTTGATAAAAACGAACTTATTGAAGTTGACCAAAAACAATTTGAAGCATTATTACCTAAAATCGTTGAATGTAATCAAACAAAACAACTTCCCATATATAGTGAGAACTTTGATGAAGATTAGTTAATCTTCATCAATTAGTATTTTAATAGCGAGAGTTAAAAGGAGTAATAATGTCGTTGTCTAATTTTCGTGATTTTTTAGATTACCTTGAGCAGCAAGGTGAATTAAAACGCATTACTTATCCAATTAACCCTTATCTTGAAATGACCGAGATAGCTGATAGAGTTTTACGCTCTCAGGGACCAGCTCTATTATTTGAAAACCCAATTGGCTATGACATTCCTGTACTTTGCAATCTTTTTGGAACAGCTAAACGAGTTGCTATGGCAATGGGGCGAGAAAAGACTACAGAATTAAGAGAAATTGGTGAATTACTAGCTTTTTTGCGAGAACCAGAGCCACCCAAAGGTATTCGACAATTTTTTAATATATTACCTAAATATAAACAAGTTCTAAATATGCCGGTAAAACGGCGTTCCTCAGCGCCTTGTCAGGAATTAATATTTAAAAATGATGAGATCGATTTAACTCAATTACCTATTATGCATTGTTGGCCAGATGATGTAGCTCCACTTGTAACTTGGGGACTAACTATAACTAAAGGACCACATAAAGATCGTCAAAATGTAGGTGTTTACCGATTACAGCTACTAGGTAAAAATAAATTAATCATGCGTTGGTTGTCACATCGAGGTGGGGCACTTGATTTTGCTGAATGGCAACAATCTTATCCAAATGAAAAATTTCCTATTAGTGTAGCTATTGGGGCTGATCCTGCAACAATATTAAGTGCAGTAACACCAGTACCAGATACCTTATCAGAATATGCTTTTGCTGGATTATTGCGTAATAGCCGAACAGAAGTGGTCAAATCATTATCAAATGACTTAGAAGTTCCTGCAGCCGCCGAAATTATTTTAGAAGGTTATATTGATCCCCATGAGCAAGCTGTTGAAGGGCCTTATGGTGACCATACTGGTTATTACAATGAAGTAGAAAAATTTGCTGTCTTTACAGTTACACATTTAACCAGACGTAAAGATGCAATTTATCATTCTACATATACGGGTAGACCTCCAGATGAGCCGGCTGTAATGGGATTAGCATTAAATGAAGTATTTATCCCGATATTACAGAAACAATTTCCTGAAATTGTTGATTTTTATCTACCTCCTGAAGGTTGCTCTTATCGTATTGCCATTGTGACAATCAAAAAACAATACCCAGGGCATGCTAAAAGAGTGATGATGGGTGTATGGTCTTATTTAAGACAATTTATGTATACTAAATTTATTATTGTTTGTGATGACGATATTAATGCTAGAGATTGGAAAGATGTTATGTGGGCTATTTCGACAAGAATGGATCCACATCGAGATACAACATTTGTTGATAATACGCCAATTGATTATCTGGATTTTGCTTCACCTATTTCCGGTTTAGGCTCTAAAATGGGACTTGATGCAACTAACAAGTGGTCGGGTGAAACTAATCGTGAGTGGGGTAAAATTATTACTAAAGATGCTAAAGTAGTCGCTCATATTGATGAAATTTGGGATGAACTTGGATTGTGATAGCTTTTGTTAAATAATTAATTATATTTTTTTATAATGAGTCCGATTAAGCGATTTAATAATATTTACAATATTTGAATAACTTTAACTTTCAATTAAATAATAAAAAAAAGTATATTTAAAAAAACAAAACTATTCCCCTTTTAATCAATTATGTATAATTATTGCTAATATTATGACATTTAAAAAATTATGAAAAAACTTCAAATTATATTGGCTTTTGTGTTATCTATCTCTTGTGGAGCAGTTGCAAGCGAAGCTAAAACTCAATCGGATACTGAGTTAAAAGTAAGTGACCCTAGTTCATTAATTCCTTCGTTGCTAATTGCTGCTGAAAAGGGTGATATGCAATCACAATATACGCTAGGAACAATTTATAAGCAGGGTTTAGGGGTTGAGGTTAATGATCTAAAGGCTTTTTTCTGGTTTAAGAAAGCCGCTGATCAAGGTTTAGCTAAAGCTCAAAATAATTTAGCTTATATGTACCAAAATGGTTTAGGGACTAAAGCTAATTTATCTGAGGCATTCAAATTGTTTAAATTGGCTGCCGATCAAAATTATGCTTTAGCTAAATATAATTTAGCTTTGATGTATAAAAATGGTGAAGGCGTAGAAAAAAAAACGTCTACCGCAATTGATTATTTTACCCAAGCTGGCGATCAAGGTATTTATGATGCTTATTTAAATTTAGGCATTATGTACTTTGCGGGTGATGGCGTTGATAAAGATCGCCTGGTAGCGGCTGATTGGTTTAGTAAAGCCGCAAAAGATAACAATCCAGAAGCACACTACTATTTAGGATTAATGTCCCAAACTGGTGACGGTTTAACTCAGGATAATGTTGCTGCCCTTTATTTTTATACTCAAGCTGCCGAACGCGGTTATGTACTAGCAATGTACAATTTAGGCATTATGTATGCAACTGGAACAGGAACAAGACCAGATAACACTCAAGCCGCATATTGGTTTACTCAAGCTGCTGAAGGTGGTAACGCTGATGCACAATATAATATAGCGGTTATGTATGATGTTGGCGGGGGTGTTCCTAAAGATGAACAAAAAGCAATAGATTGGTATACCAAAGCAGCCAAGCAAGGAAGTGTTGATGCGCAATATAATTTAGGTATTAAATATCTAGAAGGTGAAGGCGTTAAACAAAATAATAACCTAGCAGTTTATTGGTTTACTAAAGCTAGTGAGCAAGGGGATACCGACGCTAAAGCTTATTTAGAAGAGATAGCTAAAAAAAATAAAAAGGGCGAATAAGCCCTTTTTTCTTATCCTGAATTTCGCATTCCTGCCGCAATACCAGAAATGGTAATCATTAATCCCTGTTCAACTATAGTATTTTCGTTATCATTTTTACGAGAACGACTTAATAATTCTGCTTGTAATAAATTAAGTGGTTCAATATATGTATTACGTAATGCAACAGACTCCGCAATCCAAGGTAAGTCTGCCATCAAGCTAATATCATCAGTAATCGTTAATACGGTATTAATATCTTCGGTTAATAAATTTCTTAACTCCTCTCCTAATGGCCATAATGTAGGAGAAACTAGCCTTTGTTCATAGTACTCATGAATATTCGGCGCCGCTTTAGCGTAAACCATTTCCAACATACCTAATCGGGCATTAAAAAATGGCCAATTATGATACATATCTTTAAGTTGTTCTTTTTTGCCCTCATTGATAACTTGCCTAAGTGCGCTTCCTGCACCTAGCCATGATGGAACCATTAGGCGATTTTGAGTCCAAGCAAAAATCCACGGAATTGCTCGTAAACTTTCTATTCCTCCACCGGTACGACGTTTTTGTGGTCGAGAGCCTAGAGGTAATCTTCCAAGTTCGGTTTCTGGTGTAACTGATCTAAAATAATCAACAAATTCAGCTTTTTCTCTTATGTAGCTACGATAACATTGGCATGAATAATCAGACATTTCATCCATAATATCACGCCAGACTTGCTTCGGTTCAGGTGGTGGTAATAAATTAGCTTGTAATATAGCTGATGCATAAAGCATTAAGCTACTAAGTGCAACTTCAGGTAAACCAAGTTTGAACCGAATCATCTCACCTTGTTCTGTAACACGTAAGCCACCTTTTAATGATCCTGGTGGTTGTGACAGCAAAGCTGCATGAGCAGGAGCGCCTCCCCGTCCGATTGAACCTCCACGACCATGAAATAACACCAAGTTAACATTATATTGTTCAAATAAATTAACTAATTCTTCTTGTGAACGATACTGTACCCATGATGCTGCGAGAGTTCCTGCATCTTTTGCTGAATCAGAATAGCCAATCATAACCATCTGCTTGCCATTGATTTTTTCACGATACCAAGGAATATCTAAAAGCTTTTGCATAACAGATTTTGCATTATTTAAATCTTCTAAGGTTTCAAACAAAGGCGCAACAGGAATATTTTTTTGGCAATCAACAATTTTTAAAAGTAAGTAAACAGCTAGGACATCAGAAGGTGCTTTTGCCATCGAAATGACATAAGACGCAATCGATTCTTCACCTGCTTTTTTGATAACACGGCAAGTGTCTAATACTTCTTTAACCATTTCATCTGGTTGCCAATTATAGGGTAGTAATGGTCGATTAGATTGTAATTCGGTTAATAAAAATTCTTGTTTTTCTTCTTCTGACCATGAAGCATAGCTGCCTAAGTTTAACTCTTTAGTTAAGGCGTCTAACGCTTCAGTATGCACTGAACTATCTTGACGTATATCTAATCTAACTAATTGCAATCCAAAACTTTTAATACGTCTTAATGTATCTAATAGTGGGCCATGAGCAATAGTTGACATTCCGTTTTCAATTAATGATTCATAACATGTATAAAGTGGTGTCCATAATTGTTCATTCTTTATTAAAAGATCATTAGGTGCTAAAACTTGTTCATTATTTAATAATGCAACTATGTAGCTATGGGTTTTAGTTAAACGTGAACGTAACTGTTTCATTACAGCCCGATAAGGCTCTGATGCTGTTTTATTTTGTTCATCTAATAAGTCAATGACTGATTGGCTACATTCAGTCATTGATAATTCACGAACTAAAATTTGAATATCAGCTAAAAATAGTTCAATTGCTTTTAATCTAGCTTGCAACATCACCCTTCCTGTAACTTTAGCTGTTACATTTGGGTTGCCGTCTCGATCTCCCCCCATCCAAGAGGTAAATTTCACTGGAACATGTTCAACAGATAGTTCAGCATTGAATGCATCAACTAATTGGTCATTAAACTCACGTAAGAATAACGGGACGCCTTCCCATAAACTATCTTCAATTACAGAGAATCCCCATTTAGCTTCATCAAGAGGAGTAGGGCGTTTTTTACGAATTTCGTCGGTGTACCATGCTTGGCAAACAAGTTGTTTAAGGCGACGCATGATACGTTCTCTTTCATAATCCGCTAAATCGTTATGATCAAGTTGTGACAAACAATTATTAATAGCGGTATAAGTATTAATCATTGTTCGGCGATTGATTTCAGTTGGATGTGCAGTAAGCACTAACTCAATAGATAAATTATCAATAGCTTGTTCAATTGTTTTAGGCGCGAAATTTAAATTTTTAAGTGTTTTAAATAATTCGGTCATTTTTTTAGGGCTGCTCGATGCTTCCCCATGTGGTGAAATTCCATAATACTCAGCAGCAGTATTAACTAAGTTTAAAAATTGATTAAACGCACGTGCAACATGGAGTAAATCTTGATCATTAAGATTTTCAATCAATCTTAGTAATTCATTATGTGCTTGTTTGTTACCTTGTTGAGCTGATTTTGATAACTGCCTTATTTTTTCGACCAAATCGAAAGTTTCATTCCCTGTTGCTCGTTTAATTGCATCGCCCAATAATGTACCTAGCATATTGACGTTGCTTCGCATTGATGAGTATTGGCTATTCATTCTATTCTCTACTTTGTTTATATTTTGCCTAAGAGCCTTTAAGCTGTATGATCAAAAATTAAAGAAAAAGGTATAAATATAAGTTAATTGCTCAGGATATATACTTTATAACAATGTTGTATTGAATTTAAATAATAAAATCTTATAGTTTTTATTATTTCCATCGTTTTTATTATATTTGGTAAAAATGACATTCTGTTGACTATATAAAGATAATAAATTATTTAGAAAGAATTTTTTGTATTAACGAAACGTTAGTAAACTGTATATTGTCGTCGATTGGGTATATACTAATATCATTATGAATAAGTATTGGATTATCTAATGATCGTTGTTTTTTATATTGCATCGATAATAGCTATTATTGCTAGTTTAAAAGTGATTTTTTGTAGAAGGGTAGAGAAGGCAATTTTATATCTCGCTATTTCACTTTTTGCATCAGCATTAATATTTATTCTGTTACAAACATATATTTCAGCTGCTTTATATATCCTCTTTTTTATTTGCGGTGGCATAATCCTTTTTTGGGGTGTTTCTTTAAAGCTTAAAATTCGTAATGATAATGTTGAAAATAATAAACATGGCATAAGTCCTAAGATTTGGTTGGGGCCATTAGTTTTGGCATTCATATTGTTAGTTATTCTTATATATGGTGTAGTAAGCACTGACTATTCACAACTTAAAGAAACACATGAATTAATGCATCAAATGTCTATCTATGCTTATATTTTGATGACGGAGTTAGCTGCATTTTTGTTATTAGGTGCAGTAGTTATATCTTATCATTTTATGCATCGAATGTTTTCGGAGAAATAACGTGATACCACTTATGCATGGGCTAATTTTTGCTTCTATCTTGTTTGTAATCGGGCTGTTAGGTGTAATGATTAGACGAAATCTCTATTTTTTATTATTAAGCCTTATTATCATGAATAATGGAGCAATAGCAGCTTTGTTTGTCGCGAGTAGTTATTGGCAGCAATCAGATGGTGGCGTTTTAGCTATCTTAGCTGTAATTACTGTCTTAACTCAAATATGTGTCGGGCTTGCTTTACTTGTTAAATTAATTTATCGACGTAAAAACTTTAATATTGATTCATTGAGCGAAATGAAAGGATGAATTTACTTTATTTAACTATCATTGTTCCATTACTATCTTTTCTAATACAGGTTTGTTTTGGGCGACAAATACAATCCATTAATGTTAAGTTAATCGGAATTAGTACTATATTTATTGTTGGTTTAATAACAATATTTTCATGTATTGATTTTTCTACCAATACCGTCCCAGATATGACACTCGTTTATACAAGAAATCTATGGACTTGGTTTTCTGTCGGTGATTTTGAAGTTCCGATTTCCTTAACTTTGGATGGGTTATCGCTAACTTTTTTAGTGCTAATTTCTTTCTTTGGTTTATTGATCTCTATCTTTGCTGCCTGTTATCTAAAATCACGAGAAGATATTTATACTTTCTATGCATATAGTAATTTACTCATAACTAGCATGTTAACAGTTGTGCTTGTTGATAATTTGTTTGTGATGCTACTCGGTTGGGAAGGTGTGAGTATAAGCACTTACTTACTTATTGGTATTTATTACAAACAGGCTCGTAATGGTTATGCTGCCGTTAAAGCTTTTGTTATGATGCATTTAACCGACATATTTCTAATTATTGGTATATTTTTACTTTATCAAACAGTAGAAACATTAAAAATCAGCGAGATTTTATTTAAAGCACATAACGATTTAGCTATCGATTCAGATATTATCTTTTGGATCACCATTATGTTGTTCCTTGGCGCTATGAGTAAATCGGCTCTTTTTCCAATGCATACATGGTTCACAGAAACCACATTAGCACCAATGCCAGCTGTTGCTTTATTACAGTCTTCAACAGTCATATTGGCCGGAGTTTATCTTGTTTTAAGATTAAGCAATTTGTTTATGATGTCTAGTGATACACTTTATATAATGCTTTTATTTGCATCTTTAACTATTATATTTGCTAGTAGTATTGCTTTGGTTCAAAATGATATAAAACGAATTATAACCTATATTAATTTAGCTCAAATTAGTTACCTGTTTTTTGCCTTTTCAACTCAAAGTTGGAATTTATCATTAAATTGTTTAATAAATTATTCTGTAACCAGTACATTATTAATACTAGCTTCAGCAATTTTATTAAAACAATGCCAAGGTGAAAGAGACATTAGCAAAATTGGTGGTTTATTAAAATCTAACCCAATATTATATGCTATTTTTCTAATTATAATGCTTTCACTTAGTGCATTCCCTTATATTTCTGCATCTTTTTATATTAAAGGCGATATTATTTGGAGATTAATGGCACAAGATAGCTTGATGGCTGGCACCATAGGTTTATTAGGTGTTTTATTATCAAGTTTGGGCATTTGGCGCATAATCTTTTTAGTTTTCCATCATACCCATAAAATGGATCATATTATAAAAATTAAAACGATAAATTATTTTCCAATTTTTATATTGTTAATATTTACTACTGCATTATTTATTTATTTCCCATTGCCAATACAAGGAATAATTCCAATAGCCCATCTTGATACTCAGGAACAGTTACCATTTCGGATATTATTAAGTGCAGTGACTTTATTGAGTTTAGTTATTGCTTATATTCTTTATGGGCATCTTAATAGTGAGGTTCATGAAATACTTAATACTCCGATGGTCAAATTTTTAGGAAGATTATGTAAAAGCAATTGGCGATTTGATTTTGTCTTGAACAATATCTTCGTAAAACCTTATATCTATCTAGCGGATTTCCTGAAAAAGGATCCATTAGCGATATGGGACAACTGGATAATGTGGGGAATTAAAAAAATAAACTCATATATTGTTAGCCTAGAAAATGGACAGATACGATGGTATATGGTTTCAATGGTCATAGGTAGCATTATTATATTAATGTTATTGATTTTTATTTAATAAAGGTGCGAACTTTCATGTTGTTATGGCTTGTCTTCTTACCTGTAATTGGCGGATTCATTGGTTGGTTATGTCAAGTATTCTTACAAAGAATCGTAGTATCAACTGATGTACAATTGCGTTGGCAACGTTTACCAATTATGGTTGCTTTCACGACTATATTAATCACATTAATATTAGCCATAATTTTATGGGCGAATGCAATAAATGTAGAACCAGATACAAGTTGGAGTAAAGAGGTTAATTATGACTGGATCCCATTACTTGGTATCCATTTTCATCTTCTATTGGATGGCCTATCGTTGGTAGTAATTACTTCGACACTTTTCATTGTACTACTAGTTATTATTTATTCTAGCAAAGAAAACCTAAATAACCTTGGGTTGTTTTACTTATGTGTATTATTTATGACATCAGCCATTATGATGTTATTTGTCATTACTGATCTGTTTTTGATGTTTTTCTTCTGGGAAGCGGTAGCTATTCCGATTTATTTCTTAATTTCATTGTGGGGAAGGAGAGATTTAAATTCACAACGCTTCAATGGTGCTAATAAATTTTTAATCTACACACAAATAAGTAGTTTATTAATGCTAATATCTATTGTTTCATTAGCACTAATTAATTGGAATTTAACCGGTCAATGGACTTTTGACTATCAAATTTTAACTAAAACACCAATTTCAAGTAATACTGAATTTTTATTAATGTTAGGATTTCTAGCAGCCTTCCTTATTCGTATTCCTTTAGTTCCTTTTCACAATTGGTTTATTGAAGCACATATTGAATCTTCAACAAGTGGTTCAATGATGATAAGTGGTTTATTACTTAATACGGCAACATTTGGTTTATTACGTTTTGTAATTCCCCTTTTTCCAAACGCGTCTTTGGCCATTATGCCTGTTATTTCAATACTAGCTATGTTTACTGTTTTTTATGCTGCTTTACTAGCATTTAACCAAACAGATATAAAAAAATTAATTGCTTATATCCATATCGCGTTAATGGGATTTGTTACTACAATTATTTATAGTGGATCTGTAATAGCATTTCAAGGCGTTGTTATTCAAATGATAGCCATAAACCTAGCTATCGTTGGCATGTTTATGATTAGCGGATTATTGGCTGAATGCTATTTAACTCGGAATATAAACCAATTTATTGGATTAAAAGAGCAAGTGAGATATCTGTCCTCTTTTACTTTATTTTTTATGTTAGCTGTATTAGGCATACCAGGTACAGCTAATTTTGTTGGTAATTATATGATGTTATTAGGTAGTTATACCTCTTATTCATATTATACAATTTTGTTGGTAATTGGGTTGCTGTTACTGTCAATTTCCTTAATTATTCGTATGCAACCTATTTTTTATGGAGTAGTTGATAAAGTAGATGTAACCAAACACTTTTTAAGTAAAAAAGATATTTTATTATTATCTAGTGTGTTGATTGTTCTAATTTTTATCGGGTTGTACCCTAAGATAGTGTTAGATATATCTTATTCTACTGTCAACCAAACACAGCAGTATATAACAGCAGAACGAGTGGGAGAGTAAAAATTTATGATAGCTTTATTGCCAATATTCATATTGAGCTTTGCCATAATTGTTTTGCTCATAGCGCTTTTTGTTTTTAAAGTAAGAACTAAAAAATGCGCTATTTTAGCTATATCAGGGTTGATATGCGCTTTAATTTGTTCATCAATTCTAGGCTTTAAAATTTCTCATAACACACCCGCAATAACTGATATTAGTAGTGACAATATGCAAATATCTGTACCTACTTCACAAGGTTCAACTGATACTGATTTATCAAGTGAGCAAACTATAGCCGTTGATGAAGTTCCAACGGAAACATCATCCCCTCAAAATGACCAGAACTCTGAACCTATGGTTCAACAAGATTTTGTAGGCCCACCTCAGAATGTTATTGATACTACACAAACTGATGATAATACTGATAATAAATGGCGTGCTCATCAAGTTACAGCGTTATTTACCTGTGATGGCTATGGATTACTTTATACCAGTTTGATTTTGATTATTTCTATTGTAGTTGCTTCACTCGCTTATCAATGGTTTGTACAAGAACTGGTCGTACATGGTTTATTCTATGTAATTTTATTACTTATGGCATTAGGCGGCGTAACTTTAGTTTATGCAAGTCATTTAATGTCATTCTTCCTAGGCTTAGAATTACTTTCGATACCATTTATTGGATTGATCGGTTATCAATATATACAAACACATGCGTTAGAAGCTGCGATCAAATATATGATCCTATCTGCAATAGCTAGTTCATTTTTGTTAATGGGAATAGCCTTCTACTATGCAACAACTGGAGAGCTTACATTTAGTGGTTTAAGTTACCAGCTTTCAACCATGAATTATCAAAGTACATTATTATTAATTGGCATTTGTTTAATATTAGTGGGAATTGGTTTTAAGCTTTCACTGGTACCTTTTCAACTTTGGTTGCCTGACGTTTATCAAGGTGCGCCGACTGTAGTAGCATTATTATTATCAACAGTAGGAAAAGTGGCGGTATTTTGTGCTATTGCCAGATTATTTTTACTTGCGCCAATTGTTAATAATGAAACAATTCGTATTATTTTGGTGATTATGGCTTTTTGTTCAATACTATGGGGTAATTTATCTGCTTTAATGCAAAGTAGCTTAAAGCGTTTATTAGCTTATTCATCCGTAGCTCACTTTGGTTATTTATTACTTGCTTTAATTGCGGTGCAATATCAAGTATTGGCCTTAGAAACCATTGGTGTATATTTGATTGGTTACATTCTTGCCAATATCTGTATTTTGGGCGTGATCAGTTTAGAATCACATTCCAACGAGTTACAGGATCATGAAAACGAAGTCGATCTTTCAGGATTATTCTGGCGTCGTCCTGTTTTAGCATTAGCAATGGGTATAGGTTTACTCTCTTTAGCCGGTGCTCCACTAACAGCTGGTTTTGTTGGGCGTTTCCTTCTAATATTGTTGGGTGTAACGGCTGAATTATGGTGGTTAATTGCGGCAGTGGTTATTGGTAGCACACTAGGACTTTATTTTTATGCAAGACTTATTCTCAACCTTTATATCAAACCATCCAATGATGAACAGCTGAATTCGAACATCAAATTAAAATGGCAGGATATAAAAATGAGCGAATTGCTAATTGTTCTTGCAGCAGTTTTAACGATTGTATGTGGTGTCTATCCAAAATGGTTAGTTAACTTAGTTAGTATGGCTCAATATTTAACGACTTAATTATTTTTGTTACTTTATTGAGATTGATTAAAAAGACATTGACAAGAAATAGTTAATTATCGACATATTTATTGTGTTATAATTCTGAACTTTAATATTTTTGTAAAAATTAAGAGGACCGATATGGACTTTTTTATTTCTAATGCATATGCAGCCGATGGCGCTCAGCCTGGTGGTGATTATTTTATGCTAATTATGTTAGTGGTATTCGGGTTATTTTTCTATTTTATGATTATGCGCCCACAACAAAAACGCGCTAAAGCGCATCGTGAGTTAATGGCATCAATTTCTAAAGGTGATGAAGTATTAACTAATGGTGGACTTATTGGTCGAGTTTCAAAAGTTAACGACAATGGCTATATTGCGTTAGAGTTAAATGATACAACAGAAGTTGTTATCAAACGTGACTTTATCACATCTGTTTTACCAAAAGGAACAATGAAATCATTATAATAAATTTCATTGTATTAATTATCTAATTCCACAAGAGAAAATGTCGTGCTAAATCGCTATCCTTTGTGGAAGTACATTATGTTGGTCGTCGTAATTTGCGTCGGCCTGCTTTATGCGCTTCCAAATATTTATGGTGAAGATCCTGCTATACAAATTTCAGGTTCAAACGGTACCGAAATTAATGTTGCTATGCAAGATAAAGTTAAGCAACTTTTGGTGAAAAACAAGATTGAACCTAAATCACTCGTATATGAAAATAAATCTATTTTAATTCGATTAAGTGATAATGATACTCAGCTTAAAGCTAAAGAATTAATATCACAAGAATTAGGTGAAGATTATACTGTTGCGCTAAATCTAGCACCAGCAACACCATCGTGGTTAGCTGTGATTGGCGCCGAGCCAATGAAATTAGGCCTTGATTTGCGTGGCGGTGTTCATTTCTTAATGGAAGTAGATATGACTACTGCATTAAGTAAATTGACAGACCAGTCGATTGAAAATTTAAAAGCAGAGTTTAATAAAAACAATCTTGTATATAAAACAATCAGCAAAAATCCTAATCAACAAATAACAATGCAATTTGATAATGTTGAAGATCGAAATAAAGCTATTACTAAGATCAATGGATTACAAGATTATGAGTTAACTTCACAAGATGAAAACAGCATTGTCATTAGTGTTAGTCAACAGAGACTGCAACAAGCGAAAAATGATGCAGTTCAACAAAATACTACCATTTTACGTAATCGAGTTAATCAGTTAGGTGTGGCTGAACCAATTGTTCAACGCCAAGGCTCAGATCGTATTGTGGTTGAATTACCAGGTATCCAAGATACTGCATTGGCTAAACGCATTTTAGGCGCGACAGCTACCCTTGAATTTAGGCAAGTGAATGATGATAGCTCAATTGACTTAGCTGCAATTTTAAACGGCAATATGCGTGTTCCATATGGTTCTGAAATAAAATATATGGAAAACGGCCGACCAGTTTTACTTTATAAACGTGTAGTATTAACAGGTGATCATATTACCGATTCTTCATTTAGAATAAACGAATATAGCCAACCAGAGGTTTCTATCACTCTTGATAGTGCTGGTGGTAAAACCATGCTTGGTTTCACGCAAAAAAATCTGAAAAAAGCAATGGCAACACTTTTTGTCGAGTATAAAGATACTGGAAAACGTGATGAAAATGATAAACCTATTCTTGAAAAACAAGAGAGAGTCATCAATGTCGCAACTATCCAAGGTATTTTTAGTGACCGATTCCAAGTAACAGGCATAAGTAGTATTGATGAAGCTAAGAATTTATCATTATTACTTAGAGCCGGTGCGTTGATTGCTCCGATTCAAATAATTGAAGAACGAACAGTAGGTCCTTCAATGGGGCAAGAAAATATCACACAAGGCTTAGAATCTTGTGTTTGGGGATTATTAATTTCTGTCGTATTTATGTTGGTGGTTTATCGCTTATTTGGAGTATTTGCAAGTCTTGCACTGGTAGCGAACTTAATTTTGATTGTTGGTACCATGTCATTATTACCAGGTGCGACATTGAGTATGCCAGGTATTGCCGGTATAGTTTTAACCGTAGGTATGGCAGTCGATGCTAATGTGTTGATTAACGAGCGAATAAAAGAAGAACTAAGTAACGGACGAGGTGTTCAACACGCAATTAGCGAAGGTTATGCGGGTGCTTGGAGTAGTATTTTTGATGCCAACATCACCACACTGATTACTGCGGTTATTCTTTATGCGGTTGGTACTGGCTCAATTAAAGGCTTCGCTATTACATTAGGTATCGGTATTGTAACATCGATGTTTACCTCGATCGTAGGGACTCGAGCATTGGCCAATCTTATTTATGGTGGCCGTCGTGTTGATAAGTTATCAATTTAGAGGTTTATTGTGATTGTTGATAAAAAAGAAAATCATGATGTTAGAGATCTAAATCATGGCCGCAGAGTCCTCGACTTTTTAAAATTTGGTTTTATTGCTTTTGCCATCTCAATGATATTAGTTGTGGCGTCATTTGTAATAATTTTTGTTAAAGGATTTAATCTTGGACAAGATTTTACTGGTGGGACAACTGTTGAGTTAACCGTTACTAAAGCTATAAACCTTGATGACCTACGTAACAGTTTACGTGATGAGGGCTATCATGAACCAATCGTTCAATATTATGGTAGCAGTAAAGATATCATTATTCGACTACCAACTGCCAACCAAAGTGAAGGTAGTGTATCATCAACGATTGATAATGCATTAGGTATGAAAATTTCAAATTTAGTGCATAAAAATATTGATAGTAATGCTGAAATTAAACGAATTGAATTCGTTGGCCCAACAGTTGGTACTGAATTAGCTCAAGATGGAATATTAGCGATTTGTGCTGCTTTAATCTGTATTTTAATCTACATTGCGTTTCGATTTGAATGGCGATTTGGTACAGGTGCTGTTGTCGCATTAGCGCATGACGTTGTAATAACCGCAGGATATTTATCGTTATTTAATCGAGAGTTAGATTTGACTATTATCGCAGCGATGTTATCTATCATTGGTTATTCGCTTAATGATACCATCGTTGTATTTGACCGAATTCGTGAGAATTTTAGAAAAATTCGACGTGCGTCGCCATACGATGTGATCAACATCTCATTAACTCAAACATTACATCGAACCTTAATGACATCAGGTACAACCTTAGCTGTTGTTATTATTTTGTATATATTTGGCGGTTCAATGTTAAAAGGTTTTTCTGAAACATTAGGCGTAGGGATTGTGTTAGGCACGATATCATCAATCTATGTGGCTGCATATATGTCACTTAAGTTGGGTGTTAAACGTGAGCACTTTATGCCACCAAAAGTTGAAGTTGAAGGTGCAGATCAAAACGCAATTATTCGTTAACTACCTAAGCTCTGTCATAGTTTGACAGAGCATTATTAGACTGTTTTTTAAGCGAATAATACCAAACTATTTGACACCTTTTAACTAGTTGCATATTATTAGCCACAGTTTTACCTATTTAGGGGCCATAGCTCAGCTGGGAGAGCGCAACGCTGGCAGCGTTGAGGTCAGGGGTTCGATCCCCCTTGGCTCCACCAATTCCCTATTTCTTAAATCAAATTCTTTCAGATACATATATCTAGTGCTAAGATAGCTAAACTATTAACTATTGAGTACTCTATATGATTCAATACCATTCAAAAATATTAGCTAATGAATGTCGTGATATGAATGATATTCGAGCTGAAATCGACAGAATAGATCATTTGGTAATTCAATTATTAGCCGCTCGGTTCGAGTATGTTAAAGCTGCAAGTCAATTCAAAAAAAATGTCACTGATGTGCAGGCTCAAGCTCGTTTTAACAGTATGTTAGAGCAACGTATGCTTTGGGCTAATGAGTTGGGACTTGATGGTGAAGTGATTAAACAATTGTATGCTAACTTAGTTAAATATTTTATCAATGAAGAAATGAAACATTTTAATAAGGCAAATAAATAAGATGAATTATGAAAACAAACAGCATCTATTGGATGAGATAAATAAAACTGCTAAGCTATTTATTGATGAATTCAGCGAATTATCCGAACTAGATAAAGATAAGTTAATAGATGGAGTAGATCGAACTCCAAGTCAAATGATTGCTTATCAGTTAGGATGGTTGGATCTTGTTAAGTCTTGGGATGATCTTGAACTTGCTGGACAAACCCCAACATTACCAGCAGAAGGCTACAAATGGAATCAGTTAGGCACATTATATCAACACTTTTATAAGATTTATCAGGATTATTCATTACAAGAACTGATTAAATTATTTAATGAGAAACTTGTTATCTGGAATAATTGGATTAACTCATTAGATGATAGTACACTTTTTATAAAAGACACGCGTAATTGGACTAAACCTTTTCCTTCAGCATGGACTGTTGCACGATTTATCCACATTAATTCTGTTGCACCATTTAAATCCTTTAGAGCTAAAATTAGAAAATGGAAAAAATTAAATTCAAATCAGTAAAATCATAGCATTTATTTCCAAAAAGATAAGGAACTGTATGGCTTTTTCAGAACAAGAAAAGAAACACCTTTTAGAACTAAAATACGTTGGCGATAAAATCATAGAAAGATTACAACAGATGGGATTCGATTCATTTGAAAAGTTGCGTAATACTTCTTTAGATGAAATACTGAATAAAGGTGCCTTATTAACCGGATCATCATGTTGGAAAAACAGCCATCAGGCAAAAACCGCAATCCAAAATATTTTGGCTTTGGTCAATCAATGTGTTTAATTTGCGGTCACTAATATGTGGCTATTTTATTTATCCCTATGTATATAGGGCCCCCCCTTCGGTCAGACTGCGACTTGCGGTTTACACGGTTTATCCCTATGTATATAGAGAACACTAAAGACAGTCTTTAATTTCCAGCCCCATTGCGGTTCATCTCTATGTATAAAGAAATAAGTTAATTTTATAACAAATTGATTTAAATTTTTAATTTTTGATAAATTTTATTCAATACATTCCAATTTAAAAGTGTTTACTTTTAAATTAAATCAAACTAATTCAATTCAAATAAAAACCCAATTCTTTAGAATAAAAAGAAGATTCTTTTTCTGTATCAATTAAAACAATAATAGCGTTCGGTCTATGTATTTGTTGTCGGAGTTTTTCTAAACTTGTTTGATCAAGTTGAGGGATCTGATTTTTGATTTTTTCCCATTTGGCACGTCTTAGCGAAATTCGACTTTGCTCCCAGGCATATTCGGCATTACCACAGTAAGGAATAATTTTTCCATTTTGTTGATAAGCTAAATAGATATCAACGCTATCTTCTGATAAACGAGTCGCTACTTCGACTTCGTTATCCCATCCATTTGTTGAATCACGCTTATAACCTGCATTCAAATTTAATACGCTTTGATTGGCGATTGATGATTTACTTAAATTAGCTCCTTGAGCACCATAATAACCTTTTTGTAATCCTGCTGGTGGTTCAAGATCTTGTTCATAAACGGATTCAATTAATTGCCTTGCATCATCCGGCATTTTAATGCAACCTTGCTCGGATAGTATTTTTTGGGTATACCATAAATGAGCCGGATTAGCGTAAACATAACTGGTATTTCGAAAGGCTGGTTCGTCAAGCCAATTCTCGTTAGGTTCAGCTTGCCAATCTGGGGCAAGCACGGTTAGGGAAGGGGGATGGCGTTCATCTAACGATTGATTTTTTTCATCATATGGCTTGATATTACCCTGTTTATCGCGAACATGTCGCTGTAAACGTCCAGCTCGTTGTATCAATAAATCTATCGGGGCAATATCGCTGATCATTTCGTCAAAATCAAGATCCAAGGATTGTTCGATCACTTGTGTTGCTATAATGACTTTTCCTGCACGGATTTGATGATTGGATGTTTTTCCTGCCCATTGTAATGTTTTTTCTTCAATGTCCAAACGGTCACAATAGGCAAAACGGCTATGAAAAAGTAGGATTTGTGTATGATCCAGTTGTAAGTTGAGTTGAATTTGTTGATATAGACTAATTGCATCTTGTACACTGTTTTTGATCCAACAAATAATTTTACCTTGTTGTATAGCTTTGCTGATTTTGTCTATACCTGCTTCAATATTGTTAATCCATTCGATATTTACTTGGCGTTTCACTTCTGGTCGGGTTTCAATCGCTTGTTCAACTAAGCCGTTATGATTAAGCTGTGTCATGAGTGGAAAAGGTAATGACTGTTCTAATTCTAAAGCTTGTTTATTGCCATTTAAGCCTTTATAAAAGGCATTGAGCAGTTTCTGACGCAGAAAAAAAGGTAATGTTGCTGTCAAAATAATAGCACTGCCACCTTGTAACGCATGGTAATATAATAAGTTTTCGAGTAATTTTACCATGTAACTGTCATAAGCATGAACTTCGTCTAATATCAGTAATTTATGTCGTAATCCTAATAAACGTAACGATTGATGTTTGAAAGGCATAATTGCCATTAACGCTTGATCTAACGTGCCAACTCCAACTTCAGCTAATAACGATTTTTTTCGAGTATCAACAAACCATTCATTACATTCTCCACTCACTGATTGTTCACCCTTGGGATATTTTTGCTGGCTAATATCATCCTGATTTAAAATTGATTGAGTAAAATGCGGATTCATATAGCTAGAGCCATGAGCCAGTACCAGCGAAGGATGGCTATCAGCTTGATATAATTGTTCGTATACTTGAGCGGTACGCTGATAAATAGCATTAGCTGTTGCTTGCGTTGGTAAGCCGATATAGATACCCTGTGCTTTTTTAGCTGTCATAAGCCGATGTGCTAAAATCATTGACGCTTCCGTTTTACCTGCCCCCGTCACATCCTCCATAATAAAAAGCTCTGCTCCATTATCAGAAAGTTGGCAGGTTAATGCTTGTTGCTGTAGTGGTGTTGGTTTTTCAATGAAAGGAAACAAATTTTTAATATCACTAAAAGGAGTGATTGGCGAGGCTATCGGTAAAGTAGCAATGGCTTTTTCTGCATTAACAATTGCATGATTGAGCCAATATTTTTCAAGCGGCATGGGCTCTGAGCAAAACGGAAAAAATTGTTTATTCGATCCAAGCCAATCACTGATAACAGTTAACCCCGCAATTAGCCAACTGATTTGTTTTAATTTTTTATGACTGTTCTTATCGAAAAAATGACAAGCATAGTGTACTAGATTGTTATCGACAATAAACAATTTATTCAGTGCGATAATATAGTCCAAGGCAGCTTGTTTATCTTGTTCATTAAATGATAAATTACCATAAGCTTCTCGTTCTGGTGGCTTGCCATGATGTCCCGTCATAATAAGCAGCCATGTGTCAAATAATTCATCAAAATCTTCACTATTTTGTTCAAGCTTAATGTTTGGTTGGTGTTTAAGTGAGTTACTCCATAACCAAAAACCAAGCGAATCATGTCTGGAACTATAGCTTTTAGATGGATCGACGCTGACAAGCTGCGGATGATTGTGTTTAAATAAAGCTTGGAATCCATTCGCAAATTTACCAATATCATGCCAAGCTAAAAAATAAGCAAACCAAAGAGCCGCTTTTTCTATTTCGTTGGGAGAAAAACCAATCTGCTCAAATAATTCAGTAGAATTAAAATAATTATTTTTGACAATATGGTATCCACAAGCGGCGACATCTAAATTGTGGTAAGGTAAAAGATGATAATCACTTGATTGTTCTACTGGTTGGCACTTTCCCCAATATTGATAAAATAATTCGCACATTAAAAAGGATATCCCTATATTTATCAGCCAATTGTTTGAAATGTGAAGCTGAGTATCACCATTAATATTAGAATAATAAAAGAATATTGGCTAAATTGCTAAATTTTTATACTCAAAAACCCCGTTCCTCAACTTTTTTTAATTGGCTATCACATTTGCCTACTAAAAATATTCGGTTAACGATAAGAGGATATATCTTAAACAAATATCGATAAATATTAATGGGGTAATTAAGATTAGCTATTAAGTTTATTAATTAGGTTTTGCTCATTTGATTGAAGTTTGGCAAAATAGCTAACTTACTATGTATTATTTTAAGTACTTTAGATAATTTAAAATTTTAATTAAAGTAAAATCTCATATTGATAGGTTGAAGATAAAACAGGAACTAAATTAGGATGATTAGTCAAAGAAAAAAAATTATTAAGAGGTTATTCATCTCAAGCTGTTTGAGTGGATTATTCCTTTGTTCAATGACTGCTTATGCCGAAGACTCAAATCTCACGTTGCAAACCGAGAGGGTAGAAGAGGTTAATTCCTCAACTGAGACTATAGAATCAATTGATAATGTTGAGCCTTCTCAACCTAATGAACATATTTATCACAAAACTATATTTTCATTGTTAGGTGAACCTAAATACCCTGAAAATTTTGAACATTTTAACTATGTCAATCCCAATGCTCCTAAAGGTGGAATTATTAAATTGTATGAAATAGGTACTTTTGATAATTTTAATCGTTTCGCAAGTCGTGGCGCACCTGAACATTATTCAGGCTCCTTATATGATTCTCTATTTACCACAACAGCTGATGATATTTCGAGTTTTTATCCACTAATTGCCACCTCAATCACTTATTCAGATAGTTATCGCTGGGCAGAGGTAGAAATTAATGCTAATGCGCTTTTTCAAGATGGTAAGCCAATAACCGCACATGATGTGGAATTTACTTTTCAAAAATTTATGACTGAAGGTGTTTCGCAATATCGGGTTTACAACAAAGGGATAAATGTTAAAGCCATAGACGATTATCGCGTTCGTGTCGACTTACCTGAAGCCGACCGTGAAAAATTACTATCCTTTGTTGGTAATATGCATGTTATTCCTGAACATTATTGGAAAGATCGTAATTTTTCCGAGCCAGTAAGTACTCCTCCGATTGGTAGCGGACCTTATTATATTAGTGATTATAAAATGGGACAGTATGTCGTTTATAAGCGAAATCCTGATTATTGGGCAAAAGATTTACCAGTTAATAGAGGTCTAAATAATTTTGATGAAAAACGTATCGATTATTATATGGATACCAGTATTGCTTTAGAGGCTTTTAAAGCTGGGGAGTATGATTTTCGAGGTGAAGGGCAACCGAAAAATTGGTTTACTCAATATCAAGGAAAATACTTTGATTCAAAGGATATCATTAAAAAAGAAAAAATCGTTGAAACAGCAGTAGATACTAAATGGTTAGCGTTTAATTTGCAGAAAGATTTTTTTAAAGATATAAAAGTTCGAAAAGCGATTACCTTAGCTTTTGATTTTGAATGGTTAAATCATGCATTTTATTATGATAGTTATAAAAGACCATCTAGCTTTTTTGAAAATACTATTTATGCCGCCAAAGGTAAACCGAGTGAACTTGAGCTTAAATGGTTAACTCCTTATAAAAATATTATTCCTGAACAAGCGTTTGATGAAGCTTTTACTATTCCTAAAAGTGATGGGCAAGGTTTTAATCGCAATAACTTATTAACAGCTGCTAAATTATTGGAAGAAGCAGGTTGGATCATTAAAGACGGTAAATTAATTAATCCTAAAACCCAACAACCTTTTGAATTTGAGTTGTTAACTTATCTTGGTGATGACATCAAATATGCCATTCCTTTCCAGCAAAATTTAGCTCGTTTAGGTATTAAAATGAATATAATCTCACTTGATTACGCGCAGATCAATCGCAGAATGCGTGAACGTGATTATGATATGATGCCACGTAATTATAGTTCGATAGATTATCCATCTTCAAGTTTAATGATTTTTTGGGGAACCGAATATTTAAACTCTACATATAATGGCTCAGGCTTACATAATCAGGCAATTGATTCAATTATTAATGAAATAATTAAAAATGTTGGAAACCAGGAGGAATTAGTTCCACTTGGACGAGCACTAGATCGAATTTTGACGCAAGAATATCCGATGATTCCAATGTGGTATAACAGTAAAACTTTTTATGCATATTGGAATAAATTTGGCCAGCCAACCCAACAACCAACTTATGCAATAGGAATTGATAGCTGGTGGTATGATGAAGATAAAGCAGCTAGCTTATCAAAGAATAGAGAACACTAATATGCTGAATTATTTTATCCGTCGATTATTGCTAATTATTCCAACATTACTAATCATTTTGACGATCAACTTTTTTATCGTACAAATTGCACCCGGCGGTCCTGTAGATCAAGCATTGTCTATGATTGAAAATGGACCAGAAGCAGGACAAACCTTGTTACCAGGCAGTGAAACTAGCCCAACAATATTAAAAGAAGAAAAAAAACAATCAAATTATCAGGGCGGGCGAGGTCTTGATCCTGAAATTGTGGCAATGATTGAAAAGCAATATGGTTTTGATCAACCGATCTGGGAACGCTACATTAATACATTGAAACAATTTATTCAGTTTGATTTTGGTAACAGCTTTTTCAAAAGTGAATCAGTGCTAAGTTTAATTGCAAAAAGTTTACCTGTTTCTATTTCATTGGGGTTATGGAGTACATTAATCATTTATTTAATCTCAATTCCATTAGGGATTCGTAAAGCAGTTAAAGATGGTTCAATATTTGATTTTTGGACAAGTACTTTAATCATTATTGGTTATGCAATACCCGCTTTTTTATTAGCCGTGTTGCTAATAGTCCTTTTCGCTGGGGGGAGTTATTGGGATATTTTCCCGCTTCGAGGATTAATCTCAAATAATTTTGAACAATTAGATTTTTGGGGCAAAGTCAAAGATTATTGTTGGCATATTTGCTTACCAACTATTGCTATGGTGGTTAGTGGTTTTGCAACATTAACTATGCTAACTAAGAACTCATTCTTAGATGAAATTCGCAAACAATATGTTGTGACTGCTAGAGCTAAAGGTTTGAGTGAAAGGCAAATTATGTATAAACATGTTTTCCGCAATGCAACCTTACTTATCGTATCGGGTTTTCCAACCTCATTTGTCGGAATTTTATTTACTAGCTCTGTACTTATTGAAGCGATATTTTCACTTAAAGGATTAGGTTTATTAGGGTATGAGGCAATTATTCAACGAGATTATCCTGTTATTTTTGGCTCATTATATATATTTACATTAATTGGCCTACTCACTAAACTTTTATCAGATTTAACTTATATGTTAATTGATCCACGTATTGACTTTGAGGCTCGCAACTGATGACTATGCATTATTCAATTAATCAGCTACGTTGGCAACGATTTAAACGCAATCGACGTGGGTATTATTCGTTATGGCTATTTTTAATATTATTTATAATAAGTCTATTTTCTGATTTTATATTTAATGATCGCCCCATATTCATAAAGTATCAAAATAACTATTATTCGCCAATATTTCATTTTTATCCGGAAACAGAGTTTGGTGGGCAGTTTCAAACGCAAACTAATTATTTAGATCCCGCAGTACAAAATAAGATTGAATCAGATGGTTGGATATTTTGGCCTCCATTTCGATATACCTATAATACTGTAATTCATGATACAGCTAGCACATTTCCAACACCACCATCTAAAACGCATTTGCTTGGCACAACTGATGCTGGATTTGATGTATTAGCCAATATTTTATACGGATTTAGAATATCGATGTTTTTTGCGGTATTTTTAACTTTCTTCACTTCCATTATTGGTGTACTAATCGGTGCAATCCAAGGTTATTATGGCGGAAAAGTCGACCTATTGGGACAACGATTCATTGAAATTTGGAGTGGATTACCAGAATTATTTGTAATTATTCTACTTGCAAGTATCTTACCACTCAATTTTTGGTGGTTATTAGCTATTACAGTATTATTTGGATGGATGGCTTTAGTTGGTATTGTGCGAGCCGAGTTTTTACGTACTCGTAACTTTGATTATATTCGAGCTGCCAAAGTAATGGGAGTGAGTGATAGTAAAATTATGTTTCGACATATGTTGCCCAACGCGATGGTTGCGACATTAACATATTTACCATTTATTCTTTGTGGTTCAATTTCAACTTTAACTGCATTGGATTTTTTAGGTTTTGGTTTGCCCATTGATTCACCATCCTTAGGTCGATTACTTCTACAAGGTAAAAACAATTTACAAGCACCTTGGCTCGGTATTAGTTCTTTTTTAGTTATTTCTATATTATTGTCACTTTTAATTTTTATTGGTGAAGGAATTAGAGATGCATTTGATCCAAACAAAGGAGTATATAAATGAGTTCTCCTTTATTATCGATTGTTGATTTAAGTATTGCTTTTAAAACTGGTCAAGACTTGCAAAGTCAAATTGTCGAAAATATTAGCTTTGATATCGGCGAACAAGAAACGGTTGCATTAGTTGGTGAATCTGGTTCTGGTAAAAGTGTGACTGCACTATCGATCTTAAAATTGTTACCCAAAGAGCAGGTGATCTATCCATCTGGCGATATTATTTTTGAGGATAAATCGTTATTACATGCGCCTGAAAAAGAGTTACGTAAAATTCGTGGTAATGAAATAAGTATGATATTCCAAGAACCAATGGTATCACTTAATCCATTACATACAGTGGAAAAACAACTTTACGAAGTACTATCATTACATCGTGGTATGCGACGTAATGTTGCTCGGGGGGAGATTTTACAATATTTAGATCGTGTTGGAATCAAAGAGCCTAAAACTAAACTTTCTGCTTATCCACATCAATTGTCTGGCGGTGAAAGACAACGGATCATGATTGCAATGGCAATTTTAACGCATCCTAAATTACTAATAGCCGATGAACCAACTACAGCCTTAGATATTTCAGTTCAAGCACAAATTATTGATTTACTCAAAGAACTTAAAAAAGAACTTAATATGAGTATGCTATTTATTTCACATAATTTGGGGATTGTTAAAAAACTGGCAGATAAAGTGGCAGTAATGCAAAATGGGCAAATTGTTGAATTCAATAATAAACAACGCATCTTCTTACGCCCTCAACAAGAATATACCCAAACATTATTAAATTCACAACCTAGTGGTGAACCCGTTCCTTTACCTGATACACCGGGTATATTGCTCAGTGTTAATCATCTGAATGTTGAAGTCATCGCACAAAAACGATTATTTAGTAGTAAAAAGAAGAAAATTGTTGATAACATTGGCTTCACGGTGCACCAAGGTGAAACTGTAGGTATAGTTGGCGAGTCAGGATCAGGTAAAAGTACTACTGCACTAGCTATTTTGCGTTTAATTCAATCACAAGGTGATATTTTATTCGATAGCCATCCTATACAGAATTTATCCGCTAAAAAATTATTACCATTTCGCAGCCGAATCCAAGTGGTATTTCAAGACCCATACTCTTCACTTAATCCGCGCTTAAACGTTGAACAAATTATTAGTGAAGGCTTAATTACTCATAAGAAATTGAGTAAAACAGAGCGTGAACAAGCCGTGATTGATATTATGCAAGAAGTTGGATTAGAGCCTGAAATGCGTTTTCGTTACCCTAATGAATTTTCTGGCGGACAACGACAACGAATTGCCATTGCTAGAGCTTTAATCTTACAACCAGAATTATTGATTTTAGATGAGCCAACTTCTTCATTAGATCATACTATTCAAAAGCAAATAATTAATTTGCTTAAATCATTGCAAGAAAAACACCACCTTAGTTATCTATTTATTAGTCATGATCTTGCCTTAGTTTATTCTTTCTGCCACCAAATTGTTGTGATGAAAGAGGGAAAAATTATTGAACAAGGCTCTCGTGAACAAATCTTCTATACGCCTGAAACTGACTATACGAAAGATTTGCTTTCATTTTTAGATAAACCACCTAGAAAAGCAACTAAAACCCTAATTCATGCTGATATTCTGGAAAAAACGCAGAAAGCTGAAACAGAAGAAAATATAGAAAAGGTTGAAAAGCATGATGGTGAAGAAGAAAAAAAGGTCAATTGGGAAGATGCATTGTTAATGCGCAAAAAATAAATTTATACGGCTTAGGTATAGGCCATAATTAAAAATTTAATTTAGTAAAAAAGATTAAACAGGTTAATTATGCAAAAACGAGTATTCCGATTTTTAACTGCTTCATGTTTATCATTTGTCTCAATAAATGTCATGGCATTAACGTGTTCTGATGATGTTGAGCAAAATAAAGTTGAGGCAAATAATTATATCTTCAAAATATTAGATTTTATTGATTCTAAAGCTAAAGGTATAAAACAAGAAGTTAGAACTTCAACAATCACATCAGATACAGGTGCGATCCGTTCAATTGCGAAACATAGTTTAAATTATGATTCCAATGGCTTAATTACTGAAAGTCATTACGACCTTTATTCTGATAAAAATGAAAAACTTTATTCTGAGCATTTACAAAAAACAGAATTTGGTTGGCAAAATGTTATTCAAGATATTGAAGATAAAACTAACAGTACGATTCAATTCAAAACAGATGAAAAGGGCCGTATTATTGCGTCGGAACAAATAAAGAAGGCTCCTGATTTTACATTTATTGAGAATGACAATTATCAGTTTGATAATAACAATTGTTTAGTTAATAAAAATGTTCAATGGCAGCTAAAAGAGTTGAATGCTAATGGAGATGTAGTCGGAGCTGTTCAAAAAGGTGCTTCGGTATATTCATTTACTTACCAAAACCATCAATTAGCAAAAGTGTCAGCGCAATATAGCAATAAAACCCAAAATGAAAGTAATTTTTCTTACCAATTTGATGAAATTAACCGATTAATGGCCATTCATTCAGCTTATTCAATGGTGGGTAAAGATACAACAAATTATATAACCGATTTCTTAACTTTTAATGAAAAAAATGATTGGCTTAGTGCAAGTCAGTCTAAACAAAATAGAAAAAACAAACAGACTAATATTGTTCGACAAATTACCTATTATTAATCAAATTTAAATGGCGTTATCAAAAGTAATCGATAGCGCCAATAAATTAATATCAAAGTAGCTTTAGGCTCTGACAAATAAAATATAAATTGCATGAGCAGTCCATGCGAATGCTAAACAGAAAGTTAGTAGCTTTTCTCGTTTTGGATGTATGTTGAAATGATGCAGCAAAGTTAGAATCTGTTGTAATCCACACCAAATTGGTAGCGAAATCATTAAGCATAAAAATAGTTTGCCTAATTCAGTGTTGGCTAATTTAAGAATTGATGAACGTGTTATTGCATCACCAAAAGGGATAATAAATGCAATGATACCCAATACCACGGGAGCAAAAATAGCTGCCCAAAGTCCACCTAAAGCAAATAGTCCTTTTGCCACTGTTGAATCAGAGCGTATTGGTTGATTTTCTTGTTTTTTCATTAATCAAACACCACTTATTTAATAATCAATAATAGTAAGTAATATGAAAGTAAAAGTGTTACACACCAAAAGCCAATAATAAGTAAATATACCTTACCCTTTTTATGCGAATCTTGCTTAAAAATAACTTTTGGTATTAATCTAAACCAATTAATTGAATGAAATAAAGCAAGTAATAAAGCAATAGAATTGATGACAACAACTAAAGGCTTTTGCAAGAAAAAGATAAAACGATAAAACTCGTCTTGCCCCATTGCGTTTGTGTACATACAAATAACCCCATACATCAATATTATACTTACCCAAATCATGGAAAAAGGGGTAATTTTACTAATGACCGAAAGAATCAAAAACATCTTTGATTTTACTAGTCCATTGTCAAGTTGATGAGGATTATCTATTAGATGTTTATGATTATTTAGTGGATATTTAGTGTTATTTTGGGGATTCATAACTCTCTCAATATTAAATTTATCTATCTACTATTAAATTTTTATCTTTTCTATATTGGCTTTTAGCTAGCAATTATATTAGCAAACCAACTTGATGTCGCTAATTTAATAAAAATTGAATAATAATGGATTTATTATTTTGAAGTTACTCATAATGTGCGAGATTTTAATTTTTAACATATATCTATGTAAAAAGTTAAATTAACAAATAATAAAAGCAGTTTAAATTAAATTTATCAAAAATTTGTGGTAAATCAAATTTTTATTATTGTAAAAATTGTAATATTGTGGGTGGATAAAGTTTAAATACTTTTAATATGAAAATCCCCACAATTGTGGGGAACAGGTTATAATTTTTATTTTCTGCTGGTTTAACCCTATTATCATAAGGAACAATACATATTATATCATAAAAAATCCTGAAATATTTATTATTATTTTCTGCCTTTAAATTTTTGTTGCAATGTTTTTTAACTGTGTTAAATTTATCATGGTTGGTTACACGTTAGCCAAAAAACGTTTAGCGTTTCATGTAACCCCCATGGATTAGAGCTCCTTGAGTATACATGTATTGCTAATATTTTCAATCATTAATTCCAAAAGGAAATAATAATGAATTTATTTAAATTTATTGTGGATAATATTTTTAAATTGCTAAATATCATTAAATTTAAAAAAATATCTTTGGTTTTTAAATTCAGCAAAAAAATAGATCAGAGTAAAAAAAGCAGTTATATATTCTGTTTTAAAATCAATAAATTATTTTTTATGTTTTGTTTTTTTATGATTTAAAAACGATAATCGGTGTCGTGTGGCGGCATCGATTTTAATTGAAATTAAGGAGAAAAATTTGTCTATCTTATCTTTATTAGACGAAAAATGGATACCCGTTGTTCATTTCGATGGTCATCTTAGTAAAATTCAACCTAGTCAATTGGTTGATGAAACAATTTCAGATTTAGCTTATTTTAGACCCGATTTTCAAGGTGCGGCTTACCAGTTTCTTATTGGTTTATTACAAACTACTCTATCGCCAGAAGATAATTCTGAATGGCGAGAATATTGGAATAATGGTTTTTCATCACAGCAACTAATCGAAGCGTTTGAACAAGTCAGATCCGCCATGCAATTTGGTGCTACTAAACCCTCTTTTATGCAAGACTTTGCAGCGTTAGATGGGAATAAAGTACCTATATCGGGTTTATTAGTTGAAGCCCCAGGCGAGAATGCATTAAAACGAAATACCGATCACTTTATTAAACGAGATTTCGTCAAGGCTATATGCCCACACTGTGCTGTTATGGCACTGTTTACGTTACAAACTAATGCCCCTTCGGGTGGTCAAGGACATCGGGTGAGCCTGCGTGGTGGAGGACCTATCACGACTTTAATCATGCCTCAACTGAATATACAGACTCCATTATGGAGAAAATTGTGGTTGAATGTAATTCCTTTAGATGAAGAAGAAAAACCACAGCAGTTTGATGCATTAGTCTTTCCTTGGTTAGCCCCAACGAAGACCAGTGAACCACCAAAAAATTTAAGTTTATTTCCTGAGCAAGCTAATTACTGCCAAGCTTTTTGGGGAATGCCTAGGCGAATTGAGTTAGATTTTCACCAAACTGAGCAGGGGCAATGTGACATTTGTGGTGAAGATTCAACACAACTAATTACCCAATATCAAACCAAAAATTATGGCATCCAATATCAACATTGGCAACATCCGCTAACGCCATATCGCACAGATAAAAAAACAGGCGAGCAACTTGCCATTAAAGGGCAACCAGGTGGATTAATTTATCGAGATTGGTTGGGTATGGTAAGCGCCAATGATGATACACAGTCGGCTAGAGTTGTTACAACTCATCTTGATCGAAACTTTAAAGATAAACAACACTATCATTTATGGTGTTTTGGTTACGATTTTGACAATATGAAAGCTCGTTGTTGGTATGAACACACATTTCCTGTCTACCGCGATTTGGCGGATCCTAACAGTGATTTAAAAGAGATAATTGCACAAGCTTTAGCTCTTAGCAAAGATACCTTACCGATTTTGCGTAAAGCGATGACGGCAATCAATAAGCAGTCAACGGCAATAGATATGGCCTTTTGGAAAGAGACAGAGCTGCCATTTTACCAATTTGTAAAACAACTAATATCACAAAAAGATAATCCTAGTGGTCGGCAACCATTATTAGCTGATTGGACTAAGACATTATTACATTATATTACCCAAATTTATGATAAAGCTGCTTTTGATGATCCTAATCAGCCGTTTAAATACATCAAGGATAATAAAACGAATCAAGAAGTCTGTATTCAGATTAATGCTAGAGAAAAGTTGCTTTCTGATTTTAATAAACTTACATATTTTAAGAAAATAAAAAATAGCAAATAACCTTGCTTGAAAAAGGGAGAACAAGATGTCGGAAAGTTTTATAAAAAAGTCGATTATACTTAAAGAAAACCACAAAAAAATTATTGATGATTGGTTTTCGATGCTGCAACAACGACTATGTGGATTTAATGGAGGTACTTATAACGGTCGGCAATTACGTGCAGAGCTGCGTCGTACAACGTTGCTTCATGAGATAATTCTACAAGAAGGTTATGTTATTTTAAAGGATACTCTATTTGATAAAAATAGTACTTTATCCAGTAATAATCCGATCCATCTGCAAGCATTAGCTTGTTTTACGTGGGTTGCCTCATTTGCCAGTGCCAATAATGGCAATGCGCCTTTTGCTACACAACTAAGTGAAAAAGTTAAAGGGGGTGAGCGTAACTTTCTATCCCGATTACGCTTTGAACAGCTTTTAGCTAGTGAAACGAATGAAGAGTTTTGTCGTCTTTTAATTCGTGCCGTAAAAATGCGTGGAGAAAATGGTGTGAATATTTCTTCTCTGGCTGATGGTATATTTTTACGGGTAGAAGAGTGGCATGAACGTCAACAAAATTTATCTTTTAATTCTGATCCATTTAAACGTCTTTCTGTTCGTTGGGCAATGGATTATAACTCAACTAAAAAAATATCTAAGGAATAATTAATATGAGCACATTTATTCAATTACATTTATTAACGGCTTATGCCCCTTCTAATTTGAATCGAGATGATCTTGGACGTCCAAAAACCGCTGTGATGGGTAACAGCGATCGTCTACGTATTTCATCTCAGAGTTTAAAAAGAGCATGGCGTACATCAGATTGTTTTTATCAATCTTTGAACGATCATATAGGTGTTCGTTCTCGTCGGTTTGCAAGAGATTGGATTTATGTACCGATGGTTGAACAGGGAGTTTCTGAAAAAATAGCCAAAGAAAGCGCTATTAAAATTGCAGGACAATTTGGCAAAGTTAAAAATGAAAAAGCACCAAAAGATCCGCTTGCTAACATAGATATTGAACAGTTAGTCCATATTAGTAACGATGAGCAACAAGCAATAGCCTCGTTGGTTAAGCTGTTAATTAGCGAAAAAAGGGTTCCAACAGATGACGAAGTTAAACTGTTACGTAAACAAAATAGTAGTGTTGATATAGCACTGTTTGGTCGAATGTTAGCGGATAGTCCTGTATTTAATGTTGATGCTGCATGTCAAGTTTCTCATGCTTTAGGGGTTAGTTCAGTCACAATCGAAGATGATTTTTTTACTGCTGTTGATGATTTAAACAATAAAGAGCAAGATGCTGGTTCAGCCCATTTAGGCGAACGTGGATTTGCCTCTGCGCTGTTTTATACTTATATCTGTATTAGCCGTGATTTACTCCTTGATAATTTAAATGGTAATGAAGCATTGGTTGAAAAGACACTAAAAGCATTAACTGAATCTGCTGCCAAAGTAGCACCATCAGGCATGCAGAATAGCTTTGCATCACGAGCTTATACCTCTTATTTATTAATAGAAAAAGGTACTCAACAACCACGTTCACTAGCTGTTGCTTATTTTAATCCAATCCGTAGTCAAGATATGGTGAATGATGCCATTACTCGATTAGAACAACAATTGGATAAGTTTGATCAAGTTTATGGTCAATGTGCCGATAATCGCTACAAACTTAATATTGAAACTGGAGAAGGAAAACTTGCAACTGCATTAGAGTTTGTTGCGCAAAAATAAGGAGCGGTCAAGATGAAAAAACACCTTATTTTTCAGATCTATGCACCGCTAACATCGTGGGGAGAACCAGCTGTTGGGGAAATTCGTCATAGTAATATTATTCCTTCCCGTTCAGCTTTATTGGGTTTTTTAGCTGCTGCACTAGGTATTCAGCGAGATGATGATCATATTGAAGTTTTCAATCAACATTATCATGTTGCAGTTCGCCCTTTTATTTCTAAGAGTAGTTGGTTTTCTGATTTTCATACCGTTCAGATGCCAAAAGCGAATAAAAAAGAAGTATTTTACACTCGTTTTGATGAAATACGTCGTAATCCTCAGGATCTTGAAACTTTACTTACTAGGCGTGAATATTACAATGACGTTTATTATCAAATTGTTATTACAGAAACGAATGGAGCTCCTTATTCTGTAAAACAGATACAGCAGGCATTATTAACGCCTGTATTTCCTCTCTATGTGGGCAGGAAAAACTCGCCATTGTCATTGCCATTAGCGCCGGTAGTTTATGATGGTGAACTTAGTGATGCTTTTATCTTCGCTAATGACCATTATCGTAAATATCACCAGTGTGATTCTATCCTTAAAGATTTAATTGATAGTGATGCTAACGAATATTACTGGGATCATCCTGATCAAGATGCGTATTTTGACGTGATTAAAATACAACTTCGACAAGATCAGCCCATTAACAGGAAGCGTTGGCAATTTATCAATCGCCATCAATATGCAGGACATTTAAAAAGGAGCGAATAGATGTTTTTTTCAAAAGTGGAGCTAAAACTTGAACGGCTTCCTTATGTGATGCAACAAAAAAGACTTCATGCAGGTGAGTATGCAATACATCAATGGTTATGGCAGCTGTTTCCTGATGAAAATAAACGTTCTTTTTTATTTCATGAAGATCTTAATGCTAAAAAAACTCAGTTTTATCTTTTATCTGAAGTTGCACCACTGGTTAATCATGAGTTATTTAAAGTTGACACAAAACTTTATGCGCCGCAATTAACAACAGGTATGAAGTTAAGTTTTTTATTACGTGCCAATCCTGTTGTAATGAAACAAGGGAAACGTTGTGATGTGATGATGAATGCTAAATATCTGGCTAAACAGAAGAGTTTATCATCTAATGAGATCAAAGCTCAGCAATATCAAGCGGCCATAGATTGGTTGATTAAGCAAAGTGAAAAACGTGGATTCTCATTACAACAAAATGAGCATTCGGCAGTTTGCTGTAATGTTATCAGTTACAACCAACATCTGCTTAATAAAAAGTCAGAACTTAAACCGATTAGTTATAGTAGTGTTGATTTTGAGGGAGTATTGACTGTTACTGATCCAAAACTATTTTTAGCTACACTTTATCAAGGTATTGGTAAAAGCAAAGGGTTTGGCTGTGGGCTATTTTTAATCAAACACTGTCAATAGGATATTTAATATGGTGTATATTCCACTGAATCCTATTCCTTTAAAAAATAGAACATCAATGATCTTTCTCCAATATGGACAAATTGATGTTTTAGATGGTGCTTTTGTATTAATAGATAAAACAGGCATTAGAACCCACATTCCAGTTGGCTCTATCGCTTGTATTATGCTTGAACCAGGTACACGCGTATCGCATGCTGCGGTTAGATTAGCAGCTACCGTGGGAACTCTGTTAGTATGGGTGGGTGAGGCTGGTGTCAGAATGTATTCGTCAGGTCAACCAGGCGGTGCTCGATCGGATAAACTACTTTATCAAGCCAAATTAGCCTTGGATGATGAACTTCGTTTAAAAGTTGTTAAAAAGATGTTTGAACTACGATTTGGTGAACCGGCTCCTAGCCGACGTTCTGTTGAACAACTACGAGGAGTTGAAGGTGCTCGTGTACGTGCAACTTATGCATTATTAGCTAAAAAGTATCGTGTTAAGTGGCATGGACGTAAATATGATCCTAAAGATTGGCAAAAAGGAGATACAGTCAATCAATGTATTAGTGCTGCCACTTCTTGTCTCTATGGTATTACTGAAGCAGCAGTTTTGGCGGCTGGTTATGCGCCTGCTATCGGTTTTGTGCATAGCGGAAAACCGCTATCTTTTGTTTATGATATTGCTGATATTATAAAATTTGATACGGTAGTTCCGAAAGCGTTTGAAATTGCTGCCCAAAATAGAGCTGATCCCGATCGTGAAGTGCGTATTGCTTGTCGTGAAATTTTTAGAAGTCAAAAAACATTAGCGACATTAATTCCACTTATTGAAGAGGTATTATCCGCTGGAGGGATTGAGCCTCCACCACCTCCAGATGATGTACCACCACCTGCGATACCAGAACCACAATCACTTGCCGATAGTGGCTTTAGGAGCCATTAATCATGAGTATGAGTGTTGTCGTTACAGAAAATGTACCACCTAGATTAAGAGGACGCTTAGCTATATGGTTATTAGAAATCAGAGCCGGTGTTTACATAGGCGATATTTCCAGACCGGTAAGGGAGATGATTTGGCAACAAATCATCGAGCTTGCTGAAGAAGGTAATGTTGTACTTGCTTGGGCAACCAATACTGAATCTGGATTTGACTTCCAAACTTATGGTACCAACAGAAGAGTGCCGGTAGAACTCGATGGACTCAGATTGGTCTCTTTTTTACCTATTGAAAATCAATAAGTTAAAGTTCTTTAAAAATTCAAAAAATCTGGTAGAATTTTATGGTCGCTATAAGTTTAAATAAAACAAATAGCTACGTTTAGAGAGTTCCCTGTATACACAGGGATAAACCGATTGGAGTGAGAATATTGCTTGTTTCTATAGTGAGTTCCCTGTATACACAGGGATAAACCGCATGGGTGGCGTTACAGGCCTCGATTACAATTGAGTTCCCTGTATACACAGGGATAAACCGTAAAATTTTACCATCTTCTGTTATCAAGAAAAGAGTTCCCTGTATACACAGGGATAAACCGCGGAGGCGATTCGTTCCCAACATCGAGGGGATGAGTTCCCTGTATACACAGGGATAAACCGGGTGATGGGATGTCTTTACAGTAAGCCTCAACAGAGTTCCCTGTATACACAGGGATAAACCGTCTACTCATGAATAAGACCTTCTAAACAGATCGAGTTCCCTGTATACACAGGGATAAACCGACACGATTTATGATGTTGATTTACCCATCCCAGAGTTCCCTGTATACACAGGGATAAACCGACGACACCGCGCTTTCATTCAATGTTGGTGAGGAGTTCCCTGTATACACAGGGATAAACCGTTTGCTTTTTTCTCTCAACCTTGCGCTTATAGGAGTTCCCTGTATACACAGGGATAAACCGGAGATATAAATGTCCAAAATTCAGGTCAATGAGAGTTCCCTGTATACACAGGGATAAACCGAAATCACATAACTGAATTACTTGCCCGCCAACGAGTTCCCTGTATACACAGGGATAAACCGCTGGCGATCGAGTTTCATTTTTTTCAATTTTAGAGTTCCCTGTATACACAGGGATAAACCGCCGAATTTAAAAAATCATCGCCTGATACACTCGAGTTCCCTGTATACACAGGGATAAACCGAATGAAAGAATGGATCAAATAACAATAAATAGGAGTTCCCTGTATACACAGGGATAAACCGATGAATTTGCAAATATCAAAAATATTTCAGCAGAGTTCCCTGTATACACAGGGATAAACCGGGAATTTAACTCCAGTCAGACTGAGCAGTCCGGAGTTCCCTGTATACACAGGTATAACCATTATCTATATCATAAAAACTCAATATATAAAAATCATGGCATTTGAAATTTTCAGAATATCTAGAATTGTTAATTCATTAGGGATCATTTCAATTTTTTATCCATGTTTTCGTAGATCTTAATTGGCTTAATGGGGATTAATGTTTTATCTTTTACTTCAAACTCAGAATTATTACTGGAAACAACTATTATCTGTCCTCTTTCTAAGTTAAAATCTAAAAGTGCATATGGTTCTACAAAACCTAAAAGAGAAAACTCCCTATCCCTGTTATCCGGAGGAAATTCGTAATAGACAACTTTTTTATTATATACGTATGCAACTGTATTAGAAAGATGTTGAGCTATTCCAAAGTCAGGATTCTCATCAGAAAATTCTACTTTTTTGACATCAATATTTTGTTCCCGCATTAATGTAATATAAAGTCCACTAATACTGCCACTGATTAACCAAACTTCATCCCATTTAAAATTGGTATAATCAGAGAGTTTTATGGTTTGAGGGTGATTTTCTTCTATATCTTTTAATGCTTTTTCTAAAGGTCTTTCACTATTGCAACTGGTTAATGTTACTATTAATATGAATGTTATTACTAATAGTATTATTATTTTATTCATTTTTTATTTCTTAATATTCTTTTGCTTTAGGTATGGCCATAAACCAGACTATGTCTTCTTGTTTAACCTCTAAATTGCTTAAAATAAATCGAAAGTATTTTCATAGTACCCATAACGATTCATTAGGTTAACAGCTAGTTTGAGTGCGTTGTATTATTTATTCGATAACTTGGTTTGGACTGCTTGCCATTTTCCACTTCCTGTTTTTTTCGCTTTCCATAAACCATGTTCATGATAATAATCTAACACTTTGTCTGATAATTCATTATCGGTTTATTTCAATTTTTCATCCATTTTTTCATAGATCTTAATTGGCTTAATGGGGATTAATGTTTTATCTTTTACTTCAAACTCAGAATTATTACTGGAAACAACTATTATCTGTCCTCTTTCTAAGTTAAAATCTAAAAGTGCATATGGTTCTACAAAACCTAAAAGAGAAAACTCCCTATCCCTGTTATCCGGAGGAAATTCGTAATAGACAACTTTTTTATTATATACATACACTACAGCATCAGAATGCTCTTGATATTTACCAAAATTAGGATTTTTATCAGAAAATTCTACTTTCTTAACATTAATATTTTGTTCCCGCATTAATGTAATATAACGTCCGCTAATATTGCCATAGATTAACCAAACTTCATCCCATTTAAAATTGGTATAATCAGAGAGTTTTATGGTTTGAGGGTGATTTTCTTCTATATCTTTTAATGCTTTTTCTAAAGGTCTTTCACTGTTGCAACTGTTTAATGTTACTATTGATATGAATGTTATCACTAATAGTATTATTATTTTATTCATTTCTAATTTCTTAATATTTTTTTGCTTTAGGTATGGCCATAAACCAGACTATGTCTTCTTGTTTAACCTCTAAATTGTTTAAAACAATTTGTTAGCAGTTTATTTCAGTTTTTTATCCATATTTTCATAGATCTTAATTGGCTTAATGGGGATTAATGTTTTGCCTTTTACTTCACACTCAGAATTATTACTTGAAAGAACTATAATTTGTCCTCTTTCTAAATTAAAATCTAAAAGTGAAAATGGCTCGGCAAAACCAAAAATCTCACCATCCCTATTATCCGGAGGGAATTCGTAATAAACAACTTTTTTATTATATATGTACACTATAGTATTTGAAAATTCCTTCCACATTTTGATAGTATCATCTATTCTCTCCACATTAATATTTTGATCTCTCATGAGGTTTAAATAACTTACACCAACATTTCCATAGATTAACCATGCTTCATCCCATTTAAAATTAGTATAATCAGATAATGTTATGGTTTTAGGATGATTGTTTTTTATATCTTTTAAAACCTTTTCTAAAGGTGTTTTGTTACAATTGGTTAGAAATAAACACATAAATAATAATAGTATGATTTTTTTAATCATTTGGCATTCCTTACTCATTATTTTTTATCATCCAAATTGACATATCATATTTTCTATTATCAATATTTGATGAACCCCAAATTCTAGACTCAAGAGGTTCGCCTTTCTGACATCCTGATTATATGAAAAATAACAAAAGAAGTAATTTTTTGATAAATTAATAATTCATTATCTATTTAATTATAGGTGTTAATTTATAATAATTCCCTTGCAAAGAATCTTTGTTTATCTTAAAAATACTTTTTTCTCTAGGCCATAGATAATCTATTTTAAAGATAGTTTTTCCATCCTTTATATTATCAAAATAGTACTTGTTATTATCCGGAAAAACATCTACATAAATAACATCATTTTTATAAATAAAATATATTACTTCAGTCCAAGATTCAGTTTCTCTTAATACTTTTATATTTTGAATATTATTCGTTGAAATTCCTTTTTGATTTAATATAGAGCCCGTTTTTTTTATATCTCTTGCTGTAATAATTATGAAATAATCCCAGTTAAAGTTTGTGAAATTATATAATACTAATGTATCTGATGAATTTGCATTATCCAAAAAACTGTCAATTTTTTCTAAAGGTGTTTTGTTGCAACTGGTTAATGTTACTATTGACATAAATGCGACTAATAGTAGGAGTATTTTTTTCATTTTTTGGCATTCCAGATTAATTTTGTTTTATATTCTTGTTCAGGTATGGTTGGAAATCCGCCTAATGATTTTATAATCTAAAAATTTTATTTTCTCTAGCAACACAGTGTTAAATACTAATTCATAATACTATGAATTGCTTACTAAACAAATGATAAGTGAGTGAAAAATACCAATCGATATCGCTTTTTTAGAAGGCGATAAATACAAAGTTCATATACTCAATGATTTTCCTATTAATGAACAACATCAAACTATTTTTATTTTGATTTATTTCGATCTTATAAACGAATCGCTAATAAGTAAACAGGATGTTCTACTATGTCGGTATATTAAAAAGTACTCATATTTGATAACTATTAACAAGGTATTTACGATACGAACTAAAATAATTGGTAAAAATAGCGTACAATAGCGCAATGTTTACTCGTTCATCAGCTTAATTAGTTTAGGAAATAAGTATGACAGGCAAATTTATTGTCATCGAAGGTTTGGAAGGCGCCGGTAAAACGACAGCCATAAATACTGTTGCGCGTGTTTTGAATCAACATCATATTTGCGATCTGCAATTTACTCGTGAACCGGGTGGTACGCCGATTGCTGAAGCATTGCGTAATATTATTAAAAATGGTTTAGATAATGAGCCATTAACTGATAAAGCTGAATTACTTATGTTATATGCTGCGCGTATTCAATTAGTTGATAACGTGATTAAGCCTGCACTGAAAATGGGGAAATGGGTCATTGGTGATCGACATGATTTATCTACTCAAGCTTATCAAGGTGGCGGACGAGAGTTAGACAGAGTTTTTATCGAAACACTACACTCTCAGGTTTTAGGTAATTTTAAACCAGACTTAACGTTGTATTTAGATATTTCACCAGAACTTGGATTGATGAGGGCCAGATCTCGAGGGCAACTTGATCGTATTGAACAACAATCACTACCTTTTTTTGAGCGAATTCGTCAGCGTTATTTAGAGTTAGCTGAAAATGATAACACTATCATTACTATTGATGCATCAAAATCAATTACAGAAGTGACAGCTCAAATTGAAACAACATTAAATTCATGGTTAACAAATTAGGTTTCGATTTTATGATTTTCAACGAATATCCATGGCTTAAATTACCTTTTGAACAGTTAGCAGAAACGATTGTTAATCATCGTGCTCATCATGCTTTGTTAATCAATTATATTCAAGGTAGTGGCGAAGAAGAATTAATCAACTTAATAGCTAATCGATTACTCTGTCAATCTTCAAAACAGTTGGAACCATGCGGTAAATGTCATAGTTGTCAGTTATTTTTATCTCAACATCATCCTGATTATTACCAAATAACAAATGCACAGGGAAAACAATCGATTGGTATTGATCAAATACGGAATATTTCTACAAAAATCTATGAAAAATCCCAACAGGGCGGTAATAAGGTCATCTGGATTAGACATGCTGCTTTTATGACAGAAGCCGCTGCAAATGCATTGCTTAAAACGTTAGAAGAACCTCCAGAAAATACCTATTTTATTTTAAGTGATAACCATAATAGTCAATTTTTACCTACAATTCATAGCCGTTGTTTTTGTTATTTTTTAAAAATACCCAAAATAGAAGAATCTATTAATTGGTTAAAAAAGATACATAATGATTTATACAGTGATAATGAGCTTGCCACTGCTCTGTTATTGAGTGAAAATGCGCCACTAAATGCAGCTCTTCTGTTGCAACCCGAAAATTGGCAACAACGAAAATTATTTTGTGAAAACTTGTTAAATGTCTTGCCACAAAACAATTTTTGGCAATTAGCAAAGACATTTAATCATGAGGAATTTTTTGAGCGTATCACTTGGTTTTGTGCATTGCTAGGTGATGCGTTAAAAGCTAAACAGAAAGTTGGTCGATATATTGTGAATCGTGATCAGGTTCCGTTAGTTAGGCTACTTGCCACAAAAAGTAATGATGAAATTATTTCGCTTTATCAACTGTGGTTAAAGGCAAAAAACTTGTTATCGATAAATGGGTTAAATAGGGAGTTGATTGTCTATAATGTTCTAGCTCAATCACAATTAATTGGGTATCAGAAATAGACTTTATAGAATAATAAAATTTTAGGTCAATAGTAGATTTACATATGAAAGGATTGCAGTGAGTTATTTATCAATTGAGTTTGGTCTAATTTTTGTAGTTCTCTTTGCTATATATTGGGCTTTTAGATTATTACCAAAATTCCAAAATAATTTACTTTTGATTTCAAGTTACCTTATTGTTGCTAGTTATAGTGTTCAATTTGCTGTTATCCTTTTTAGCTACACTTGCGTGATATATTTCTTTTCAATAATGATTGCAACGTCTAAACAACACGCAAAAATATGGCTGGTTTTAGGATTAAGTGCCGCAATAATCAATTTAGCATTGTTCAAATATTTTGATTTTTTTCGATATGAATTACAGTCATTGCTTAACTATTTAAATTTATCTATATTATTGCCAGCAATAACCATTTTTATTCCAATAGGCATCTCCTTTTATACGTTCCACTCGGTAAGCTATTTAGTTTCGATAAAAAAGAAAGAATTACCTGTTGCTAAATTCTGGGATTTTGCCTTATTTTTATCCTTTTTTCCTTGTATAATTGCGGGTCCAATTAATCGAGCAAAAACATTTATTCCACAAATTGTGGTTAGTCAACCTAGAGAGATTTTAGAACCCTTTCGGGCATTTACGTTACTTATTCTGTCCGTGATAAAAGTTTATTGTTTAGGTGGATTAATTAGCGAAAACTGGATAACTCCGATTTTTTCAAATCCATTAGAATACAGTACTCTTGATTTATTGGTAGGCTTATACGGTTATGCTATACAAATTTACCTGAATTTTTCTGGTTATACCGACCTTGTTACAGGTATTGCTTTATTATTAGGTTTTCGACTTCCTATCAACTTCAACTTTCCTTATTTAGCCTGTAATGTCCGCGAATTTTGGGAACGTTGGCATATTAGTTTATCTCATTGGATCCGCGATTATATTTATATCCCTCTTGGTGGCAATCGTCGTGGTTTTATTCGCACTCAAATTAATGTTATGTCAGCTATGTTATTGTCAGGTTTATGGCATGGAGCTGGGATTAATTTTGTTATTTGGGGTGGATGTCATGGTTTGGGGATTATTGTTCTTAATATATTAGATTGTTATATGGGAAGAAGCTGGATTACTCAACGTTCCCCAATTATTGCTAGATTAATTACTTGGCATTATATCTGTTTTACTTGGTTATTTTTTTATTGTGTAAGCTTACCTGACGCATTAGATTATTTGACGGCTCTAGGTCATAACTTTTTAATTGAGTCACATTATATTGAGGTATTTCTAAGTATATGTGTCATATTTTTGTTATACCCATTATTTAAAAATATTCCTGATTGGTGCTCTTTACAACTTAGCAAAATAAATAGGATTTATTTGCCTATCATTTTTATATTTATATTATGGCTAACTATCTACTTTGCACCATCTGGAATGCCAAATTTTATTTATGCTAATTTTTGATTATGATGAACAATAAAAATGAAATATAAAAAAACATTATCAAAAAATAGACGAAGAAATAGGCCTCAAAAAAATAGGCAACAAATTGATTTGTTCGAAAATGGCTTACATGAGCAATCAAGAAAGCATAATGCTAAGACTAAAGTATCAGAAGCTGCAATAACTCAAAAAGAATCACTTTCACCTAAATATGTTTTTATTATGCTATTGATTACCGCAATAGCATTAATAGCAATTTATCACAAATCGGTATTAATTTATTGGCAACAAACGTATCATCATGATCTCTTTAATTCAGGAAGTATGACCCAAAAAATGGATCTAGACGATTCTGATGGCCGAGTAGAAGAATATTCGAAAGATGTAGTTATTGATGAAAATAATGTCATTAGATCCATTGATGATGAGTCACATTTAAACCAACCAGTAACAAATGTGTTAGTTATTTCACCATCCGAAATGGTTAATATTAAAAAAGATAAAAAAAGGCAAAAAATTCATGTTCAACCAATATCAATTAAGCAAGAAAATACTAAATTAAGCAAAACTAAGTTTGATGGAACGCCAGAAACTGAACAGATAGATACCGAAGCTAAAGATGAAGCACCTAAAATTCAAAATATTCCATTAATTCATGAGCCCTTACCGATTGTATTAACTCAAAATGACAAAGTATTGTTTGTTGGCGACTCTTTGATGCAAGGCGTTGCACCATATGTTAAAAAAATGTTATTTAAACAATATAAAATAGAAAGTGTGAATCTAAGCAAACAAAGTACTGACTGGACTCGCTTATCCAAAGGCTTTCAATTGGCCAAAAACAATCAATGATAATTTAATTGCCGATCCTTCTATCAAGTTACTTGTTGTTTTTTTAGGACCTAATGATCCTTGGGACTTTCCTGTAAAAGGTTATGCTAAATACGTTAAATTTAAATCCGAGTTGTGGGAAGAACAATACCGTTTACGTATCGCCACAATTTTAAATAGTGCTAGTGAACATAATGTTCAAGTGCTTTGGCTGGCTGCTCCTTGTATGCGCAAACCGCAACTAAATTTAGGGATGGTTTATTTAAATACGCTGTATCAATCTGAAGTAGAAAAGAGACAACAACACTTTTTAACAACCAACCAATTATTAGGTTGTACTTATGAAACATTTAATAGTTTTATTGAATCTAATAAAGATAAAATAAAAGTTAGAGTTGATGATGGAATCCATTTTACACCTATAGGCCAAAAAATTTTAGCTAAAGCAATTATGGATAAAATCATTTTTAAACAATTAGAGGATGACGATAGTGATTAAACTTTTAAAGTATATTATTACTATAGTGACTATCACTGTTTCAGTAGGATGCAGTGTAGCAGAAAGTAAAACAGATGCACAATCTACTGTTGTTGACTTTGGTGACCCAAATGCAAAGCAATTTGCTCAACGTTTAAATTCCTTAGCTAGAAATAGAAATGGTAACCAAGTCGTTAATATTACACAATTTGGAGATTCGCATTCAGCAGCAGATTTTTTTACTGGTGAATTTCGAACATTAATGCAACAAAAATATGGTGATGCCGGAATTGGTTGGGTTACACCTGTTGCCATTAAAGGTCAAAACCATACAGCAGTTGGTTGGAAAGTAAAAGATTGGCGTGTAATAAGTAGCCGTACAGTAAGTGACGTAGATTTTCCTATGGGTGGATTTATTGCAAAAGCGACTAACGATTCAGCCACTATACAAATAATACCAAAAAGTTTAGATAACAAAAATTGGCAAGTAAAATTAACCTTCAGAGCATTGAAAAATACCCCTAATTTATTGAGTATTTATGATGCTGATGGTAAAAAAATAAATATAAGTTATTTACCCAAAAGTAGTGTTTGGCAAACGGTGTCATTTGTGACTAAAAACCCTTTTACGATTAAAGGAAACCGCGATGTTGAAATTGGAGGAATTTGGTTAAATCGCTCAAAAAAATCAGGGGTTATTGTATCTTCAATTGCAACTAATGGCGCTAAACAGAGCATATGGCAAAAATGGGGTTCAAGTTGGTTGAAAGAATTATCTGCTTCAAAAAGTGATTTAGTTATTCTTGAATACGGAACAAATGAAAGTTTTGATGAAACTTTAGATGTTAATGGTTACCGCAAAAACTTAGTGAATAATATTCGCCAAATTCGTAGAGTATTACCTAATGCAGCCATTTTATTGATGACACCACCAGATACAATGGTAAATGAAAATAAGATCCCTAAATCATTTTCAGCAATTATGAGTATTCAAAAGCAAGTAGCTAAATCTGAAAGGACACTATATTGGAATTGGCAAGCAGCTATGGGGGGAGCTGGTTCAGTTAAAGTTTGGCAAAAACGTGGACTGACTCGACCAGATTTAGTACATCAAACCTTACAAGGCTACAAAGAAAGTGCTAAAATTTTCTATACTGGTTTTAATGAGTTTATAAAAAGGAACAAATAAGTTATGTCATCTCCAATCATTGTTGCTGTTGATTTTTCAGATACTAAGTCAGCATGGAACTTTATAGACCAAGTTGATCCAAAAGATTGTCGTCTTAAAATAGGCAAAGAATTATTTACTCATGCAGGTCCTGACTTTATTAGGCAAATAAAACAAAAAGGATTTGATATCTTTTTAGATCTTAAATTCCATGATATTCCGAATACTGTTGCCAAAGCAGTAGCTGCTGCTGCTGATTTAGGTGTTTGGATGACAAATGTTCATGCTAGTGGTGGTGTTCGTATGATGGAAGCTGCAAAAGATGCGCTTTATTCATACGGTAAGGATGCACCAATGTTAATCGCAGTGACTGTATTAACGAGTATGGAGTCTTCTGATCTTAAAGAAATAGGTATTAACGTTTCACCATTAGAGCAAGCAACGAAGCTGGCATTACTGGCAAAGAATTGCGGACTCGATGGAGTTGTATGTTCTGCTAAAGAAGTACAAAGTTTTAGAACTAGACTAGGAAGTGATTTTAAATTAGTTACTCCAGGAATTCGTCCAGCAGGATCAACACCTGATGATCAGCGCCGTATTATGACACCCCAACGCGCACAAGCTGCTGGTTCAGATTATTTAGTTATTGGGCGTCCTATTACTCAAGCGGAAGACCCAACCAAAGCATTACATACTATTTTAACAACACTAGATTTATCAAAGAGTTAATAATTATGTCTGATAACGCTATTGTTTATTCAACTGAACACGGTCGAATTACGCCAAAGCAGGCTGCTAAACCTCGTATTAAAGGCGATGGTTTTATCCGTATTTCACGCCAGACATCAGGGCGTAAAGGTAAAGGAGTTTGTGTTATTGAGGGATTCGATTTAGAGGATTCTCAGTTGATGCAATTAGCTGCTGAGCTGAAAAAGCGTTGTGGTTGTGGAGGTTCAGTTAAAGACGGAAAAATTGAAATTCAAGGCGACAAACGTGAACTATTAAAATCATTATTAGAAGATAAAGATTTTAAAGTTAAATTTGCTGGCGGTTAATTGATTAAAAATAATAACGCCCTATTGAGAAAAAGGGCGTTGTTATTCAAAAAACATTAATTAGAACGGTAACTTCGCATTTTTTTGCTGATTTCACGTCTTTCTTTAGATATTTCAGCATTTTTGATTATATAATCATCAACACGATCATCATAATCACTCTTCATATTAGCAATAATAGCTTGAAGTTCTTCATAAGTCATATCAGGTTTAATGTAATCACTTAAATTTTCAAGTAATAGCACACGTTTTTGGTTATCACGAATTTTTTTCTCGTTATCTGAAATTTCACGTTTTAATTTATTTAAACGACGTGATAAACGAATATATTCTAGTACATCTTGAAATGATGGTGCGGCTGATTTTTCCTTGTCCATCTATAACCCCTTATTTCTAAAAAATGGAAAACGATTCTGAGTTAATTATATACCAATAATTTTTTAAGGTCATACTAAATATACTTTTATTGAAAAATGTTAAATTTAAATATCAATCAAGCTTGCTGAGTTTTGTTTTAAATCAAATTTTTTGAAGTATGAAATAATAATATTTTTATAAAATTGTCGATAAATTTATCGATTTTCCTTCTAATTGCGATAAAAATAAAAACAACTATTAAGAATTATTGCAAAGTATTATACAATGTGTCGTTAATTGAAAAGAGTACCAAATGAGAGAATCATAATGAGCTGGATTGAAAAAATTCTGAGTAAAAATAATATATCGTCAGATCATAAAAAGGCAAATATTCCAGGTGGTGTTTGGACCAAATGTAGTAATTGTGAGCAGGTTATCTATCAAGCTGAACTTGATCGTAATTTAGAGGTTTGCCCAAAATGTGATCATCACATGCATATTCCTGCCCGTGTTCGTTTATATCGTTTTTTAGACGAAGGTTCTGATATAGAGATTGGTTCAGAACTTGCTCCCAAAGATATTTTAAAGTTTAAAGATACAAAAAAATATAAAGATCGTTTAGCAACTGCTCAAAAAGAAACGCATGAAAAAGAGGCCATGGTAGTAATGAAAGGCACATTACTGGGCATTCCAGTTGTTGTTGCCTGCTTTGAATTTGCTTTCATTGGTGGTTCGATGTCGTCTGTGGTTGGTGCTTTATTTACTCGAGCTGCAGAACAGGCAATTGAAGATAAGTGCCCATTAATCTGTTTTTCTACCAGCGGTGGAGCCCGAATGCAAGAAGCATTATTTTCATTAATGCAAATGGCAAAAACGAGTGCTATCTTAGCAAAAATGCAAGATGAAGGTTTACCTTATATTTCTGTGATGACCGATCCAACAATGGGTGGTGTATCTGCTAGTCTAGCGATGCTAGGTGATATTAATATTGCTGAACCTAAAGCGTTAATTGGTTTTGCGGGGCCTCGAGTAATTCAACAAACAGTGCGTGAAACACTGCCAGAAGGATTCCAACGTAGCGAGTTCTTATTAGAAAAAGGTGCGATTGATATGATTATTGATCGTCGTGATATGCGCCCTAAAATTGCAGGCCTGTTAGCTAAATTAATGCAACTCCCAGTTCCTTTTGATTCTATTGTTGATGATGAGACTATTTAATTAATCATGCGAACTGAAATTCCTGATGCCATGTCTAATCTTGAAACATGGCTTTCTTATTTGGAACAATTACATCCAACAACCATTGATTTAGGGCTTGAGCGTGTTAGAACAGTCGCAGAGCATCTAGATCTTTTACAGCCAGCCCCTTATGTTTTTACGGTGGCAGGAACTAATGGCAAAGGAACGACTTGTCGCACGCTTGAGATGATATTACTTGCTGCAAATAAGCGTGTTGGAGTTTACAGCTCTCCTCATTTAGTGCGTTTTACTGAAAGGGTTAGAATAAATAATCAAGAGTCAAAAGAACAAGACACAGTTGATGCATTTGTTGAAATTGAAAAAGCGAGAGGAAATATTTCCTTAACTTATTTTGAATATGCAACGTTAGCTGCATTATATCAATTTAAACAGGCTCAATTGGATGTAGTTATTCTAGAAGTAGGCTTAGGTGGAAGACTTGATGCCACCAATATTATTGATGCTGATATGGCAATTATTACCACAATCGGTATCGACCATGTAGAATATTTAGGTAATACTCGAGAAAGTATTGGTCGAGAAAAAGCAGGTATTTTTAAACCCAATAGTATTGCTATTGTTGGTGAGCCAGAGATACCATCATCTATTATAAATGTTGCTAAAACTGTGAATTGTCCTATTTATGTAGTTAATAAAGATTGGTCATATCAACAAATTGATGATTCATTATGGCAATTCATTTCACCGTTAAAACAGTATGATCAATTGCCTATTCCCAATGTGCCTTTAGCTAATGCTGCTACTGCAATAGCTGCGCTAACTTATTCTTCGCTTTCTATTAACCAGAATCAAATAATAAAGGGCCTTGAAAAAACAAATTTAATTGGAAGATTTCAAATAATACAGACATCACCAATTGTAATTGTTGATGTTGCACATAATCCTCATGCAGCTAACTATTTAGCTAACCAAATTAAGTTATTGGTAAACAAACAACCTACTATTGGTAAGATTAGGTTTGTGATTGGTATGTTGAAAGATAAAGATATTAAAAACACTCTATCTTTATTAAATGCTGATCAATGGTATTGTGCTTCACTTTATGGTGAGCGTGGGTGTAATGCTGAGGTATTAAAGCAGTATTTGCAAGATAATAAAGTAGAAAATATAACTACGTTTGAATCAGTTGATAATGCATATCAAAAGGCCATGCAAGATTCAAAAGAAGATGATATTATTGTCGTCTGTGGTTCATTTTATACTGTATCTGCCGTGTTAGATAAATTAGGCAAATGTAATCATGGGTACTAATCAAGAGAAAACTACTTCAAATAAAATTAGGAATCAACTAGTTGGTTTTGCTACATTATTGCTAATTATTGCTATAATTGCACCTAATATCATTACAGATAAATCTAATTTACATACGCCTACAATTCCTATTTTACAACCAGAAGTAGTAAATGAACAAAATCAAGTGATCACATCACAAAATGAGTCAACGATTAATGGCGGTTCACGATTTGAACAATCTTATACACCTGATTCCGATCAATATACTAGCTCTTTAGCATCACCTGATAATGATAATAGTGATTCTTCATCTATTTCTGAACAAACAGATAAGCCCTATATGATTCAACTTGGAGCATTAAAAAATAAGAAAAAAATTGAGGAATTAGTGGCATTATTAAGGCTAAACAATTATGACGTTAGAATCATTCCAAGTAATCCAGGACCTAATCAATTAATAAAATTACAGGTTGGTCCTTATGCAAAAAAAGAGCAAGCAGAACAATTGCTTAGTAACCTAAACAATTTAACAAAATTAAAAGGTGTTATTGTTACAAATTAAAAATTATTTTACTCTTTAGTGAGTACAAACATTAAATAAAAATATTAATATAAAATTGTGAGTTATTATGATGAATTGGGTTGATTATACGATTATTGGTGTGATTATTTTATCTGCACTAATTAGTATTATTAGAGGTTTTGTTAAAGAAGCGTTATCCCTAATAAGTTGGGTTCTGGCTTTTTTTATAGCAAGCCGTTTTTACATGCATATCACTAGTTACTTAACTTATTTTGATAGTGATGTAATTCGTATTGCTGTAGCTATCGCTATTTTATTTATTGCTACACTAATTGTGTGTGCCATTGTTTCTTATATTATTGGGCAATTGGTTCAAAAAACAGGACTATCAGGTACAGATCGCGTATTAGGTATTTGTTTTGGTGTATTAAGGGGTATTTTAGTTGTTGCGGCAGTGCTCTTTTTTGTCGATACTTTCACACCGTTATCCCAATCTCCTGAATGGGAGCAATCGCAGCTAATTCCGCATTTTCATTTTATTATTCGTTGGTTTTTTGATTTTATACAGCAGTCGTCTTCATTTTTAGTTCAATAACTTTGAGGTAATCATTGTATGTGTGGTGTTGTTGGTATTGTAGGATGCAGTACAGTTAATCAATCTATTTATGACGCTTTAACTGTTTTGCAGCATCGAGGACAAGATGCTGCGGGGATTGTAACTATCGACGAGCAAAATCGTTTTCGCTTACGTAAAGCAAATGGTTTAGTTAAAGATGTATTTCAAGAACATCATATGTTGCGTTTACAAGGTAATTTAGGAATAGGGCATATTCGTTATCCCACTGCGGGCAGCTCAAGTCCTTCAGAAGCGCAACCATTTTATGTCAATTCACCTTATGGTATTGCACTTGCACACAATGGTAATTTAACTAATACTGACCAATTAAGAAATAAAGTATTTGAATTAGCAAGACGCCACATTAATACAAGCTCTGATTCAGAAGTATTACTTAATATTTTTGCTAGCGAACTTGATAAATTCCCTACCTATCCATTAACTGCAGAAAATATTTTCACCGCTATCAATCGGGTACATCAAATCATTAAAGGTGCTTATGCATGTGTTGCAATGATTATTGGACATGGATTAGTCGCATTTCGTGACCCATTTGGTATTCGTCCTTTGGTGATAGGTAAAAAAGTGCTTGATAATCAAAAGACAGAATATATGGTTGCATCAGAAAGTGTTGCTTTAGATATTCTCGATTTTGAATTTATGCGTGATGTAGAACCCGGTGAAGCTATCTATATTACTCAAGATGGACAACTTTATTCAAAACAGTGTGCAAATAATCCTCAATATTACCCATGTATTTTTGAATATGTTTATTTTGCCCGCCCAGACTCATTGATGAATGGTGTTTCAGTCTATCAATCTCGTATATTAATGGGACAGAAACTAGGTCAAAAAATTGCTAGAGAATGGAAAGACATTGATATTGATGTCGTAATTCCTATTCCTGAAACATCATGTGATGCCGCGCTTGAAATTGCCAGAATTCTAAATAAACCCTATCGACAAGGATTTGTTAAAAACCGTTATGTTGGGCGTACTTTTATCATGCCAGGTCAAGCGGAACGAAAACTTTCAGTAAGAAGAAAACTAAATGCTAATCGTATTGAATTTGAAGGTAAGAATGTTCTTCTAGTTGATGATTCCATTGTTCGAGGGACTACATCAGAAAAAATACTTGAGATGGTGCGTTCAGTTGGTGCTAAAAAAGTTTATCTAGCTTCGGCAGCGCCTGAAATTAGACATCCTAATGTTTATGGTATTGATATGCCAGTGGCTAGTGAACTTATAGCTTATAACCGTTCTGTTGGTCAAATTGCAAAAGAAATTGGAGCAGATAAATTAATATTTCAAAATCTTTCTGATTTAATTGATTGTATTAAAGAGCAAAATCCTAATATTCATCATCTAGAATGTTCTGTTTTTGATGGAAAATATGTTACTGAAGGAATTGATGATAATTATTTTGATACTCTAGAGCATCACAGAGCCGAAAATAAATCAATCATACCAGAATCTGAAAATCTTGAAATTTATAATGAAGGTCAATACTAGTTATTTAATTTTCTAAAATATAACCTATAATTTTGAATAAGCTTGACCTGAATAGTTCAAGCTTATTTCTACCCCATAAATTAGCCTCCCTATTTTACAATATGAAATATTACTCTGTTGCTTAATTTCTATTACTAAAAAGTAATATTAAGTTGATTAATTAATAAAAATCGTAAGTTTTACACAAAAATATAATGAATTAACTCTTTGATTAATATCAAAAAAAATAGTCTTTACAAAAAGATGTCAAAAAAAGTTATAAAATAGTTTTATAAATTACATTTATGTAATAAAATCTTTCCAAATACAGCTGTTTTGTAAAGAAGTTTTAATTTTGACGCGAATAATATTTAGTATAAAAGTCGCATAATGAAAACAACATATTAAATAATAGCAACTTTAAAAACAGTATAGCAAAGTAAATAAAAACGATGCCTTTATTAAAGTTGGTGAAATATAAGGAATGATTACGGTGAGAAAGAATCTTAATTTAAGAGTTATCTCAGCATTTGTAATGGCTACATTAAGTTGGAATTATGCTTATGCTATTGATACTCAGCAATTGTCGAATGTGGTTGATAGCAATAAAATCATTGAATTAAAAAATGGTACTAAAGCTCGAGAAATGATTAATAATCAAAAACGTAGTTTGTACCAAATTGCATTATTAAGTAATATTTCAATTTCTGAATTACGTGCTATGAATGCAGGTCGTTTCGATAAAAAAGATATGGTTGAAGTCGATGAACGATTAGTTTTACCTGAAAATTCTCCTTTATTACCAGCAATAAATAAAAATAATAAGAAAGATAAATACTCAAATTTACCTTCGCTAGGCTCTGATGATAATTACGATGTAAATAAAGACAAAGATGCACTATCAAGCCAAATAGCTACCACCTTGCAAACACTTGCAACTCAAGATTGGAAAAGTATTACTTCAGCGGATAATGGTGGTATCTCAGGACATTTGAAAAACAAAGGTAAAGATTATGCTGAAAATTATGTCCGTAATGGTATTCATTCACAAGTAGTAGATCCTCTTCGTAGCGCTGCTCAAAATTTTTTAGGCCGTTTTGGTACTGCTCAATTACAATTTGATTTAAGCGATAAGGGGGAATTCAATAATATTAATGTTAAATTATTTAGCCCATTGATTGATACGGACAGCACGCTGATTTTTAGTCAGTTATCATTCCAAGAATACGAACATAATCGTCATATTGGTAACTTTGGTATTGGTCAACGTTGGGATGTTGCTGATAATACATGGCTATTAGGGTATAACGCCTTTCTTGATCATGATTTCCAACGTTCACACAATCGTTTAGGTCTAGGTGCTGAAGCTTGGACTGATTATATGAAGTTTGCTGCTAACTATTATCATCCATTATCTGACTGGAAAGATTCCAGAGACTTTGATGACTATTTAGAACGAGCAGCTAGAGGTTTTGACATTCGCTTTCAGGGCTATTTACCTCAATATCCTCATTTAGGCGGATCACTTATGTATGAACAATACTATGGTGATAAGGTCGCTTTATTTGGTAAGGATAATTTACAAAAAGATCCAAGAGCGATCACAGTCGGATTAGATTATACCCCAGTTCCTTTATTTACCGTTAAAGCTCAACATAAGCGCGGACAGGATAGTAAAAAAATCACATCTGCTGAATTAACAATGAATTATCGTATTGGTACACCGTTAAAAGATCAGTTAGACCCAGATATGGTTCAAGCGGCTCGTTCTTTAAAAGGCAGTCGATATGATCTAGTTGATCGTAATAACTATATTGTTCTTGAATATAAAGAAAAGAAAATGACTGTTGATTTAGGGTTAGATTCTCTTCGATTACTTGAAGGTACTACTCATGATCTAGTTATAGGTGTTCATAATGCCAAAGGTATATCAAGTTTAGCTTGGTCAGGCAATATGCAAGATATTGATAATGGTGGTGGTTTCTTATGTTCTGCTGTGGGAGTGTGTACTAGCTCTTCATGGTTAACACCTCCTGCTGATGTTAAGAATTGGAAGATTGTTGCACCTAGTTATGTAGACCGAAATGGGAACAGATTGCCAATTAGTACAAATGGCGTTTATAACCTAGCAGTAACGGTTACTGATAGCAAAGGAAAATCAGCAACATCTAATTCAGTTTCATTTGAAGTTCTACCTAATTTAAATATTCGTAAAGTAGGTGTTTGGGCGATTGATAGTTTAAGAAATCCAACAACGTCTGTACAAGCTGTAGCTGATGGTACGACTTCAGTAACACTATTAGCAAGTTTGGTTACCCCTGGAACGCCTACTGGAAGTGGAAGCTTTGGGGATGGTTATGATGGTTTTAGTGACCAATCATTGATGTCTAAGGTAAGCAATACATTCAAATCCTCAGTGGTTGATTTGTGGACAGCAACCAGTAATGGTACAAAAGTCAATTTAATTGATGGTACTTCCGGTACTGTAAGAAGTTGTCCTACATCAGAACGTTGTGTCATTGTTAAATCTTTTGAAAAAGTTAAAATGGGCGATAACATTTCAGCAAATGCGTCTACCGCAGCGGGTACAACAGCTATTGGTGATACTTACACTATCGACGTTGCTTCAAACTTTGATGGAGCAGTTGATTTTTCTATCAAATTAGATGGTTATGGTCAGTCTTTCAACAAAGCTTCGGTTAATTTTGGTGGGGGTAGAGCTGGTTACATTAAAGTATATCGTAATGATGGGACTTTAGTTGCTAGACAAAATGGAAACGTACTTGATTTTGAACCCGGTATTACTGGATGGTATGTAGGTACTGAATATAACGTAAAAGCTTACGTTGATGATACTGAAACTGTGGAAATTACCAACCCATTTATTATATGGTCACTTGTTGGTTCAAATAACTTGGCATGTCCTGGAAGTGCAATGACAACATTACCAAGTTATGTTGATAATCCTAATGGTCCTTGGTTTAACGTAAGTATGGGACCGAATGCACCTTACACTATCAGAACGAACATGACTAGTTATGCAACAACAGGTACAAGCATTCCTGCTGTGGCTGGAGCTCCAGGGTATATAAATCTTAATCAGGTAGCAGCATCACCAGTAGCATGTGCTGGAGATCAAGGATTTAAATTACAAGTTTCAGTTAATTAGAGAAAAATTTTAATCATCTTCGAATTATCGAAGGTGATTTAAAAGGCAACACCAAAAAATGGTGTATTCATATAAATATAACATGTTAATTTATTAGAGAAAATAGGAAGTTAAACATGAAAAAATTAGCAATAAAAAAAATTGCATTAAGCTTGTTTTTAGCAGGTTATGCTGCAAGTAGTGCTTATGCAATAAGTCCTGTAACTACAACAAACGCAGTTCAAGGTAGCGCTCCTGTGATGTGGTCTAAAGCTGGAACAGCAGCTCATACTATGACAGTTCGTATCTCAAATAATGCTACTGGTGCAACTGCTATTGGTAATGGTGAAAAAGCTAAAGTTGGTGATTACATTCACATTTTTTATAATTTAAAAGATAGTGATGGGGATCAAGATCCAACATCAGCAAAGAAAGTAGCAGGTACATTAACAGTTTGGATGAAATTGGATCGTGTTAATGGTGCTTGGCAACAAGTAACAGATATCACTGATACCGCTATAGCGTATGATGCTAATGGTGAAGAAGGTCATATTTCTTTCCAAATTAGTAATTCAATGGCAGGGGCTGAACAAATTGGTTTCCAACTTCAGGAAAGGACAGAATTTGGTAGTCCAGACCATGGTAAATGGTTAACTGTTGCTGATATTTGGTCTTCTACTAATCCTCCTAAGGCTGATGATGATGATGATAAACCAAACGATCCAGGTACGGGCGATGAAGGTCCAGGTGATCCTGATCCAGACAACCCAGTTGGTCCTGTCGAACTTCCAGGGGCTACTACTTTGGGTATCTTCAAGTATAAGTCTGATGGTTCTGTAGATTTAGCAGTTAACCTTGCTACTACAGCGAATACCGATGCAGCTTCAACTCCAATGTATGGTGATAAATTAGCGGCTATTGTATGGTTGAATAATTCAGGTAGTACTATTTCGAATGCCCCTAATTTTACGGGATCTACTCCTGATATGAATAAATCTTCAGCATATAACTATACATGGCATCTAGATGGTACTTATGCGGGAGATGCAGCTCCTGCTGCTGCAATTAACGTTGGATTAGGTAGAGATAATACTCATGGCTATGGAACAATTGAATTAGGAGATATTTCTGCTACAGTTAAACATAACTCAAAATATTCAATGGGCACTAAAGCAGGTCTTCAAGGCTACAAACTTAAAGTTACTGCAAACTAATCATTATTTAATGAAACTAATTAAAACCACTCAACTGAGTGGTTTTTTTATTTAATATTCCGTATGCACTTCTTACAATTAACTTGTTAAAATAAATTAATGTAAGTTAACTTAGCAAATATAATTATGATAATTCCTTGGCAATCTCTTGATTCAACTACATTAAACAATCTAATAGAATACTTTGTTTTACGTGAAGGGACTGATTATGGTGAACAAGAAAAATCACTTGAAGATAAAGTGAATGATGTAAAACTTCATTTAATTAATGGTTCAGCTGCAATTTTTTGGTCTGAATTACACGAAACAGTAGATATTAAATTTATTAAATAATGATTAAAATCATTTTAGTGAGTATATGATTTATTCTGTAACTTTGTTATAGTGTTACTGTAGTAATTTGAATAGAGAGGAAGGAATAATGATTGGTAAACAGCAATCAGATACAACATTGGAATGGTTTTTATCTCATTGCCATATTCATAAATATCCAGCGAAAAGTACCCTTATTCATCAAGGTGAAAAAGCCGAAACTCTCTATTATATTTTAAAAGGATCTGTAGCGGTATTGATTAAAGATGATGAAGGTAATGAAATGATTTTGTCGTATTTAAACCAAAATCAATTCTTAGGTGAATTAGGTCTTTTTGAAGAAGGTACAGAACGTAGTGCTTGGGTTAAAGCGAAAACAAGCTGTGAAGTGGCCGAAATATCCTATAAAAAATTTAAACAGCTAGTGCAAGTTAACCCAGATATATTAATGCGATTAGCTAGTCAAATGGCAAGCCGGTTACAAGTTACATCAGAAAAAGTAAGCAATCTAGCTTTCTTGGATGTAGCCGGTCGAATTGCACAAACACTATTAAACTTAACTAAACAGCCTGATGCGATGACTCACCCAGATGGTATGCAAATAAAAATAACCCGCCAAGAGATTGGGCAAATTGTCGGTTGTTCACGTGAAACCGTTGGAAGAATTTTAAAAATGCTTGAAGATCAACACCTAATTTCAGCACATGGTAAGACGATAGTTGTTTATGGCACCCGTTGATTTATCGAAATTATCATTAATATGATAGATATATAACGAGATTATACATGACACAATATATTCCCAATCATGTGGCGATTATTATGGATGGTAATGGTCGATGGGCTAAGCAAAGAAATCAATTACGCGCTAAAGGCCATCGAGCTGGTTTAAAAGCGGTGCGTAAAATTGTCACATATGCAGCAAAATTAGATGTAAAAGTGCTTACTTTATATGCTTTTAGTAGTGAAAATTGGAAACGTCCAGCTAATGAAGTTACTGCTTTAATTTCACTGTTTATTTATGCGTTAAATCGCGAAATTAAAAATTTAAATAAAAATAATGTTCGATTAAATATCATTGGTGATATATCAAAATTTAATCAAAATCTTCAAAATCTTATTATTGATGCTCAGCATTTAACAAAAAATAATACTGGCCTTACCTTGAATATTGCAGCTAATTATGGTGGTCGTTGGGATATTGTTGAATCAGCTAAAAAAATAGCTTCACAAGCATTAGATGGTAAAATAACGCCACAGGATATCAATGAGGAATATTTTGGCTCGATTATTTGTATGAATGATTTACCTGAAGTTGATTTAGTTATTCGCACCGGTGGCGAATACCGAATTAGTAATTTTTTATTATGGCAATGTGCATACGCAGAATTGTATTTTACTGACACATTGTGGCCTGATTTCAATCAGGCATCATTTGATGAAGCGATAAATATTTTTAACACTAGAGAACGGCGTTTTGGTGGCGTTCTAAATGAGGACCTTTCATGCTAATCCAGCGTATTTTAACAGCCATCGTACTTATTCCCCTTGTTATTATTGCACTATTTTTTGCACCTTTATCGATATTTTCTTATTTAATCATTGCTATTTGTGCATTAGCAGCATGGGAATGGAGTAATTTTTTAGCAGAAAGAACCGAGAAAACAGTTCTTTTGTTTTTAATTGTTTTTTCAATAGTTTTGCTTTACTTCATACCAATTGAGTCAACACTAAAAAGTAAGTTATTTGCTTTAATAATTTGCTTATCAGTTATTTGGTGGTTAACCGCTTTGTTACTAGTTGTAGGTTATCCTAACTCAGCAAAATACTGGTCTAAATCACCATTAATTAAGCTGTTGTTTGCTTTTTTTACCTTAGTACCTTTTTTTATAGGAATGCTTGAATTACGGACTATTAATTACGGTGTTAATAGTTATACGGGGGCTATTTGGTTGCTCTATGTATTTGTGTTAGTATGGGCAACCGATACCGGTGCTTATTTTGCTGGAAGAGCGATTGGTAAACGGAAGTTGGCTGTTAAAGTCTCACCAGGAAAGACGGTAGAAGGTTTTATCGGTGGTGTCAGTTTAGCAATTTTAGTTTGTGTGATCGCTTACTTAACTGGTTATTTTAATATTAATTTTACTCAATTTTTATTTAGCTCTCTATTGGCTGTTTTGGCTTCGGTATTAGGTGACCTGACTGAAAGCATGTTTAAGCGTGAAGCAGGAATTAAAGATAGTGGAAATCTTATCCCAGGGCATGGTGGTATTTTAGATCGTATTGATAGTTTAACCGCGGCAGTTCCTGTATTTACTATATTATCTTTGCATTTATTCTAAAGGGTTACTGATTTTGCTTTGGTCACTGTTGTTATTTATTATTACTATCAGTATATTAGTTACTGTTCATGAGTTTGGGCATTTTTTGGTTGCTCGGCTATGTAAAGTACATGTAGAGTGTTTTTCAATCGGGTTTGGAAAAAAAATATGGTCGCATAGGTTTTCAAATGGAACTGAATTAGTTATCGCTATGATTCCACTTGGCGGATATGTTAGAATGCTCGATAGCAGAACGAGTGAATTATCCCCTAATTTAGAACAACGCGCTTTTGATAAAAAAAGTATTTTGCAACGGGCTGCAATTATTTTTGCAGGACCATTTGCCAATTTTGTTTTAGCTTTAATTATTTATTGGGTTATTTTTTTGACGGGTGTGGTTGATTATCCTGTTAGAATAAAAAGTATTATACCTTCAACTCCAGCTGCATCTATCAATATGCCAGCAGGTGCAGAGTTAAGAATGATTGATAATGCTAAAATAGACTCTTGGAATGACGTAAATGCAGCATTGATTTCTGCTTTAGGTAAAAGCAATATTAATGTTACCTATAGTACTGGTATTGAGCAACAAGTAGTTAGTCGAGATGTTAATATTAGTAATTGGTATTTTGATATAGAAAAGGAATCTGCAATTACAGCATTTGGATTTATACCTAAACAATTGGAAATTTATCCAATTGTAAGTAAAATTGTACCCGATTCAGCAGCAGCTCAAGCTGGTTTAAAAGTAGGTGATACAATAATTAGTTATAATGATCATTTTTATCAAAATTGGAATGATTTTACAGATATTATAAAAAAAGCTGGAATTATAAAACTTAAAGTAAGTAGGAACAATAAAGACGTAGATCTTACACTTGAGCCAACAAGAAATAGAAATGGAGAAGGTGTTGCAGGTTTCTATCCGACATCTGATGCAGTAATTAAACAATATGGTTTTTTTAATGGATTCGATAAAGCGATGAAACAAACAATGTTAACGACTAAGTTAACGGTTCGTTCTCTTTATCAATTAGTAACAGGAGTGATTGGTCTAAAACATTTATCAGGACCAATTACAATAGCAAAAAGCGCAGGGCAAACAGCAAGTTATGGATTTACCCCTTACTTATATTTTCTAGCCTTTATTAGTATAAGTTTAGGAGTTATCAATCTTGTTCCATTACCTATGTTAGATGGCGGGCAGTTGCTTTTTTTATTTTTTGAGAAAATAAAAGGAAATGCCTTATCGAATAAAGCACAAGAGCGTTTTTTTCGTATCGGATTTGTTTTATTAATGGTAATAATGGGAATTGCACTATTTAATGATATTTTACGATTGTAATGGGATGAGGTTATAAATATATACGATGAAAATAAATAAATTACTTATAGCATCTTTGCTGTTTAGTACCACAGCAGTATATAGTTCCAATGCATTTTGTGTTGATGATTTTGTGGTTAGGGACATCAAGTTTGAAGGTTTGCAACGAGTTACAATCGGTGCTGCGATGCTTGAAATGCCTGTTCAAGTCGGTGACTATGTGAATGAATCTGATTTAGGTCGCATTATCAAATCACTTTACGCCAGCGGTAATTTTGATGATATTACTGTTTCTCGTGATGGAGATAGATTAATTATCCATGTCCAAGAACGCCCAACTATAGCAAGTATTACCTTTTCTGGTAACAAATCTGTCAAAGATGACATGTTGAAAAAGAATTTAGATAGTACCGGTATTCGAGAAGGTGATGCATTAGATCGTACAATGCTTTCAGGAATCGAAAAAGGGCTAGAAGATTTTTACTATAGTGTTGGTAAATATAATGCTCAAATCAAAGCCGTCGTAACACCATTATCTCGAAATCGTGTTGATTTAAAATTAGTTATTGCTGAAGGTAAATCTGCTTTAATAGATCAAATCAATATCGTGGGTGCAAAAGCTTTTTCATCTGAAGAGCTTATTTCACGGTTTTCATTACGTGATGAAGTGCCTTGGTGGAATATGCTTGGTGATCGTAAATATCAAAAGCAAAAATTGGCATCGGACTTAGATGAGTTGCAAAGCTTTTATTTAAATCGAGGTTATGCTCGATTTAATATTGAGTCTACACAAGTTAGCTTAACGCCAGATAAAAAAGGGATTTATGTCACTATTAATATTCATGAAGGTGAACAATATAAGTTAGCCGATTTTGATTTTAAAGGTAACTTTGCAGGACATGAAGAGGCAATCCAAAAACTAGCCAAAGAAAAGCTTACTGTAGGTGAACTTTATAATGGTAAAAAAATAACTGATATTGAGGATAATATTAAGCGATTGTTGGCTAATTTTGGCTATGCTTATCCTCAAGTAGCTATTCAGCCTGAAATGGATGACTCATCACATACTGTTAAATTAGTAGTATTAGTTGATGTAGGGCAACGTTTTTACGTACGCAATATTAAAATTGTCGGCAATACAATTACAAGTGAAAGTGTGGTTCGTCGTGAACTTCGTCAAATGGAAGGATCATGGTTGAGCAATGGTTTGGTTGAACTTGGTAAAGAACGTTTAAATCGATTAGGTTTCTTTGAAAGTGTTGAAGCGAATACTGAACGAGTTCCTGGCATTGATGATCAAGTTGATATTATTTATAAAGTAGCTGAACGTAATACGGGTAGTATTAAATTTGGCGTGGGTATTGGCTCAGACAGTGGTATAAGTTTTAATGCTGGAATTTCTCAAGATAACTGGTTAGGAACGGGGAATAGCGTTTCATTTGATATTAATACAACCAGTAGTGATAAAAGTGCATCTGTTTCGATTGTTAATCCTTATTTTACTGTTGATGGTGTTAGTTTAGGTGGTAGCGTTTACTACAATACTTATAAAACTGATAGTGATGATGATGAATCTGAGTATTCAAGTAAAACTTGGGGGGCTAATTTAGACCTAGGCTTCCCGATTAGTGAAAATAATTTTGTTCGTTTTGGTACAGAATACGCTAATCATAAATTAGCTGATATGAAACCTCAGTATAATATGTGGCGCTATTTTGAATCAATGGGTGAAAATATGAAAAATAAAGATAAGTCTTATTCATATGACACCAATGATTTGTTATTGAACGCTTATTGGACATATAACTCACTAGATCGTGGTTACTTCCCAACAGATGGGTTAAAACTAACCGCTAATTTAAAAGCGACAGTGCCAGTATTTGATAATAGATTCTATAAAATGGTTAGTGATGCTTCTTATTATTATCCAATTGATGCCGATCATAAATGGGTATTTTTAGCTCGAGGCCGATTAGGTTATGGTGGCGGATTTGGTGGAAAAGAATTACCATTCTATGAAAATTTCTATGCAGGTGGCTCAACTGTATTGCGTGGCTTTAAAACAAACACTGTCGGCCCTAAAGCAGTATATTTTAAAACAGGCGTAGATGGATGTAGAACCTTAGGCGATACAGCTCAATGTACTAGTTCTAAAGATGCAATAGGTGGTAATGCCTTAGCATTCGGAAGTACGGAGCTAATAGTCCCAACACCATTTGCAAGTGAAAAATATGCAGATAGTATTAGGACATCAGTATTTTTTGATGCAGGAACGGTTTGGGATAGTGAATGGGATCTAAAAGGCAAAAATATTCCTGATTATAGTTCCCCATCTGATATTAGAATGTCTGCTGGTCTTGCTGTTCAATGGATGTCCCCATTAGGGCCATTGGTATTTTCTTATGCACAGCCGTTAAAGAAATATCATGGTGATTCAGCGCAGCAATTCCAATTTAATATAGGTTCAACATGGTAATGCCATGTTGTTAATAACTAAAATACACATAGGTGAATAAAGTGAAAAAAATTATATCTGTTATTGGCATCAGTATTGCTCTACTTTTTACAGGCTTTGCAAACGCTGAAACTAAAATTGGTGTTATCGATATTAAATCCGTAATGGATCGTATGCCAGAACGAGAAGCAATCGGTAAAGAATTGAACCAAAAATTTGAAGCGAGAGCTAAAGCATTAGAAAAAGAAGAAAAGCTTGCTGATGCAGCTGCTGCACGTTTAAAGAAAGAAGGTCTAACTTTGTCATCTTCCGAAAAAACTAAATTAAATAAAACTATTGCAGATTTTCAGAATAAAGCCACAGCTTTCGCAAATGAATATCGTGAAAGCGAAACAAAAGAAGCTGGTAAATTACTAACCAAAATTCAAGAAGCAGTCAAAACCATCGTTGCTGAAGAAAAATATGATCTTATTTTAAGAGTAGATACCGTTTTATATGCCTCTGACGCTGTAGATATTACTGACAAAGTTTTGGAGAAGGTTAAAAAATAATGTTTGCTTTTCGTCTAGAGCAATTAGCTGACAAGCTTGATGCTACATTATATGGTGATGGTGAATTAACTATCACCGGTGTAGCATCAATGAAAAGTGCCACAAAAGGCCAAATCACTTTTTTGTCGGATAAAAAATTCCAAAACAATTTATTAACTTGTAACGCTTCAGCAGTTGTTATGACAGAAGATAGCCTTAAATATTGGAATGGGGCTGCTTTGATTGTTAAAGATCCTTATCTTACTTATGCAAAATTAGCACAACTTTTAGATACGACACCGTTACCAGCTAAAGGCATTGCACAATCAGCGGTGATTGATTCTACTGCTAAGCTTGGACAAAATGTCTCAATTGGTCCAAATGCTGTTATAGAAAGTGGTGTAAATCTTGGTGATAACTGTTGTATTGGTGCTGGCTGTTTTATTGGGAAAGATACTCAAATCGGTGCAGGCACAAAAATATGGTCTAATGTATCTATCTACCATAACTGTATTATTGGTGAAAACTGTTTGATCCAATCAGGAACAGTAATAGGTGCAGATGGATTTGGTTATGCAAATGATAAAGGTAAATGGATAAAAATCCCTCAGCTTGGCCGGGTAGTAATTGGTAATAACGTTGAAATTGGCTCATCAACAACAATCGATCGTGGTGCTTTAGATGATACTGTCATCGGTAATGGCGTCATTATTGATAATCAATGTCAAATTGCGCACAACGATGTTATTGGTGATCATACTGCTGTTGCTGGTGGTGTTATTATGGCTGGTAGTTTAAAGATTGGACGCCATTGCCTAATTGGTGGTGCGAGTGTTATTAACGGCCATATGGAAATTTGTGATCAAGTAACTGTGACTGGAATGGGTATGGTTATGAGACCAATTACTGAGCCGGGTGTATATTCATCGGGTATTCCATTACAACAAAATAAAGTATGGCGTAAAACAGCTTCATTAGTTTTACATATTGATGAAATGAATAAACGTTTGAAAGCACTTGAGAAGAAGCTATTAAATGTCTCGACGTAGACGATTACGGTCGGTATAATGCTTCCCTATTTTATAAATTTAATTAGCTCAATTAATCAATTTATAATTATGAGCAAATATATTCAATAATTCCGAGGTATAAAGATGCAAGTTTCGGTAGAAACAACAGAAGGTTTAGGCCGTCGTTTATCAATTACAATTAAATCAGAAGATATTACCAAAGCAGTTGATAAAGAACTTATCAATACAGCAAAGAAAGTTCGTATTGATGGTTTCCGTAAAGGAAAAGTACCTTTAAAAATTGTTGAACAACGCTATGGTGCTTCTATTTTACAAGACGCTTTAAGTGATTTGATGCAACGTAATTTCATCGATGCAATTATCCAAGAAAAATTAAATCCAGCTGGTGCGCCAACATATATTCCAACAGAATATAAAAATGGTGAAGATTATACTTTCACTGTTGAATTTGAAGTTTATCCGGAAATTAAAATCAAAGATTTAGATAAAATCGAAGTTGAAAAACCAGTAGCTGAAGTTGTTGATGCTGATGTAGAAACAATGATTGAAACCTTACGTAAACAACAAGGTACTTGGAAAGTTGTTAAAAAGACAGCGAAAGAACAAAATCGTGTCACGCTTGACTTTTTAGGTAAAGTTGATGGTGCTGAATTTGAAGGCGGCAAAGCTGATGATTTTGCGCTTGTATTAGGACAAGGTCGAATGATCCCTGGTTTTGAAGATGCAATCATCGGTCACAAAGCTGGAGATGAATTTGATATTAATGTTACATTCCCAGAAGATTATCATGCTGAGAATTTAAAAGGTAAACCAGCAGTATTTTCTGCTTCACTTAAAAAAGTTGAAGAACTTGAGTTACCAGAACTAACTGAAGAAGTAGTGAAAAGATTTGGTATTGCTGATGGCACAGTTGAAAGTTTACGAGCAGAAGTACGCAAAAATATGCAACGTGAACTTAATGCAACAATTCGCAATAAAATCAAAACACAAGTCATTGATGGTTTAGTAAAAAATAATGATATTGAAGTTCCATCTGCTTTAATTGATCGAGAAATTGATGTCTTACGTCAACAAGCCTTAACTCGTTTTGGTGGTAATGTTAAACAATCAATGGATCTACCTAAAGAGTTATTCGAAGCAGAAGCTAAACGCCGTGTATTAGTTGGACTATTATTTAGCGAAATCATTGAAAGTAACAAGTTAAAGGCTGACGAAGCAAAAGTACAATCTTTAATTGATGAAATTGCAACTGCTTATGAAGATCCTAAAGAAGTGGTTGATTATTATCGTAAAGATAAGAAAGCAATGGATAATATCCGTTCTGTTGCACTTGAAGATCAAGTAGTTGATTTATTATTAGCTAGTGCAAAAGTAACAGATAAGACTTATTCATTCTCAGAATTAATGAATCAACAAGTTGCTTAAGCAGCTTGTCACTTTATTTAATTAAAATTCATTATAAGCCCAAATAAGGATCAATTGTTTGGGCTATTTTGTTTAATTAGGAGATGAAAATGCCTTTAGAACCATACATGAGTGTGATTCCAATGGTTGTTGAGCAAAGTTCTCGTGGCGAGAGAGCTTATGATATTTACTCACGATTATTAAAAGAAAGAATTATATTTTTAACTGGGCAAGTTGAAGACAATATGGCAAATTTGATTATTGCTCAGATGCTTTTTCTTGAAGCAGAGAATCCTGAAAAAGATATCCATTTATATATCAATTCTCCTGGTGGAGTAGTGACTGCTGGTATGGCTATTTATGATACGATGCAATTTATTAAACCAGATGTTAGTACTATTTGTCTTGGACAAGCATGTTCAATGGGCTCATTACTTTTAACTGCTGGTACTAAAGGTAAACGTTTTTGCCTGCCTAATGCACGCGTCATGATCCATCAACCATTAGGTGGTTTTCAAGGACAAGCGTCAGATATTCAAATTCATGCTCAAGAAATATTACAGGTTAAAAGCCGATTAAATAATATTTTATCAATGCATACTGGTCAGGATATTAGTGTAATTGAAAAAGATACAGATCGTGATAACTTTATGTCAGCCGAGAAAGCAGTTGAATATGGATTAGTTGACGCCATATACAGTAAACGATCTTAATAATAAATAGGTAAAGAAAGTGGATAAAGAAAACTCAGAAAAATTACTCTATTGTACTTTTTGTGGCAAAAGTGAGCATGAAGTCCGTAAGCTAATTGCTGGGCCATCATCTATTTATATTTGTAATGAATGTATTGGACTATGTAATGATATTCTAAAAGAAGAAACGAAAAGTTTTCTTTCTCATGAAGAATTTATTAGTAAACCATTACCGACACCGCACGAAATACGAGCTCATCTTGATGAATATGTTATTGGTCAGGAGCGGGCTAAAAAAGTATTATCAGTTGCTGTTTATAATCATTATAAACGTTTACGTAGCTATTCTAACCGTAGTGATGTTGAATTAGGTAAAAGCAATATTTTATTAATTGGCCCTACGGGTAGCGGTAAAACATTATTAGCTGAAACATTAGCGCGTTTTCTCGATGTCCCTTTTGCCATGGCTGATGCAACCACATTGACTGAGGCAGGATATGTGGGTGAAGATGTAGAAAATATTATCCAGAAATTATTACAAAGTTGTGATTATGATGTAGAAAAAGCGCAACGTGGCATTATTTATGTTGATGAAATTGATAAAATTTCTAGAAAATCAGATAATCCATCTATTACTCGAGATGTTTCTGGTGAAGGTGTTCAGCAAGCTTTATTAAAAATTATTGAAGGCACTGTTGCATCCGTTCCTCCTAAAGGCGGACGTAAACATCCTCAACAAGAATTCTTACAAGTTGATACTTCTAAAATCCTCTTTATTTGTGGAGGGGCATTTAGTGGATTAGATAAAGTTATTGAAAATCGAGTCTCTACTAATACGGGTATTGGTTTTGGTGCTGATGTGAAAAGTACTAAAAATAAAGCGACTGAGTCTGAGTTATTAGCTCAAATAGAGGCTGAAGATTTGGTCAAATTTGGTCTTATACCTGAATTTATTGGTAGATTACCTGTTATTGGAACGTTATCAGAGCTAGATAAAGATGCTTTAGTTAATATCCTAACTGAACCCAAAAACGCTTTGACCAAGCAGTTTAATGCGTTATTAGAATTGGATGGTGTAGAACTGGAATTTACTAAAGAAGCTTTAGATGCCATTGCAATTAAAGCGATGAAACGTAAAACAGGTGCTCGAGGATTACGTTCAATTGTCGAAAATATACTGTTAGATACAATGTATGATTTACCATCAATGCAAAACGTCAAAAAAGTACTTATTGAGAAAGATACGGTAAATCATTTGCAATCACCTAAATTGATTTTTCGTGAAGATACAGAACTATCTGCATAATAGATAAGCAATTATCCTATTCAAATTGGTAAGTAGCATTTATGTAAAAAATGAAATACGTATGTACATTTATTGTACTACGTATTTAAAACAGGATAAGCTTGAATATCTTAAAATCACCCCAATATAAGACAGATAAGTTTGTACTACCGAGAGAATAAAATGAAGACAAAACAAACTAAACAAATGATTATGCCTATTTTACCATTGCGTGATGTTGTTGTATTTCCACATATGGTAATTCCTCTCTTCGTTGGTCGTAATAAATCAATCCGTTGTTTGGAAAGTGCAATGGAGATGGATAAACAAGTTTTTCTTGTAACACAAAAATATCCTTCACAAGATGAACCTGATGTAGAGGATTTGTATGAAGTTGGTACTATAGCCAATGTTTTACAATTACTTCAATTACCTGACGGTACAGTTAAAGTTCTGGTTGAGGGTGTCGCGCGAGCTAAAATTGTTGATATTATTGAGCGAAAAGAAGAAGATTTTTTAATCGCAAATATTAAGCCACTAAAAGAACCTAAAAAAGCAGATAGTATTAGTCAAGCGATGATAAGAGTCTTATTATCAAATTTTGATGATTATGCGAAACTTAATAAAAAAGTCACTCAAGAGGTTGTTGATTCTATTCATTTAATTAAAGAATCATCTCAATTAGCAGATTCCATAGCTGCTACCTTATATATAAAAGTTGAACAAAAACAAGAGATTTTAGTTACTGCTGATTTAGAAAAACGTTTCGAGTTGCTTATTTCATTAATGGAATCAGAAATTGACTTGTTGCAAGTTGAAAAAAACATCCGTCAACGCGTCAAACAACAAATGGAAAAAGCGCAAAAGGAATATTATCTAAATGAACAGATCAAAGCTATTCATAAAGAGCTAGGTGATATAGATAATAAACCTGATGAATTTGAAGAGCTAAACTCAAAAATTACTAAAGCAAAAATGCCAAAAGAGGCAAAGGAAAAAACACTATCTGAGCTTAATAAGCTTAAGATGATGCCCGCTATGTCTGCCGAAGCAACTGTTGTTCGCGGATATATTGATTGGATGTTACAAGTTCCTTGGAATAAACGCAGTAAAGTAAAAAAAGATATCAATTCTGCACAAAAAGTTTTAGATAAAGATCATTATGGGTTGGATCGCGTAAAAGACCGAATTTTAGAGTATTTGGCCGTACAAAGTCGAGTAAATAAAATTAAAGGCCCAATTTTATGCTTAGTCGGGCCCCCAGGTGTTGGTAAAACATCATTAGGTCAATCTATTGCTAAAGCTACGGGAAGACAATATGTTCGTATGGCTTTAGGTGGTGTGCGTGATGAAGCCGAAATACGAGGACACCGAAGAACCTACATTGGTTCAATGCCAGGTAAATTAATTCAGCGTATGGTAAAGGTTGGCGTAAAAAACCCGCTATTTTTATTAGATGAAATTGACAAGATGGCTTCTGATATGCGTGGTGATCCTGCATCGGCATTATTGGAAGTTCTGGATCCTGAACAAAATAATGCATTTAATGACCATTATTTAGAAGTGGATTATGATTTATCTGATGTAATGTTTGTTGCGACAGCTAATTCAATGAATATTCCAGCACCACTACTTGATAGAATGGAAGTTATTCGGCTATCTGGTTATACGGAAGACGAGAAATTGAACATTGCTAAACAACATTTAATCGCTAAACAGATTGCTAATAATGGCCTAAAAGCAAATGAAATTGATATTGATGATTCAGCTGTAATTGGCATTATTCGCTATTACACTCGTGAAGCTGGAGTTCGAAGCTTAGAAAGAGAAATTGCTAAAATTTGCCGTAAGGTTGTTAAACAATTGGCTTTAAATAAGCGTTTGCGTAAAGTAAGTGTAACTCAAACTAACTTAAAAGATTACTTGGGTGTACAGCGTTTTGATTATGGTAAATCCGAAAGTGAAAATCGGATCGGTCAAGTGAATGGTCTGGCATGGACAGAAGTTGGTGGTGATTTGCTAACCATTGAATCAATGAGTGTTGTTGGTAAAGGAAAATTAACTTATACCGGCTCACTTGGTGACGTTATGCAAGAATCCATTCAAACGGCACTTACTGTTGTTCGTTCGCGCGCTGAAAAATTGGGTATTAATAGCGATTTTTATGAAAAGCGTGATATACATGTGCATGTTCCTGATGGTGCTACACCTAAAGATGGTCCAAGTGCAGGCATTGCAATGTGTACCTCATTAGTATCTACTTTAACGGGTAACCCTGTTCGTGCAGATGTTGCCATGACAGGTGAAATTACTCTACGAGGTGAAGTATTACCAATTGGTGGATTAAAAGAGAAATTATTGGCTGCTCATCGAGGTGGTATAAAAACAGCTATAATTCCTATTGATAATGCTAAAGATCTCGAAGAAATTCCAGCAAATGTTAAAGCTGAAATTGATATAAAACCTGTTAAATGGATAGATGACGTATTGACGATTGCATTGCAAAATAATCCGTTTGGTATCGAGCAAGTTAAGGAAAAAGTTAAAATAAAGTCGCCTGTTAAAAAATCTGTTAAAAAAATTAAAAACACAGCTAACATTTCAACTCGATTAAACTAAAATAAACAAATCAAAAAGCCAACTTTATGTTGGCTTTTTTTTCGACTTTTAATTAGATAATAGCCAATTTTGGCAAATATGATATACTTGCGAAATTAAAATTCAGGTATATGGAGAATGACAAGCTATGATGGAAAAAATTCGAACAGCTGCAAACAGTCTTGTTGTTAAAATAATCTTTGCTATTATTATTTTATGTTTTATTTTTACTGGTGTTGGATTCTTAGGCTTTGGTGGCAGTAGTAGAAATGTAAATGATGAGCAATTATATATTGCTAAAGTTGACGGAGAAGGTATTGGTCGAGCTCAATTTGAGACTCAAGTAAAACAACAATTAAATAATATCAAGGGTGGTGATGCTTCGTTTATTAAAATGGTCCGACGAAGTGTTTTAGCTCAGCAAATAGATAACTATTTAGCTTATCAATTTTCACAAAAAATTCATGCAGCAATTAGTAATGAACGGGTAAAAAATTTCATTAAACAGCAAAAAGTATTTTTTGTAAATGGTAAATTTGATAATCAAAATTATTTAAATCTACTTGCTGAAAACGGTTTTACTCCAGATAGTTATGCAGAAATATTAAAAACATCATTACAACAAGAACAAGTTATTGATGCATTAGTTAAAACTAGTTTTGTTTTACCATCTGATTCTGAAATCAATTTGTTACAAAATCAAACAAGAAAAATTTATGCTGCTAAAGTTGACTCCTCAATAGATGATATGAAAGATGTTAATATCACTGAAGAAGATGAAAGAAAGTATTATGATGAACATCAAAATGAATTTTTAAAGAAAGATCGAGTAAAATTAAAATATATCTATAATTCAAAAGATGACATCGTTAAAACCATTAAGGTAACTGATAATGATATCAAAAAAGAATATGAACAAAATTTAAAAAAATATTCTTACCCAGCAAAAAAAGAGTTTAGTGCTATTTTTGTTACAGACAAAGAGCAAGCAGACAAGATCGTTAAAGAGTTATCTTCAGGCGCAAATTTTCAAAATACAGCTGAAAGTCTAAATCAAAATAATAATAATATTTCAGCCTATGGTAAGAATGGTTCTTTAGGTTGGTTTGTTGATGATGATTCTCTGCCTGAGTTCTTTAAAAAAGCAAAATTGAAAAAAGTTAACCAAATTTCAAAACCCATTCCTACTGATGATGGCTTTATTATAATTAAACTTGATGGTGAGGTACCATCAAAGACTATGGATTTTGATTATGCTTCAATTTTAATTTACGAGAATTTAAGCAAACAAAAATTACAAAATGAATTTAATGCTATTGAAGATAAAATGAAAAATGCCTTATCTCAATCGCCTAAATCTATTGAAGAGTTATCTGAAAAAACAGGTCTTCCAGTTCAAACAACTGATTGGACAAGTTATAAAGAGATATCTACAATCATGATTCATCCTGAAATTAGTGATTTAGTCTTTAGCGAAGAAATGATCGCTAATGGACAATCGACTCTTAATATATCAGACTTAATTCCTGTTGAAAGATCTAATGGTAGTTATGATTTTATTATTCAAGTTACTGACTATCGCCCCGAAGGGGTAGCTCCTTTTGATGAGGTTAAAGAAGACATTAATAGAAAACTATCTAAAGACATCTCTGAGAATCGTTTTAAAGCTAATGTTGAAAATCTTTTAAATGAGTTAAATACTACTGGAAAATCAGATAAAATAAGCTTTAGTAATAAATATGTTTTACATAGAGATTCGACAGATTTAGACAAAAAAGTCGTAGATATGGTCTTTAATTTAGAACCATCAATTTCGGGGCGAAAATCTAATCGTTTTAATGCGGAATTTTTAGAGGATAATACCGCTTATATTGTAGTCATAACTGATGTTGATACGCCTAAAGAATATCAAGATATTTCTGCCGAATTATTACCATTATCTATAGCTGATACTCATTATTACTTTGCTGATGATATTCGTTCTAAAGCGAAGATTGAAATCATGCCAGATGCAAATTTGTGATAAAGATCGAAAAATTTTGGTGATAAATCAAAAAAAGAGAAGCCACTTTTGTGGCTTTTCGCATTTTTATGAATATTAAAATTTAGAAAATTAATTCCATGAGATAGTTATGAAGCAAATTTAGTTGCATAATTATTTTGGAGTTAATTTACATGAAAATTTTTACACTATTATGCCTTTTATTTTCATCTTTACTTTTTTCAACAGTTAGTTTTGCTGATTCGAAAACAGATGTCACTATAAAAGAAGAGCAAATTGTACAAGTCAATATTAATACGGCAACAGCTGAAGAGCTAAGTAAAGTATTAACTGGTATTGGGATGAGTAAGGCTAAGAAAATTATTGAGTATCGAGAAAAATTTGGTCCTTTTGTCTCGATAGAACAATTAAAGGAAGTTTCTGGTATTGGTCAAGCAACGCTGGATAAAAATATAGGAAAAATCACTTTATAAATATTCTATCTTCCAACAGATAATCTATCTGTTGGAAGATATTTCTAATTATCAATTGGATCAACGTCAATACTCCATCTTACATTTGATGCTTCACTCCACTGTTCAGCTATAAGATTATCTAATATTTGTTGTAATAATTGTCTGTTCGTATGTTGTAACAATAATTGCCAACGATTATAACCCGCTTTTTTAGGTTGACTAGCAGGCATTGGACCAAGTTGCCATAAGTTATGGTCATAATTAGACTTTAACCAATCATGGATACGCTGTAAAAATTTTGGTGCCTGTAAATTATTACGGTCAGCAGCACGAATTAACACTTGATAGCTAAATGGTGGCAGTAAAGTTTGTTGACGTTCAATTAATGTTTGTTTTGCAAATGCCTGATAACCTTCATTTAATAAAGTATTTAATAATGGGTGCTCTGGATGATAGGTTTGTAGAATCACTTCGCCAGCTTTTGTTTCACGACCAGCTCGGCCTGATACTTGAGTATAAATCTGAGCAAATCTTTCAGTTGCTCTGAAATCACTTGAAAATAAGGCGCCATCAACATCAATTATGCCAACTAACGTCACATCAGGAAAGTGATGACCTTTAGCCAATATTTGTGTACCGACTAAAATATGAGCTCCGCCTTTATGAATATCATTTAAATAGGTATTCAATGCTTCTTTTTTAGTGATCGTATCGCGATCAATACGAGTAACTTTTATATTTGGGAACAGAATATTGAGTTGTTTTTCAAGTTGCTCCGTCCCAAATCCAATTGGTAGTAGCTGGGTCGAACCACACTTAGGGCACTGTTTAGGTACTTCTCTTGGCGTATCACAATAATGACAAATCAGTTTATTCTGCTTTTTATGATAAGTATAAGGGCGATCACAACGTGGGCATTCCGCTATCCAACCACAATCATGGCAAATTATTAATGGTGCGAACCCTCTACGGTTAAGAAATAACATCACTTGGTTATTGTTATTTAAATGCGTTTTTATTTTTTCTATAAGTGGTTGAGATAAACCTGAAGCTAAAGCCATGCCTCGAATATCTAAAATAGATTGTTTGGCTAATTGGGCGTTACCCGCTCTTTGAGTAAGCTTGAGGTGCTGGTACTTATGAGTTTGTGCATTATTAATCGATTCAAGAGAAGGCGTTGCGGAACCTAAAACTATAGGTATATTTTCAATTCTAGCTCGGATAATTGCTAGATCTCTAGCATTATAACGCCATCCTTCCTGTTGTTTGTAAGAACTATCATGCTCTTCGTCGATAATAATGATACCTAAATCTTTAAAGGGAGTAAAAAGCGAAGAACGAGTACCTACGACAATGGCATTTTCACCATCTTTACTTCTTAACCAAACATCTAAACGTTCCTTGTCTGTTAAGCCTGAATGTAAAATATCAATCGGGGCATTAAAGCGCTGTTTAAAACGCTTTATTGTTTGAGGTGTTAAACCAATTTCAGGAACTAAAACTAAAGCTTGCTTACCTTGTGATAACACATCTGCAATGATATTTAAATAAACTTCAGTCTTTCCTGAACCAGTTATACCATCAAGCAAAAATACACCAAATTGTTTATTCTGTTTATTAATAGTCTCTATGGCATTAGATTGTTCATCATTTAATTGGATCGATGTTGGGTTGGTCGAGTATTGCCAGCAAATATTGTCAGGTTGTTGATAAACTAATTCTATAAGCTGTTTTTTTTGTAATTCTTGATATAAATTTGAACTAAATTCGTCTTCATTTAAACAGTTGTTTCTAAGTGAAGATAATAATAACTTTTGTTTTGGTGCACGTGATAATAAGCTTAAATCAATTTGTTGCCCTAGAGATGTTAAGTGCCACTGTTTTATATCATCCTTGATAGCTTGACGACCTTGCCTTAATAGAACTGGCATGGCATGAAATATGACTTCGCCAATTGGAAAGTGATAATAACTTGTTGCCCAATTCAATAACTGCCAAATTGGTTGAGGAAAGGGGTTTTTGGTATCAATAATTGCGGTAATTGATTTTAAATTTTCGCTATCAAAGGTCGATTGCTGATCAATTTTAATGATTATTCCAATCATTTCCCTTTTACCAAAAGGCACTCTAACCCGCGCACCAATTTCAGCAGGTACTGTTAGTTTGTAATCAAACAGTCGATAAAGGGGTACCGGTAAGGCTACATGGGCAATCAGCATTAACAATCACTATTATTAAAAATTGATATTGTACGCAGATTTTATTTAACTCGCAAAAGTTACATAGAGAAATTAATTATTTTTGAGTTAACTATCTAAAAACTTTATTTATATGATAGTAGTATCCATAAACAAAATTTGTTATCTTGAACAGCAAGTTAAAGCATAATATTTAAAGGTAGTTAAAAATGTCAGCATCATTTTCACACATTAATCAACATGGTGATGCACATATGGTTGATGTTTCTGAAAAAAAGTTAACTTTACGAGAAGCTCGAGCCGAGTCAATAGTATTAATGAATGCTGAAACATTTAACCTAATTATTGAAGGGAAACATCATAAAGGTGATGTTTTTGCAACAGCGAGAATTGCCGGTATTCAAGCGGCTAAACGAACATGGGATTTGATTCCACTTTGTCATCCATTACTTCTAAGTAAAATTGAAGTTAATATTGAACCTGTATTTGAAAATCACAGCATTAGGATTGAATCAATTTGTCGGCTAAGGGGGCAAACTGGTGTCGAAATGGAGGCCTTAGTTGCTGCTTCAGTTGCTGCATTAACGATATATGATATGTGTAAAGCTAATCAAAAAGATATGGTTATTAATCAAGTTCGTTTACTGAATAAAATTGGTGGTAAATCGGGCGAATTTAATGCAGCAGAGCAGTGATACTACTATGAACAAAATTATTTTTTTTGCACAAATTAGAGAATTAATTGGGGTTGATAAACTTGAATTATCGGTAGAGCAAATGTCAATAAATCAACTTTTAGATCACCTTAGTTTGCATGGTGATAAGTGGGTATTAGCTTTAAAAGAAAAAACAGTATTGTGTGCAGTTAATCAGACTTTAGTTGACTATGACTATGTCATTGAAAAGGGTGATGAAATTGCTTTTTTCCCTCCCGTTACAGGTGGTTAACAGCGTGAACATTATTCAGGTTAATCAATCGCCCATTGATGTGAATTCATTAATAACTTGGCTGTATCAATCGCCTATAGATGGTGCTGTAGTGACTTTTATGGGTAAGGTGCGTAGTTTTGAAAACCAAGTTATAAGTTTAACGTTAGAGCATTATGCAGAAATGACTGAAAAGGTGCTGTGCAATATTATTAATCAAGCCAGAGATAGATGGTCGATTAATCGTGTTGCAATAGTCCATCGTGTCGGTCAAATTTATGCAAATGAAAGTATTGTTTTTGTTGGTGTTAGTGCAGCACACCGCAGTGATGCTTTTGCTTCTGCGGAGTTTATTATGGATGTACTAAAAAATGAGGCACCATTTTGGAAGAAGGAACAGACCTCTAGTGGCGAAAATTGGGTAGAAGCCAAGCAATCCGATATAAATGCATTGAAGAAATGGTATTAATATTTATTTAGTCTATAATAGATTTCATCATCAAAATGTCTTCAGAGGCTCAAAAATGAGCCTTTTTTGTTAAGCTTATATTAATCTCTTCATATTTATCTTTTTTTGTTAAAAATTTTGAGGAAAGTATTAATTTTAAGTAGAAAAATCGCTATTATTAAAAATTTTTAATCCTATTGCTCGTGGAGCTATATGAAAAAACTCTATTCGTTCGTATTAATAAATATTTTTATTTCGTCTATCATTACTATCCGATATTTTTTGGTGCCGGGTTCATCGTTTAGTTGGGATGGAAGTTTTTTTTCTCTATTTGCCGTGTTAGGCCATTTTTTCTCTGTTTATTTATTACTTTTTATTTTATGTTTTCCGTTTATTTGGGTGAAGAGAACGTTGAGTAATATTTGTTTAGCTGCTTTATTTAGTTTGTTACAGATTGTGCTGTATGTTGATACTATTGTTTTTCAGCAGTATCGATTTCATATCAATGAATCTGTGCTATCAATGGTTTTCTCGGGGCAAGTTGTCGATTTTTCAACGATCACTTATGTTTTGATGTTTTTGTTAATATTAGTATCTTTTGGAGCAGAATATTTAATTCTTTATTTGTTAGATAAAAAATTTAGCCAAAAACGTTCAAGAATATTAATCGTATCGACAGTATTTCTTTTCGGTTGTTTTTTTATTAGTCATTTAATCCATATGGTTGCGTTTTATTATGCCTATTCCCCCATCATGATTGTTAAAGAATATATTCCATTATATCGTCCATTTACCTCGAAAAAGATAATGGGATTGTTTGATAAATCAGGGCAACGTAAGACACTTATAGAAAAGGAGAACCAACACGCAACTATCTATTATCCTAAAAATGAGCTGATGATTAACCCTCATAATACTACAACACCCAATATTATGTTTATTGTCTTAGATTCTTGGCGTTATGATACTTTTAGTCAAGAAATTTCACCCAATACTTACCATTTTGTGAAACAGAATAAAGGAATAATTTTTAATAATCATTACTCAACAGGGAATGCAACTCGAACTGGTATTTTTGGACTTTTTTATGGTATCCCCGGCACGTATTGGGATGCTTTTTTAAGAAATAGAGTTCCCTCGTTATTCGTAACAACATTGCAAAAAGAAAATTATAATATAGGTATATTTACTTCAGCCAAAGTTACTGCGCCAGAATTCGATCGTACGGCATTTTTAACCATTAAAAACTTAAGAATTAGTAGTAAAGATGGATCTGCATCGAGTCGAGATAAACAGTTAACTGATGATTGGCTAAACTGGTATAAGAGTAGAGATACATCTAAACCAAGTTTTTCATTTTTATTTTTTGATGCACCACATGCTTATGATTTTCCCAATTATTTTGAAGTTAAATTCAACCCAATTGGCGAGCTGAATTATATGACATTAAGCAATAATACTGATCCTGTTCCCATTTTTAATCGTTATAAGCAAAGTGTCTACTATGATGATTATTTACTTCAAAAAGTCTATGATGAACTTAAGCGATCAGGCTCGCTAGATAATACGTTAATTTTTATAACCGGTGACCATTCACAAGAAATGAATGACAATAAACTGGGTTTTTGGGGACATAATGGTAACTATACTGATGCTCAAACTAAAGTGCCTTTTATCATAGTTGGAGCAAAAGATCTTAAATATATCACAGATAATATAAATAAATTTACCAGCCATGAAGATGTCGTTCCAACAATAATGCGACATTATTTGCATGTGGAAAATGATATTTCAGATTATTCAACAGGTTATGATTTATTTAGCCCAATAATCGATCGAGATTGGCTATTAATGTCAAATTATAGTTCTTATGCAGTTCGGACCACAGATAACATCTATTTTGTTAATCGTCTTGGTATAAGCCACTATTTTGATTGCCATAATAATCAGGTCGATAAGACACCTGATTATAAAACGATCCAGTCGGCAATGAATAATATGCGTTATTTTTTCCAGGCACAAAAATAAAAAAATCCACCGTAAGGTGGATTTTTATTATCGAACATCAGCACAGTTTAGACAGTAGATATAACGGTTTTGTGAATCTTGGAACTTATCCCATAGTGAAACTTGCTGCTTGATTTGTTTTACTTCTGGGATATGCTCAAAAAATACCTCTGCTGTTGATTTTGGCATCATAGCAAGCATATCTGAGTAAAGTGCATTGAACCAGCTTCCTTCAGGCTTTTGCCAATCTATTTTATAATTAGAAATATTGGCTAATGTTGCAGCCATGTCAACCGCATCGTCAAAATCCCCTAATTTATCCACTAAGCCATTTTTACTTCCTTCGGAGCCGAGCCAAACTTGCCCTTGAGCTATATGATCTACTTGTTCTGGCGTCATATTACGAGCTTTTGCTACCAAAGAGATGAAATTCAAGTAACCATTATCAATATTCAGTTGAATGAATTGATTCATTTCATCGGATAAATTTTGAGTTAGGCTGTTATTTGCCAATGGTGAGGTTGAAACCCCATCGTTATAAACACCAATATGAGAAAGTGAGTTTTCAAAGGTTGGTAAAATGCCAAAAATACCTATAGAACCTGTAATCGTATTCGGACTAGCGATAATATAATCAGATGCAGTTGATATCCAGTATCCTCCAGAAGCAGCCATACCACCCATAGAAACAACAACCGGGATTTGGTAACGACGTAAAGTTTCTAGTTCACTGCGAATTGCTTCTGAAGCTTCGACACTTCCTCCTGGACTATTTACTCTGAGTACGATAGCCTGTATATTATTTCTTTGTAATTTATTACGAATATCTCTTAATTGTTTAACAATATCTTGGCTACCGGCTACATTACTGCTATTTGCGCCGTTAGTAATAGTTCCATTCACAAAAATAACAGCTATTTTGGGTTCTTTGTTTGATTCTTCAGCATCTTCCTTAAGTCTATAATCATAGATACTGACTTTTTGCTTTATTTTATGTTCAAGTTCAAAATCAAATTCATCACTTATAGCATCAATTAAACCGTTTGCTAAAGCGTATTGGGCCATATTACCATTAACAGATTTTAGTTCTGATAACATTTTACCAGTTGGGGGAACTAGTTGTGTTGGTGCTTTTTTGCGTTCTGCAGAAATGTCATTAAGGTAGTTATTCCACATTAAGTTTAACCATCGAGATGTGTTACTTCTTGCTTCTTCTGACATATTATCTCTGATAAATGGCTCAATAGCTGATTTATAAGTTCCTACACGAAAAACATGAGTATTAATCTTTAAGTTGTCTAGTAATGTTTTGTAGTACAAATTATTGGCGGATAATCCAAAAACATTAACTGCACCTAATGGAGTTAAATAGATTTTATTAGCATAAGCGGCCAAATAATATTGGCTTTGATTGAAGCTTGAACCGATAGCGTAAATAGGCTTATTTGCCTCTTTGAATTTGTTTAAATATTTACCAAGATATTGCAAAGAACTTAAGTCTGCTCCGACAAAGTTGTCCAATTTTAGGACTATGCTATTTATATTAGGATCTGATGTAGCTTGTGATATTTTTTGCACTAAATCGAATAAACTATTTTCGCGTGATAGATTTACTCTTTTACCATATAATTTATTTTGTATTTCATACAATTCATCACTATAAAGCGAGTTGTCGACAATAACGCCTTCAAGATTTATAACTAATGTGCCATATTGAGGAATGATGTCTTGCTTTTGTGATTCTTTAAATAATGCAATACCACTAAAGATCAATAGGATTATGATTAAGAAAATTAGGTTAAGAAATATTTCTCTAATTAAATTGATACCTTTCCATATTGCTTTTATAACAGTTAGTACAGACATAATAAAATAACCCTTTAATTATTCTTTTATTTTTAATTTTTCATGTTTTTCTTTTTGAAATATTTTTTATCTTCAAATCGTAAACATGTTAATTTGCCACCCCAACAGCACCCTGTATCGAGTGCGTAAATATTTTCAGGTGTTCCTTTTCCATTCAATGCTGCCCAATGACCAAAAGCAATACTATATTCTGATGGAATTTTACTTGGTAATGAAAACCATGGTTTAAGTTTCGATGGAGCCTCATCTGGTTGATCTTTACAATAAAAATCAAGCCGTCCATCTTCGTAACAGTAACGCATTCTTGTTAAAGCATTAGCAATGAAGCGTAATCGATCTAACCCTTGTAATTCATATGACCATTCATCAGGAAAGTTACCATACATTTTGTCAAGAAAGAGGGGATATGAGTCACTACTTAAAACCTGATGAAGATCATTAGCACATTTTTTCAATGTTTCAAGATCCCATTGTGGAGATATTCCGGCATGAGTCATAATAAGTTTTAATTTTTCATCTATTTGAATTAATGGTTGTTTACGCAACCAATTCATTAGTTCATCGAAATCATCAGCGTGGATGAGTTCGTCAAGATTATCCTTCTTTTTTGATGGTGTAACATTGGCGTAAATTGAGAGTAAATGTAAGTCGTGGTTACCTAAAACTAATCTTGTTTGTTCGCTGTTTTGTTTTACAAATCTAAGAACTTCAAGTGATTTTGGTCCTCTAGCAACTAAATCTCCAGTAAGCCATAAGGTATCTGATGATGAAAAATCAGCTTTCTCTAATAGTCGCATAAACTCATCATAACAGCCGTGAATATCACCAATTATTAGATTTGCCATAAGGTTATTTCCAAGCGTTTGCTAACAGACAATATTGTTGTACTGTCAAATTTTCCGCACGTAAATTCGGGTCAATACCTAATTCAGCTATTTGCTCACTGTTAAATAAATTACTTAAGCTATTACGAATTGTTTTACGTCTTTGGTTAAAAGCTTCGGTAGTAATACGTGATAGTACTTTAATATCATTAACTAAATAGGGCTTTTCTTTGTAAGGTATTAGTTTAACTACAGCTGAATCAACTTTAGGTGCTGGTTTAAAAGCTGTAGGTGGTACTTCTAAAACAGGGATGATTTGGCAGTAGTATTGTGCCATAACACTCAATCGACCATAACTTTTGCTGTTAGGTGCAGCAACTAAACGAGTAACAACCTCTTTTTGCAGCATAAAATGCATATCAGTAATGATTGGTGCATATTCGAATAAGTGAAACATCAATGGTGTTGAAATATTATAAGGTAAATTACCAAAAACTCTCAGAGGTTGACCTAATGTATCGGACAATTTGTTGAAATCAAAATTTAGTGCGTCTTGTTCAATCACACTGATTTTATTTTGTAAAAAAGGATTTTCAACTAATCGGCTAGCTAAATCTCTATCAATCTCAATAACAGTTAAATGATCTACCAATTTACTTACAGGTACTGTCAATGCGGCAAGCCCTGGTCCTATTTCAACCAGTGCTTCTCCTTTCTTAGGTTGTATGGCTGCCACAATACTTTCAATAATATAATTATCATGTAGAAAGTTTTGACCAAATCGTTTACGGGCAAAATGACCTTGATGAACACGATTATTCATTCTTACCGTCACCTGTAATTTTGATATATGCATCACCTTTTAACTCTTGAATCCAAACTTGTGCTTCTTCAGCAAATTTTCTATTGAAAATCATACGATAAGCTTGATCTTTTTTAACTAAGTTTGTACCGTCAGTTTGTCTGGTATCAATTAGTTGGATTATATGCCAACCATAAGATGATTTTATTGGTTGACTGATTTCACCCTTTTTCAATTGTGATAATGCAGTCCTGAAACCTTCATCATAAACTTCTGGCCTATTCCATCCTAAATTACCACCACTATCTTTTGAACCAGTGTCTTCTGAGTTAGCTTTTGCTGCTGCAGCAAAAGTTGTTGCTCCGCTGGTAATGGCTTTGCGAATGTTAATTAATTTTTGTTTAGCCACCTGATCGGTAACTAATACGTTGGTTTTAATTAAAATATGACGAGCATTAACTTCTTGAAGTGTAATTTTTTGTGGTGTTTCAGAACGGTTATCGTCAACTTTTAATATGTGAATCCCAACTCCAGAGCGAATTGGTCCTATAATACTTCCTTTTGGCGCTCGAATTAGTCGTTCCTCAAAAATAGTAGGTAACTCATTTAACTTTTTCCAGCCCATTGATCCACCTTTTAAAGCAAGATCATCATTTGAGTATGACGCGGCTAATTTAGCAAAATTTTCCCCTTTTTTTGCACGATTGATGATGTCCATCGCTTTATTGGTAGCACTATCAACTTGTTGTTTAGACGCTTTTTCTGGAATAGTAATGAGAATATGACTAATTTTAACATCAATATTGTTAGTTGGTTGGTTAGCTATTGTTTTGGTTAAATGTTCTACTTCTCTGTTAGAGACTTTGATTCTAGGTCGAACTTCATGCAAGCGCGCTTGTTCTATTAGCATATCAGTATGAATACGATCACGATAAGTGCTATAGCTCATGCCCATAGTTGATAATCTGCTTCTTAGTTGATCTATTGTCATACCATTTTCAGCAGCTATTCTATCGATTGCGGCGGTAACTTCATCATCACTAATAGTAATTTTTGCTTTAGCCGCTCTTTGTAAAATTAATTTTTCAACAACAAGGCGATCAATAATTTGTTTTCTAAGTATTTTATCATTAGGTAAAGATTTAGGATCGGCGCTCGCTTTAATCGTTTTGAGCATGTCACTAACATCACTTTCTAAAATGACGTTGTTATTCACAACAGCTGCAACCTGTTCTACCACTTTTGGAGCTGCATTTGCTGAAAAAGGTGTAAAGAGCACTAAATTAACACTCAAGTTTAATGCAATAAAAAGTTTTAATAATTTCATATTTACTCAACTCATTATGTTGTTGCGGTATTAAATTTCCCACAATAAATTTATTAGTATGTTTATTCAAATGTTGTTGTATAAGGTAATTTACCAAAGTTTAACATTTTGGCTTGCGTGTCACGATTACTTCCTAAACCTTTAAGTTCAAAGTTAATTGACAGTTTGTTTTTGTATTTACTTATATGTTCTGTGTTATCCCAGTCGGTTAATTTGCGTCCATATTGTACGGTTACTCCCCAACAGCAGTCGCTATAATTTACCCCAATAAAACTGTCTGAAATCTGTTTTTGCTTAATATCATAATAATAAGATCCCACAGCACTCACTTTTTCAGATAGTGGCCAACTAACCATAATGCCGGCTTGAGAAAGATCTTGTTTGTAACCTTTATATGCGGAATACTTATACCTGTCATCTACAGTGTCAATATAGTTACGATTGGCATAACGATAAGATAATTGAATTAATTTGTCACCCGATGGTCGATATTCAAACGTTGTATTGGCTAGCGAAATAGTATCAATACGGGTGTCGTATTGAATCCCGCTTCGGAAAATAATATCGTCACTAATTCGCCAGAAATTATCTGTTGCCCAAGTGACACTACCTGTATCAGAATTTTTATCTAATTCATTATTGTGATCACCGGTTTTAGATTTTGTAAAATAGGTAATTTGCCCTAAGGACATATTAAATTTTTCAACTTTGTTACTATCATAAAAACGTGTAGTTACACCCGTTGAAAGTTTATTTGTTGATGCAATACGGTCTAAACCACTATATGTTTGATCTCTAAATAAACCAATGTAATCAGCTTGTAAGAGTGTGGAATCGTAATTTCCAATATTTGATTGGTTACGATAAGGGTTATAAGTATATTTCACTCTAGGTTCGAGTGTTTGGCTATACCCATCGATTAGATCAAAGTCTCTTTCAAAAATTACTTTACCATCAATACTAAATCTCGGTATAAAACGATTTACTGTGCGATCTAACTTTATCCCTTCTTTTATGTGTTCAAGATTATTATTATATTTAAATATGTTTTTCTGGTTGTAATGAGTTGCCATAAAACCAGTTTCTGCAGATAAATTTGCCCAAGAATTTGTAACTGTATAATTGATAGTTGGTTCTATATGGACTCGCCAAGCTTCGGGTTCATTATCTGTTGAATTTATAAAATGAGAAAGTTGTGAAAAAGTCTTAAATTTTAATGGTCCCAGCTCGTAGTTATAATAGTTGATATCTAATTGAGGCTGAGTTTGGTAAAGAATATCATAGTGGAATGGTTGGAAGTGTTTGTAACCTAAAGCAACATCCCAATTTTCATCATTGTATGCTAATTTATAAAACTGAGTCAGATATCCAGCTGTTTGAGACGCATATTTAGAACTGAGATCTGTTAAATATTGATTGTCACTGACTCGTGTAGTATCAGCTATAAAACGCCAATTGTAGTTAATTAATTCGTCGTTTTTCCAATAGAATAACCATCGATTACGATTGTTATCGTATCTGTTGCCATTTGTTGATTTTTTTCTATCGTCACTGTATTGATTATCATGCTGTAACCAGTCAAAAGCGAAAGTCCCTAATCCTAATTGATTTAAGTAGCGAAACTCAGTTTGTAACTGTACACCACGGTGTTGTAGTATTCGTGGTGTTATAGTTGCATCATAATTTGGAGCAATGTTCCAATAATACGGTAATGAAAAATCGATACCATCAACACTATCGTAACCAAAATTAGGAATTAACAATCCTGATCGTCTTTTATTGCCTGTAGGCAATTGTAAATAAGGTGAGTAAAGAACAGGTACTTTCTCTATTCTAAATACCGCATTCCAAACTTCCAACAACTGTTCTTCATTATCGTGAATAATTGTTGAACCTGTAATATTCCAAGCACTATCTCCTACAGGACAGGAGGTAAAACTACCATTTTTAAGAATTACATAGCGATTCTTTTCAAGTTTGATCTCATCGGCTTCACCTCGTCCAAGTCTATTAACTAATTGATACTCACTTGGATTTATATTCGCATCATTGCTATTTAGATTCATTGATGCGTGGTTACCTTTGGTTTGTATCATATTATCTTGATAAGTGATATCACCATCGAGTGTAACCATCCGATTATTTGCATCTTTTGAGTCAATCGTCACTTTATCAGCTAAAACTGTACGATTGCCTTGCTCTACATAAACACGACCTTTGTAAATAGCTAAATTAGGATAAAGTCCTTCAAACTCATCTGCTTCTGCATTAATAGGTAATGTATTTATATCTCCATTAACAATTGGTCGCTCAAATTTAGGTACACCAACAAGACACTGCGGATTAGTAGTGTCATTTTTTGGTAAATCTATTGCATAACTTGGGCTGCTATAATTGTACAAAGAAAATGTTATAGCTATAGCAATACGAGAAAGCGATAATTTTTTCATTAATGATTAGAATATGATTATGATTATTTTAATTGAAACATTATAGCGGTTATTTATAAAAGTGCGAATGAAAATTAACGTTTAGTCCGTCGTTTATTCGTTTTACCAAGTTGTCTTACCATGACTATTTTCTTTTCAGTCGATACTTGTTGAAATTCATCCCACCACTTAGCTAAATCTAAAAGCTCACCTTTTTCGATAGAAGCTCGCATTTCTAATAGATCATAAGCTGCTCGGAACTTTTGATGCTCTAAGATGATAAATGCACGTTTTCCTTCTCGTTTTTTCATTCTTAATTGTAATCGCCACATATCACCCATAACCGCTGTCAAACGTCTTGGTATAGCGATAATACGGCATTGCTCATTTAGTACATCATTAATTGCCATAGAAAAAGAATCATAATATTGCAAACCGCTCTCAATGCAGTTTAATTGAGTTTGTTCTATAATTGGATACCAAAAAAATGCTGCATATAAAAAAGCAGGGTTTATGCGTTGCTCATTTGCTATACGGTAATCAGTATTTTTTAACACTTGAGCAATCATTTTTTCCATATTTCCTTCATGGTCATGTGTAAATAAACGTTCAACCACTGGAAACAATTGTTTAAATAAATGATACTGCTTTAATAATATATAAGTATCGTAACCATATCCTGATTGTAATAATTTCAAAGATTCATCAAAAAGGCGGGCAGAAGGAATATTATTTAATAATGGAGCCAGTTTTTTTATTGGTTCAGCAGTAGCAGGGTCAATTTTCATGTTAAGTTTTGCTGCAAAACGGATTGTCCTTAACATTCTGACTGGATCTTCACGATATCTTGTTTGTGGCTCACCAATTAATCGAATAATGCCATTTTGTAAATCTTTTAGTCCACCACAATAATCACGAATTGTATAATCTTTGACGCTATAATAAAGCGCATTCATAGTGAAATCACGACGAACGGCATCTTGCTCTATCGTTCCATAGACATTATCTCGTAATAACATACCTGCTTGTGATCGTTTTGATATGTTCTTTTGTTCACTCTGATCATCATGATCACCTCGGAACGTTGCAACCTCAATTATCTCTTTTCCAAACATAATATGAGCTAAACGAAAGCGTTTACCTATCAAGCGGCAATTTCGAAAAATCTTTTGAATTTGTTCTGGTGTAGCATTTGTCGCAATATCGAAATCTTTTGGTTTTTTACCTAAAAGAAGATCGCGGATACAACCACCTACGAGATAGGCTTCATATCCTTGTTTATTCAATCGATAAAGTACTTTCAACGCATTTTCGCTTATATTTTTCCGAGAAATATTATGCTCATTACGTGAGATGGAAATATAATGCGACTCTTGTCGCTCTTTATGATGGAACATTTTACGATAAAAGCGAGAAACTTGTTTAAAAATAGCGCACCTCGAATCAATAATGGTCTATACTAAAATATAGCGCGCGATTATATCGCAATTAAATCTAACTTTCCATTTTTCTTGAAATAGTTATACCAAGCAAAATAAAGGAAATTTCTTTATATTAATTAAATATTTTATTTGATTTTTTGAACATAATTATCAACAATAGTAATTTATATAGTACAATTAGTTAGATTATTTTTTAACTTAATAAAAATTAATTCAAAATAGATTATCTTATTTATTTTATTAATGACTAATTGATTTAATTAAACTTATACTCTTTTAAAAAAAGATTTTTGATAAAAATAATTATTAATTTGGTTTACAATTAAGAGTATAAAAATATTAACTGATAACTTATTGGGGACTCTATGAATATTCGAGATTTGGAATATTTTGTATCATTAGCTGAATTCCGGCACTTTCGTAAAGCAGCTGATGCTTGTAATGTTAGTCAACCAACACTAAGTGGTCAAATCAGAAAACTTGAAGACGAATTAGGCGTAATGTTACTTGAACGTACTAGTCGTAAAGTGTTATTTACTCAAACTGGCATGATGCTTGTTGAGCAAGCTAAAGAAATTTTACGTAATATACAGATTTTAAAAGAGATGGCTAGTCGTCAGGGGGAAGAGATGGCTGGTCCTATGCATATTGGATTAATTCCGACTATCGCTCCATATTTATTACCACATGTGATTACCGTATTACATGAATCCTTTCCTCAACTAGAACTTTATTTACATGAAGCGCAAACTGCCAATATTGTTGCTCAACTTGAAAGTGGAAAATTGGATTGTGCTATTATCGCTCAAGTAAAAGAAACCTCACAATTTATTGAACTACCTTTATTCAATGAACCTATGTTTTTAGCCGTTCCTGCAAATGATGAATTAGCTAGTAAACAGACAGTTAAGCTTTCTAGTCTGAAAGGGAAGAAATTTTTAATGTTGGAGGATGGTCATTGTCTACGCGAACATGCTATGGGGTATTGTTTTCAGGTAGGAATTGATGAAGATAAACAATTTAAAGCGACGAGTTTAGAAACATTGCGTAGTATGATATCAGCAGGACGTGGAATTACTTTATTTCCAGAGTTAGCGGCTCCAAATGAACGTACTCGTGATAATATTTGCTATATTCCATGTACTGATCCTGTCCCAACACGAAGCATCGCTTTAATTTATCGACCTGGTTCTCCATTACGTTCTCGTTATGAAACTATCGCTAAAACTATTCGTGACCATATGCCAAAAGTCTTTGCTGAAAAAGAACGACTGTTAGGCCAGAAATAATTTATATTTCTTATAGCGCAGAATTTAAAAAATGAAAAATGTTAAAACCTGTGGAGTTAGAGCGCAGCAAAAGGAGAGAACTCGTCGAAGTTTAATTGATGCTGCATTTCATCAACTCAACGCGGAACAAGGTTTTGCAAGTTTAAGTCTGCGCGAAGTTTCCCGTGAGGCAGGTATAGCTGCTACATCATTTTATCGCCATTTTCGTGATATGGATGAGTTAGGTTTAGCGATGGTTGATGAGAGCGGTTTAACTCTTCGTCAATTATTGCGCCAAGCTCGAAAACGTATTGAAAAGGGAGGGAGTGTTCTTCGAACTTCGGTAACCACCTTTATTGAATTTATTGATAAAAACCCTAAAGTATTTTTATTGTTGCTCAGAGAAAAAGCCGGAACTTCTTCAGCATTCAGATCGGCAATTGCACGCGAAATTCAGCACTTTATTGTGGAGCTTGTTGATTATTTAGACAATGCCAATCAAATGCCACATCATTATAATGAAGCTCAAGCCGAAGCAATGGTGACTATCGCATTTAATGCTGGCGCGGAAGCAATTGATTTCGACATAGTACAACGCCAAAAACTAATTGAAGATCTTATATTTCAACTTCGTATGGTTTCTCGTGGCGCTTATTACCTTTATCATAAAGAAAAAATCAAAAATAATAATGAATAATTATGGTAGGTTGATATTGACATTTTAACTTACCATAAAGGTATTTTCTTGATTAATCTAGATTATATTTGTACTTTTAAATAAGGGTTAAGATAATGCCTAAAGTACACTATTTGTTATATTCAATTTCCTTCTTTAATTATTGGTGCTGGCATTGATGTTGGAGATATGGATGTAAATCTACAATCTGGCTATTTACAACGATTTTTAACAAAGCCTTTATCATCTTATCATTTCAGATGCAATGCACTTGAGCTTCATACAAGTTTGTAAATCAGGCGCAATAGATAATTTAGAGAAAGATTAAAAAGGAGAAGACATTATTTGTATGGATGGTGGGAATAAAAGTAGAAACGAAATACATCATGAAAGAATAAGCTTAATATCGGATTTTCTAGCTAAACAAAATTTGAATGAACATAATTCATTTTTTATTAAATTACTGCGGTTAAACCGCAGTAATTTTTGTTTTTAACAACATAACGTTATTAAAGATTTTGTAGCACTTTTTCAACACTATCTTTAGCATCACCAAATAACATATAGCTATTTTCTTTAAAGAATAGTGGATTTTGTACTCCAGCATATCCGGTATTCATTGAGCGTTTGGATATAATAACCGTTTTTGCTTTCCAAACTTCAAGAACAGGCATACCTGCGATAGGGCTGTTTGGATCTTCTTCCGCTGCCGGGTTAACTGTATCATTTGCACCAATTACCCAAACAACATCTGTATCAGGGAAGTCATCATTGATTTCATCCATTTCTAATACAATATCGTAAGGTACTTTTGCTTCGGCTAATAATACATTCATGTGACCAGGTAAACGCCCTGCAACTGGGTGAATACCAAAACGGACTTCTATACCCATACCACGAAGCTTTTCAGTAATATTGCTTACAGCACCTTGTGCTTGAGCAACAGCCATACCATAACCTGGTACGATAATAACTGAACGTGCTTCTTTTAATGTTTGAGCAACTTCTGCTGGCTGCATTTCACGGTATTCACCTTGTTCTTCTTCTGAAGAGCTTGATGCGCTACCATCGCTACCAAAACCACCGGCAATGACGCTGATGAATGAGCGATTCATTGCTTTACACATGATGTAAGAAAGAATTGCCCCTGAAGAACCAACTAAAGCACCGGTTACAATAAGTAAATCATTACCTAACATAAATCCTGCTGCAGCTGCTGCCCATCCAGAATATGAGTTAAGCATTGAAATAACTACAGGCATGTCTGCACCACCAATTGATGCCACAAGATGGAAGCCAAATACTAATGCGATGATAGTCATAACAAGTAGACTAACAAGTGCGCCTGCGCCACTTTTCACACCAATAAAAGTAAACATCAAAATTACTGAAACAACGATTGCCGCTAAGTTCCAGTAGTGTTTATAAGGAATAGAAAGTGGTTTAGAGCTAATGCGGCCATTTAGTTTTCCAAATGCAACGACTGAGCCAGAAAAAGTAACTGCACCAATAAAGATACCAATAAAAATTTCTACTAAATGTACAGTAAGTTCGCTGCCAGTGAAAACCATAATATTAGAATCTAAGAAGCTATTGAAACCAACGAGAACTGCAGCCATACCAACGAAACTGTGGAGTAGTGCAACAAGCTCTGGCATTTGTGTCATTTCTACTTTTTTAGCAAGATAAAGACCAATAGCTGCACCAATGACCATAGCAATAATGATCCAGTGTAGTCCGCCTTTAATACTTGCAATAGCAGCAATAAGTGCAATTACCATACCAACCATGCCATAAATGTTTCCAGATTTGGCTGATTCTTGATTTGATAGTCCTCGTAAACTAAATATAAAAAGTAATGCAGCAAGTACATAGGCTGCTTGAATTATTCCATGACTAAACATTATCAATAATCTCCTTTACTTGCCACGTTGAAACATTTTTAGCATTCTTTGTGTAACAAAGAATCCACCAAAAATATTGATACTAGCAATTAAAATAGCAACAAAGGCAATTGCCGTAGTTAAGCCATTATCATCACCGACTTGCAGTATTGCACCTACTAATATGATACCAGAGATAGCATTAGTAACTGACATTAATGGTGTATGTAATGAATGAGTTACATTCCATACTACGTAATACCCTACTACACAAGACAAAGCAAATACAGTGAAGTGTCCTAAAAAGGTTTCAGGAACCACATTAGCTAACCAGAAATAAGCAATAATCAATAAAGCTAAAATGCCAAATTTTTTTGCAGGTTGTATTGGTGTTGGTTCTGGTTTGGCGATAGGTTCAACCGCTTTTTTCTGTGGTTGTGCAGAAACTTGAATTGGTGGAGCTGGCCATGTTATTTCTTTATCTTTAACGACAGTTACGCCACGAATCACAACATCGTCAAAATTAATGTCGATGTTACCATCTTTTTCTTTGGCGAGTAATTTTAATAAGTTAACAATGTTAGTTCCATATAGTTGTGATGCTTGTGCCGGCATTCGGTTAGCTAAATCTGTGTAACCAACTATTTTAACATTATTATCTGTTTCGAATACTTCACCCGGTTTGGTTAATTCGCAGTTACCACCAGTTAAGGCTGCTAAATCAACAATAACACTACCTGGTTTCATTGACTCAACCATCTCTTTAGAGATAAGTTTTGGCGCAGGTTTACCTGGAATTAATGCTGTAGTGATAATAATATCAACATCTTTTGCTTGTTCAGCAAATAAAGCCATTTCAGCTTCAATAAAGGCTGCAGACATTTGTTTTGCGTAGCCATCTCCAGAACCAGCTTCCTCTTCGAAATCTAATTCTAAAAAGTCAGCACCCATACTATTGATTTGTTCAGCAACTTCTGGACGTGTATCAAATGCACGAACAATAGCACCTAAACTAACTGCTGCACCAATTGCTGCAAGACCAGCAACACCAGCACCGATTACCAATACTTTTGCTGGTGGTACTTTACCTGCAGCAGTGACTTGACCGGTAAAAAATCGACCAAATTGGTTCGCAGCTTCAATAACAGAGCGATAACCTGCAATGTTAGACATAGAACTTAATGCATCTAGTGATTGAGCTCGTGAAATACGAGGCACACAATCCATTGCCATTACAGTAATATTTTTAGTGGCAAGTTTTTCTAAAAGATCTTTATGCTGAGCTGGATAAATATAACTAATGAGTGTTAATCCCTCTTTCATCATAGCGATTTCATCATCAGTTGGCGCGTGAAATTTTAAAATAAGATCATTTTGCCAAATATCCTTTGTGTTTTGAATAGTGGCCCCAGCATCAATAAAAGCTTGGTCTTCAAAATGAGCAGCGTGTCCAGCACCTTGTTCTACTGAAACTGTAAATCCAAGTTTTAATAGTTGTCCAACAGTTTGAGGTGTTGCTGCAACCCTAGCTTCATTGGCTAACCGTTCTTTTGGTATACCGATATGCATTACGTTACATCCTTATGTTAAAAAAGATTATTCATGTCTCCCGATTTTAGCACAAATTAGCGACAGTGCGAGTAGGTAATTTATTTTTTATTATCGAAATCTTAATATTAAATTTAATAATAAGTGGATTTTAAATCTGAGAATTGAAATTAGAATATTTCTCTTGTAATCAGTGTGAATAGTTTGTTTTAAAAGTGAACTATCTTAATCGCCATTAAGAACACCTCTGTTTGCCAAAAAATTGTTTTTCTACCTATGGTTAAATATTAATTAGATATTTCAATTGGTGAGTGAGTTATCAGACTAAGTTTTGCAATTATCTGATAATTCAACAAGGTTAATTTGAACTTTAATTAATATTTCATAGTCAGCTGAAAACATCAACGACAGCACGATCTCTGATAATAACCTTTTATTGGTTTTATACGTGAGAAAATAAAATTATTGATATTTAATTATATATCAAATAGATACAAATAAAGAATCATCTCATTTGAGTATAGTTACTAATGATATTCAAATGCCGATCAATTAAAACATTTAATGAGGTAAATATATGGCAGATCTAAGCCAGAAAAAAAATAATATCTTGGCTTTAATGGTTGCTTTGCTTGCTGCATGTGTTGCTTTCCAACTCAATGCAAGTATGTTAAGCCCAGTGTTAGTTACTATAGCGAAAGAATTAGGAACTAATGATGCAGCTGTCGGACTATCTCAAACTTCTTTTTTTACAGCAGCTGCACTATTTTCACTATTCTTGCCCCGATTAAGTGATATAAAAGGGCGAAAAAAAGTATTAACAGCCATGTTGATTATAATGACTTTAGGTACAGTCATTGCTGCTATTGCGCCGAATATTGAAGTTTTGTATGTTGCTCGCATTATTCAAGGTGTATCAGGGCCAGTGGTTCCATTATGTTTGTTAATGTTAAGTTTTGAAGTAAAAGACGTTAAGCAATATGGTATGTTAATGGGTATCATAACAGCAGTAAATGGTGGTATTGCTGGTGTTGATGCTATTGCGGGAGGTTTACTTGCTACGCATTTTGGCTTCCGGTCAGTATTTTGGATTATAGCTATTGTTGCAGCAATCTCGACTTTTTTTGTTCATCGTTTTGCGTCAGAATCTCAGCCCTCTAAAGGTACCAAGATGGATTGGCTAGGCGTTTTGTTAATTGTTTTAACAATAGCTGCGTTATTACTTGCACTTAATGAAGCCGGTAAACTTGACAATGCCAATTGGCTGATTGTTACTGGATTAAGTTTATTGGCTTTTTTATGTTTTATTTTATTTTGGAATGTAGAAAAAAGAAGTAAGCAACCTTTAGTCACTATCAATCATTTGAAAAAGCGTGCCACCTGGGCGTTGTTATTAACAACCACATTAACCATGACTGGGATCTTTGCCATCGTTAATGGTTTAGTGATGTCAATTGCCCAAAATCATGAAATAGGTTTTGGGTTAGATGCAGATTGGGCATCATTAATTTTTCTCACGCCTTATGCTTTAATTGGTTGGTTTGTTGGGCCATTTTCAGGAAGATTGGCACCAATAATGGGCTATAATAAAGTGCTCAAGTTAGGTTTAGTGGGTTGTATTATTGGTATTTTGGTTATTATGTTTTATGGCATTCATTCTTTACCTATTTTATCGGTTGGCGTGATTGTTTTAGGTATTTTTTATGCTGGAATGGCTAATATCATTTTAAATGGATTAGGTATCGTCTTATCTCCTACTGATAATCCAGGATTTTTACCTGGTATGAATGCAGGGGCATTTAATTTAGGTGCTGGTTTGAGTTTTGCTTTATTACCAGCAATTCAGATGATAAATGGAAACACAATTGATGGTTACTTTAATGGTATGTTGTTTGGTTTAATCATTACGGTGTTAGCTCTATTTTGTAGTTTTCTTATACCTCGTCCGATTAGTGCTGAAGTTTAAAAAGATAATTATAAAAAACGGGATAATGATCCCGTTTTTTATATATAAATTAATCTTCTTCAGGAATTAATGTAAAAACTAATGTAGTAAAAAATTTGTCTTGGGTAGCTAATTGATTATCTTTAAGCGGGAAACCAATTTCAACACCTATAACGTTTAAACCTTGATTTGGCACAATAATAGTAGCCTGGCCTTTATCATCAGTTTTCACTGTTTTGTCTAAATTATTTACAACATCAATGATGACAGGTGTATTGGTTAGTGGTTTACCATCTTTGAAAACGGTTATCGGTAAATTGTCGCCTCGTTTTAATTTTGTTGGGTCAATAGAAGGAACAATTTGTAGTGGAATATCTTCTATTATTTTGGGTTTGTTAACGGATGATAAATAGTTGACACTATATTTTATGGCATGAGTGCCCTTATCTGCACCTTTAACTTGATTCATTGGCAAATTAACGTATTTACCATCCGAATTTTTGGTCCAATAACCATAATCAAAATCAACTGTTACTACAGCTGTATCTTTTGCAGGTTCGATGGTCACAAAGTTATTATGTGCTATTTTTGAAACGGGTAGTACCGACCAATCATTATTATAAGCTTTAACTTTTTTCACCATTTCAGGTTGATAGCCATTATCTAAAGCTCCTTCACCTAAAATAATCTGCTTTTGATCGACTCGATCAGTAATCCATATACCATGAGCTGTCACGGATTGTGAAATTAAACCCATTAAAGTCCCCAATAAAACTGATAATAATACTTTACGCATAGATACCTCAATATTTTAAATGAAAACGATAATTATTATCATTTTTATATTTATATAAGTCAATTTAAATATAAAGTTAATTGGCTAATAAAATGGTCTTTTTTGTCTTGGTAACAAGTTTATTTAAGAAAATTAAATATTGGTTATCACATCTAATAATAAATCCTAAACTTAGCTATTTTTAACTACTACAATTTGTTATATAATCGATAAAATTTTGTCCATAACACAATATATTGTGTTTCTCATATTATTTTAAGATGTCGCGATATTGTGCATCTTTAATTAAGGAATCACTATGATGGATTTTTCCCAATCAGTGCCAGAACTGGTCTCTTGGGCAAAAAAGAATGATTTTTCGATTGCTCTACCTGTTGAGCGATTAGCCTTTTTATTAGCAATTGCTGTATTAAACAGTGAGCGCTTTGATGGTGAAATGACTGAATCTGAATTAATTGACGGATTCAGACATGTCTCTCAGATCTTTGAGCAAAGTGAAGATACTATTACCGTTCGGGCTAATAATGCCATTAATGATCTAGTTCGCCAACGTTTAATTACTCGCTTTGCTAGCGAAATGACCGATGGTTATTCTATTTATCGTTTGACTCCACTAGGAATTGGCATTTCTGATTACTATATACGCCAACGAGAATTCTCAACTTTACGCTTATCTATTCAGCTTTCTATTGTTGCACAAGAATTAAAGCGTGCAGCAGATGCGGCCCTTGAAGGTGGCGATGATTTACATTGGCATCGAAATGTTTTTGCTCCATTAAAATATTCTGTTGCAGAAATTTTTGACAGTATTGATATCACACAGAGAGTAATGGATGAACAACAAGCTGAAGTTAAACAAAATATTTCAGCATTGTTAAGTCAAGATTGGCAAGCAGCCATCAGTAGTTGTGAAGGTTTACTTACCGAAACATCACAAACATTGCGTGAGCTGCAAGATACGTTGGCAGCTGCAGGTGATAAGCTACAAGCCAGTTTGCTTCTGATACAAGATGCCACATTAGATAATCCAGATCTTGATAAAATTAACAATGTTGTTATGGATCTGCAAGGAAAACTAGACCGAATTATTGGCTGGGGACAAAAAGCAATAGACCTATGGATTGGTTATGATAGACACGTTCATAAATTTATTCGTACAGCAATCGATTTAGATAAGAATCGAGTTTTTTCTCAGCGATTACGTAAATCGATTCAAAGCTATTTTGATTTACCATGGTCACTCACTTTTGCTAATGCTGAGCGTTTACTTGATATGCGTGATGAAGAGTTAGCACTGCATGAAGCAGAAGTGACGGGTGAATTACCATCCGAGCTTGAGTTTGAAATGATTGAAGAAATTCAAGAACATATTATTTCGCATATAGAACAAAATTTATTGATCTTTAAACAAGAAAATAAACCACTTGATATGAGTAATGCAATTCATAGTTATTTAGCACAGTTCCCACGTGAACAACATTTTGATATTGCAAGATTGTTTATTGATCAGGCTATTCGATTAGGTGTTGCCGAAAGCGATTTACTCGGTATCCCAGCCGAATGGAAACCTATTAACGATTATGGAGCTAAGGTACAAGCACATGTCATCAACAGATATTAATGATTTAGAAATAGAACAAACTTCCTATCATCTTGATGAGGTTATGGGGCGCATTGCAGCAAGCTCTCAAGCGTCGATAGATAAGTTTATGCCGGTAAAATTAGCTCAAGCTATTGCCAATCCAATATTTCCGGAACTTGACAGTCTATTAAGGTCAGGTCGTCATATTGGTATCGATGAGCTTGATAATCATGCTTTTTTAATGGATTTCCAACTTGAGCTTGAACAGTTTTATCAACGTTATAATGTCGAGCTTATTCGCGCACCGGAAGGATTTTTCTATCTGCGTCCTCGTTCAACTACTCTGATTCCACGTTCAGTATTATCTGAACTTGATATGTTAGTCGGTAAAGTGCTTTGTTATCTCTATTTAAGTCCAGAGCGATTAGCACATGAAGGCATTTTTACCTTACAAGAACTTTTTGATGAGCTTGTTTCATTAGCGGATGAAAGTAAATTATTGAAACTAGTCAATCAGCGTTCTACAGGCTCGGATTTAGATCGCCAAAAATTATTTGATAAAGTAAAAACTGCATTAAATCGATTACGTCGACTTGGTATGATCTTCTTTATTGTAGGTAATGATAGTAGCCGTTTTCGTATTAATGAATCTATATTCCGATTTGGAGCTGATGTGCGTAGCAGTGATGATGCTCAAGAAGCACAATTACGCCTGATTCGCGATGGTGAAGCGATTAAAATTGAATCATCACTTATATTAGATGATGATAATAGTGATGATGAAGATGTTAATGAGGAGATTGAATAATGATAATGGGACACGGTAAATTTCACTCATTAACCTTAATTAATTGGAACGGTTTTTTTGCTCGAACGTTTGAGCTTGATCAGCTTGTTACCACACTTTCTGGTGGTAATGGTGCTGGTAAATCAACCACTATGGCAGCATTTGTCACTGCATTAATCCCAGATTTAACCTTATTACATTTTAGAAATACAACTGAAGCAGGAGCAACTTCGGGTTCTAGGGATAAAGGTTTACATGGTAAATTAAAGCCAGGCGTGTGTTACTCGATGCTGGATGTAATTAATTCTCGTAATCAACGGATTATCTGTGGTGTGCGTTTACAGCAGGTTGCTGGTCGTGATAAAAAAGTTGATATTAAACCTTTTTTAATACAAGGTTTGCCTGTCAATATTACTCCAACAGAATTAGTAACAGAGCGCTTAAATGAAAAACAGGCTAGAATTTTATCTTTACCGGAATTAAAAGATAAGATTGAATCAATGGAAGGGGTTATCTTTAAGCAATTTAATTCCATTACTGATTATCATTCAGTCATGTTTGATTTTGGTATTTTACCTAAAAGATTACGTTCTTCATCTGATCGAAGTAAATATTATCGTTTAATTGAAGCTTCTCTTTATGGTGGAATTTCAAGTGCTATCACGCGATCATTACGTGATTATTTATTACCAGAAAATAGTGGTGTTAGAAAAGCATTCCAAGATATGGAAGCAGCACTTCGTGAAAATCGGATGACACTTGAAGCTATTCGAGTTACACAATCAGATCGCGATTTATTCAAACATCTCATTACTGAATCTACAAACTATGTGGCTGCTGATTATATGCGTCATGCTAATGAGCGTAGAGTTCATATCGAATCAGTTTTAGGACTACGTCGAGATATGTTCAAAACGCAAGATCTGCTTATCAGTAATCAGTATCGACAAGTTGAGATGGCAAAAGAGCTTAAAGAATATCAAGATGCTCAAGGCGATTTAGAGACCGACCTTCAGGCAGCAAATGATCATCTTAATCTTGCACAAACTGCTTTGCGTCAACAAGAAAAAATTGACCGCTATCAAGCAGATTTAGATGATCTTAATATAAAACTTGAAGAGCAAAATGAAGTTGTATTTGAAGCAAATGAACAGTATCAAACTTACCGAGATCAAGTTGAACAGACAGAACAAGAAGTTGATGAGATTAAAACTCAATTGGCAGATTATCAACAAGCTTTAGATGTACAACAAACTCGAGCTATTCAATATCAGCAAGCAATTCAAGCTCTGAAAAATGCCCAACAACTATGCCAATTGCCTAAATTAGGTATAAGCAATGTTGAAAATCACTATGAAGTTTTTCAAGAAAAACAAAAAGAAGTTACTGAAAAATTATTAGAATTGGAACAGAGAGTTAGTGTTTCTGATGCTGCAATAAGTCAATTTGATAGAGCGTATCAACTAGTTGTTAAGTTGGTTGGCGATGTAGTACGAAGTGAAGCATGGAGTGCTGCTAGAGAAGCATTAAAACAATGGCCTTCACAATGTTATCAAGCTGAGCAAGCAGAACATTTACAGCTACAATTAGATGAATTAGAACAACGCTTTTTTGAACAAAAAGAAGCTGAATCATTACTAACTCAATTCTGTAAGCGTTTTGGTCGTCAAATCAATTATGATGAACTTGATGAATTAAAACAAGAACTTGAAGTTCAATTGGATCAAAATGCCGAGCTTGCTAACGAATCAAGTGAAAAACGAATTGAATTTAGGCAAGAGTTTGAGCAAATACAAACAAAAATAAGTGACTATCGTCAAAAAGCCCCATTATGGTTAAAAGCTCAAGATGCACTTATAGTATTGCAAGAACAAACACAACAAACTTTTACTAATAGTCAATCAGTTACTCAGCATATGCAACAACTGCTTGAACAGGAACGTGCTTTAGTTACTCAGCGTGATCAAATAAACTTCAAACGAAATCAACTTGATACGCAAATAGAACAACTTAATCAACCAAGTGGTGTTGATGACGGACGTTTATCTGTTTTAGCTGAACGATTCAATGGTGTTTTACTTTCTGAAATTTATGAAGACGTAACAATTGATGATGCACCTTATTTTTCAGCATTGTATGGTCCGTCAAGGCAAGCCATTGTGGTACCGGATTTATCATTAGTCAAAGCACAACTCGAAAGCCTTACTAGCAGTGAAGAAGATTATCCAGAAGATATCTATTTTATCGAAGGTGATCCATCATCATTTGATGATAGCGTATTTGATTGTGAAGAGATGAATAAATCGGTTCTTGTTAAAACAGGTGATCGTCAATGGCGTTTCTCAAGTTTTCCTAAAGTTCCTTTGTTTGGTCGAGCTGCACGTGAAATACATCTTGAGAAATTATCAGCTGAACGTGATGAGCTACATGAACTTTATGCAACAATTTCGTTTGACCTTCAAAAATTGCAACGTATTGAGCAAAATGTTGGGCAGTTTATTGGTGAATATTTATCTGTAGCTTTTGATATCGATCCAGAAGCCGAAGTACAAAAACTAACAACACGACGCAATGAAATCGAACGCCAATTATTAGCACAAGAAAGCATTGATAAACAAAACCAACAGCAAGTGGCAATGTGTAAAGAGCAGCTAGCTACAGTTAATCGATTAGTTGCTCAGATGCATTTATTGGCTGATGATGATTTAGCCGATCGAGTTGATGATTTACGTGAACAAGTGGCTGAAGCGCAAGAAGCTGCGCAATATGTGAGTCGTCATCGCCATACTGTTTCGGAATTAGAACCAATTATTGCTGTGTTACAAAGTGATCCTGAACAGAATGATTCACTACGTGAGCAATATAATACTATCAAAGCTCAGCAACAAACTATTCGTCAACAAGTTTTTGCCTTAACCGAAGTCATGCAACGCCGTGCGCATTTTAGCTATGAAGATTCGGCTGGAATGCTAAATGAAAATAGTGATTTGAATGAAAAACTACGTTCTCGACTTGAGGTGGTTGAAGCACAGCGTACTGAAGCACGTAGCCAGATGCAACAGTACCAAGATAAATACAATCAATATAATCAAACTTTTGCTTCTTTAAAAAGTGCATTTGAAACTAAACGTGACATGCTCAATGAGTTGCATAAAGAGGTTGAACAAATAGGTGTTAAAGCGGATGCAGCAACCGAAGAACGAGCACGTATTCGTCGTGATGAAATTCATCAAAAACTTAACACTAATCGGCAACAATGCACATCGCTTGAAAAACAACTTATTATGTGCGAAAGCGAAATGACACAAATGCAAAAACGTTTAGCACAAACACTACGTGATTATAAACAATTACGTGAACAAGTTGTGGAAGCGAAAGCAGGGTGGTGTTTAGTTTTACGATTAGTTAAAGAAAATAGCGTTGAACGAAGGTTACATCGTCGAGAATTAGCTTATCTAAGTGCTGATGAATTGCGCTCTATGTCAGATAAGGCACTCGGTTCATTGCGTCTAGCAGTAAATGATAATGAACATTTACGTGATGTATTAAGATTATCCGAAGATCCAAAACGACCAGAACGTAAAATACAATTTTATATTGCGGTTTATAAACATCTTCGTGAACGAATTCGTCAAGATATTGTTAAAACGGATGACCCAATTGAAGCTATTGAGCAAATGGAAATTGAGTTATCACGATTAACTGAAGAACTTACCTCACGTGAACAGCAATTGGCAATTAGCTCAAAAAGTGTGGCTAATATTATTCGTAAAACTATTCAACGAGAGCAAAACCGTATTCGTATGCTTAATCAAGGTCTGCAAGCGGTGGCATTTGGTCAGGTAAATGGTGTACGTCTTAATGTTAGTATCCGGGAAGCTCACTCTTCATTATTAGCAGCATTAGCTGATGATCAAAACGAGCATCAAGATCTGTTTAGTAATAATCGTATTACTTTCTCAGAAGCATTAGCTAAACTTTATCAACGCTTGAATCCTCATATTGATATGGGGCAGCGAACTGCGCAAAATATAGGTGAAGAATTGCTTGATTATCGAAACTATCTGGAAATGGATGTTGAAGTTAATCGTGGCGCTGATGGCTGGTTACGTGCTGAAAGTGGTGCATTATCAACAGGTGAAGCAATCGGTACAGGTATGTCGATCCTATTGATGGTGATTCAAAGTTGGGAAGAAGAATCTAAACGCTTGCGTAATAAAGACATATCACCTTGTCGCTTATTATTCCTAGATGAAGCAGCCCGACTTGATGCTAAATCAATTGCAACGCTCTTTGAACTTTGCGAAAGATTGGAAATGCAACTTATTATTGCAGCGCCAGAAAATATCAGTCCGGAAAAAGGCACAACGTATAAATTAGTACGGAAAGTCATTAATAACCAAGAACATGTTCATGTGGTTGGTTTAAAAGGTTTTGCATAATTTAATTTAACAAACTAATTCGCCGACTTTATGTCGGCGATATATGGTAGCGTTCAATCTAATCAAAAAGTATGATTGGTATTTGCCTCGTTTAAAATAACAAAATAGGCTACAAACTATTTATACTCTTTTTGATGTGCTTTACAGGATTTTAAAGAATGCTGCTGAATATTGAATTGGTGAATGGGTGGCGGATCTTTTAAATCTCATGAATACTTCAGAACAATAACATATGCAGCATAATTAGCCAATGGCCAAATTTTTTACTAGTGTATGTATCCTATCTATTAATAATAGTTGCACAAAATTTGTTACTAATAAATATTAAAGTATCTATAAGCAAATAAAGTGTTATTTCTGATACTTATTTTATTCTATTACAAACTGTTTCGATTTTAGATCTAAAATCAATAGTATCTGTGTGATTATTGAGTTTTTTTAAGCGTTTCGTTATTATGTTGTTAAATGAGTCGTCATCCTTGATTTCTAAATATTGTTTCAGAGTACAATTTGCTTCATAACATATTTCATTTACTGTACTGTTAAAGCCGTTGACATCGATAGCTTGTTTTGTTCCATCATTTTTAATTTCATAAAGCTTATCATCTAATATTCTAAATTTAATTGTAAAATCTTCAGGCTCAGTGGTATGTTTAAGCTCTTCTTCTGGGGATACATTTAGCCCTATACTATATATCATAGTGCATTGCCAATCGCCCACAAGATATTCTTTGAGAACTTTATTATCACTCTCACCACAACCGAATAGAATTAGACTAACCATGCTAAGAATAAAATTTTTCATAACATTCTTTTGTTTTTGAATAATAATATGAGAATTATTATTCAATATCAATTATATGTTAGACTTTGCATTAATGAAATTTTCATTTTCTATCAAACCTTATCAATATAACTATGTAGACTTTCAATTTCAGTCAAAGGGTATTTCTAGTGATTTGATTTATTCCTATCTTTATTTGACGGTTCTTTCTATCGTTATAAAATTTTTAGTTATACAAGATTCACATAAATAAGCATATAATTAAAAACGTGGTTATAAATGTAACTTACTGATACTTGCAAAATAGTGAAACAGGCTTTAGGCGGTTAACACTTTAGGATTTGTTATTAACTAGTGTTCACTTTAGGTATTCACTTTTTTATTTTAGTTGGAAATAGAACTTATGACTTAGCCCAATATTAGTAATTAATCACCATTTTTTCTTTTAAGATCAATATAATTTTGGATGTTATTTATCCATGCTTGTTTTTGCTCCCAAAGTTGCTTCTCCGCACTGTATAACAACAATCCTTTACTTCTCAGATCATCCTTATAAGCTAATTTAATGTATTCTCGATTATATAGCCTCATTTTTTCTATAACATCATCACAAGAAACAATAGCTTCAAAAGCGATTTGTTCTGATGAATGTTGAGTTTTTTTAATCTGTTCAGATGCATATCCCCAAATACAAGTCGTAATATTTTTATGTTCATTGAATACTTTTATTCTAAGTTCAACGCTTTTATTTCTATCGTTTGCAAAAAGAATATTAGGAATAATTAAACAAATTATAAAAATACAACTAGTTATTTTTTTCATTATAGAGAAAAGCCATTATTATTTATTTCGTTAATTGTAACAAAAAAACGCCAAAATTAAGCGATTTATATGATAACAAATAATAACAACTAACTAGGTTCTTCTGCTCTTGGTAGCCAATCCTGACTAGTATAGGTATTAATCTCTACGTTTGTACTCATTCCTTTATTTGATCTTTTGCGGATATAATTTTTACCGTTTTCTTTCATTGCATAATTAAGTGATGTACCAAATTGTGTGAGCGATAAAAGGTTGTTTAAGCCTGTATTGCGTATATATTCAATATAAGCATGATACAAATATCTTCTTGGGTTAAAGGGGTGATCATCCCCAAACCTCCCATAAACATCCCATTAGGATAATCAAGCGCATCAAGATAACTACAAAATTTGTGTATCAGTCATTGGAGCTATTCTTTTAGGCATACTTTCACCTTTTGGGACTATGAAATTATAGGACTATGTTCACGTAGTCCTTAATATAGTCCCCAAAAATATGAATGTAAATGTATCTTACTGATGCTTATAGAATAGTAAAATAGGCTATAAGCCTTGTTTATACTGGTTTTGGTGTGGTTTAAAGGATTTTAAAGAATGTTCCTGTTTATTAAATTGGTGCCGTGGGCGGGACTTGAACCCGCATGCCCTTAGAGCACTACCCCCTCAAGATAGCGTGTCTACCAATTTCACCACCACGGCGCTGTTTTTATTCTGGAATATCTGAAGTCGGATTAATACTCTGTGGCTGTATAACTGGATCAGTAGTTGGAATTACTTGTCTATTACTGTTTAATTCATCTGTACTTTGCTGTGTATTATCGCCAATATTTTTGAAATCATCGCTGATATTAGTTGTTTTTGAACTACCAATATTGGACAAAATAATACTTAATGCAAAAAATAAGACACCTAATATTGTCGTTGTACGTGTAAGGAAGTTTCCACTACCTGATGAGCCAAATAGAGTCGCAGATGCACCTGCACCAAAAGATGAGCCCATGTCAGCGCCTTTTCCGCGCTGTATTAACACTAAAACGATTATCGCAAGTGCGATAATTAAATAACCTATAATTAATAGTTCGTACATTTCAACCTGTCAATTTTATGTTATAGAACAGAATTTATTGATGCGAAATATTAGCGAAAGAGTGAGCAACAAGCAAGTATATTTTGTTATTTTCTGTATTTATCATAATCAATTGTACGTTTTTAGGGAAAAATAAGTATAATGTCGCCATTTTTAGTCTCGCAAATTCTGTTGTATGAAATTTATAGTTAAACTTTTTCCTGAAATCACGATCAAAAGTGAATCTGTTCGTTTACGTTTTATTAAAATATTAACGAGTAACATTCGTAATATTTTAAAACATTCAATTGATGATGTTGCCGTTATTCGTCATTGGGATTTTATTGAAGTTCGCCCTAAAGTTATTAATAGTGAAAGTCAAATCTTAGAACTATTAACTCGAATTCCTGGTATTCACCATATATTAGTAGTTGAAGAGCTTAGTTTTGTCGATCTGCATGATATATATGAAAAAGCGTTTAATCATTTTGCCCCTTTAATTGAGAATAAAACATTTTGTGTCAGAGTAAAACGTCGAGGTAAGCATGAGTTTACTTCAATTGATGTAGAGCGTTATGTTGGTGGAGGGCTGAATCAGCATGTTTCGACAGCTAAAGTAAAATTAACTCGTCCGGATGTAACAGTTAATCTTGAAATAGATAAAGACAAGCTATTATTAGTTAAAGAACGTCATGCAGGAATTGGTGGTTTTCCGACAGGAACTCAAGAAGATGTTATTTCTCTTATTTCTGGCGGATTTGATTCTGGCGTGTCGAGCTATATGTTTATTCGACGAGGCTGCCGAGTCCACTATTGCTTCTTTAATTTAGGTGGAAAAACTCATGAAATTGGCGTTAAACAAATGGCTCATTATTTATGGAAGAGATTTGGTTCTTCTCATAAAGTTCGTTTTATCGCCATTGATTTTTCGAATGTAGTAGGTGAGATTCTTGAGAAAATTGACGATGGACAAATGGGCGTTATTTTAAAACGGATGATGATTCGTGCTGCTTCTATGGTTGCTCGACGTTATAATGTTGAAGCGTTGATTACTGGCGAGGCATTGGGGCAAGTATCAAGCCAAACTTTAACTAATTTACGTTTAATCGATAATGTGAGTGATACTTTAGTTTTACGCCCACTAATAACGTATGATAAAGAAACTATAATTAATCTTGCTCGTCAAATCGGTACTGAAGACATCGCTAAGACAATGCCAGAATTTTGTGGCGTGATATCAAAAAATCCTACTGTAAAAGCGGTGAAAGAAAAAATAGAAGAGGAAGAACAAAATTTTGATTTCTCTATATTAAATAAAGCAGTTGAAGAAGCCGAAAATATTGATATTCGTGAAATTGCTAAACAGACTGATGACACAATTACACAAGTCGATATGGTTTCAACATTAGAAGAGAATCAAATTATAATTGATATTCGTTCACCTGAGGAACAAGAGGATAACCCATTAGAAATTGAAAATGTCGATGTTAAGCTCATCCCTTTTTATAAATTGGCGACACAATTTGGCGATCTAGATCAATCAAAACAATATTTATTGTATTGTGCGAAAGGTATTATGAGTAAATTACAAGCACTTTATCTTATTGAACAAGGATTTAGTAATATAAAAGTGTTTAAACTATAAATCTTAACAATTATTTACGACATTATTGCATTTTACCTATATAATATTTCTAAAAATATAAAATAAATTTACAATAATAAAAAACCAATAGAAAAATTATAAATTTGTTAATTAATGAGGGTAGTAATGAACAAATTGCTCGTAGTTGATGATGATCCAGAAATTGCCTCAATGTTATGTGAATTATTAGAATTAGAAGGGTTTGAAGTCGTAATAGCTAATAATGGTGTTCAGGCTTTAGATAAATTTGATGATAGCATTGATCTTATTTTACTTGATATTATGATGCCAGAAATGAATGGGTTAAGTGTATTATCTCAACTTAGAAATAAATATACTGTTCCAGTAATTTTCTTAACAGCTAAAGATAACGAATTTGATAAAATCATTGGGCTTGAGCTTGGTGCTGATGATTATATCTTAAAGCCGTTTAATGATCGGGAGCTTATTGCTCGAATTAATGCATTATTACGTAGGAAACGTTGGGATAATATGGCTGTAACTTCTGGTGAGAAGTCAGTTCAATATACCATTGATAAACTCACCGTTAATCGAAAACAGCAATCTGTTTCATTTGATGATAAATATATTGAATTAACGGGTACTGAATTCCAAATATTATTACAACTTTTAGAAAATGCGGGAAAAATCATATCAAGAGATGATTTAAGTGAAAACGTATTAGGTAAAGAATTTTTACCATTAGCTCGTTCAATTGATGTTCATGTTTCTAATTTGCGTAAAAAACTTCCTCCTCGTAGTGATGGTTTACCATGGATTAAAACATTACGTTCAAAAGGATATCTGTTTGTTGTAGATCAAAATGATGATGTATTACAAAACTAGCTATTTCTTTATATGGTAAGAATATATGTGGATCTTTGATCGTCTAACAATTAGAATTTTCACAATATTCTTACTTACTATTGCTTTCTTTCTTATTCTGGTAATGGCCTTGCCAAAGCTAGACTCCCGAAATTTAACCTATTTAGCCAATAAAGATAAAGAAAGTGGTAATCTATTGGCTAAAGAAATCGAAAAAGATTTAACCAAGATTCCTAAAGATAGTTTCCGTTGGTGGATGAGATTCATTGTTGTAATGGATAATCATCAAAAAGCTGGGCAGCTATTATTTATTGTTACACCCAATCAACAAATTATTACAGCAGATACTAATAATATTGATTTAGTAAAAAGTTTTAGTGAAAAATCCCACGATGTTGATGATCCAGCTAAGAAAATCTATGATAACCAAGAAATTATTGGTCCTTTCTTGCTTCATTATGCTAATGAAGACTATCAATTATTTTTATTACAACCTGCATCGGATATTCAGTCTCAATTTGTTAATTTAATATTTGATCATCCTTTCTTGCTTTTGACATTAACCATGTTGGCAAGTACGCCATTCTTGTTGTGGCTATCTTGGAGTATTGCTAGGCCAGCACGTGGATTGCGGTTGGCTGCTGAGCAAGTAGCCAAAGGTAATCTACAACAGTGGCCTGAACTTGAAAAAGTTGGATCATATGAATATAAAGCCGTGGGGGCAAGTTTTAACCGCATGCTTCGAGAGTTGAAAAGGATGCAAGAGTTACAGCAACAATTGTTTTCTGATATTTCTCACGAATTGCGGACACCATTAACTCGATTGCAATTAGCAACTTCACTGCTACGTCGTAAACAAGGTGAAAGTAACGAAGTTTTACGAATAAGTGATGAAGCGATAAAGCTTGATTCAATGATTGGTGATTTATTGTCATTAGCAAGGAATCAGCATGATAATAACGAAGTTCGTGAATATAAACAGTTAGATCAATTATTTAAAAATGTTTTAGATAATGCGACTTTTGAAGCTAATCAAATTTCAAAACAATTTTCAATTCTTACTCCCCCAACTAATAATACAATTTTGTGTTATCCAACGGCGTTATGTAGCGCGCTTGAAAATGTAGTAAGGAATGCATTTCGTTATTCAAATCAGCGAATTGATGTTAATTTTGTTATTCAACAACAAACTGCAATTATCACTATTGATGATGATGGGCCAGGTGTTGCTGATAGTGAGTTAGAGCAAATATTCAGACCGTTTTATCGTACTAATGAAGCTCGTGATCGTGAGTCAGGTGGCACAGGTTTAGGTTTAGCCATTGTTTCTAACGCTATTACTCGAGATAATGGCACTGTTAAAGCAGAGAAAAGCCACTTAGGTGGACTTAGAATTGTGATAGTATTACCTCTTCAAAAATATTAACAGCTAAGAGAAATAATTGTGTCAGATGCATCTTTAAATATTGTTTTATTTGAACCTGAAATTCCTGCTAATACTGGTAATATCATTCGTTTGTGTGCTAACACTGGTTTTAATTTACATATTATTGAGCCAATGGGATTTTATTGGGATGATAAAAAATTGAGACGAGCAGGATTAGATTATCAAGAATTTGTTGATGTAAAACGTTATAAAAATATTGAGTGCTTTTTAGATGAGAACCAACTTGATTTAGCTTCTCAAGTTTATGCCTTAACGACAAAAGGTCAAAAACCACACAGTGAAGTAAATTATAAACCGGCTGACTTTTTGATGTTTGGCCCAGAAACGAGAGGTTTACCAGCAAAAATTCTTGATGCATTGCCGCAAGATAGAAAAATTCGGATTCCAATGGTTGCTAATAGCCGAAGTATGAATCTGTCTAATTCAGTTGCAGTAGTTGTTTATGAGTCATGGCGACAGCTTAATTATATCGGGGCTAAATAAATTCAAATTTTGATTTTTAATTACCAAATAAATGAAAAATTTTTGCAGATTTTTAACTCAAAAACCCCGTTCCTCAACTCAAAAATTTAACTTAAATTTTTTTACTTAAAAAAAAGAGGTCATATAGACCTCATTATTTAAATAATTATTTTGATGAATTACTATTTAACGCGAGAAACGTATTCACCTGAACGTGTATCAACTTTAAGTACTTCACCAATTTGCACAAATAAAGGAACACGTACAACTGCACCAGTTGATAATGTAGCTGGTTTACCACCAGTTCCCGCTGTATCACCTTTTAATCCTGGATCAGTTTCAATAACTTCTAATTCAACAAAGTTTGGTGGAGTAACAGCAATTGGTTGA